>NZ_CP034015.1:2434233-3035645 GCF_003855395.1 Shewanella livingstonensis | reverse complement strand
CGGCTAGCTCTGAAGTAAATGCTAATCCTAAAGACACTAAAGATTACCAGAAAGGTGTGTGGACCTTACCACCACGTTTAGCGATGGGCGATCAAGACAAACAGAAGTATCTTGATATTGGTGAAAGTGATCGTATGACACTTAAGTTTACCAAAACAACCGCTAAATAATTTTTGTAAAGTGAGCCAACAATGTTGATCGTTAACGTAGAAGAAATTCAATTGCCGTTGGCTCATATTACGCTTGCTGCTAAACGTTATGGCCAAGCCGATAAGCCAATGATATTGGCTTTGCATGGTTGGCTTGATAACGCAGACAGTTTTATCCCTCTAGCGCAGGCGCTCGATCAGCAAAACATATTCAATAAATTTCAATTACTGTGTATTGATTGGCCTGGGCACGGATTGTCAGATCATCGCCCGGGTCGTTATCCATTACATTGGGTTGATTATATTTATGATCTGCAAGCCGTAATTCATGCTATTTCACAAGATACAGGTCCAATTATACTACTTGGACATTCGCTTGGCGGTATTATAGCGTCGGCTTATAATGCCTGTCTTGCCGAAAATATTCACAAACTGATATTAATCGAAGCCCTATCACCTTTATCAGAGTCTGCCGACCAAGCAAAAGATCGCTTACGCAAAGGCTTATTGCAACAGCAACGCTTTAATCGACAATTAGCCAGACCCACGCCAACTTACTCTTCTATGAATATTGCTATTCAGGCCCGTCATCAATTAACTGGATTGGCATTACCGTGGTGTGAACTTATAACTAAACGTAATATGGCGGTTACGGATGGACAATACCATTGGCGAAGTGACCCGAGATTAAAATTAGATTCGCTTAATCGATTTACGTTTGAACAAGTTGACGCACTTATGACCAACAGCGATACCCCTTGTTTGCTTATTGTCGGCCATGATGGCTACAAACAATTAACCGCATCAACAGAGCAAGCCTATAAATGGTTTTCCAATATTAACATCATTGATTTACCCGGAGACCATCATCTTCATATGGGCAATGCCCATCAGGTAGCAGAATCAATTGGAGCATTTATTCTAAATAGCCGTTAGCACTGGCTGAAATCGCTGTTATTTTTAGTTTATTTATGTGATTATGGTCAAAAATTAAAACACTTGTATGATTTAGTTCACTACAAGCATCATAATAAAGCCTGCGATAACAATATTAATGATACGCAGACAATAAAATATTTTACCACTGACGGGGAATGCACGTCTTAGCACAGTGGGCATTATTAGGAGACACTTGTGGACCAGCCTTGGATTAATAATTTACCTGAACATGTTCCGGCCGAAATCGACCCATCTCAATTCAGTTCTTTAGTACATATGTTTGAAGATTCAGTAGCTAAATATGCTGATCAGCCTGCATTTATTAACATGGGTGCGACGATTACTTATCGTAAACTTGAAGAACGAAGCCGAGCATTTGCCGCTTACTTACAAAACGAACTGCATTTAAATAAAGGTGACCGTGTTGCCATTATGATGCCAAATCTACTGCAATATCCAATTGCTTTGTTTGGTATTCTACGCGCAGGTATGGTGGTTGTTAACGTTAATCCACTTTATACGCCACGTGAATTAAAGCACCAATTAGTCGACTCTGGTGCTAAAGCCATTATTGTGGTGTCAAACTTTGCTAACACTCTGGAAGAAGTGGTCGACCAGACACCAGTCGAGTCGGTGATTATTACCAGCCTTGGTGATCAGTTAAGTGCACCCAAACGGACTTTAGTTAACTTTGTAGTAAAGTATGTCAAAAGACTGGTACCAAAATATCATCTACCACATGCATTATCTTTTCGCGATGCGCTCACTAAAGGGCGTCGTTTACAATATATCAAAGCAGATATCCGCGGTGATGATTTAGCCTTTTTACAATACACTGGCGGAACAACGGGTGTGTCTAAAGGTGCAATGCTAAGCCATAAAAATGTTGTTAGTAACGTCCTGCAAGCCAGTGGCGCCTATTCTCCAGCGCTTGATGATGGCGCTGAGTTTGTGGTGACAGCTTTGCCGCTTTATCATATTTTTGCCCTTACGGTTAACTGTTTGCTCTTTTTGCATAAAGGTAGCAAAAATTTGCTGATTACTAACCCTCGCGATATTCCAGCCTTTGTGGCTGAATTGAAAAAGTACCCGTTTACCGTATTAACTGGTGTTAACACCTTGTTTAATGCCTTGGTTAATAATGAAGAATTTACTCAACTTGATTTTTCAGGTTTAAAACTGTCAATTGGCGGTGGTATGGCGGTGCAACGCGCAGTCGCGGACAAATGGCAAAACCTTACCAAGACACGTTTACTTGAAGGTTATGGTTTAACCGAAGCCTCACCATTAGTTACATGCTGTCCGTATAACCTCAGTGGTTATAATGGCTCTATTGGTTTTCCTGCACCGTCTACCAATATTCAAATTCGCGATGACGATTCAAAAGTCTTAGCCCAAGGCGAAACTGGCGAGTTATATGCTAAAGGCCCACAAGTCATGCAAGGGTATTGGCAACGTCCAGAAGAAACTGCCAATGTTATTGATAAAAATGGTTGGTTAGCCACTGGTGATATTGGTTATATGGATGAGAAAGGCTTCTTTTTCATTGTGGATCGTAAAAAAGACATGATTTTAGTGTCTGGTTTTAACGTATTCCCAAATGAAGTGGAGGAGGTGGTAGCTCTGCATCCTAAAGTGATTGAAGTTGCTGCTGTTGGGGTTCCAAATGATGCCAGCGGTGAGTTAGTGAAGATTTTTGTGGTCGCAAAAGACAAGTCATTAACCGAAGAAGAGCTGATTAAGCACTGTCGTCATCATTTAACGGGATATAAAGTTCCTAAACTGGTAGAATTTAGAGACGAATTACCGAAAACCAATGTGGGTAAAATTTTACGCCGACAACTTCGAGATGAAGTTAACAAAGCGTAAAATCATAGCCGGCAACTGAGCCGGCTTTTTTATGCTTGGTTGTTATCAGCTTATCGTCTTGCTCACACCTTTTTTTAGCGGAGCCTATTTTGTTAACGTTTGAATATATCAGTGATGATGCCAGTCTGTTGTCATTAGTTGAACAATACCAACAAAGTACCTTATTGGTGCTTGATACTGAGTTCGTCCGCACTCGAACCTATTATGCTAAATTAGGTCTTATTCAAGCCTACGACGGCAGAACCTTAGCATTAATTGATCCGGTTGCTATTACCGATTTAAGCCCATTTTGGCAATTATTAACTGACCCCAACATTGTTAAGTTAGTGCATTCATGCAGTGAAGATCTTGAAGTTTTTGCTCATTATGGTGAATGCCAACCTAGCCCACTATTTGACAGTCAAATAGCCGCCAGTTTTGCTGGTTTAGGTCATGGTTTAGGATACGCCAAGCTTGTTGATGCATGCTTGCAAGTTGAGATCGATAAAGGTGAATCCCGCACCGATTGGATGAATCGTCCACTTTCTGATGCGCAATTACAGTATGCGGCTAATGATGTGTTTTATTTATATCAATTATATCCACAGTTGCACCAGAAGCTTGCTGCAGACAATCGTCTTGAATGGTTGTTTGAAGAGGGACAGCGCATGACCGAAGGGCGATTGTCATTGCCAGAAGGCGACAGCGTCTACCTTAAAGTTAAAAATGCCTTTCAACTATCGAGTCAGCAATTAGCCTATTTAAAAGTATTGGCAAAATGGCGTTTAGCCAAAGCAGTCAGTCGTAATCTTGCGTTAGGTTTTGTTGTTAAAGATCATGCATTAATTGCATTAGCAAAAAAACAACCGACCACATTAGCAGAATTGAACAGTTTAAATGATTTAACTGATCAAGAGAAACGCATACACGGTAAAGATTTATTAGCAGTGATGGCGACAGCTGATTTAACTGATTTACCTGAAGAAGTTGATGTTGTTGCGCTTAAGTCTGGTTATAAATCTGCTTTTAAAGAAGTTAAAATCGTATTAACAGAATTATGTGAGCGTGAAAACGTTGCATTAGAATTTGTCGGTTCCAAACGTCATATTCATGAGTTTCTACTATGGTTGTACAACAACAAGCAAACAGCTAAACCAATACTGTTAGTGGGTTGGCGTGGACAACTAGTGGGTGAGTTACTCGAACAAGTTCAGTTTAATTAATTTAGCATAGCTTCAATACAATCATTAAACAAAAAAGGATACCTGCAGCAATGCCAGTATCCTTTTTGTGATGAGATATCGAGTGACTTAATCCCAATTCAAGAGACAAAAAATTGTCCCAAGTTGAGTTTACTTACTATCAGGTAAAGTAACGTTCAGTTCTAATACTGATAAATTGTCATCGTTCTGGTCTAACTGTACAGAGACTTGGTCATCTGATATTTGCACATATTTACGGATTACTTCGATGATTTCTTGTTTCATCTTTGGGAAATAATCTGGTGCACCGCGTTCTCCGCGCTGATGAGCCACAATAATTTGTAATCGTTCTTTTGCCAATGATGCGGTATTGGGCTTTTTACTGCTTCTAAAATAATCAAGTATCGACATAATTAGCTCCCAAATATCCTTTTAAGGAATCCCTTTTTTTCTTCTGTAATAAACCGAATCGGTACATTGTCGCCTAATAAACGTGCAACGGTATCGCCATACGCTAAACCGGCATCACTTTCTTGATCAATAATAACCGGTACACCTGAGTTTGACGCTTTCAGAACCGATTGAGATTCAGGGATAACGCCTAGTAATTCAATAGCCAGAATATCCTGTACATCTTCAACACTGAGCATTTCACCTGTTTTGACTCTGGCAGGTGAATAGCGAGTTAACAATAAATATTCTTTAATCGGTTCAAGAGACAATTCAGCTCGACGTGAGCGACTCTGGAGCATACCTAAAATACGGTCTGAGTCACGCACTGAGCTAACTTCTGGATTGGTAGTCACAATCGCAATGTCAGCAAAGTAAAGGGCCATCATTGCACCTTGTTCAATACCCGCTGGCGAATCACACACAATATAGTCGAAATCTTTGCCTAAATTTTCAAGCACTCTACCCACGCCTTCTTTAGTGAGCGCATCTTTATCGCGTGTTTGAGAAGCGGGTAATATAAACAATTTGTCGCAGCGTTTATCTTTAATTAACGCTTGATTTAAATTGGCTTCACCATTAATCACGTTCACGAAATCATATACGACCCTGCGTTCACACCCCATAATTAAATCCAGGTTACGTAAACCAATATCAAAGTCGATAACGACAGTTTTCTTTCCTTTTAAGGCCAATCCGGTGGCAATTGCTGCACTGGATGTTGTTTTACCCACACCGCCTTTACCTGATGTGACAACAATAATTTGTGCCATTTATATTTATATCCTTGTATTTGCCGGTTATTGGGGCAATGATTCAACAGTAAGGGATGCGCCCTCAAGGCGAATACAACCTCTTTGGCTTAAGTCGTATTGTTGCAAGTGTTCAGTCAACCAATACTGTCCAGCAATCGATACTAATTCTGCTTCTAGCGAGTTAGCGATAATCACACTTTGAATATCTCCCGCAGCACCCGCCATGGCTTTACCACGAAGAGCACCATATATATGAATGCTACCATCAGCAATGACTTCGGCGCCATTACCAACCGCACCAAAAATGATTAAATCAGCATTTTGTGCGTATATTTGTTGTCCAGAACGCACATTTTGCTTAACAACTTTCGTTGCTCGCTCAGGCAGCTCCGCTTTACGCGCTTGCTTGCCTGACTTTACCACTGCAATACCCATGAGTTTTGCTTGTTCAACTTGATCTGGACTTGCATCGGTAATGCCAACAATAATAAGATTTCGGTCAATTAATAATTGCTTTAGTGCATTAAAGTCAATCTTGGCATGCTGAAGGGCTGATAAATTTAATACCAACGGAGCGCCCAAAAAAAACTGAGGCGCTTGAGCCAACTTGTTGTCTAATTCAGCCGCAATGATATCGAGATCGTGATGATTAATATGCAGCACTGATAATGTAAAAGACGTGGCCTTTAATTCGAGATTTTGTTTAGCCATCCCGGCGTGATTCTCCAATACTTCAGCGGTAAACTGATTTACAATTATTTTCTTGTGTCACCATGTTATAGTGTGCTTAGTTGACTATCAAGTTTGAATCTTTGGAAATTTACACTAAAATGATAAGTGCAGTATATAAAAGCGGTCGAAGAGCGGATACTTACCTTTTTGTCAAAAAACGTGATGTTTTTGATGATGTTCCTGAACCATTAATGGAAATGTTTGGTAATCCTACACTCGTGATGATTGTTCCGTTATCTAAACGAGCCCACCTAGGTATCGCTGATATTGATAAAGTAAAGTCTGCACTAGTAGAGCAGGGCTATTATTTACAAATACCGCCACCGCAAGTGAATTTACTCGAACAACATAAACAAGAATTAGCTCTTAAGAAATAAGCTCATTCTTAGAGGAGTAATTAAGACGAATATGATTCAAAAAATCATTTTAAGCGTATTTTTTTACTTTTTTTGTTCTCATTTCGTGATGGCTGAAGACAGCCATCGTGAATTTACCGACTATCTGTTATCACTGCAACAAAGTGCTATAGCAGCAGGTGTTAATCAACGTACCGCTGAACGTTATATTGCTAAGATTAAAATATTCAAGAAAGCCAACCTCGACCCCCATTTAGGCCAATCGATATCATTAGAAGATTTCATTCCTCAAGCTGTGCCAGAAATAACCGTGAGTACTGCCAGAGCGATATTTCAACAACATGAATTACAAATAGACCAATTGAGCCGCAAATATCAAGTTCAGTCACGTTTTTTGATGGCGTTATGGGGTATGAATTCCCGTTTTGGCGAACGCCCTGGTCGTTTCCCTGGATTATCAGTACTCGCTTCACTCGCCTATAAAGGCGACAAAGAAGCGTTTTACGTTAATGAGTTTATTGCCGCGCTTAAGTTAATCGACCAAAAAAGCATTAGTGAAGATGTGTTGCGAAGCTCCTCATCGGGGGCGATGGGACAGATGCAAATGATGCCGAGTCAATTGTTACAATACGCTATAGATGCTGATAATGACGGTAGCATTGATGTGTGGAACAGTATGAATGATGCTTTTGCATCGATGGCGAACATGTTGCATCAACAAGGATGGCAATACGATGCAACATGGGGCCGACAGGTAAAAACGACGATGATGTTAGATCCTAACTTGCTTGGCTTACAGTCACATCATACTTTTCCACAGTGGCAAGCCTACGGTATTAGGCGTTTTAATGGTAATGATTTACCACAACGTAACGACATTGCGGTGTCATTGATTGCGCCAGATGGACCCAAAGGGCGTTTTTACTTGATTTATAATAATTTTCGTTTATTAGATCAGTTTAATGACTCCCTGCACGACACCTTAGCGATAACCTATCTTTCTGAGAAAATTAAACAATAAATTGAACTGTATTCAGTGTAAAATGCAATCAAATTTCTATAAAAAGCTACATTAGACATAAAATGACCACTCAGTTTTGGACCACTACGCCTTTAGACAAAATGACATCTGAGCAATGGGAGTCGCTTTGTGACGGCTGCGGTAAATGTTGCTTAAATAAAATTATCGATGATGAAACCGATGAACTTTATTATACGAATGCAGCATGTCATCTATTAGACGACAACAGTTGCGGTTGTCGTCGTTATCCAGATCGTTTTACTTATGTTCCTGAATGCACAGCAATTACCCCAGATAATATTGCTGAGTTAACTTGGCTACCTAATAGCTGTGCGTATCGTCGTCTGCACGCCGGCAAAGGTTTACCGAGTTGGCATCCATTGCTGACAGGAAATAAAGATGCCATGCATGCGGCAGGTATTTCGGTACAAGGTAAAACGGTTAACGAAATGAAAGTGAAGTACTTAGAAGACTGTATTGTATTGTGGCCGATGTTAGATGCCGAATAACTGCACATTAATATAATGTCAGTATTACTTTAATAATCTGATGTTAACTCCGGTTTTATCTATGAACCTGAGTGGGACTTACGAGCTCATAAATATAAAAAAGACCTCAATGAGGTCTTTTTTATATTTAATTATTACCCACAAGTGCCGGGGTTATTTTGTAGACTTAAGTGTCGGTATCAACATCAATAACCACATCACAACATAAAGCACAAAGCCAACCATCATCCACTGTGCCATACTGACTGATAACCACGACCATGGCGAGTCGCTGCACATACCTGTAGGCGAAAATACTGCAGGTAACCAAGTGTCTAATGGCATAAAGCTTGGGAATTCAGGGTAAAAAGAACACGTTGCAAAAGGCGATGGATTCACTTGCATTTCATTCAGTTCATAGGCTAATTTAAATCCCCAAACCGCAGATACTACCCAGATAGCCAGTCCAACTAAGCGTATAAACCACATCTTTGGTTGTAGCATACCCACAAGCCCTGCCAGAATAATACCCAGTACAGCAACACGAATGTAAATGCACATTACACAAGGAGCGAGATCCATACCATATTGAAAAAATAGTGCCGCTAACTCTAGCCCTATTGCGGACAATAACAATAACCCCCATGAAAGACGGCTATGACAAAACTGCTGTAATTGCGACAATTTTAGTTCCTAATAAAAGTACTAACAGATAAAAAAACACCCTCAAATGAGGGTGTTTAAACAAATTATAGAGACTTTAAAATAATTTATCTGCTAAGTCCAATAAGCTGATGTAATTAATGGCCCATTGACGCGCCACCCAAGTCTTTAGCCGAGTGGTGAATAATCAGTTCCGTTTCGTACAGCGTGTTGGTCATATCTGTTAAGAAGCCGGTTTCTATTGCCATCACACCCACAATCGATAACACAATAGTGTATGGCAGCGCCATCCACACCATTCGACCATAAGACAAACGAATAAGCGGAGCAATAGCTGACGTTAACAAGAACAAAAACGCAGCTTGACCGTTTGGTGTCGCAACAGATGGTAGGTTAGTACCGGTGTTAATTGCTACGGCAAGTAAGTCAAATTGGTCGCGAGTGATTTGACCGCTCATTAACGCAGCTTTAACTTCGTTAATGTAAACAGTACCCACAAACACGTTGTCACTCACCATAGACAACAAGCCGTTAGCAATGTAAAAAATCACTAGCTGCATATTGCCTTCATAACCTAATGCCCATTGGATAACTGGAGCAAACAGTTCTTGGTCTATAATTACACCAACAATGGCAAAAAATACTGCTAAAAGTGCAGTGAAAGGCAAGGCCTCTTCAAACGCTTTACCTAGTGAATGTTCGTCTGTTATGCCATTAAACGCAGTCGCTAGAATAATGACCGATAAACCAATGAGACCAACAGAAGCTAAGTGGAGCGCTAAACCAGCAATTAACCAAACTCCAATAAGGGCTTGGACAACCAGTTTCATTTTATCTTGGTTAGTTCTATGTGAGTCTTCATGCGTTGCATAATCAGATAATATACGATGTACTGCATCAGGTAATTGTGCGCCATAACCAAAGACTTTGAATTTTTCCACAAGAAAACAAGTGAATATACCGGCAACTAATACCGGCATAGTCACTGGTGACATACGTAAGAAAAACTCACCAAATTGCCAATGGGCTTGCGCCGCAATGATTAAGTTTTGTGGTTCTCCAACCATAGTACATACACCACCCAGTGCAGTACCAATACCTGAATGCATGAGTAAGTTACGTAAAAATGCGCGAAATGATTCTAATTCGTCGTTGTTTAACTGTTCCGTAGTTTCAGAGGTATGATCATGACCATCATTAAAATTCTTCCCTGATGCTACTTTGTGATAAATAGAATAAAAACCTACTGCAACAGCAATGATCACCGCTATGACGGTTAAGGCATCTAAGAAAGCTGATAAGAATGCCGATGCGGTACAAAACATCAAAGAGACAATAATTTTTGAACGTACCTTAGTGATCATCTTGGTAAATACAAACAGCAATAGCTGTTTCATAAAGTAGATACCCGCGACCATAAATACTAACAAGAGTAGTACTTCTAAATTAGCTTCTATTTCGTGTAGTACTTGCGAGGGCGAGGTCATTCCTATGACTACCGCTTGAATGGCTAAAAGACCACCCGGTTGAAGTGGATAACACTTTAATGCCATCGCTAAAGTGAAAATAAATTCCACTACTAGCACCCATCCAGCGACAAATGGATTTACATAGAAAAAGAGCAGGGGATTAATGACTAAAAATGCCAAAATTGCGTATTTGTACCACTTAGGTGAATTACCTAAAAAGTTAACAAACAGCGCCTGACTTTTGGTTGCCTGCATAGCAGCCTCTCCGATATTGTTATTGTTACAGTATTGGTACCATTTTTTGATGCTAGCAACACATTATGATTTTCAACAGATTTGGGAGAATAGAAGTAACTTCATATTAAAAACTTGATGGAAATCAACTTTTCATTAATTTGCGCTAAATATTCTAGCGATACAAATTGAAAATCACGGTCCATTTATTGTTGTTAAATTATAGTGTCTTTATATAGCAAACAATGTGTTAGCACACATATTTATGCGGCAAACTCTATATGGCTCTTGTATTTTCGCTGCTAGTGTAGCGTAAACAAAATCGAATTGTAATATGGATATTTCTTCCCCAAATCACCACATCTAACTAACAAACTAGCTACATGAGTATATACTAAACTTGTTTTATTTTATCGATATTAATCCACATATGTACATGATTTTAGTAATTTAATGTGACTTCTATTCAATTATTGAAGTTTGAATAGAATACTGATGGTTAAAATTTAGTCGTTATGAGGGTTGAGGATAAACAATGGTTTTTATTTTCCACCGCTCTGGTATGATCAGTGCAATAGTTCCGCCATTGTTTAGCAATAGGATATGAAGGCTAATGATCATCAATGCCAAAGGGCCAGCGAGTTTTGCCGAGAAATATATTGTTCGTTCCATTTGGGAAAACAAATTTCCACCAGGATCAATTTTACCTGCTGAACGTGAGCTGTCTGAACTTATCGGTGTTACTCGCACGACGTTAAGAGAAGTATTACAACGTCTTGCTCGAGATGGTTGGTTGAAAATTCAACACGGTAAACCTACCCAAGTGAATAATTTTTGGGAAACGTCTGGGTTGAATATTTTAGAAACCATTGCTGATTTGAATCCTGATGGTTTTCCATTATTAGTCGATCAACTAATGGCTGCTCGCGGTAACGTAAGCAATATTTATTTCCGTGCTTCAATTCGCCACAATCCTGAAAAAGTGGTTGAAGTATTGGCTGGTATTAACAATTTAGAAAATGATGCAGAATCGTATGCTGCATTTGATTATAAGCTGCATCATACATTAGCATTTGCCTCAGGTAACCCTCTGTATGTGTTGATTTTAAATGGGTTTAAAGGTCTTTATAATCGAGTGGGACGTTACTATTTTTCAAGCCAAGAAGCGCGCGAATTAACCATGCGTTTCTATCTAAAACTTGAAGCCTTAGCGAAAGATAAAAATTATACTGATGTGCCTTCGCTTATGCGTATTAATGGCATCGAAAGCGGTAAAATGTGGCAAAAGCTACGTGATGATTTACCTGCTGAAATGGGGCATGACAAATCTTAATGAGTCGTAAATAATGATGTATCAATAGTTATTCCAATAATTATTCACAATAATACTGTTTAATTTATTGGCTTGGAATATCAACCCATATCTAAAAACCAATCATAATGATTGGTTTTTTTATGTGGCCAATGTTGAAGAAATAACATTGTTGAGCCTGAGTGAGTTTTGGGCGAGTTGATAAGCTAGGGGATTTTGAGTGTTGAATAAAGCAATTAACAGGGAACAAACGTGGCGAATGTAGATAAAATAAAAGCTAGATAAAGAGTCGCATCTTTGGTGGGTAAACACCGAAAAAAAAGGAGCCCAGAGGCTCCTTTAGTTTTTGCAGTTAATCGAAATTAAGCAGCAAAGTTCTTATTAACAAATTCCCAGTTAACAAGCTGCCAGAAGTGAGCTAAATACTCTGGACGTGCGTTACGGTAATCAACGTAGTAAGCATGTTCCCATACGTCTACTGTTAATAAAATAGTAACAGATTCATCTGTTAACGGTGTAGCTGCATTGCTAGTGTTAACAATTGCTAATGAACCATCAGCTTTTTTCACTAACCATGTCCAAGCGCTACCAAAGTTATTTACTGCAGAATCAGTAAACTTAGCTTTGAATTCTTCAAAAGAACCAAAAGAAGCGTTGATAGCAGCAGCGATATCGCCAGTTGCTTCGCCGCCAGCATTCGGTGCTAGACAGTTCCAATAAAAAGTGTGGTTCCAAACTTGAGCCGCGTTGTTGAACATACCACCAGTTGAAGTTTTAACCACTTCTTCTAGTGTTTTGCCAGCAAACTCAGTTCCTTCAACTAAACCGTTTAGTTTTACCACATATGTGTTGTGATGCTTACCATAATGGAACTCAATGGTTTCTTGTGAAATGTGTGGTTCAAGTGCGTTCTTTGCATAAGGTAATGCTGGTAGTTCGAAAGCCATTAGTATCTCTCCATGGATTCAGGTTATCGTTTTGTTTACCAATCAGGTAACATTGCTCTACTGCTATTGTACTGATTATTTTTGTGATGTGAATCATTGTTTAGGGAATTATGTGGATTGCAGTAATCGAATTTATGGATTTTAGATAAACCCTACAAACTGTGGCATTTTGTTCTTTGTCTAGGTGTCGTACAATAGGCATAATGTGTTCAGTCGTCATACTTAGGAAATCAAATGGAAACTGTAGAAAAGATTAAGCAGCAAATTAGCGAAAACCCAATTATCGTGTACATGAAAGGTTCACCTAAGCTACCTAGCTGTGGATTTTCATCTCAGGTTGCTCAGGTGATGATCAATTGTGGTGAACAATTTGCATTCGTAGATATTTTACAGCACCCAGATATTCGTGCTGAATTACCAAAATTTGCTAACTGGCCAACATTTCCACAATTATGGGTTGAAGGCGAGTTGATTGGTGGTTGTGACATCATCACTGAAATGTTCCAAAAAGGTGAACTTCAGCCAATCATCAAAGCGACTGCAGATAAATTTCGTACTGAAGATGCAGCAGAATAATGACATATAATTGAGTGCCTAAGGCACTTAATAAAAAGCCCCAAGCCTAAAGGTTATTGGGGCTTTTTTATATCGTTTTAAAACGATCACTTACAACGCAGTGTTACTTCTTGCGGTTACATAAAGTTACTTTTCTGCTTGTGGTTTTTTCACGGCAGGTAAGATCAAGTTCATCAAAATAGCGACAATACCGCACAAACTGATCCCGGTTAAACTAAACGAGCCAATACCAAAGGCCATTCCGCCAATACCAAATACCAACGTTACCCCGACAATACTAAGATTACGAGGTTCAGATAAATCAACTTGATGACGAATTAAGGTATTTAATCCCACTGCTGCAATTGATCCAAATAGTAAACACATAATGCCGCCCATTACGGGTACGGGGATAGTTTGCATCACAGCGCCAAGCTTGCCAACAAAGGCTAATGTAATTGCGGTGATAGCTGTCCACGTCATTATGCGTGGATCAAAACTTTTAGTCAGTGTCACTGCACCTGTTACTTCGCTATAGGTAGTATTAGGGGGACCCCCCAATGCTGCCGCTGCAATGGTGGCAATACCGTCACCGGTAAGGGTGCGATGCAAACCGGGCTTTTTAAAATAATCTTTGCCTGTGACATTAGATATAGCCAAAATATCACCAATGTGTTCAACGGCTGGCGCAATAGCCACAGGGATCATAAATAAAATCGCATGCCAATTAAACTCAGGGGCGACAAAGTTTGGCATGGCTAACCAAGCAGCTTGGCTTACAGGGGTAAAATCAACAACACCAAAAGCTAAACTAATGCCATAGCCAACTAAAATACCAGCAAGGATGGGCATTAAACGTACTAATCCTTTAGCAAAAATTGCTACTATTATGGTGGTCATTAATGCACAAAGAGAAATCGTTAGTGCAATATTTTGTTCAACGATGATTAAGCTACCATCACCACTTTTGCCTAATGCCATATTGACTGCAACTGGCGCTAAGCCCAAACCAATAATCATAATCACGGGGCCAACAACAACAGGAGGTAATAGCATGTGGATAAACCCAGTACCACGCAGTTTTACGGTTAAACCCAGTAGCATATAGACCCCCCCGCCGCCATTAAACCGCCCATGGTGGCTGGAATACCCCATGTTTGTACGCCATATAAAATGGGGGCAATAAAAGCAAAGGAAGAAGCAAGAAATACAGGGACTTGGCGTTTAGTGACCAATTGAAACAGAAGGGTACCGAAACCGGCAGTAAATAAGGCAACACTTGTGTCCAAGCCGGTTAAGAGCGGCATCAACACTAGCGCACCAAAAGCGACAAATAACATTTGTGCGCCTTGAAGCGGAATTAACACGCGTTTCATATTGTTCTCCATCAGTATTTAGAAAGTTAGCGTGTGATTAAACGGCGCGAATTGTCACATAAAAGCGATCATATGCATAACAACTTTGAGGACGCTGTAGCGATTATTGTTATTTGATATAGCTACAATAGTGAGGGCTTGTTAATCGGTTGCTGTAAATATTGATTTGAGATAAACCGGCCTGTCCTTGGTATAAATTGCTGCATCTTTGCTTACTCATTTAGCATCGCTAAATGCCATCATCACTGTCTTGAATAAAACCGCAGTAAACGCCTGAACATTTAATGTGAAAAATCAACGCATCTCCTTCAATATATCGATACAAAAAAGAGTTTGCGTTATCCATTACTCGATAGAAATTTATTATGATATAATTTGATTACTTTTATTTGCTGCGTTTATGTTATCAGATGCTGAAAAAACTAATTAATCTCATTGCTTTACCATTGGTTGCACTCATTACTATTGCGACTGTACATGCTGCTGAAGTCGGTAAGCTCGATGAAGCCGATATTGCGGTGAGTTCACGAGCGAACGATGTTAAAAATAATGCCCTTAAAGAGGCTCTAGCTGCCGTTTTTTTAAAAAACTCTGGTCTGCCTAGTGTGGTGTTAAACCCATTAGTTAAAGCTCAAATTAATACTCCTGAAATTATTT
The DNA here is from genome assembly GCF_003855395.1 of Shewanella livingstonensis. NCBI lineage: Bacteria > Pseudomonadati > Pseudomonadota > Gammaproteobacteria > Alteromonadales > Shewanellaceae > Shewanella > Shewanella livingstonensis. The sequence goes on along the minus strand of NZ_CP034015.1, from coordinate 3,020,492 downwards.
TAACGCAATATGGGTATTATGAACAAAATGGTGAGCTAATGCTAAAAGCCAGTTTTGATCACCAACGGGTGATTTCAACGCTACGTCAAGCTGGCTTACCTGTGTGGGGCAGCCAACGCCCATTAACGTTATTATGGATGTCTGTTGATGAAAATAATGAACCCACTATTCTAGCTGATGGTTCTGCAGCAGATATTCGTGCTGAATTAACTCAAGAGTCTAATAACAAAGGCATTCCATTATTACTGCCTATTATGGATTTAGATGATGTTATGCAAGTGAGTATCAATGATGTGCGAGGGATGTTTACTGATGTGTTAGCTAAAGCATCAATGCGTTACCAAGCGGATTACTTTGCTATTGCTAACGTGGACACTCAAGGCGGTAATCTACATTACACGCTTAAATTATTTGATAAAAATACAACCAATGGTGTGTTACAGGCTTTAATTTCACAACAGGGTGACGCTGCTGATTATCAGCAAGCAACTAAGCGTATGATGAACATTTTGGCTGATTATTATATTAGCCAGTTTGCTATTGCCTCTACTGGCAGTGATGTTGCGACACAAGTTAGTTTTACGGGCTTAAATAATATGACTCAAGTAGTACATATTGAAACCTACCTTCGTCAACTCAGTGCCGTAAAGTCGATTAACCTGAGTCAATTTAAAGGTGACTCTGCCACTTATACTTTAGAGCTATTCAGTAGTGTAGATGATTTGCAACGACTGCTTAATATTGATAGTCGTTTATCGCAATTAGATACTGTTGGCAGTGTAGATTCATTTTATGAAGCTAAAACCAGTGATAGTAAACCTAAATTGATTTATCAATGGTTAGGCCAATAAGTATTATTAACCAGTGCGCTGTACAGCGTTAACGTACAGCGTAAAATGCTATACCAAGACGGTCTTTATGTCGGTTTTTTACCTAAACTCGCATAATAGAATCACTTAGGTATAATGACGTTAGTCCGTTTATGATTTTGAGACCTATCTGAGTGACACAAAACTCACCAAGACAATTATCTTTACCCGTTTATTTACCTGACGATGAAACTTTTCAAAGTTATTACCCTGCTTCGGGTAATGACGAATTGATCCAGAAACTTCAAGCTAGTGCTGAAGGGAATTTGGCTTCTTCTTTATATCTCTATGGTCCTGAAAAGTCAGGCCGTACCCATCTAATGCATGCTGCTTGTGCTCATGCCAATGATTTAGAACGTCGTACTTTATATATCCCACTCGGTATCCACGCGAGTATTTCACCGGCTTTATTTGAGGGTCTAGAATCCCTTGACTTGATTTGTATTGATGATATTGAAGCGATAGCGGGTCATCCTGTGTGGGAAGAGGCCATTTTTCATTTATATAACCGTATTGCGGAACAACAGGATTGCCGTTTGATTGTTAGCGGTAAAGCTTCACCATCTGAAACCGGTTTTTTATTACCCGATTTAGTTTCTCGTATGCAGTGGGGATTAATTTATCAACTGCAACCAATGGCTGATGATGAAAAACTACTTGCGTTGCAGCGCCGAGCGGCAATGCGTGGTTTGCAGTTGTCCGATGACGTCGGACGCTTTTTGCTGACGCGTATGGCGCGTGATTTACGCACCCTGTTTGATGTACTCGATAAACTTGATAAAGCTTCTATGGTACATCAGCGTAAACTAACGATTCCGTTTATAAAAGAAATGCTGAGGTTATAAAGTCAATCTCGATTTCTTAGCCTTTGAATCAATTTTAAATATTAGCTTAAGAACTTGATTTCGGAAGCGGTAACTCACTAAGCCAAATCAAACACAATAAAAAACGCCAAATGAATTCATTTGGCGTTTTTGTTTATCTAAGGGAGTGACTAATGTGCATGTTGGTCGCCACTAAACTGCAATGGTCGATTATCAATGACAGTGTCATCAGACTGGTTAGAGACTTTTTGTAGCGATTTAGACTGATCCGCAGTTAAGACTAAATTTTGTGCCCAGGTTTGGCCTTTCACTAACGCAGCAGGCTCCGGTAAACCGTCCATCACGAGTTGGGTGTTAATATCGGGCATCATTTGTCCGAGAACGTAGCTGGCGCGATCGCGCAATTCAGCCTGTCCAATTCGGCCGCGCACTCCCCATTCAACAGTAATGGTTGAGCTTGTTTGTACTTCTGGTTTATCTGTAATGGCGATATCACGTAAAGTGTCATAGCGATGGCTCATCATTATTTCTTCAAACAGCATGGCAACATCTTCACGTTTTGACGAGTAAGCATAATCATCATTGGCTAAATCATTAGCAAAAAATTCAGCGACATCACTGGGACTAAACGCTTTTTGAGTACTGTTTGCAGATTCCCCTAAGTGTTGAACCTTAGCAAGGCCATACATTTCATCACTGAGTAATGGATAACGGATGTTAAGTTGATCAGACGTCATTGCATTATTTTTTTCACGAAGATTAAATTCGTCTTTTAATGTTGGCCCTTGAATATTGGCATGCATGCTTTGCGGGTAATAGTCATTTGCATGAGCCAGTTCGTGGTACATGAGCCTTGCTAGATTAGAAGACATATTATCCTTACTGCGGTTTATACGGTTTCCTTTTTCTATATATTCACTTGCATACGCATTATTTTTAACATAACGATATGGAGATAAGTAATTCAAGTCTTCACCAAAACTGCTGCGATAGTCTGGTGTTTCGTTAATGGTGTCACGTTGGGCAGACGTCAGCCATAAATATTCAGGGTCGAGATATATGGCTCCGATATAACCCGAATAATAAGCCGGCCTGATATCGTAACTAATAATGACTGCAGTCACTGATTGTAATAGCTCAACAAAGTCAGTGTTTGTTTGTGCACGAAGGTAAGTTTCAAAATTCTGTCCCATCCAGTCGTGGGACACTACGACTCTGTCCATTATGGTATCAATCGGGTCTGGCTGACTGTCTTGACTAATAAATGGCAGTTCGTTGAGGATGTTACATGGGTCAATTTGCTGGTTAGAGTAAGTACAGTTAACAAGGTTATCGGCATAAGCTGAATCTGCTTTGTAGGGATGTACTCGTGCGAGAGGGTAATTATAGTAAGCCTTCGATGGGATAGCTTGCTCTTTTGTGACAAGTAAATGTACATCATCACTGACTGTTTGGCCGTCAAAGGTTGCTGTGGCTTTTAGGCTAATAAGTTGGTCGCTGTTTACGTCTGGTGCGTTAAACAGTGGTCGATTAAGGTCAGTTAAATCGACACTATTAAAACCAACGTTGTCGATGTTTGGGTATATGCACCAGCTGATATCTGTGGGTACTTGGCCATTTATATTTTGAATTCTTAAACTAGCATCTATATTTGCCACCATTTGATGGTCATTGTTAATCCGTAAAATATTATCTGTAGAGTCAGCGGTTATTGACACTACCTCTTCATAATTGCTCGAACCGCCTGTTACCGTCACTTTAAAACTGTAGTTATCGTTACTGCTGGGTGTAAAGGCTAATACTGGGCTATTCACTGAGGCTAACTCAAGGCTAGGACCTGAGACTTGTTGCCATAGAAACGTACGGCCGGCACTATTTTGATCGGCTATTGACGCGGTAATACTGCCAGGTCTATTGGCGGCATAATTTTGTTCAACGATAAAAACCAGTTCAGAATCGGTGGATACTAAATTTTTGCTTGAATTGTCACTGCAGATCTCAAAAGCTGAAGAGGATGGTATTCCAGAATTATCATCGGAAGAGTCACTGCCACACGCACTGACTAATATGGTACTGGCTATAAGACTGTAAAAGCCTACATTACGCGATGCATTCATTAAACGACTCCATGTTTATTTTTTTAGAATTATAAAATACACTTATATAACATCTTGTTAACACACCAACCTAACACGCACTGTTTATTAAATGCAATAAACAAAAAAGCGCCATAAGGCGCTTTATATACAATCAATTAAACAGGCATTAATATAGGGGGTGTTGATCTTTAAAGTTTATTTTTGCAGCAAATTGCTGACCATTTTTAACATATATAACAGCGAGGCAGAGACTTTGAGGTGTAGTTATTTTACATAAATAGTCGATAAAGCAATAAAAATGGTCAACAAATGCTGGCCGAAGGGTTCGGCCAAAACGTTTTTCTCTTTGTTGAGTGCATTTTGCTCAGATGATTAGACATCCATGCATTCGCCTCGATTAAAACGTTTTAAACTCGAACTAAACTCAACCAGAAAAGTTCAACATACCCTATTGTTGTTCAGACTTTTTCTTCAACCCTAATCCTAGCTCCCGGCCGCGTTTACGAGCATAGAATGGAAAACTCACCAACAAAGCACAAATCAATACTGATTCAATCAGTGCAAATACCAACGCATCAGTGGTGACATAAGCAAGGGTTAATCCATGCAATAAATACACACACAGAACAAAGCTAGCCCAGGCATAGGTATATGGATTGCCAGTTAACACACCTTTGAGTGGCAACAGTAAAGGCACAATCCATATTAGGCTGAACCCAAGCGAGTAAGTCCCGTTGATACCTTGTTGGATAAACCAGCCGCTAAGCAACAGGAGTAACGCAAGGTAACCGATACGGCTAAGTTGAAACAAGGTTTGAGAAGTCATTGTTTTACTCGTTACAGAATAGAAAGAACATTTTCAGGTGGACGACCAATGGCAGCTTTATTATTTGCTAACACGATAGGTCGTTCGATTAATTTAGGTGTTGTCACCATAGCCGCGATAAGTTGATCTTCAGATAATGATGTATCAGCTAAGTTTTGAGCTTTATATTCATCTTCTTTAGTACGCATTAACTGGCGAGCTGTTAAGCCTAGTTGTTGTAATATCGTTTGAATTTCAGTGGCAGAAAGGGGCGTCTTTAAATATTCAATGATAGTGATATCGACGTTATTTGCTTGCAGTAATGCTAACGTTTCACGGCTTTTTGAACAGCGTGGGTTATGGTAAATTGTCGTTTTTACTGTTTTCATAGTCAAAGTCCGTCATTAAAAAATGGCAAACAATAAGTTGATTTATTGTTTGCCATTATTCTATCAAAGAATCACTTATAAGGTTAGATAATCACGGCTATTTTAATTCTTCCATTGCCCTATCTGCTTGTCTAAATTGCCTTATTCTCGCTTCAATTCGTGCCAGTTGTAACGTTTGGCCGTTAGAGTAGCGATAAGCATAATTGAGTTGGTCGATTGCTCCTTTATAGTTAGCAGATAAGGCCATGAGTTCAGCATTGCTATAATACTCAAGCGCTTTATTGTCCAATTTACGGTATGCGTCGGCCATAATTTGATATGGCAGCATATTCTGCTTATCAAAAAATATTAGTTCTTCTAAAAGTGGGATGGCTTTATTAGGCTGATCAGCCTGAACATAAATATTAGCTAAGTTTGTGTTGACCACTTGCGAGGTCGGTTTCAATTTTCGCTGAGCTTCTAATAATGCTATTGCGCCTGCAAAATCTTTTTTCTGATCTAACAAATCTGTTTTGGTGTCGATGTAGAACAGATTATTATCATCTTGTTTTAGTAAATCATCAATAATCACTTCAGCTTGAGCAAATTTTTCTAACCGGAAAAGGGCTAAGGCTTTGCCATAAAGAGCGGCCTCTTTGAAAGAGTATTCGTTCTTTTTCAGCTGTTGTTCAAATAAAGATAACGCGGCATCATCACTAAAACTGGAAAAACGCACTTGAATACGCGCTTTTGCTAACTGAAAGTTTAAACTGTTAGGCACATTATGTTTAGGGTACTGAGCCGCACGGTTACGCGCCTCGGTAATACGAGACTCTGGCAACGGATGTGTCAGTAACATTTGCGGTGGCGTAGTGGTAAAACGATAGCGAATAGCCAGTTGACCAAAAAAAGTGGCGGCAGCATTGGGATCAAATCCCGCATCAACAAGAATTTGCATTCCAATACGGTCTGCTTCTTTTTCATGTAAGCGGGTATAGTTGATTTTTGATTGCGTTGTTAAAGCTTGGGTGGTGGCTAATGCCGCCATACCGGCTTGAGGCGCTGCTATGGTTAATAAAATAGCCCCTAGCATGCCCACAATGGTAGCAGTCGAACTCTTTTGTTGTGCTTCTAGTGAGCGAGCAAGGTGTCGTTGGGTTACATGGGTAATTTCGTGTGCGAGCACTGATGCTAATTCACTTTCAGTGTCGGCATTTAAAAATAAGCCAGTATGCACGCCAACATGACCACCGAAAAATGCAAAGGCGTTAATTTCATCATTGCGCAATAAAAAGAAATAAAACGGCGTTTTTACGCCAGTGGCATTAGCAACTAGCTTATTACCTAGTTCTGATAGATATTGGCTTAGCACCGGATCACTAAGAACGGGTGCAGAAGAGCGAATAACGCGCATATAAGCGTCACCGTAAACGGTTTCTTTTTCTAAACTAAAAGTATTGACCGCTGCGGTGCCAAGATCCGGTAGATCATTATTAGCAAAACTGTGGCCAATACTGGCGGCAAATAACACGCTTATAGCGCTAGCGGCCAGTGTTTTTGAAAAGGTCGATAATGATAATTTGCTCAAGCGAAACCTTTAATGATGATTGAATCGAAAATTTAAGCTTAACCAATAAGTTTGCTTAAGTTACATTGCTTGTGGTTTATTGTCCAAGCTAGGATAATAGCCCTAGATTGTTTAAAGCAAGTTGATAATGATTTTAATTGATTTAACACCCTATGTTTGTCCTTATCCTTTGGTAAAAGTAAAACTTTTATTGAAGCAAATGGATATGGATGAAAAATTACATGTTCTGTTATCAGACCCCGGTTCGCGCCGAGATGTTCCCTTGTTGATAAAAAAAATGGGTTTTGGTATTGAAATCATTGCAGATCAACCGCATTGTTTATCATTTATCATCACCAAAAGAAATTGATATTGTTCATATAAAAGGTTTTTTAATGCTGGAATTTTTAACTGATTGGTACAAAACCCGCTTTAGTGATCCACAAGCCATAACGTTAATGTTTATCATTATTGGGATCGGTCTTGCATTGTACTTTGGTTCCGGATTGCTTGCGCCATTGCTGGTTGCTTTAGTATTAGCCTTTTTACTCGAATGGCCAGTAGCACAAATGTCGCGCCTGGGGATAAGTAGAACGATGGCGGCTTCGATTGTGTTGGTAGTCTTTTTAGGCTTAATGATCATTTTGATGTTTGGCTTGGTACCGAGTATTTGGCGTCAAGGGGTGTCATTGGTCACCGATTTACCCTCAATGATCGATAAGGGCATGTTAATCGTTAGAGAGTTTAGTGCCGATTACCCTCAATTTGTAAGTGCTCCGCAACTTGATTCGATGATGGAAGAAATCAACAAGATGCTTGATACTCAGCACCTTATTGATTTAGGTAAACAAATTTTAGGTTATTCTGCATCATTATTAGTGCTGATGGTGTACGCGATTTTAGTGCCTTTATTAGTCTTTTTCTTTTTAAAGGATAAAGCGTTTTTGCTCAATGGCAGTAAACGTTTTTTCCCAACGAACCGTGGTTTAGCACGCAAAGTATGGTTTGAAATGGATCAACAAATTTTTAACTATATTCGTGGCAAAGTGATTGAAATTGTTATAGTTGGAGTAGCCAGTTATATCTTTTTTGCCATCATGGGACTTCGGTATTCTGCCTTACTCGGTGTACTGACTGGTTTGTCTGTTTTAATCCCTTATGTTGGTGCTACATTGGTGACATTACCCATTGCCTTAGTGGCTTTTTTCCAATGGGGATTTAGTGCTGAATTTGGTTACCTAATGTTAGGTTATGGAATTATTCAGGCATTAGATGGTAATGTGTTGGTACCGCTATTGTTCTCTGATGCTGTTGATTTACATCCGGTAGTTATTATTGCTGCAGTATTAGTCTTTGGTGGTTTATGGGGCGTTTGGGGCGTGTTCTTTGCCATACCGCTAGCATCGCTAGTCAAAGCGGTAATAAATGCTTGGCCAAATAACCAAGAGCAACAACAAATTAAGTTCGACTCTGAGTAGCCGTTGTATGTTGTCTTAGGCAGGTCTGGAGGTATATAAATCAAAGCTAACGCCATCGTGGTGTTAGCTTTTTTATTATGCGGTTAGGGCTCTGCATCGCTTGTTGCGGGAGTAGCGATATGTAATGAGATAAAACACCTAAATGAGTGCTATATAAATAACAATAACTCAGTACGCTGGCGCACTTATATAATAATATCGTTGCAGTGATTACCGGGATAGATGATCTTCGGCAATTATAGTGTGTTGTGTTTATTCTCTTTGTCGTCTTCTTTAGAAGGTTGTTGATTAAGTTCCTCAGCAGGCTGTTCTGAACTGCTTTTAGGTTCCACTATACTGGCTTCGTCTTTATGCTCACCAAATTGAGGCATTTTAAACTTGGCCGAATATTTCAATACCGCAATATTACTCGCAATAACGCCGAGGACTAAAATAATGATTAGCCATACTTCGTAGCCTTCTAAACTCATGGTAAACTCCTGTTTAACCTTGGTATTATTTAAGCTTGGTATTGTCTAGCCGTGTTGCTGGGCAACTGCGGCTAGATTAACACATGTTAGTTAGTCAACGGCTAAGCGTAGCTCACACTTGCGAATATCTTCAGGGGTATCGACTTCTGGAGAGTCAAATGCACTGATCGCAATTTTAATTTTGTGGCCATATTCAAGAGCGCGTAGCTGCTCTAATTTTTCGAGATCTTCAAGTCTGCCTAAAGGTAACTTAGCAAATGCATTCACAAAACGCTTAGTATAAGCATAAACACCTAAGTGTTTATAAACTGGATAGTCATTAGTATCACGGCCAAAGGGAATACGTGCTCGTGAGAAATACAATGCATTATAGTCATTATCGAACACCATTTTAACGTGCATCGGATCGTCTAATTCGCGTTTATCAACGATTTCAAATCCTAAGGTCGCCATTTCGAACTCACCAGGGTGACGTTCAAATAGGGTAATGATTTGCTCAATTGAAATGGGATCAATCAGTGGCTGATCGCCTTGTAAATTAATCACTAAATCGTCATCACTCAGACCCAGTTGCTCAATGGCATCATTAATTCGGTCGGTACCTGAGGCAGCATCTGGGCTGGTCATTACCACTTTACCACCAAAAGATTCAACTGCATCCTTAATCCGGTCGTCGTCAGTAGCGACATAGATATTATCGACGCCTTTGGCTAAAGAAGCGCGTTCATAAACGTGTTGGATCATGGGTTTACCATTAATCGGGGCTAGCGGTTTGCCCGGGAAACGGCTTGAACCATAACGTGCCGGGATTAATAGAGTAACATTCATTAATATGACCTACTTGTGGTTGTGACTATAATATAGACAATAAATAAAAGGGCTCATAAGAGCCCTTTATGACGTAATATACCGTTTATTATATACGACGGAATAACTTAGTCAGCATTTCATCGGTAACTTTCTCTTCCCAGCCTTTACCATACACGTTGTCCCAAAGTGGGCCCATGCTCTTAGTAACAGCAACCATCTTAGCGATGGTTTCATCTGGTAAGTCTTTACAGATATTTTTAGGTAAAGTGATGTTATGAATTTTCATCATTTTACGGAACTCAGTTACACCTTCAGGATAGAATTCTTCAAGTACGTCAAAAGCTAAACAGTTACCAATACCATGGTGATATCCCAACACATAACCTAAACCGTAAGAGACTGCATGACATGCTCCAACTTGGCTATAAGCAATGCTCATACCGCCCATGTAAGATGCCATCATTAACTTGTCATCTTTATCTGCGTGGTCGTCTAAGAACACCTGACGACATAAATCCATTGATTTTTCTGCAAATGCTTTAGCAAATTCGTTTAAATAAGTACCTTGCAATGATTCTACACAGTGAATAAAGCAATCCATTCCGGTATAGAACCACTGATCAGTTGGAACCCCTGCAATTAACTCAGAGTCCATAATAATTTGATCAAACACAGTGTAGTCAGAGTTTAGTCCTAGTTTACGAACTGGCCCACACAATACCGCAGTACGTGATGCTTCTGCACCAGTACCTGATACTGTTGGAATACCTATGTGGTGAACCGCAGGATGTTTAATTAAATCCCAACCTTGGTATTCAGAAGAACTACCAGGGTTAGTTAGCATTAACGATACAGCTTTGGCCAGGTCCATCGTTGAGCCGCCACCTAAACCCACTACGCTTACTGGTAAGGTAGTGTTAAAAGCGTTAACTTGCGTGGTTAACGCATCAACTTGTTCAGTTGTTGGCTCATCATCTACGTTGACGTAAATCAGTAGGTCGTGTGCTTTAGTGGGTACACGGTCTGCCAGAGGCTTGCCTTGGTGTACATCATCAACTAGAAAGACCACAAAATCGTTAGCCTGTTTACGTTCTTGACCTAACACAACATCAAGTTGCACAAACGAGCCACGGCCGAAGATCATTTTTGGTACACATTTAAAATTTTTAAAACTCATTACAACAGTCTCCATTGAGATAAGTACTGTAAAAAGTGCTCTGAGCCATTACTGGCACAGAGGCATTAAGACTAGGCAAAAGCACGTTTGATGTTTTCAATACGCTCAGCAATTTGCTCATCTGTCCAAGATAACTTGATCAGCATCGAAATTGTACGGCTCATGATAGCGTCAGATTTAGGTGTCAGTACCTTAGTGTAATCTGGACGATCGGCTATTAACATAATCGGTAACGCTGCAGGAGCTTTGAGCTCTTGAATGTGCTTCCAATTTTTAAGGTAATGCCAGTTGTTAATATACCAATAAAAACAACCATCAACTTTGTTGGCAGCCAGCTTTTTATTAATTTCTTGAGCACGGGCTTCTGTTGGCATCATAAAGGTTAAGAAGCCAGCTGAGTCGCCTTCTGGATCAGGAATTTCACGGAAAGTAATTTCAGCAATAGATGCCATAGCATCTTTAATGGTTTTTTTGTTTTTACGCTGAATAGCAATGATTTTATCAAGCTTACGTAATTGTGCTAAACCCATTGCCGCATTCATTTCAGAGATCCGGAAATTCAAACCCATAATAGGGTGTGATTCTGCGCCGCGATCACTACCGACGTGGTCATGACCATGATCTGAAAACATGTGCGAATGATTATAGATTTCACTGTTGTTAGTCACAATTGCACCACCTTCACCACAGGTGATGGTTTTAACTGAGTCAAAAGAGTAGCAACCCACGTCACCAATAGTGCCTAATGCTTGGCCTTTATAACTGCCACCGATGGCTTGACATGCATCTTCTAAAATCAGTAGATTATGCTTTTTACACACCGCTTTGATTTCGTCCATTTTAGCCATAGAGCCACACATGTGGACTAGGTTTATCGCCTTAGTACGCGGTGTAATAACGGCTTCAATGCCTTCTGGCGATAAACATAATGTTTCATCAATTTCAGCAAAAATAGGTATCGCACCGGCCATAAACACGGCTTCAACAGAGGCGACAAAGGTAAAAGGAGGAACAATAACTTCATCGCCAGCACCCACGCCCGCTGCTGCCATAGCAGTTTGTAATGCCGCTGTGCCACTTGATACTAAATGAGCGTGTTTTACGTTCATTTTTTCGCAAAGCAGTTGCTCCATATCGCGGGTTTTCCAACGATCATTGCGCATATGGTCGAAGTTATAACGGAAGGTAAAACCGTTCTCCATTACGTCAGCAACTTCCTGCTTCTCTTCAGGACCAAATAATTCAAAACCAGGCATGGAAATAATCTCCTAAAAATTCTGCGCATAGTAGCGCTAAATAAACGCGATGATTATAACGTTCTTCAGTGGTGGTTCGCGACTTTTATTGCATATTTTTAATGACAACAAACAAAGACCTGTTAAATAACAGGCCTAATAAAAGTGTAAGCGGAGATAGAATGAACAGTTATACAAAAATTCGGCCATGAATACGGTCAATGGTTACATCTAAATCTGTGAGTAATCCATTATTAATCCCGTAAATCCAACCATGTATTGCTACCTCTTGACCACGATCCCATGCTTCTTGAACGATGTTGGTCGATACCACATTTGACACTTGTTCCATTACATTAAGCTCACATAGGCGATCAAAACGTGCTTGTTCACTCATCGATTCAAGCGCGTCTTCGTGAATACGATATATGTCACGTAAATGGCCAAGCCAATTATCAATTAACCCTAATCGCTCTTTATTCATTGCTGCTCGCACACCACCGCAACCATAATGTCCAACCACCATAATATGCTTTACTTTCAGCACATCGACAGCGTATTGCAGCACAGATAAGCAGTTTAAATCAGTATGGATGACCATATTGGCAATATTACGATGAACGAAAACTTCACCGGGTAACAAGTCGATAATTTGATTAGAAGGCACCCGGCTGTCGGAACAACCAATCCACAGATATTCAGGGTTTTGTTGTTTGGCTAATTGTTCGAAAAAGGTTGGATCTTCTTTATTGATCCGTTCAGCCCAACGGCGATTATTATCAAATAATGGTTTAAGAAGTTTCATTGGTGCTCGAATTAGGTCGTTGTTTGCCTGTAAGGAATTACAGCCAATATGTCATTTTGTACGAGTATATCAGCTATGTTGGCGTATCTGGTCTATCCATTGGCGTGATTAATTAAAATTAATTTTATCTAAAAAATCAATAAGATGCTGATTGAAAAGGTTGGATTTTTCGATGTTAGCTAAATGACCAGCTTGTTCAATATTCAATAATTGGCTGCCATCGATTGAGTCATGCATTAAATAACTTTCAAGTGCGGTACGTAAATACCCCCTCAAACTCGCAACAACTAAGGTGGGTAAGGTGAGAGCCTCAACAAATTCGAGAGTGTCACGTTTAAAAATAGCCATATTCGCAAATTTAAGTAACACCGTTATTTGTGCGCTTGAGTAAGTGGTTAATTCAACTCTGAATTGCTCTACCACGGCATCAAGCTTCGCGTCTTGGTCAATTAACTGTTCAATGTCTTTACTAAAAAACAACGGGCTAATAATGTGTGCAAGCGCTGTTGAAATGGTTTGCTCGTTAGCAATTTGCGCCATTAACCCTTGGTATTTTACGCAATTAACTTGCGGTTCGAATCCGACAAAACTGTTAAGCATTATCAGCGCATTAATACGCACCGGTGCGTATAAAACAAGTTCTGCAGCAATGGCTCCGCCACTACCATGACCTATAATAGCGGCCGATTTGATGTTAAGCAGATCCATCAAGGTTAATACCTGTTGTGCTACATCTTGTAAATTTTGAGTGGTCTCTGGAATAGTGGTGGTTTGACCATGACCCCAAAAGTCGATGGCGATACAACGGTACTGTGATGATAACGTATTGATTTGTGAACGCCACATAGTGCTACTAGTGAGTAAGCCATGGCAGAAAATAATAACAGGCCCGTGGCCTTCATCTGAGTAATATAAAGGTTGGTTATCAATTATTTTATGGAGCATTAAAGTAGGCATAACAGACTCATATAAAGGAATGTACGCGCAGACATTAAGTCGGAGAGGGCGCAACAAAGAAAACGTAATGATTAACTAACTCGGTTAGTCGTTCAAGTAATGGTGATTTTAATGATATTTCTGCAGCAGACAATACTTTTGCTAATTCCACTGCGCTAAATTGAGCTAACAATTGATTAGCGACTGGAAAATAGCTCATATGCCAAGGTTCTGGGCTCACACCGCTTAAATGCGGTTGATAAGGAAAATAAAATCCAAATTTAGGCGCATGTATACCAAGCCACTGATGCAATGGAGCACAAGGGCCATCATTTGTGTATTCTGCAGTAATTAATTGTAATTTTTTTTGATTAATACAATTAGCATCATATACATCAATGTCTGTTCCCCAATGATGCCTAGATGCACCGGGTAATGCAGACCATATCAAAATTGTATCAATCAGTTTTTGGGGCGTGAGCGCAGCAAACTCCAACGGATTTGAAGTGCTATCAAGTAACGGACGTTGACCACTTGCTTTAGCATTCCAAATACTCAATTGGCGATCAAACGGCCGATATGCCGAACATATTTGCACATCAAATCCTGCCACTAATGCAGCATTTTGTAGTTGTGTAAATGCAACTGCAGTACGTTGTTCAAGTAAATACTGCCCAATGGTAACCAAATGGCGGTCACCTAAACCGTACAGTTGAGCTTGTTCATTTGGTATATCAACTATGGGTTGTTGTGGGTTTATTTGCACAGAAGCTTTTCCAAAATGCGTTCATAGCAGTTAGCTAATATCTCTAAGTCGGTCACGTTGACACACTCATTAACTTTATGAATCGTGGCATTTACCGGGCCTAATTCTAATACTTGCGCACCAGTTGGCGCAATAAAGCGTCCATCTGAAGTGCCTCCAGAGGTTTGCGGATCGGTTTCATAACCGGTCACTTCGCGAATCGCCTCGCGCGTGGCATCAAGGAGTGGGCCATCACCCGTTAAAAAAGGTAAGCCATTAAAAACCCAATTGATATTGTAATCTAAGCCATGGGCATCAAAAATACTCACCACTCGCTTAATGAGATCTTCTGCGGTGACCTCTGTAGAATAACGGAAGTTAAACATCACTTGTAACTCGCCCGGGATTACATTTGATGCCCCCGTACCGCCATTAACATTAGCTATTTGGAAACTGGTTGGTGGGAAAAACTCATTACCGCTATCCCAATGCATTTGCGCCAGTTCTGTTAATGCTGGCATAGCTTTGTGGATTGGGTTGTCGGCAAGATGAGGGTAAGCGACATGGCCTTGAATGCCATTAACGGTTAAGTTGCCCGTTAAGCTTCCGCGGCGACCATTTTTAACCACATCACCCAACTTGTGTGTTGAGGAAGGCTCGCCTACTAACGCCCAAGTTAGTTTTTCATTTCGTGCTTCGAGGGTATCAATAACGCGAGTGGTACCGTTAATAAACGGACCTTCTTCATCACTGGTAATTAAGTAAGCGATAGAACCATTGTGATTGGGGTGTTTAGCGATAAATCGTTCGGTAGCCACAATCATTGCCGCTAACGATCCTTTCATGTCTGCTGCGCCGCGACCATGAAGATAATTATCAATAATGGTTGGCTCGAACGGAGGGGTGTGCCAGCGGTTAAGGTCGCCAGTAGGAACAACATCGGTATGGCCTGCAAAACAAAAAACAGGATCGCTATTTCCCCGTCTTGCCCACATATTGGTGGTGTCTTCAAACACCATAGGTTCAATATTAAAACCAATAGCAGCAAGTCGATTGGCCATTAAATTTTGGCAACCTTCATCTAACGGTGTTACCGATGGACGTGATATCAGATCTTTTGCTAATTCAACTACATCATTATTCATTATGCGAACCACGCTTGGTATTGAGCTAGGTTAAAACCAACCAGTAATTTATCGTTGTTGACGAGGACGGGACGCTTAATCAATGTTGGATGTTGCACCATTAAAGTAATTGCTTTGTCTTCTGATATATCAATTTTTTCGGCGTCAGTTAACCCCCGAAAACTGGTACTGCGTTTGTTAAATAAGGTTTCCCAACCAACGACATTAGCCCACTGTGCAACGGTTGCTTCGCTGAGGCCGTCTTCACGGAAATCATGGAATGTGTATTCAATTTTTTCGGCTTCAAGCCATTTGCGCGCTTTGCGAACGGTATCGCAATTTTTTATGCCATATAAAGTCAAAAGAGTACTCCATTAATGTCTATTGGATTGTAACGTTAAGATTTAGCTCTCAAGATGAGCCTGAAAAAGCAGCCTTAGTTAACCGTGATAATATTAACATTGTGGCATTGTGAAGCGGCTTGAACAAGCTGAAGAAGGTGTTTTGAAAAGATTTCATAATATGCAACCTAGGCTAACTTAAGCCTGAGGTTGCATATTAATGTGTCGCTAAGCATTGGCAATAACCACTGGCTATACGAGGTAAATAAAGTGGTTAATTATGCCCCACAAATAGAGTTACTCTGAGTAAAATTACATTTGCACGGTAAAAATAATATCTTTACCAGCAATGACACTACCCTGAGCCTTATCTAATTGTTTAACATCTTCCATATTGGCCAGCACCACAGGGGTTAACAGGCTGTCAACTTTACCGCGTAAATAAGCCAAATCAAATGATAAGATAGGTTCACCCGCTTTAACTTGTTGGCCTTCTTCGGCTAAACGTTTAAAACCATTGCCCCTTAGCTCAACAGTGCCAACACCAAAATGAACAAACAATTCTAGTCCTTGCGGTGATTCGATGCTAAATGCGTGATTAGTTTCAAAAATTTTACCGATAGTGCCATCAATTGGGGCGACAATAAATTCGCCTTTAGGGTCGATAGCAATGCCATCACCAACAATTTTCTCAGCAAATACTACGTCGGGTACTTTTTCTATTGCAACAATATCACCCGATACGGGGGCATAAATAGCGATACCCCCTGTTAATGGTGGTTGACCTGAAATAAGTCGTCGAATACGGCTTAAAAATCCCATAAGAACTAGCCTCTTTTATTAATATTTTTATGCGGTTAATTGTAAACGGCTCTGCAAACTTTACCAACTTTATTCGTGAGATTAATCACCATCGAGTGCAAAAACGTTAATGGCTTTACGAATATCAGTAATACGAGTTAACAAAGCGATGTGTTGTGCATGGTTAACAAATTTAGTGTAATTCCCTTCAATCAGAGCCACTTTTACATCTAATAAATTAGCCGGATTAATACTCAACTCATCAAGTCCAAGTCCAACTAATAGAGGTAAGACCTGAGGATCGCTACCAAGTTCACCACATAAAGAGACCTTAACGTTAGCCTGTTTACAGTGATTAATGGTGATGACCATTAATTGGATAACAGCGGGTGACAATGATGGGTATTGCTTTGCTAAATGCGGATTAGTGCGGTCTGCAGCTAAAGTATATTGGGTCAAGTCATTGGTGCCAATACTAACAAAGTCAAGCAGTGGCAACATACTTGGTAGGTTTAATACAGCAGCAGGGGTTTCAACGACAATACCATAACTCAGATTACCAAAGCCTTTTTGTTGTTGATTTAACTCTGCTTTAGCATGTTCAATTAGTAAAAAGGCGGCCTCAAGTTCTTCTACCTGACTAACCATGGGGAACATTAATCGAACTTGGCCATGCTTAGCTGCCCGAAGTATTGCTTTTACTTGAGTGATAAAGGTGTCTGGATTCGCCAAACTATAGCGAATACCACGGATGCCGAGTGCGGGGTTCTCTTCGTTGTTTTGCGCCAAGCAAGGTATTTCTTTATCAGCGCCAATATCAAAGGTGCGAATGGTCAGTATTTCACCTTGTAAGCTATGAAGCGCATCGCTATAGAGTTTATATTGTTGCTGCTCATTTGGTAGAGCTTTGGCATTCATCAATAAGAATTCGGTCCGAAACAGGCCAATGCCTTGAGCACCCACATCGGTTACATGAGATATTTCATTCAAGTTGCCCACATTGGCCAGCAAAGTGACTTGATGACCATCACGCGTTTGGCTGGGTTGATCTTTATAAATCATTAATGCCTGGCGACGCAGCAATTCTTGTTGTTGTTTTTGCTTTAGTTGATCAAAAAGTTGAACTGACGGGGCAATATGTAACTCACCAGACATCCCATCTAAAACGATTTGTGTACCATCTTCAATCGCATCTTTTATTTGTGAGAATTGGTAATTAAGTAATGCTGGTATACCTGCCGCTCGAGCCAAAATAGCTGTGTGACTTGTTAAGCCGCCCGATTCGAGAATAAGCCCAGTAATGTGAGTTAATGGTAATATGGCAAATTCAGCGGGAGTTAGGTCATCAGCCAGTAATATGGTGTCTTCTGAAAGGGTAGATAAATCCCATTGTAAATGGCCATGTAATGCACTCGTTAAGCGCTTAGCTAAGCAAATAATATCGCCGCTACGATTAGCCAGATAAGGATCATCTAAAGCCGACATTTCTGCTGCATGCTGATTAAAAATCCGATCAACCGCAACGGCGGCACAGACTCTAAATTGACTTATGTGTTGATGTAGTTGCTGTTGTAGTTCCTCATCTTCGAGCAGCATTATGTCGCTATCAATAAGTTGGAAATGATCACAATCTGGACACAGATGATGTTGGCAATGTTGTAAATGAGCAACGAGATGAGTAATGGCTTGTGTTAGCTGTAGTTGCTGTTGGTCAATTTGTTCAAGAGAAAGCAGTTTAAAATCCAGTGGTGGTAGTTGGGTGGTGATAGTCAGTGCTTTACCAAAAGCGATGCCAGCAGATACAACGATTCCATTGATTGACATAACGTTGTCCTATTAACGATGGCTGTGCTAATTAATGATCAGCCTAATATTACCAGTCCTAATTATCGGTCCTAACTATCGATCCTAATTAATGATCTTCATTAACTGAGCGTAATCAGCAGTGAGGCGATTTTATCAACGGCTGCTTGGCCATGTTCACCTGAAGCAAATACCGTTACAGATACACCTTGATATAAGCCTAATGTTTGTAATTTAAACAAACTTTTAGCACTAGCTTGCTTGCCATTACACTCTACCATAACGTCACAGGCAAATGCTTTAGCTTCTTTGACTAATAAAGCAGCAGGACGAGTATGAATGCCATGAGGGGCAACAATGGTAACCGTTTTTTGATACATAGATAAAATACTCAATAACGAATGACAACTAAATACTTATATATCTAAACAGTTCAAATAGATGCCTAATAAAAATCACCATAAGGCACAGTCATATTTGGGCTAAATCGTTCAGGTATTTAATCCGATGAGCACAATATACCCTAAAGTGAACATTGCTAAAAGTGATGCTAGAGGCAAAGTTTTTACCTGCTCGGATATTTACCTTTTCACATATTCATCCTTGCAACAATGCACCAAGGCAAAAGGCGACATTACCTCTTAGCGCCAATTATCATTAACCGGCACTAAGAGTAAGATACATTAGATTTTAAACTGCCTTAACGTTTGGCTCATATCAACACTAATTGTTTGTAATGATTGCGCTGCTTGGCTATGGGTTTCATTGGCCGTTAACGACAGTTCGGTGAGTTCAGAAATAGTATTAACGTTGACATTAATGTCTTCGGTGACTAATGCCTGTTCTTCGGTAGCGCTAGCGAGTTGCGCTGTCATGCTACTGATATTATCGATAAGGATTAAAATTTCGATAATAGCATCACTAGATTGCACAGCTTTAGATTGCAGCTGAGCAGACTGTTGTTGTGTGTTAGTAATACTGCTGATAACCGATTGAATACCCGTCTGAATTAGGCTAATAATTTTATTAATTTCATTGGTAGACGATTGCGTTCTATTGGCTAATGCACGTACTTCATCAGCCACAACCGCAAAGCCTCGACCATGTTCACCTGCTCGAGCAGCTTCAATGGCAGCATTAAGTGCAAGTAAGTTAGTTTGATCTGCAATGCTACCAATAACATCTAGAATACTGCCAATCTCAGAAGATGATTGACTCAGGGTTAACGACACTGTTTCTGCTTGATGTAATTCCTGGACTAAATCTTCTGTTTGCTCCACTGTTTGTTGCATCAATTGTTGATTTTTTTGGGCTTGATGTTTCACATTGGTAGCGCCGTCAGCCGCATCTTGAGTGTTACGGGCCATTTCTTGGCTGGTGGATAACATCTGGTTAATTGCAGCTGCAACGCTTTGGGTTTCACTGTGTACTTGATTCGCGCTTTGATTTGATAATTTAACGGTATCTAACAAATGCATCGCTTCATTGCTTAAGGTATGCCCAAGAGGTTGCAAAGTGGCAACCATATTGGCAATTTTAATCACAAATTGATTAAACGCATGTGCCAATTTTGCCACTTCATCATTGCCTTCAGTCGATAAACGCTGGGTCAGGTCGCCTTCACCTTTGGCTATTTGCTCCATAGCATCAATAGTGACCTTCAGAGGCTGGGTGATAGAATGATTAAGCAATAAAAAGAACGCAAAAATAGGCACTGAAATAATCATCATAATAATAAAGTAATCAATAATGATACCCATCATGCTGTTATTCACGGCGTTAACGTTCACTTGGGTGATTAACGTCCATTCCAGTGTCGGATAATATCGTGCCGCCGCCAGAACGGTTTGCGATTGATTTTGATGATCGACTATCGCGAACTCAGCTTGGTCGGTTTGATGTTGTTTGGCCGAGGCAATAAGTGGTGGGTAAGGTGCTGAACCATCAATGGCCATTAACGTGTTTATCGGTTTACCGATTGAAGCTTGGCTTAGTGGATTAACAATAATGCTATTTTGATTATCCACAATAATAAAGGCTTGATGTTCAGAGACCTTAATGTTGCTTACAAACTGGCTGATTGCTGTGGCTGTCGCGTCAGGATTAGCAAGCTTGAAGGCATCTAGCGTGTTACCTAATAGATTAACTTGCCCGGTAACCTGTTTAAATTGTTGTTCTATTAAATGATTGTATTGTTCTTTTATCGAAAAAGAGCCAAAAACCACAGTGCCTACAGCAGCCAAAGCTAACATAATGAATAAACGCTTTAAAATGGTTAAGCGTCGTAATAATTCAATCATTACCTGTCCTAGTTCAAAATATCCTATAAAAGTTAACAAATTATAATGAATATAATAAAAAAAATAAGCTTAAAAGATTGTTTTTGTGAGCAGACAGTACATTTTTTACATTTGTAAGTGTGATGTTTGTTTTTAGTAAAATGTTTTGATTATCAATTGATTAGTGTAGCCTTGAGATTAACCGATTAATTAACATGCTAATTGGTTGTTTTAATTTTGATTTTTTTTCGATTTACCCGCAAGATTAGCTTAATTAATGGATAAGGTATCAACGTTATGAATTCATCTTCTACAGTCAAAAATGACGACATTTTACTTAAGCTTTGTCATTCAGTTTCTCATGTTCTTTCTAGCACTAGTGCGAGCCATGTTAGTCATGCTGGGATGGTTCAAAGTATTTCTCGTACCCGTTTAAAACCTGATTTGGCTTGTTTCTCTATTTTTGACGGCGGCTTTTCTGGTTTAGTCGTGATCAATTTTTCTGCTGCAGCAGCGATTGAAATTTATCGCCGTTATATGCTCAATATGGGCATGCCTGAAGCGGAATTAGCGTTTTCGCATACCTCTGATGATGTCAGTAATGTGATGGGCGAATTAATGAACCAGATTTTAGGTGATTTTATTGGCAAAATATCAAAAGAGTTACAAACCTCAATTAGCCAAAGTCAGCCAAAAATGTTGGTAATTAATAAAGAGTTGACCATTTCAGTTGATACTAATCTCGATAATGCAGTCGCTAGGAGAGTGTCTTTTAAAACTGAAAATAATCATATTTTCTACCTTGAATTCGCCATGGATAAAACCGAGTTTATTCGTTCGGCAGACTTTGAAATGGACGAGGAGTTTGATTTAGATTCGTTAATTGAAACTCATGGTAAAGCAGCGCAAGTTAACACTGCTAAATCAAAAGATGTATTAAATGATCCCAATATTAAAGGCATTGTTGTCGATGACGCTGATGACTTGCTTAGTGAGCTTGGATTATAAGTAATGCAGATTGAGAGAAATAACCAAATAAGCAATTCATCTTGGTTGTTTCTCTCGATTTAGACCATCTTGGTTGTTAATTTCTTTATTGAAGCTCTTTAAAGAAATTCAACTTATAGCGTTATGATCTTATCACCAAAAAAAATTTATTGTTTATTATTTAAGAAGTGACGGTAGACCTTTTCATCTAGGCCAATTGTTGGACACGTTAACCCTTTATCTCTTACAGTTGAAGCAGTCATCTTGCCATCAGTGATAAACACTGCTTGTGATTGTAATGAGCATTTATCAATCGCTTTCACTTGCCATCTTTTGAGTTCATCTAAAGCTGCAGGCGCACCAGCAACAATATAAACTTTCACATTATTGTATTGATAAAAATAACGCCCATCGTCATTAACCTTTACGAGAGAACATGGTGTTTTTAATTGTAAAGCAATATGTTGAGTATCTTTATCGAAAACGCATTGCCCTGAATCATCGTTCAAACTGACATGAGCGTTAGCACATGACATTAACAATAATGATCCGAGTAAACCAAATGGTCGAATCATGCTGACATTTCCCAGAACCATATTTGCTCTCCTAAATTAAGCCAGTCAGGATCTCCAGCCTTTAAATATTCACCATCCCATAAATCAATATGATCAGTATTTCCCCAACCATTCATTATAAAAACAATGCCTTTTTTATCTTTTAAAACAGATAGAGCATCGTTTTTAAGGACTTGTTAGTTACCAACAAATGTACAGTTAGCAGAGTCAATCCAATTTGCAAGTTCTTGTGCAGCAAGGATATGCCTTGGTGTATGTTTTAAACCAGGATAACAGCGACGTTGAGGATACATTTTATCAAAAGATGAAATATCGATTCCAGACGCTTCTAATGACACACCCATACGGATAGCACATTGATTAGCGAATAATGTTTTGTCGTAAGGGTTGCTGGGATAAGGATGGTTAACCCATAATTTATTAAATTGCATAAGCATGTTACTAAGTCCTTTTAAATGAATAATTAACAATACCACCTTCGTAATGTTAAAAAAATTACCCATAGTAATTACTGATAACATAACTTAACATATGATAATAGATACCTAAAACCAAAGTAAATGATGTAGTTAACTCCCCCCATTTACGTATTCAGCTAGCTTAAGTTGGCTCATTACTATGAAATGATAGAATTATGAATAAATATTTTAAGCGAATAAACTACAATATTTATAAATTTCATAATAGTAGAGGCTAACTATTTTTTTAAATCATTATTAAAGGCAATATGCGGGTACTTTCAGTTTCAAACCTTCACCCATTAACTACAGGCGATGCAGAGAAATGACATCTAAAGCGACTTCTATTGATATAGCTTACCGTGCAGGCGTGTCGCAATCGACTGTGTCTCGTGCGTTAAGAAACAGTCCGTTGGTAAATTTAGAAACACGACAGCGTATCCAAGCCATTGCAAAAGAACTCAATTATAAAGTCGATAAAAATGCCAGTAACTTGCGCATGCAAAACAGCCATACGTTAGCATTGCTAATTTGTGAAGATCCAACTAATGATGAGTCGATGATTAACCCATTTTTCCTCTCTATGTTGGGTTCGATCACTCGAGCAACCGCCCGTCAAGGTTATGATTTATTGGTGTCATTCCAGCAGCTTTCAACTGATTGGCATGCAGATTATGAAGACAGTAATAAAGCCGATGGTATTATTTTATTAGGTTATGGTGATTATGTAGACTATGCCCATAAGCTAGATAAGTTAATCGAGAAAGAAACTCACTTTGTTATTTGGGGGGCGGAGCATAACAACAAGGCGGTATTATCGATTGGTTGTGATAATCATCAAGGCGGTGTTATTGCTACGGAACATTTACTTGGATTAGGCCATAAAAATATCGCGTTTTTAGGTGATTCCTCTAGTCGCAGCCCTGAGTTTAGAGACCGATACTTAGGCCATGTTGATGCTTTAAAAGCTGTCGATATCCAAGTTGATAAACACTTACAACATGACGCCATTAATACTGAAGCTTCTGGCTATAATGCTGCCAACCTATTATTAGACAGTGCTGTGGCATTTGATGCCATTTTTACCGCCAGTGACCTTATTGCGATAGGGGCGATTCGTGCACTAAAAAAGCGTGGTGTTTCTGTGCCAGAGCAAGTTGCTGTGGTGGGATATGATGATATTCCAGTGGCAAGTTTTTCTAATCCACCGTTAACAACTATTAAGCAAGATACTCAGTTTGCTGGCGAAATACTGGTAGAGAGTGTATTGAAGTTAATCCGTGGTCAAGAAGTGAGTCAGCGGTTAATCAAAACTAATTTATTGGTACGTAGCTCGTGTGGTGCAAATGTTGAAGAGAATTAATGCATTAATATAAAATGTATTAATCTACTATGTTACATAACAACAACTACTATTAACTATTGTTTTTAAAGGATAAGACTATTTATGGCCGGTGCCAGTTTATTAACTCTCTTAGATGATATTGCCACTATTTTGGATGATGTGGCGGCAATGAGTAAAGTGGCAGCACGCAAAACAGCGGGCGTCTTGGGTGATGACTTAGCGCTAAATGCGCAGCAAGTATCAGGTGTTGCCTCTGAGCGAGAATTGCCAGTGGTGTTTGCGGTGGCCATGGGCTCGTTTCGCAATAAAGTCATTTTAGTACCGATGGCCATGCTCATTAGTGCATTTATTCCCTGGGCTATTACACCGTTATTGATGTTTGGTGGTTTATTTTTATGTTATGAAGGCTTTGAAAAAGTTTACCATTCAATAACCCACAAGAAGTTACCCGTCGCCGATGACAATACTATTATCGCTAAAGCAAAAACCGATATTGACGATTTAGCAGCATTTGAGAAAGAAAAAATCAAAGGCGCTATTCGCACCGATTTTGTTTTATCGGCTGAAATCATCGCGATTAGTTTAGGCGTCGCAGCCCACATGGATCTAATGGGTCAGTTTTTAACCTTGTCGGTTATTGCCATTGTGATGACGGTCGGGGTATACGGTTTAGTGGCTGGGATTGTTAAAATAGATGATCTGGGTTTATATCTAGCTCAGCGAAAGCCTAGTGGAATGGGGCATAAATTAGGACTAGGTTTAGTGTCTGCGGCACCTTATTTAATGAAAACCCTTACCTTTGTTGGCACAATTGCGATGTTTATGGTTGGTGGCGGTATTTTAACTCATGGTATCCATGTGGTGTTTGAATGGATTGAACATGCACAAACAATGGTTAATCAAGTCAGTGTAGTCGGTGGATTTTTAGGATTGTTAACCCCAAGTGTACTCAATGCATTATTTGGTGTGATTGCGGGTGGTTTGGCGGTGTTAGTCATCAACGGTGTGACCAAGTTAATGCCTTCTAAAACATAAATTAATATCAGTTAAGCTGTAATAAAAAGAGCATAGTCAGTGACTATGCTCTTTTTTATTTAGCGATGTTAACGAGTTTGATTAGTCGCGTCTAACTAAACGGCTAAATTGTCGTTATCACCAAGACTGGGTTCTGCCTTTGGGTTTGGGCCGTATTCATTGTCTTCTTTACTGTTAAAGCACATCACTACCAAAAGAATTAATACTCCTAGCAATGGAATAAACATTAACAACAGCCACCAAGCAGAATGGTCAGTATCGTGTAGGCGACGTGCACTCACGGCGATACTTGGGATCATTATGGCAAGTGAATAAATAGAGCTAAATAACCCTGCGCCATAAAGGTCATTGTATAAACCCACGCCCATATCTAATAAGGTCAGCACAATACTAATGATCATGCTGACAAGTCCAAACATCCAAAATTCTTTACGGCGTGCTCGGCCGCTAAAATCAAAGTACTGCTTCAATACTTTTACATACCAATCCATTCGTTATTCCTTAACATTAACGTTGTTTAATCCGTTGTATTTGTAACAAAATAGTGTTGAATTAACAAGGTTTTGTTTTAAATGATAGATAAAAATAAAGCCATTATTACAATGGCTTTATCGAGCAAGTAATCACATAGATGTTACTTGGTGGGGACTTAGGATGTTTATTGCGCTAATTGCTGTTTTACCACAGGGTAAAAGTCCCACACTTGTTCGTCGGTCATCGAACGCACCAATTTAACGTATTCGGCATGAGTCCACGCAAGCGGTGTGGCAGAGTTAGTGCCTTGACCCATTTTGTAGTCATATGGAGTGGCATTACCGATGCCATCCCAGGCTTGTTCTGGCAACATTAACCCTTGGTTGGCAAAGGTTTCCATGCCCTTTACATAGGTGTTGATAAGCGCTTGTTTAGTGTCAGCCGATAATGTGCCATTAGCCTTGGCTAGGGCTAATTCATAATGGCCGCGCTCGCCGGTAAAAAATGGCCAAACACGTCCTCGTTGGTCTACTGTATTGCCTTTTTCCGCATAGCTAAGTCCCGTTACCGTGTCTTCGCCATAGCCGTCATTACCATAACGACGATAACCCGGAATTTTGCTGCCATCTTTCGCGGTAAACTCATACTTAACTCGCAGGTTATCTTCAAGGCTTTGATTATCAATCAGCATCACGCTGTTTTTAATCACTGGATCTTGGGCATCAACCACACCGTAACGGACTAACTCTAAAAAACCACCGTCTAAAATCATCCTCTGATCCAGTCCCGGCTTACCGTTGTTATCCAAGAGTTTATCTGCGTTGTTTGGATTACCATTAGGGCTAATACGCACATAATAAGGAGCCGATTTTCCGCTAGATTGCTCGCCGCTAGATTGCTCTCCTAGTACGCTTGTTGTGGTCACCATGGTGGTTTGCAGCTGACGTTGTAACTTATGCGCTAAGTCGGCATATACTGATGCTTGTTGATCTTTTACCAACGTAGCGATGTCGCTGGCGGCCACTAAACCTGCAATAACCGCAGCGGTCGTTGAAGGTGAAAATCCGGCTTGTTCTTCCCAGCGCTCTTGTTGAGTACTTGGTGGCGTGATTTCAGTGTCGTTCCAGTCCAGCTTTACCTTGCCGCCTTTGACTAAAAACTCAGCTGCAGGTTTAAGCATCTGTTGGTACCACTGAGTTATTTCAACGTCGCTTAGCACGCCTGCTTGCCATAACTTCCAACCAAGCATGATTGGCATAGCCGTTTGATCGAGCTGCACGCCAACCCATTCAATTTCACCATCCACATGGGTTTTCTGTAAAAACCATCCCGGGGTGCCCGCAAAACCGGGTGTTTGTTGCTTAACTTGTACTTGCTTTAAATACTCAAAGGCGACTTTGGGCGTTTGGGTATCGCCCATGGCCAAAAATGCCATAGCGCATTGGTAGAAATCACGTGGCCACACCGCTTTGTAGCCAGTACTGCCAACGGTTGCTGAAACGGTATCACCCCATGGGTTAGACAGTGAGGCGATTAACGCACCAGCATGGGTTTTATCTTCTTGAGCTTTTAACACTAGCGCACTGGCATAAAGTAATTTGCCATTATCAGTGGTGCTTTTGCTCATGTTATTTAATGGGTTAAGTGATGCTAAATAGTCTTTCCAGCCCAAATGGCTGTCATCACCTAAATAGGCTTGTTTAACCGCATCGTAACCGGCATCTAATGTGGCTTGGGTAGTGGCTAAGCTGCTGGCTTTGTCTTTACCAAAACCAATAACCAGATTAAAGCTTAAGCTGTCATTTGCATTGGCAAGGGTAGGGTATTGAGCCGTTAGCGCAACATTGCCACCTTGGTTAGTATCGCTAGTGGTTTGATACAGTGCGTCGAGTTTACCGTTATCTTGTAAATCCATTAGGCCATCAGATGTGCCCACAAATCCTGCACTGGCGACAACAAAATCGACATCAGTTTTCACCGTCATTACGCTCGAGTTTGCACCGCTGGTGTGAGCCACTAACGCTTGGCCTTCAACGCTAGCGATGTCATTGGCGCCGCTGTTATCAATGTGTGGATTAACATACAGGTGCGGAGTGATACCTGCTTCAAATGCAGTAAAAGTGACTTTCATCATTAGGCTATTTCTATCAGGGTCGGTAAAAATATGCTTCTCGATTTGGTATTTACCTTCAACATCTTTATTGATTATTTTATAAGCCAAAGACAAAGGGCGGCCCATATCATCGGTATCTAAATATTCAATGGTGCTAATGGTGTTATCTTTTTCAGTATCAACAAAGTCATTGCCGCTAATAATAAATTGCAGTTCTTTGAGCTGGGCATTATGAATAAGGCCAAACATGGTCTCGGTTAACACACCTTGGGCAATCGAAAACCACACTTTACTGACAGGGTTTGCCGCGGTGTCTTGATACTGGCCATTAACATAGGGTTCAAACGATGTGCCAATACCTGTTTTACCTGCAAATGCCCATGTTGGCTCAATACCCGGCGCGCCAGGGGCAACCTTATGCATTTCAGCCGATGTTACTGTGAGTGCTTCAGTTTGATTGTCAGCAGGTGAGCATGCACTTAACGATAAACCGAGAATGCAGGCGCTTATTGCAGTCGCCATAGCGCTGCGATGGGTGAGTAAAGGCTTGAACATGGAATTCCCCAAAATAGTGTTAAGCAAAATTAACGTGAATCGCTATCTGTGACGAAGACAGATAATTATAAAAGAGTTACTTTTCTTGTTGAACGAACAACACTGCAATGCCTGAAATCATCATCGACACTCCACCTAAAATCAGTGCGTAAATCGGTTCGCCATCAAAGAAGCTCTTCAGTAACAAGCCTAAAATACTGGCGGCTAATAATTGTGGGATCACAATGAAAAAGTTAAATATGCCTAAATACACGCCCATTTTTTTAGGCGGCAGTGCAGCGGATAGCATGGCATAGGGCACCGATAAAATAGATGCCCAAGCAAAGCCAACGCCAATCATAGGGATCCACAATTGATTGGGGTCTTGAATAAACATAAAGCTGATGAGACCCAGTCCACCTAAAAACATATTGATGGTGTGGGTCAGTTTAATGCCGACTGCTTTGGCTAAAAATGGAATAATAATCGCGGCAATAGCCGCAAAACCGTTATATGAAGCAAACAATATTCCGACCCAGTCAGCGCCATCGTTATAGGCTTGGCTTAATACATCTGAGCTATGGTAATGATGCGATGTCACCGCTGCTGTGGTGTAAATCCACATTGCAAACAATGCAAACCAGGCGAAAAACTGCACTACTGCAAGCTGGCGCATGGCTTTGGGCATATGAAACAAGTCATCGACGACATTAAACAACATGCCAAAGCTTTCGCGTTGCTGAGTTGGCAGCATTTCACTTGCTGCTGTGTTGGCTAACTTACGTGAACAAAATAGTTGTAACGGCCCAAATGCCAAAATTCCTAAGCTTAATATGTACAATTGTTTGTCGAGATCTTGGATCATAATGGCGGCAGTAAACACTGCGCCAATGGCTATCCAAATAATGGCGCCAGTTTGGTATTGGCCACTGGTGCGAGTGTTAGCGCGGGTGGCTTCATTGTCAGTCGTGTCATGTTGATGAAACGCCGCCAGTTGTTCAGGCGAGTATTCTTTGGTTGATATAATGGTCCAACCGACCGCGACAAACAGCACCGCACCCCCAAAATAAAATGAATAACGCACTGAATCGGCAATATCACCGGCAGCGGCGGTATTAGCCACATCAAATACATTGGTTAATATGTATGGCATGGCTGAGGCGACCACAGCGCCAATACCAATAAAGAAACTTTGCATGGCGTACCCTTGAGTACGTTGGCTTTTCGGTAAGTTGTCGCCAACAAAGGCACGAAACGGCTCCATGGCGATATTGATTGATGCATCCATAATCCACAACATGCCCGCCGCAATCCATAAGGTTGGCGAGTGCGGCATTATAAATAACGACAATGTAGTTAATACTGCGCCAATTAAAAAATACGGTCGACGACGACCCAGTCGATTCCACGTTTTGTCACTCAAGTAACCAATAATGGGTTGTACAATCAAGCCGGTCAACGGGGCGGCAATCCAGAGAATGGGAATGTCGTCGATAGAGGCGCCCAAGGTTTGAAAAATACGACTGACGTTGGCATTTTGCAGGGCGAAGCCAAATTGGATCCCCAAAAATCCAAAACACATATTGAAGATTTGCCAAAAATTAAGCTGTGGTTGTTGCGTGGCATTATTATTATTATTATTGTTATTCGCAGACATGTTCTATCCCTTTTTGTCAGCCTCTATGGTGATTTTTTATAATTTATTACTACGATTTAAGTCGAAATTAGGTCGTGTTAATTCACTAGCCATTAAAAAAATGGCGAATACATATCCCCTAAGACAAGTATTCGCCAGACCTACAATTGACAGATTAGTTATTTACGATAAATAAACAATCAATCAAATCTCAGGATATAAAGCTGATGATCCCCATGGCCGAGAATACATCAGAAAGCGACCTAACCCGTTTCATCCAGCAATTGAAGGGATGAAACAGCATGGATTTATAGTATCCCTGAGCGTGAGATTGGTACAACTTAATACATACGTATTCATGTAACATAACCTCATAATTTGTACACTTTTATAACATTTATAGTGACAAGTATTATAGCGCTTTCAAGCGAATTGCTGTGCCACCGCTGGCTGCCAATGACAAATCGAGGGTCTCTATTGCCGTGACAGTTTTAGTTTCAATCACATAATCATAAGGGTTGGTTAACCAATCCGCTTTAGCTCCATCGCGGTATATTTGTGCTTCATAACGTTTACCCGGTGTTAAAAAGTCTAGTTTTAGGTTTATTTTACGCGGCACCTCGTCGGTTAATGCACCTACATACCAATCTTCAGCACCTCGCTGTTTACGGGCAAAAGCAACGTAATCACCAATGTCACCGGCAAGGGCAATACTTTCGCTCCAGTCAGTGGGCACATCTTGAATAAACTGAAATGCATCTAGGCGTTGTACATAGTTACGTGGTAAATCGGCCGCCATTTGAATTGGGCTGTATAACACGACGTAAAGGGCTAGCTGTTTTGTTAATGTGGTTTTAACTCGATTAACCGCATCTAAGCCCTGTGGGGCTAAATTAAAAATCCCTGGGGTAAAATCCATCGGTCCGGCTAACATGCGGGTGTAAGGTAATATTGCAGTATGTTCAGGCGTGTTTGGCGGACTGCCCCAGGCATTATATTCCTGACCACGAGCGCCTTCACGGGCAATCCAGTTAGGATAAGTACGACGAAGACCTGTATCTTTAATCGGTTCGTGGGTATTAATGCTAATGCCACGTTTTGCTGCTTCAGTCACGCTGTACAGGTATTCGTTAACCATAAACTGACCGTCGTGCCACTCATGCCTAACAATGCCGTTGTCATCAACTCGTTTAATATCGCCGCCATCTGCCACATAACCGGTTTTCACTTGGGTCACACCATGCTTTTGATACATATCATAGGCATCACTCATTTGATTACGATAATTGGTTACCGAGCCTGAGGTTTCATGATGGCCAATTAAACGGACATTTTTACTGTGGCCGTATTCCGTCACTTCATCAATATCAAAGTCAGGGTAGGCTTGGGTAAAGCTAAATACATCGCCGTTTTCAAACCAACTGCCATCCCAGCCTTCATTCCAACCTTCAACTAATACACCATCAAAACCATATTGGGCGGCAAAGTCCATATAACGCTTGGTTTCGCTGGTGGTTGCGCCGTGTTTAGGTCCGCTTCCCCAGGTGTTTTCATTTAAATGCATTCCCCACCAAATACCCACGTATTTACCTGGTTGCACCCAAGACACATCGCCAAGCTTGTTGGGCTCGTTAAGGTTAAGGATTAGGTCTGAGTTAAGTAATCCCGGGGCATCTTTAGCAATTTGAATCGTGCGCCACGGTGTTGAAAATCCAGGTTGAGTTTTAACGCGAATACCATCAGACCATGGGGTTAAATCAGCATGCAAAATACCATCACGGCCTTGATTAAGGACCATAGCGGCATAGTCGGTGAGGGCGGCTTCATGAATACTTAAATGCACGCCATCTGCCGTTCTAAAAGTCATTGGCGTATGCGCGCGGTCGATTTTATCAAGTGAAGTCGTATTGTATAAATATTCGTAACGGTTCCAACCACGCCCAGGGATCCACCATGCGGTGGTGTGCTGTGGATCGGGTATCGCAAATTCAGTTAACTCGTCGGTAATATCAAGTTTGGGTGTGTTAGTGAGTCCTGCTTGCTTAGGCACTAAATAGCGGAAACCAATACCGTCGTTAAAGGCTTTAAATTCGATATCGAAGTCAATTTTGCCGTTACTCAGGGTGGCGACCACGCGGTTGTAATTATCGCGGATATTTTCACGCTCCCCCCAAGGTTGTTGCCATGTTTGGTCTACGCTGCTGTTAGTCACATGTTTAATGTTGAAATCAGTACCTAATTCACCTAACTGTTGAAATACCAACCCCAGCTTACTCGGACTAATCACGGTTTTACCGTTAAATTGTATTTGGTATTCAGGACGACCATTGTCGTCAGTCAAACTGATGTTGATGTGTTTGTCTGGGGAGGTAACATTAACCGTTTTAGCCTGCACCGTGCTAGGAATGGCAATGGTTGCCAGTACTAGTGCACAAGACAAACTAACGATATTGGGCGTAAAGGTTAACTGAGCCGTTGAGAGCGCTGAACTGGTTGAGTCAGTTGAGATCGAAGAATGAGTTGAGCTGGTTGAGTCAGATGAATAAGCGTGCACCATACAAAATCCTTATTGTTTATTATTTTATCTTTCAACAAGCAATATAAGACGCTTTTAGATTTTACAGCAAAGATCTGCATACGTATTCAAGGATACCTACACAAAAAGCACACGAATAAATTGCCTGTTGCGTACAATAATTATTGATAATTTCTGACTAATTTTTTCGAAAAAAGCAGAATACTAAACACAAATTTTGTTTGTTCTAACTTATTTTAGGCTACAGAGGGTGATCAATATTGACGATTAAATTTAGTAAAATTACACCAGTAAAAATGCAGGGAAAATTTAGACGCTAATTGAACATGCTGAAGTGATGATTTATAGCTGTCTCTTGATCAGATCTCATAAGCTCTCGCCATCAGCAATCATTTCTTTCGCGACTCGGTAGCCTACAACATGAGACTGTAATGTACTCCAACCTTCCCAAACCGCCGTCCAGCTTGCGATCCCTGTTCGTTTGGTATCGGTGAAACCACCCAGCTTTGCGATTGATTGATACGCCCACTTCAGACTCGGCGCTCCTTTATCTTTATGCCCTCTAGGCTTATTAAACCGCATTAGCACCTTCCATTCATCTTCTTCGAGCACCGTGTCACAGCGTTGAGCCTCCACTGCTTTGGCCTCCTCAAGCAGCCCTTTTTTACGTAAATAATAAGGGAGGGTGATGGCTTCTCTGAGTTGCAGTAAACGGACGCCGATAAACGCTAAGATTGAAACCGCTCTTTCTAAATTCTTAGGCTCTGTCATTCTTTGGCGCTCAGCTCCTGCACCCGTTTTCCATGCTTTATGAAAATCTTCAATTCGCCATCTTGCGGTGTAAATATCAATAATATGAAGTGCTTGAATTAACGTATCGATTGGCTCTGTTGTTAATAACACCCAGCGCAACGGCTCGGTCACGTTTTTTGATGTTTTTTCTTGAGCGTACACCACATTGACAGGCTGAGTTTCACCTTTTGCTTTGAAGGTAACCTGTGCCACTTTAATTGTTAGCTTGGCTTTTCTGGCTACGCGGTTTACAGGCTTCCCTTTACTATTTTTTGTCCCTTTCTGGGCGATATCTATAGTGTATTCACCCAGTTCTGCTTGTGACTCAAGGTGTTCAAATAACTTAGGTCCTGTCTCAACCAGTGCTCTTGAATGTTTCGCTCGAACAACGAAACGTTCATTATGCTTCTGCTTATCTTGAATATAACTCAATATATCTGCTTCTCTGTCACACACTGAAATGACCCGTGACATGATGTCTCCCAAGCGTTGACGGCAGAAATAGGACGCTTCTGACCACTTACCACTTTCTTTTTCGTCAGCATCTTCAGGGTTATTAGGACGAAGCCAGTATTCTTGATGAATAAGCCCGATAGTCTGAGTCGTGAAGCTGTCTAATAGCAGGGTTGAATGAACCCACCAACCACGTGATTTATCTGTCGTCGTCCCAAGTTTGCCAAGCTCTTGTGCTACTTGGTGTTTGTAACTCAACGCAGTGGTGTCATCAATGGCTAATATCTCAGCATAGGGCTGGGCAAGCTCTGCAGTATGTTGAAAACCAGAAGCTCTAATCACTTCTGGAGAAATGTTGTCATTACGGATCAATCGATAAGCCCCTTCAACTTTAGCTTCATTACCTCGACATGATAAAGCGATTGACTTACCGCTACAACGCGCCATGTCGGCAGCAACTTCGATGACACGGTCAGTGCGACGTGAGTCACCAAATGAACCGTTTTTAAAGTGATTGTATGACCATTGCTCTGCGTTGAAAATAGACATTATTAATCTGCAAATTGATTGAGTTACCAGATCTGATCATCGATTTGTCACAAAGTTCATTTTGCTTCAGATTTGTGTAGAAGAGTCAGGATTTATAGAGGGAATTTATTTTAGAAGCTGGTTAAAAAGTATAATCAGCTTCTATGTAATAACTTAAATCTTAGATTCTTAAAATTTATTTTTTAAGAGCTAATTTAAACTAGAGTTCTTTTTCAACAACATGTTGAATATTAAATGCTCGATCATCTACTTGATCTACATTCGTAATTGGAGAGTGATTTAATGTTAGCGTTCCACTTTTGAATTCAGCAAATTTATCACTTCTGTGATTATCACTATAATTCTGAATAACTACTTTCTTTAACGACTCTTGTATTACTTCTCTTGCAAAATCTTCAGAACACATTTCCTTAAATGCTTTTGCAAGAGGTTGGAAGTAAACTTTTGGCCAGCACTCATCATATAAGTGACTGAAACGATCCACTTCTAAAGTAGACCAGTTAACTTCAATTTCAAACTTAAAACCTGCATCTTTGAATATTTTCTCTTTCAAAGATTCTAAGCGATTGTCTTGAAATTCTTTTGTCGCACGTCTTTCTGCTAAACCCATTTTAAATCTCCATATTAATAGTAGGTTTTATTACGAAATTACAAAGTTTTTTCTAGCTTGTTTTTTATTAAAGAGTTGTAGTCATTTGGGAGGCTTTTTGACAAACAATACTTTAATGTTATTCGGTTATTTGTTTTAGTTAAAGAAAGAAAGTTATTATCAACATTAACAAACTCAATCGCATCAACTTTTGAGACTAAGTTTTTACCAAATTCATCATCAGCTATCTCCATTAATGAATCGAAAGTGCTATCTATTAACGATAATACATTGTCTATCACAACACTGTCATACATTTCTATATTTGGTGGGATAAATTTAATTTTTATACCGAGATTTTTTTTAATGGCTTCTTCAATCATCTCTGATTTTTCATCTAATGAAATAGCTGGTTCTAATTTTGAATCAAAAGCATTAACTTTTTTGTTATTTATTTCTAATAAATGCAATTTTGTTTTTGCATTTAACAAACCAATTGATGCTATGTTTTCGATCTGAATGTATGTTATAACATCTTCTTTTGAATATAAAACTAAAACTCTATTATCTAAGTCTAAGTGAGTTAGGAATCCAATATAGCAGTGTCCAAATTTATCATTTAAAACGATTTTTGGCGGTTCTATATTCTCTTTTTGTTTTATTCTCTCTAAAATCTTGTCAAAAGAAGAGATAAATATTTCATATGAAGATGGAAGCATAAATTCTCTTTTAATTTTTCATAGGAAATTAGATAACATTAAATTAAACCTTTGTCTTTACATACCATAAGACTAATTTTACCTAGTTGCTTGGATACGCTCATTGGCTTGCACATTAATTTTTGAATAGTGTCATCACGATGTAGATTATCTTCAAGAGATTTAAACATAAACTTATCACAAGATTTAGTTACTATGCTAAAAGCAAAGTTTTGGTAAACTTTGTCATTTTTTGATGCAGCTAAGCTAACTGCATTTTGTAACTTCTCATCAGAACAAATTTCATTTAGTTTAGTTTTTGCCGCCATTTCATAAAGTTGAATTAATTCTAAGGGTTCACCAGCCATCTGATTTCTGTTATTTTCTACCAGCCCCGCAGCCACTTTAGGACCATCATTGTTAAAGGCTAAAGCGTAACCTAGCATGGACATGCATTCATTATCAAAGCGAGTGTTACAGTTCGGATTAATGAACAATCCACTCTTAAATATGCTACTCATGATTTTAGTATCTTTAAGTAGAAATGGATACCTAGATTTTATAACTGAACCATGTTCAATATTACCGTGAAAATTTCCGCTGGCCATATTTTGTTCAATTAAATTGGCGAATGATTTTTTAGCTAAAATTCTCCATTCTAGAGAACGTTTTGAAGGTGATATTTCAGGTAAAATATCAATAGCTTCCTGAAAACTTCCTTGTTTTACGAGTATCTGTATTTCTTGCTCATTCACCGTATCACTATAGCAGTGAGCATTGGTAGAGAAACTAAAACAAAGCAATGTAGTTACTAAAAAAGTTTTCATTTTATTCCTTAAAATGAATAAGTTCATAACAGTCTAATATTTACCAAAGTGCTTTAAGTAGTTTTTCAAATTTTGAATCATAAGCAGAAGATGCATTTAGTTCCATTAAAAGGGTTCCGCCTTCATTTTCAAGTTTGAATGAAGCATCTCTTAATTCCTGATCTTTATGACCAGATATGTTTATTTGCGATATCTTAGCAAGCTCACTTTTATACATTTCTGCATATTCACCTTGAGAACATATTTCGGTAAGGTTCTCTACAAGTTTGACTATTAATGCACCACTGAAACGTACAATTTGTTCCTGTGAGCGTCTCAGTTTTTTATAATCGTAACTGTCGTAATTTGTCCAATCAATATTGAATTTAACCTCTTTATTACCACATGCACTGACTAGTTTTACTTTTGCTTCTTGTATGCTCTCTTCTGCTTTTTTTATTTCTATTTTTGTTTTCATATCTGCTGCATTAGCTGTAAATGAGGAAAGCGTTAACAGCGCAATTGTAATAATATTTTTTTTGAACATTATATTCACCTTAGTCTATAAATTGTGTTGGGAGATTTAAGAATAAAATGAAATATTTATTCATTCGCCTTGATGATAACTTAAATAACATAGTTACTTTTAATGTAAAAAGCATCTCTTCCTTAAGAAATTTCGAATAATATACTGCGTACTTAGCTCTGTTTCAAGAGTCTTTTATTGTTTTCATAGAAAACAATTTTATTTAGTGCTTTAGTAGTAGTTAAATAAGGCGTAGTCGACGTGTAACTGTGTAGTACTTTATAATGTTTATTTTATTTTTTAGTTTAAAAATTAGAGTCACAAAACCATCACTTATGATTGCTTTATATTTTATTGCATTATATGTGATGTTAATTGTATTCAGGGAATACTTGTTTTATTGTGAAAGCATTAGGGGCTGTTGATCTTTCACATTGGCAGCCAAATTATAGAGCAAGCTAGAGCCAGCAGGCTTTCAAAATTAATTTTCAATTTATCATAGCGGGTCGCTATCGCTCTAAAATGCTTAAGCCGAGCAAAAGCATTTTCAACTAAATGCCGATATTTGTATAAACACCAATCGATATCTCCATTTCCTTGCTTCGAATTTTGTCTTCTAGGGATCACTGGCTTGGAACCACATTCACGCACTTTATCTCTAATCGCTTCACTGTCGTAGCCTTTGTCTGCAATAATAAAATGACTTTGTGGCAACAGTTCAATAAGGGCATTAGCTGCTTTACTATCATGAACTTCTCCACCTGTAACAATGAATTCTATCGGTAAACCATAGCTATCTACCGCGAGATGGATTTTGCTTGTATTACCACCACGACTTAGCCCAATTGCTTGATTTTCATCAGATGATGCACCTGAACTGTGTTGATGGGCTTTTACATAACTTCCATCAATAAATTCCCATTCAGTATCACTATTAGTCGATAATGTTTTGAACAGCCTGAGTAAAATACCTTTTCTTGACCACAGTAAAAAACGACGGTAAATGGTATTCCATAAGCCAAAATATTCAGGTAAATCTCGCCAAGGGCAGCCGACACGCAATCGGTAAAGGATCCCTTCCATCGTAAATCGATGCTCTTGCTTGTTATAAACTCTATCATCAAGCAGAATAGCTTTTAGCTTCGACCACATCTCATCAGTGAGCATTAATCGGGGCATGGTAATCTCGTTGTATTTGTTTTTGGCGAAGTGAATTATACGAGATTACCTTCTTCGCACAAAATTCAAACAAAGATCAACAGCCCCTAGACTATTAATAACGGTAATATACATGATTAAAAGTATAGGTACAGGGCGGGGGCTGATTCTGAGGGATCCCCACGAATTTAATAGCATGCTTGTGGATCCTTGATTAACGATTGTAGCATCTTAATTCCTGCTAACCAGTGAGACTTCAGTAGCCTCAAAGACTTATCTTTATAGGCCCTTAATCCTATAAATTGATTTGATAAAACATTACAGTGCTTGATTGAATTCGCTTGGTATTGTCTATGTTTATCAGCCGCTTTAACTGCCAACCCTAACAGGTATAACATAAATTGAGATAAGCAGGCGATGAGTAACAATACGCTGAGCTTATGCGTAATCCTTGAGCCACTATCATTCATTTTCAAACCCGTTTTGACATCCCTAAAGCTCTCTTCTATTTGCATCCTCGTGGCATAAATTTTAACGACTCTTTTAGCTGCATTTCTGCTACTGCATAGCGATGTTGCCAGTAACCACGGCTCTTTTTCTCGCTCGGCACTTGTTCGTGACTGTTTACTCTGTCTAGTGCGTAATACCATGATGCCGATCGGTCAATACCATTCATGCAGATCACTTTTTTGTTCGCCAGTAGACCTCAGTAAAATCTAGCTTGAGTGATCGGCTTCAGTCAAGGAATTTAGTTTTTTTTGCATCGATTCACCTTTTAATTCTAACTTTATTGCCCCGTGAACAAGCCGATCTAAAATCGCATCGGCATGTGTCGATTCTCCTATCATTTCATACCAATTGGCTATCGGTAATTGACTCGCTATTAAGGTCGATTTTGTATCGTATCTCGCATCAATTAATTCTAGTAAATCGCTACGTTGTTGCGCTGTTAATGGCTCTAATCCCCAATCATCTAAAATCAGTAAACTCGCATTACTTAGTTTATTGATTAGTTTGCGATAACTACCATCCGCTTGCGCTAAGAACATTTTTTCTAACAGCTCTTTGAGTCTAAAATAATAAACGCTACTCCCTTGTTGGCAATGGTTTTGACCAAGAGCGCAAGCTAAATACGTTTTACCGCAACCCGTTGCACCGGTGATCAAGATATTTTGGTGAAGGCGAAGCCATTCACCTTGTGCTAATGAGCGGATCTGCGCTTTATCAAGCTGTCTTGCTGCACCATAGTTTAGTTGGCCAAGTGTGCCGCCAACTCTGAATTTTGCCTGGCTCGTTAGGCGATCAATTTTACGCTGGTCACGCTGCGTTATTTCATGCTCAAGTAATAAACTTAACCGCTCTTCGAAGCTTTGTTCAACGTACAGGTTGGGTTGCTCGTATTGCAGCAATAGCGCATCACGTATACCGCTTAGCTTTAAGTTACTTAACTGGTTATTGACTTGTTGATTGATATTTTGCATGGGATTTTCTTCATTTTATTGAGCTCTGGATTAATGGTAATAGTCGTTGCCACGGATATTTTTATGGTCAATTTCTTGTAGTAAATCACCTTGGGCTTGTGGTAATGGTTGTTTATCCAAGCCTTTTTCTAATATGTTCTTTACTTGTTTTACTCGCGTGACACCTGTGGCTAAGGCGCGATGACAGGCCGCTTCAAGCCGGTGGTCAGTAAACTTCTTGCCTAGGCTTAACAACCCCATACAAAGCACGGTAGCTTTGCTCTGGGTGCTTTTTAGCTTGCATCAGTTGCATGACAAATTGCTCAGTTGATGCGCCGAATTTACTTGCCCACTTTTCAAATCGCTGCGGTGTCCATTGCTGTTGCTTTTGATGAGCGATAGGCATGTGTAGCTCAAGTGTTGTATGCGCACCTTCTCGGTGCGATCTAGGGTGAACAGCCACTTGTATGCCTTGATGGTAGAGTGTCACCAATTGCCCTGAAGCATGGGCTTCAAGCTTTTGTTTAATCAAGGTATGTGGCACTGAGTAGTAGTGCTTTTCAATTTCTACATGATAATCAATATGCACGCTCACCTGTTTTACTAAGGTATAGCAGTAAGGCTGTGTGGGCAGTGGTTTGAGTGCTGGTCTGTCGATTGCGTCAAACTGACTGAGCCTTGAGCCAGGATGCTTTTTCATTTTCCTCTGATTTAAATCGACCAGTAATTCTTGTATTTTTAAGTTTAATTGACGCAAGCTAAAGAAGGTTTCATTGCGAAGACGTGCCATTATCCAACGTTCAACAATTTGCACACCCACTTCAGCCTTAGCTTTATCCTTTGGTTTATAGGGTCTAGCGGGCACAATGACCGTATCGTAATGTGTGGCTAGTTGTTGATAGGTTGGATTTAAATCTGGCTCATAACGACAGGGTTTGGTGACGGCACTTTTAAGGTTGTCAGGAATTATCAGCTCAGGAACGCCGCCAAGAAACTCAAAAAAACGGGCGTGACTCATTACCCAATCTTCAAGTTTCTGACTGTAAGTCGCTTCGGCATAAGTATAATTTGAGGCACCCATGACCGCGACAAACACCTGTGCAGTACGGCATTCGCCTGTACTTCCATCAACAATATTCATGGTTGGGCCACAATAGTCCACAAACAGTTTTTCTCCTGCCTTATGGTTTTGTCGCATTGAGGGTTTTTGGCATTTAAGCCATGCCTTGTACTGGCGGCAGAAGTGGGTATAACTGTAAAATCCTTCCGCATGTCGCTCTTTGTATTCCTCCCAAAGCAATAACAAGGTCATGGTTTTCGGTCGTAGTTCTTGTTGAACTAATGACCAGTCAGGGATCGTAAAGCCTTTTAATCTCGGCTTTGTTTTGAAGAATGCATGTTGCAGGGAGTGATCATCCCACTTTTCATCGAGCGGCCAGCAAGTGATGTCTAGCTCTGCTGATTTAGAGGCATATTTAGAGACGATTGAAGGTGAAACAGATAAGCTTTTTGCTATCTGACGATGACTGAGTTTACAGCCGTATTTTAGTCTTAAAATCTCTTTAAGTTTACGCATTGAAATAGGTGCCGTTGGCATGGTCATTCTCATCATCAAAAATGAAAAGAATAACGATTAAAAACACCTACTGGCTAGACAAAAAAGTGTACAAATTGAACGATACCATTCAAGCCGATCACTCAATACCATTTTGACCGAAAAGTGATCGGCATCGATGGTATTGAGTGATCGCGATGGATGGTATTAGGTGATCGGCTTAGATAGTATTAGGTGATCGCAATGCATGAGAATATGCAATAACTCACATTAGCAAAACTCACATTGGAAAATAAGAGCATTTTGCCAGACTAAGCCTACTTAACTGATACTGAGGTTTGGTAATAATGTGATATTAATAAGCTATCCATTTCGACTATTTTTAATACTAATAATTATTGTTGAGCAATCTACTGACTTACACAGCAACTTCATTTTACATGACGAGATTTTACTGCGTTATTAAAGTGCGAAAGCCAGTTTTAGATTGCTTAAAATGCTTCATCTTCACTGTAAACATTCACATTAAGCTCGCCATTAACACTTTCAGACACTAAAAAATTGATTGGTTTGCAGCATACTTGGCAATCTTCGATGTACTGTTCGCCCATATCGGATGAATCAATCAATATTTCAATAGTTTCGCCACAGTAAGGGCAATCTATAAGCTGCTCTGTTAATTGGTTCAAGTTGATTTTCTCCTAATTTGCTTAAATAGTTAACTTATTAACTTATTAACTTATTAACTTACTAACTTATTAACACGATAAAGTCAGTCGCTTAAGTGATTAACTAACACCATCCTACATTTGTATTGATGCTAAGCGAGTCGATGATTTAACAAGCAAACCAAGCTTTACTGTTTGTGTGAAAAAAGCGCTATAACATGAGCTGCCCAGCCCAGGCATATATCTGTTAAATACCGCAGGTCTCCACCATTACAAACGCATATCTAATTCATTGTGGATCAACACCACGCATTGTGATGCAAACAACATTTTAGGCCCCAAATTAATATGTTGGGTACCAAGACGCTTTAAGCTGTTAAAGCTCTTTTTAGGCATAGGAATATGATCGGTGAGCAGAAAACAAGGATTATGCGCAAACTCGACGTCTCGCACGGGTGTACCTTTTTTCTCTAGCATATACAATTGATAATCTTCGGCTAGTTCTTGGATTAACTTTTCAAAACTCACTGTGCGCACTGTAATACCCGGCTCAACCTCACGCAATTGCTCTTTAGTCATGCCCTTAGATACGGTTAATGCCTTAGCTATTTTATTAGTCAGGTTTTGCTCGTGAAAGCCACCAATATGGCCTAACTCACTTGAGCGAAAACAGATAGTACGAGAAAAGTCGAGGGTGCTTTCTAACACTAAATACACCACTACATCGTCGCGATGAGATTGGGCAACAAAGATAGTGTTCATTAAGGTGTGAGCTAAAATTTCAGTGTGAGCCGATTCGCCAATGCCCGCCAAAAACTGCTGACTATCAACGGGAGCCGCTCTGGCTCGAACTACAAAAGCGCGCATTGGTAAATCCTATTTAGGAGTAAATTAAGCATAAAGCGCATAACGTAGTCGAATAATCAATCAGTTACAGCCAAGTATAATGGCTATTATCACAGTTTTAAGCTTGGCTGTAACCTGATTAATCCACTCGGGTTCATTTGAGCTTTTACTGAGTCGTTACTTTTCCTCATCAGCTAGTTTAGCCATTCACTAAAGCTTATTTTATATCATGATCAAATGGGATACAGAGCTTTTTCAGTGGTGTACTCGCCTAACGCAATAATGAAGCTGTCTACAATATTAATAGGTTATCAAGAGTAGGGCGTAGCGGCTTCTTTTTGAGTGTTAAGTAAGGCAATTAGCTGTGTATTGAGCATTATCATTTGATTATCTATCATATTAAGCTGGTCTTGAGCTTGTTGTGAATTATCACCAGCGAGTTCTCGACGCTGTTGTTGTAATTCTTTTATTTGTGCTTTTAGTTCATCAATCTTTTTTTCGCTTTCGCTGTGCATATCGGCTTGTTCACTTTTTTCGGTTTCAGCGCGGGTGGCATTATTGTGCATCGTGGCGCCGAGTTCAGTAGATAATTTTTGTTGCCCTTCAGCTGAAATCGATACCGTATGTGATTGAGCAATCTGCGCGTTTGGCGATGCCTGTGGATCAATATTAGGCTTGGATCTAACTTGTGTATGTTGCTTATTTTTGAGTAATTGGCGATGCTGATGCCAAGCCTGAGATATTCATTAGCATTCCTTTCACGCCAATATAATATTTATATCGACCTCGATACTACAGGCTATAGTCTTAGGGACCTAAAGTGGATGACATAACTTGAGTATTATCGCATTGGAATAAAGTTAGCTTCGAATAAATAATGGTAATGGTTGAGCCATCTCAGTAAATATTAAACAAAACAATTGAATTCTGAAATGATGTCATTGATCAATAAGTGAACGAGTAAAACGCTTTAAGATAAAGTTATTGAGCAGTATGTTTTACATCACTCAGGATGAGACATATTCACCAAGAGAAGGAACATTCCATGTTGCAATTTATCCCCGTATTTGATGGTAATACCATTGCGATTAGAGCATCAGGAAAGTTAACGGCTGAAGATTATCAGACATTTTTGCCTCAACTTGAACAACAAATTAATCATTTAGGAAAAGTCTCATTACTTTTCGAACTTGATAATTTCTTTGGTTGGGACTTAAATGGCGTCAAAGCTGATGTTAACTTTGGTCTGAAATATCTTGGTGATTGTGATCGGATTGCGATAGTTGGCGATAAGTCGTGGGAACATTGGATGGCTGTTATCGCAAAGCCTTTCTTATTATCCAGTGAAGTGCGCTATTTTAACCGGGAAAATCTACAAGACGCTTGGGATTGGTTACGTGAAAAACAAGAGTTTGAAAAGGCAGCAGAACAATTACAACCCTATAAAAATATTGTGGTTGCAGTGGATTTCTCCTTGTATTCAAAGCATGCATGTAAACGAGCGATAGAATTGGCTCACTACTACCAAGCTTC
Source organism: Shewanella livingstonensis (assembly GCF_003855395.1). NCBI lineage: Bacteria > Pseudomonadati > Pseudomonadota > Gammaproteobacteria > Alteromonadales > Shewanellaceae > Shewanella > Shewanella livingstonensis. Next base: position 2,976,630 of record NZ_CP034015.1, on the reverse strand, counting down.
GTTAACATTGCTCAATGTTGTTGAAGAAGTTATCCCTTACACATTATATGGCGATCCAGCAGGCAATAACGTTGTAGATCTCAATATCATTGAAAATCAAAATAAACAGGCTATTAAGGCTGCTCAGTCTCAGATGAAAGCTTTTGTGAACGATCTAGATATCGATTTTACTCTTGAGGCAAAAGTGATTTGTGGTGAGGTCAATTATAGCATTACGTCTTTCTTGGAAGCGCAACATGTTGATTTAGCCATTTTTGGCGCTAAAAAGAAACAAGGCATCAACAAGTTATTGGGCTCCGTACCACATTATGTTCAACATCATAGTCGTTGTGAAATATTAATCGTTCCCGTTCAAGAGTCTGTATTTTAACGTGTTATGCCCAAGGAGTATTGCTATGTCTGCTGTACAAAATATAGAAATTGAACGCTACCATGACCAGATAACCGAAGATATTCGTCAAGTTGTAGAGCGGTATCGCGAAATTATGGCGTGGGATGTCCCTGATAATGACACTGTTGAGGCTGATAGGCTTATCTTTCAAGCCATTCATAACGCCGTTGTTGATATTGAAACAAACTCAAAAAAGGCTGAAGCCACGCATAACGATGGCTGTGAATAAACAGCTGATGTTGCTAGGTTTGACTTGAACACTAGAACGCCGACAACTAAGTGAATTGATAATCTATCAACAAAGCTTTGTTAATAACTAATTGCTTATTGCTTTTGGGTTCTATCAGTATTTTTATGCCGATAAACTGGGTATTAACAGCATCTATGTTAAGACAGGCATCAAGAAAGGTATTTTCAAATCTTGTGTGTGAGATCCGTATTTATGACTAAAAAATACGTTATAAAGTACAAATAAATGACACTTTTCAATTGGAGATACTATGTCTGAATCCGTTCACGGCCATCAAGTTATGCAGATGATGTTAACCCACGGCTCTGCGTTAACGAAGCAAGAGCTTAAAATGATGATGGAAACTACCTTTGGCGCAGAGACTCGATATCATACTTGCTCTGCAGAAGAAATGGACGCTGAGATGCTGATTACGTTTTTAGAAGGCAAAGGTAAGTTTATTCCGAGTAATGGCGGTATTACCACTGCAGCCGATAAAATCTGTAATCACTAAAGTAATCAAGGTGATAATATGTGGCTTATTACTAGTTGGTTCTAGATAAGCCTACTATAAATATAACCTAACATTAGATACCCCTTCAATATTAATCACTCACTCTTCAGTGATGATGTCTGGCTCGGATAAATCGATATCATCAATTAAGCACACTGCCCCCGTTAAACCTTTGAGGTTCAATATGTGATCAACATCAAATTTTAACAATAAGAAGGCTCGTATTGTATAGGTAAAGGTGTAGGTGCGGTTATACAAGCAAATATAGATTTTTTAATATCATGCAAATAATCGCGGTTAAATAGCATATTTACGTCGACATGCCATTGGCAGTATCTCAGACTAGGGCCAACTCATGAACACATTCTTAACGTCCTCAAAGTTAAACATCGCCACAAACAGCCTTGACTGGGTTATGAATCAAACAATAAGGCATTCGTTAAATCTGCAAGATGCTGTAGCACTTGATGAATTACAACAGCTGATTGTGCCAGATAAACCGATTGAAACGCTTTATATCCACATTCCTTTTTGTCATACCTTGTGCCGTTATTGCTCGTTTCATAAAATTAAATTTAATGAACCAGTAGCCCGAGAATACTTTACCGCGCTGAGACAAGAAATTCGCCAAGTGCTTGCCAAAGGATTCCGTTTTAATCGAGTGTATATTGGCGGTGGTACTACCACTATTTTAGAAGATGAGCTGATCAAAACAATAGAGTTGATTAAGTCATTAACATCAGTACGTGAAGTCACTTGTGAAAGCGATCCTATTTATTTTAAAGACGGTAATCCGCATTTACTCAAAGGTTTGGTCGACCGTATGTCTATTGGAATACAAAGCTTTGACGATAAGATTTTAAAAGCGGTTGGCCGCTTTGAAAAGTTTGGCAGTAGTTTACAACAAGCTGAGTATGTCAGTCGTGCTATCGAAATCATACCTACAGTCAACATTGATATGATGTATGGGTTTAAGATTCAAACACCTGAAGCAGTTGCTATTGATTTAGCACAAGCCATCCGGTTACATCCTGATCAAATCACCACCTATCCATTAACCCTTGGCATTGGTAAAAACCGTAAAAAAGCTGGTTGCCTTGCTGGCGAACCTAACGCGTTATGGCCTCAATTTTTGGCAGTTAAAGAAGCTTTGGCGGAGCATTATGTGATGGAGTTCCCGTGGACCTTTAGCCGTAACTTTGGTCAGCCAGTTGAACATAAATATGTATTAGATGGCGAAGACTGCTTCGGTGTCGGCTCTGGCGCATTTGGTCGTTTTGGCGAGCAATTTAGAATTTCCAGTTTTGATATTCCAAATTATATTCACCGTATCAAAGCAGGACATAGCGGCACTTGTTATACCAAACCATTAAAAACCAAGGCACTTTCACAGCATTATTTAATGATGATGATGGGCCTTGGCTTGCTGAATAATCAACAATGTAAAGCCTACACGGGCAAGTCTTTGTGGCACGCATTCCCGTTAGAAATGAGTTTTTTAATTTCAGCTGGAGCACTGAATAAGCAGGGCGATAATTATATCACTACGGTTGAGGGTCAGTTTATTGCGCTTAAAATGTTTTCAGGCTTTTTATCTGGCATGGATTTTCTTCGCGAGCAGGCCCGTGAATTACCCTTAAGCGCAATTGAAACGCTGGCAAGTATTTAGAGTCTGTTGATCTTTCAAGGTTATTTTTACAGCGAATTGTAGGCCATTACTAACCTAAATAACTGCAAGGCAGAGACTTTGAGGTATCGTTATTCTACATAAGAAGTCGATAACGCCGTAAAAATAGTCAACAAATGCTGTTCGAAATGTCTGGCTAAAAAGGTTTTTCTCTTTGTTGAATTCATCCTTGCGAATAAAGAGTGGCTTGAATGACTAGGCATCAATCCATTCGCCTCGATTAACACGTTTTTAACTCGAAAAAATTTAACCAGCAAAGATCAACAGACCCTAGGCAACACCAAAAAAAATCCAAAGTGCTATGGTCATAAAAGAAAAGAAACTCAGTTGGATCCGTGCTTCATCACTATAGTGTTCTAGATATTCCATATAAAAGGGCCTCCTTATGCAAACTTGTTTTTACTGAAGTGAATAACTAAAAACTTGAGTGCAGTATGCAAGTGCTCTCTAATCAATAGGGTAAAGTCTGGTTAAAGCTGCTGATGACTATAGTCTCATGTCTAATTCATTGTGAATTAATACCACGCATTGCGATGCAAACAGCATTTTAGGACCCAAATTAATATATTGTGTGCCTAAACGCTTTAAGCTGTTGAAGCTTTTTTAGGCATGGGGATATGGTTGGTTAATAAAAAAACATGGGTTTGAACCTTTTACTCATAATTATTTAATAGGAATAGTGCCAGTATTCATTGTGTTCTCCATCATGGATGCCATTTTTATTTTTTGCTTCTGCATCAACAGCGTTCATGCAGCTAGGTGTTAATCTTCTTTCTACTGAATCACCACACCATTTAGTGGATTGATAATCCCTCTGGATTATCAATCCACTCACTCACTATTTTCACTGGTTTATCACCACTACCACAAGCTGCTGTAAATGTTACTAATAAAGACGTTAATATTACTTTGTTCATGAGATTAACCTTAGAAATAGAAGTGGTATTAAATGTTAGGGTCATATACTCGGGCATTTTCGCTTGAGCTTGTTTATATGCTTGAAGTGTTAGTTGAGATAATGACGATTAAACCATGATTTTTCAATAATCATAAATGATGTGCATTAGCGATTAGCGTACAGTTTTGTATAGGTTAGATGTTAATAACAAGCCAAATATGGCTATATAATTCTGTTAGCTGCATCAATTTTAATACAGGCGCCAACAATAATATTTTTCAAATCTTGTGTGTGAGAAATAGACTGACCAAAGCTTCTATTGCCCTGTTGCTGTTGCTGGGGCAGGGTAAGATCGTGAACGTTTTTAATACTGATTAAGTATGCTTTTAGAGCTATATTTGTTCAATACGTTATCACTTCATGAGTGATTGGACGTTATTGAGTATTGAAATTATTTATGGTGTTCAAAAAACACACACTCATGCTGTTGCCCTGGGCTAACATTGAATTAGGCTTAGTACTTCAAAAAAGAGTGGCATGTTTCGATAATTACATACTAGTTGATAATTGTTTTGCTATTTCGATAGGGTAAAATTAGAAAGCTTCATCCACATTAAGGTTGATTTTTTACCTAACCATTAACATCATTAAAGATGAAATCATAAACACTAAACAAAAATAGTGGCTTAAAAGGAGTTTTTAATATGAGCATAACTAGAGCTGAAGTAAAAATTACGGTTGCTAAATTAATTGAAGCGTCATATTCGAAAGACAAAGGTTTAACAACAAAAATAATGGCTGAAAAAGGAAGTTTTAAGCTTACTGTTGATTAGAGTGGAACGGCTACCTTAAGCGGAAATGCTGGTGTATTAACATTCAGCGGGACACCTACTCTTGAGAAAATAGGTATTAAGGTCAAGCGTATTAGTATTAGCTTTGAAAATAAAGGTGAAATGAATATTGGATATAGTGCAACTGTAAATTTTGCAATCATAAGTTTAACTGTTAATTGTGATTTTGATTTAGAAGAGCTTATCACTTCATGTTCAGGTTTATTGTGCTCAGCAGCGGCGAGAGCTCTTAAAGATCGAAATAGGGCTTATGAGGCTGAATTAGAAAGCATAATGGGAAGATAATATGAGATCAATTACTTTGTTTTTAGTATTATTTTTATCTGCATGTGCAGTAAAAATGAATAATGGACCATTATATTCAAGCTATTATCGATACGAACAATCTGTGAGTGTTGATAATCTACACAAGTTGCAATCTGATTTTTTTAGTTCAAATTTAATAAAAGATTTGAACGTAAATGAGTCTGAAATAACTGAACAATTACTCTTTAAAAAGTACATGTTTAAGCAAGAATCACACTTTGAAAAAATAAATGAGAAAGTCGGGTGCTTATCTATTAATGGATTCGATAATGAGAACATGCCAATATCCTTCAATATAAAATATATTGCTGAAAATGAGCACTGGCTTATAGAGGGAATTGGAGTTTTATTTGTAAATTCGATTGCTGATTTTACTGATTCAGCTAAATGTCCCAGTGAATATCAAAATTGAATTTAACGTCAGGATATTTGACTGATAATCTGAACTCAACATGGCCACCAATCCAAAATTGGCGCAAGATATTATTGGAGCAATTAATGATCCTGATATGTCCATAGAGTTAAAAGATAGAGTTGCTAAATAAGAGTCAGTAAATATACAACTAAATAGGCAATAATATTAAAAAATAGTCACATATAGGCTTTCTCTTATGTACCTATGTCCAAACTGATTAATACCGATAATAAAAACCCTCTAGCTGATGACTAGAGGGTTTTGCAGTGTGATTGGATTAAGCCTTTCAACTCGCTGCTTTTGGTTTATGGCTTTTGTTTAGTGATTTAGCGTTGTAATGCCATAACGACTGATTGCAGTGGGGCTAATTGCACATCAATAGTAGCACTGCTGTCGCTTTGTAACACGAGTGGTCTAGCTAACTGAGTGGTACTGAGTAAGTTTTTAACTGCCGTGTTTTGGGAGATATGCCATTGGTTAATCAAAGTGTGTGGCAATGTTAGGGTAAACATTTTGCTGTGTTGTTGGCTAAAATTACTAACAATAATCAATTGCTGCTCGTTGTTAAAACGGCTAAAAGCAAATACCTCGTCATCGTAACCTTGAGTATTGAGCTGGCGCTGTAGCGTATCTAATTCGACATACTCGCCTTGAAGCGCGGTTGCACTATGGCTAAGGTTTAACAAGGTTTGATAATAAGCACGTAATGTCTTTTCATCAGATGTTGACTGTCCGCCATCAAACTTGCCGTTGTTCATCCAGCGTTGATGAGCTGGTACGCCCACATAATCAAAAATACTGGTGCGGGTCGGTTGTCCAAAGCCTGCATTTTCAGCGCCTGATTCACCTACATCTTGGCCAAAATACAATAAGGTTGGTGAGCGACTTAACGTGGTCGATACCACCATAGCAGGTAAGGCGTTAAATGGATTGCTGGCAAAGTCGACCGTGTTGATGCGTTGTTCGTCGTGATTTTCTAAAAAATGCAGCATGTGCTGATCGATGTCGCTGACTTTGGCGTGAGCTGTCGCAATGGCTGCTGTACTGGCCTTACCGTGAATTATGGCTTTTAAGGTGTCATATAAATCGACTTTGTCGTACAAATAATCCATTTTACCTAAATGAATATAATCACGATATAAATCTGGGTTATACACCTCAGCCAGGATAAACGCATTTGGATTAGTGTGTTTGATGTGACTATTGAGGTAACTCCAAAATTCAACTGGTACCATTTCAGCCATGTCATAGCGAAAACCATCTACGCCTTTGGCTAACCAATACTGGGCAATGTGCTCAAACTTACGCCATGAATCGGGAATATCATCGGCCGCTTGTGCTTGCCAAAAGGCTAAATGCTCGGCTGCCGTTTTATTAGCATAATCATTAGGCAGGGCTGGGAAGTCATGGCTACCATCAGGTTTAACGCCATAGTTTATTTTAACGGTTTCGTACCAATCGTTGGCATCCGGTTTGGCTAAACGTGAGCCATTGCCTGTCCATTTAGCCGGTGATTCGGCAAACATACCATCACTGAGGGGATGTGTTTCACCGCCTAATGCTTGATAGCCATTCGACGCTTGTGGGACTTGGAAGTCTTCACCGACCACATAATAGAAATTGTTGTGTCTACTATAGGTGTTAGTTTTATCGTCGTTAGCACCAAAGTCTAGCTCGCCTTTGGGGGCTGAAATAGAGTGATAATTGCGCGCGACATGATTAGGTACGATATCGATAATCACCTGCATATCATTGGCATGGGTTCGGCCGATTAAGGCTTCGAATTCTGCCAAGCGGTTAGCCGGATTATTAGCCAAATCTGGATTAACGTTGTAATAATCTTTTACCGCATAAGGTGAACCTGCACGGCCTTTGACGACATCAGGATCATCATTGCCAATTCCGTAATTTGTATAGTCATTGACCAACGCATGATGCGGTACGCCGGTATACCAAACGTGAGTGGTGCCTAAGGATTTAATATCTTGTAATGCCACATCGGTAAAATCACTGAATTTGCCTACGCCATTTTCGGCAATCGTTCCCCAAGCTTTATTGGTGGTATTGGTGTTGCCATACAGGCGAGTGAATACTTGATATACCACCGGTTTGCCTGTTATTGCAGTTTGATCTGTTTGAGTAACTGATACGTTTTCGTTATAGTTATCGTTTTTTACAGTAGTATCAGTTTGTTCAATGGTATTGGGTTGGCAAGCGCTTAATCCTAACCCCAGCATACAGGCTAGTACCAATGCCTTAGAGGTTGATGAAGGTTGGTGAAGTTGGCTTGCTAACGGTTTAGTGATGGGGCCCATGAGTCTCTCTTTTATTATTTTTATGGGAGTGGTTCTATTGAAGAACATAAAACCACTTCTTAATTTCAAATAATGGATCAAAATATCAGTGATAAAAATCAACGGTTCAGTTTAAGAATCGTGACACCTTTATTTGATAACGTAAGCGGTTTAGATAATGAGTACGATTGTTTACTGATAATATCAACGCCAGCAGTGTTGTCATTAATAGCCGGTTTAAAGCGTTGTAAATCAAGCTCAATGGCTTGGCTGTTTTTATTGTAAATGATCAGTAACGTTTCATCGCCTTGATGACGACTTTGAACATAAACACCGTCTTTTGGCACAAAGTGCTGTAATTTACCCTGTTGAATCGCTAATGAATTTTTACGGTAATTTAATAATGTACGTACGAAGGTAAGTGCTTCGGTTTGTTGTGCATTCAAACCTTTACCTGTAAATACATTGACACTGTCTTGCGGCCAGCCACCTGGGAAGTCTGCGCGTACAGCTCCGTCGTTACGGTCTTCTGTAGGACTTTGCATGACTATTTCTGAGCCGTAAAATATTTGTGGAATACGATTGCTGGTCAGTACATAAGCCATGGCCATTTTGTACAGTTCAATGTCGTTTTTCAGTAAACTGTAAATACGGTTAGTGTCGTGATTACCTTCAAATAACACTAACTGGCTTGGGTTGGCATACACCACGTCGTTAGCCAACATTTGGTAAAGATCGATAAATCCAGCGCCCCAATTTTCCTCTTTAGTTAAGCTTGCTATAAGAGTGTCATACAGCGGAAAATCCATCATGCTAGGTGCAAAAGATTGATAACCATCTGCATTTTTCTTTCCAGCTTGCCAGTAACTTACCGTCACTGGGTTACTACTCCATTCTTCACCAACAATATTAAAATGCGGGTATTCATCCATAATGGCTTTTGACCATGCTGTTAGAAAATCTTTGTCAGCATAAGAGTAGGTGTCTTCGCGAATACCGCTCAGCCCCGCGTATTCAACCCACCAAATACTATTTTGAATTAAGTATGTTGCCATGTGCGGATCGCGTTGATTGAGATCTGGCATAGTGACGTCAAACCATCCATCGCTAAAATCTACCGTGTCTGCATTCACAGAGTAAGGATCTTGTACGGTGGTGCGTCTATGGCTTGAGTAACTGACATCGGTTGGATCTTTTAGCCAACGTGATTGGCCATTAATCCAAGTGTTGCTCGGCATACTGCTCATCCACTTATGACCGGAGCCCATGTGATTAACAACCACATCTTGGATGATGCCAATGCCAAAGGTTTGCGCTTCTTCTACCAAGGCTTGGTATTCTTGATTGCTACCAAAGCGAGGATCTATTTTATAAAAATCAGTAGTGGAATAGCCGTGATAAGAATATTTTTGTTGGTTATTTTCAAGCAAAGGATTAATCCACAACTGAGTCACGCCTAAATTATGCAAGTAGGGCAGAGCTTTGCGGATCCCCATAATATCACCACCATGGCGACCACCGTCAAAACTACGGTCAGCTTTTTCAAGCATGTCTGGGTGGTTATCATTGTCGGGATTACCGTTAGCAAAACGATCTGGAGTGATTAAGTAAATCACATCTTTATTACTAAACCCTTGGCGATCGCGTGAACCTTTTTGACGGGTTTGCAGCTCATAATCAAATTGATCAACTAATTGGTCGTCTTTATATAGACCCAAAGTAAGTTGTTGTGGTTTAGCTTGGCTTAAGTCCAAATTAACGAATAAATGGTCGTTACTGTCAGTTTTATCTACGCTGTTGAGTGTGACACCTTCAGCCTTGATTAATTTCACTTGGGTGTCGCGAATGTTATCGCCAGCAATCAAAATTTGTAACGTAGGTTGTTGCATACCCGCCCACCATGACATGGGCTCGACGTTAAGTGCGGCATTCACCGACATGGCGCTGACACTGAGGGCACAGCCCAATAATAAACGTGATGAGAGCTTGCTGATGCGGTGTTGGCCTAGTGGCGTTGGGTATGAGTAATGTGATGACATGATTACTGGTCCTGTTTTATGTAATTTATTTTTATTCTGTTCACTCATTATTATTTAGAATTAATCGCTTAACATTTTTTTATATAGGCTTCATGGGTCGGCATTTGGTTAACCGTGGTGGCAATGACCTTACGGATATTGCTTAAATAGTCGGTTAAATCGACTTGGCTGACAGCTTGGGTAAGTGGATGATAATCTAAAGGAATAATGCCTTGCCCTAACATGACCTGGATCCAGGCCGCTTCGGTAAAGAGTTCATCTTGATGCCGAAAAACCGTTGCAGTGGTGCTAAATAAATCTATTTTACGTTGCAAGCTTGCGGGAATGTCCATATCGCGACATTGCTGCCATAAACCGTGTTCACCGCCTGCTGATTGTTTAGCATTAAGATGATAGTGCAAAATAATAAAGTCGCGAATTTGTTCAAACTCAGTTTGTGATTGGCGATTAAACTCATCAATGTGCTGTGCTTGAATGCCGTTTCGGGGAAATAATTTGGTTAAACGAATTATCGCCGATTGGACTAAATGTAAGCTGGTGGACTCTAACGGTTCTAAAAATCCGCTCGATAACCCAATAGCAACACAGTTTTTATGCCATTGCTTGACGCGCCTGCCTGTGGTGAAGGTGATTTTACGTGGCTCGGCTAGCGGTTTTCCGTCTAGGTTGGCTAATAAATGCTGCTTAGCTTGCTCGTCGCTCATATGTTTACTGCTATACACAATGCCATTGCCAGTGCGATGTTGCAGTGGAATACGCCACTGCCAACCAGCATCATGGGCGGTTGCTTTAGTGTAAGGCGTGAGAGGAGATGTGCTTTCACATGGCACGGCATATGCGCTGTCACAGGGGAGCCAATGCTGCCAGTTTTGGTATTCTACCCCTAATGCTTTTTCAATTAATAAAGCAGAAAAACCGGAACAATCAATAAATAAGTCACCACTAATACAGCGACCATTTTGAAAGGTGACACTGTCTATCGAGCCATCATTTGTGAGTTGAGTGCTGGTTATAGTGCCTTCTATTCGAGTTACGCCACGTTGTATGCTGTATTGGCGTAGCAAGTTGGCGTATAAGCTGGCATCAAAATGATAGGCATGGGTGATACCACTCATCTGCGCTTGAGCAATACTTTGAATAGGTTGGAATTTATTATGTTTAGCGGCCTGATAATTAAGCGAGTATTGCCAAAAGTCATTCGCGTTAAATGAACTTTGATTTTGTTGGCTACAATTAGCTTGAGCGCTGAGCCAATAATGATGAAACGAGGTAAAGCCTAAGTCACGGCCAACATTGCCAAAAGCGTGCATGTAAGCATCGCCTTGTTGGTGCCAGTTTTCAAACTTGATGCCCAATTTATAGGTTGCTTGGGTAGCTTTGATAAAGTCACTTTCACTAATGCCTAATACGCTGTTAAATATCTGTAGCGGCGGAATGGTGGCTTCACCCACACCTATAGTGCCGATGGTATCAGATTCAATGAGAGTGATATTAAGTTGTGTTTTAAACAATTTGGCTAACATGGCTGCGGTCATCCAGCCCGACGTTCCGCCACCTACAATGACAATGTTTTTTATTATTGTTTGATCCATTGTTATCGCCTTTTTAACTATTTTTGATTTATTTTTACTGAATCCGATAAAATAAAAAAGCCCCTGTAATAGGTTACAGAGGCTTTTTTGTCGGTTTAGTACATTCTATAAGCCCATTAGAACTTGTAGTTTGCGCCTAACATAAAGTTACGACCGTAGTTTTGATAATCACGCACGTGACGTGCATCTTCACCTGTGTACGATGTAAATGGCTCATTGGTTAAGTTGTTTACTTGGAACTGAACCGATAAGCCGTAAAGAGCATCGATACCGCTTTCGGTAAAGTCATAACCAATTTGCGCATCAACAACTGTTTCAGCTTTTACGTTTACGTTGACACGAGTCAAACTGATTGCGGTGACTTCACCTAAGAAGTCACTACGGTAACGTGAGCTAATACGTGCTTCGAAGCCAGCATTTTCATAGTAAACAGTGGCATTGAAGGTTTTTTCAGATAAACCTGGTAACGTGGTTGGATCGCTATCTGGTGTTTCTTTTACTTCACTGTCGTTGTACGAACCACTTAAAATAGTACCAAAACCTTCTAGTTGGTCTGCAAACATGCCAAAGTCCAGAGACAAAGACGCTTCTATACCTTGTACATATCCACCTTCACCATTTTGTGGTTGTGAGGCTAAACCAATTGGATTACCTTCACGCTCTGGAAACAACTCTCCAAAGTTAAAAGGTGCTTGCTGGTCATATACGTAGTTTTCTAAGTCTTTATAGAATACTGCTAATGAGAAATAACCTTGGTCACTAAAGTAGTTTTCATAGCTAATGTCGTACTGACGCGCTAACCATGGACGTAGTTCAGGATTACCCGCACCACCGGACCAGTTTACGCCGTCAGTTGGGTTTTCGTTGTAGCTAAAGTTTACGTTAGCATTCATTTTGTCCATACGAGCGCGGGTTAGAGTCCGCGCCGCAGCTAAACGAACCATTTGACCATCGGCAACTTCAAAACCTAAGTTCATGCTTGGTAGCCATTCAAGGTAGGTGTCACCGGCTGTGCGAGGTGTCAATACAACGGCTTCATCTTCAACTGTCGCGACAGTGCCATTTGAGCTTTGATCTGTATGAACGGCCTGTATGCCAACGTTACCGGTTAGTGGAAATCCAAATAGTTCAGATTCTAAATTGGCCTTAACAAAAACAGTTGACACTTCTTCTGAAACGTCCCAAGAGTTGGTCGCTCGTGATAAATCAACATCTGCAACGTCAGTTTCGGTATAACCACCATCGTTATAAAATGCTAACGAGTCGTAACTTAGTACATCACCCATACCGAAAAAGTCGAGTGAAGTAGGAGATAACAAGTATTGATCAGGTACCGATTCTAAGTAGTTATCTGTACCGTCATAACCCGCTAACGTCAGGTAATAACCTTTATCAAGCTTGCTCTTATCACGGTTAGTGCGGTTAACACCAAACTCAACACTGCGAACTGCACCGTCATCAAACACATATTCTGCGCTTAAACGGAATGAGTTTAACTCATCTTTAATTTCTGGCTTGTTGATAAAACCGTCTTGAGTATTGTCACCTAGCGGGCTGCCCCAACCGAGTGGGTCACCTAATTTGATGATATTAGGGTCTGCATAGTTAAGGTCATGGGTAAAGTTGTAACCACCGTTACCGTTGTAAGCAAATCCTAAGTCATCAACTGCGCCAACACCAGTGCCACGACCTGTTCCAGTATAGCTTTCCATACCAATGTCGGTGCGGTCAACTCTTGATAAAGCGATATCAGCTTCAACGCGCCAATTGTCATTAATGGTGAACTTGTTGTTCCAACCAATTGACAGTGATTCAGCATCACGCTTGTTTACATCGTTACGGATGACGACTTCGGCGCCATTAATGGTACCTTCAGTCACTAAACCATTTTCTGTTGTAGTTGCTGTTACACCACCGTTAGTCCCCCAAGCCGCAGGAATTTCGATACCACGTAAACGTTGGTCATCAGTAAATTTGGTGTAATACACATCAACAACTGAAGTGAATTGGTCATTAGGTGCGTATTCAAATACCGCTAATACACCATCGCGTTCTAATTCGCTTGAACGAACAAATGGTTTTGCGCCACCTAAAACACTGTCACCGGCATCATTTTCTGGGTAACCCCATGCCTGCCAGCGTTCTTCTTGGTTTGGTGACATCATGCGGGCATAACCTAAAGCAATACCAATAGTGTCGTCGGCAAACTGGTCGATGTATGAAATGCTGCCACGATAACCGGTGTCACTTGAACCACTGTTAAGTGAACCTAAGTCGTTCATTTCGCCTCGAAGCGACATCGCAATAGTTTGTTCGCCATGGGTTAATGGGCTAATAGTTTGCATGTCTACCGTGCCGCCAATAGCTTGCGCCATCACAGAGGCATCCGGTGTTTTATACACCACAACACGATTTAATAATTCAGAAGGGTATTGGTCAAACTCAACACCACGGTTATCGTTAACCGAGGCTTGTTCGCGACCGTTTAATGTTGCGGTAGTGAAATCTGGGCCTAAACCACGAATAGAGATAACGTTAGCACGTCCATCTAAACGTTGTGCTGATACGCCAGGCAAGCGTGCAAGTGATTCTGCAATACTGACATCAGGTAATTTACCAATATCTTCGGCAGAAATAGCTTCAACAATGGATGACGAAGACATTTTTAGTGATTGTGATTCTTGTAAACTGCGTCGGATACCAGTGACTTTTACCACTTCAATATTTTCGTCTGCGGTTACTGTAGTTTTAACGTCATCAGCAGCGTAAGCACTCATGCTTGCACCTGCAGCAACTAACGCCAGCGTAAGTAAGCTCGGTTTAAATAGCAACATTCATCTTTCCCCTTTTGTGGATACTTAACAACTTGAAGTCCAGGTCGAGTGTTAGTGTCCTTTTGAATTTTGGTTACAGTCTTTATTGTGTTTTTTCCTCAGCATGCTTAATTAACTTTATAAGTGACTGCATAAGTGCTGAAGTTATGACCAAATTGTTGCGCAACAGTGACGATACTACTCCCAGTACAGTTTTGCCGACAATATTATGCATACGTATTCAACGTTATTAGTGGCTGTTTAGTGGCTGAATTTTACAATTACGAAACAACTAAAAGATACTGTTTATACTAGTTAGGTTATTGTATTTATGTGTTTTTTGTTAGTTTTAACATGTGCGTTAAGTCAATTATTTCTTTGCATACGTATGCAGGTGTATTGAACCTGATTTCCTTATTCACGTATCCTCGGGGTAATGAAAAACAACAGCGAGCTGTTACCCAGCCGCAACATAAAGGTAACTCATAGGTTTATTTTTTGGGTTAGCTTAATTCTAAGGGGAAGCAATGGATCAGGTAACCTGGTGGCGCGGTGGAGTGATATATCAAATCTATCCTCGCAGTTTAATGGATTCTAATGGTGACGGTGTCGGTGACTTACAGGGCATCATTGCTAAACTGGGTTATATTGCCAGCCTGAACGTGGATGCAATTTGGATTTCGCCATTCTTCAAATCACCCATGAAAGACTTTGGTTACGACATTAGTGATTATCTTGAAATAGACCCACTGTTTGGCACCATGGCCGACTTTGCTCAACTTATTAAGAAAGCCCATCAATTAAATATAAAAGTGGTGATAGACCAAGTACTCAGTCACACCTCAGATCAGCATGATTGGTTCGAGCAAAGTCGTCAAAGCCGTGATAACGATAAAGCAGACTGGTATGTGTGGGCCGATCCAAAAGATGATGGCAGTGCGCCTAACAATTGGCTCGCTATTTTTGGTGGCTGTGCATGGGAATGGGAACCTCGCCGTCAGCAATACTATTTGCATAATTTTCTTAAAAGTCAGCCAGATTTGAATTTCCATTGTCCGCAGGTTCGTCAAGCTGTGCTGGATAATGTTGAGTTTTGGCTTAAAAAAGGCGTAGATGGTTTCCGTCTAGATGCGATCACATTTTGTTATCACGATGAACAATTACGCGATAACCCCGCTAAACCAAAAGATAAGCGTCAAGGCCGTGGCTTCAGTGAAGATAACCCGTATGCTTATCAATACCATTACTACAATAATACTCGCCCACAAACAGTGGGTTTTATTGAAGAGTTACGCGCATTAATTAATCGTTACCCTGGCGCAGTGACTTTAGGTGAAGTGTCATCTGAAGATTCACTTGCCACGATGGCAGAATACACTCAAGGCGATGACCGTTTACACATGGCATACAGTTTTGAGTTATTAACCGATGATTTTAGCGCGGCTTATATTCGTCAAACCGTTGAAGAACTGGAAGCCAGTATTGGTGATGGTTGGCCATGTTGGGCTATCGGCAATCATGATGTTAAGCGGGTTGCATCACGTTGGGGTAAAGATAGTGTTAACCCAACGATGGTGAAAATGCTCAATGCGATGTTGTTTTCATTACGCGGCAGTGTGTGTAGTTATCAGGGTGAAGAATTAGGCTTAACGGAAGCACCGATTGAGTTTCATCAATTACAAGACCCCTTCGGTATAGCATTTTGGCCGATGTTTAAAGGCCGTGATGGATGTCGCACGCCAATGCCTTGGGTAAAAGAGGCGCCTAATGCAGGTTTTAGTGAGGCAACACCTTGGCTACCAATAGATCCGTTACACAATAATAGTGCCGTAGATGTACAAGAAGCAGATCAAGATTCAATACTGAACAGTTATCGTCATTTTCTACAGTGGCGTAAACAGCAACATATCCTGATTGAAGGTGATATTCAGTTTATTGATAGACATCCTGATGTATTAGCGTTCATCCGCAGTCAAGATCAACAACGGATGCTAGTTCTGTTTAACTTGTCAGCAATGCAACAAACCTTTGACTTAAAAGAGTTACGTTTATCTTCGACCTTAGAGGGCCATGGGTTACTCAGCGGCATGCAAGATAAACAGTATCCTGCGACTATCGTATTACCAAGTTATGCCAGTTTTTATGGCTTGCTTGCTAAGTAGAGTGACTAAGCTGAAATACGACAGTATTTCAGCTTTTTTGATCTATTAGTATTCGGTAGAGAGACAATATAAAAATTAATGTATCAAACTTCAAATGCTATACGGCCGTCATTATAATTTTATAAAACAGCGACATAATAATAATTAACAAGAAGAGACCACACTATGGCTTCATCAATGCAAAGTACTCAACAAACAACAGTGACCGGAGGCAGCGGTAGTTATCGCTTTGCACTAGTGTCATTAACTTCACTGTTTTTCATGTGGGGGTTTATTACCTGTTTAAATGATATTCTCATTCCACATTTAAAAGCGGTGTTCTCGCTTAATTACACCGAAGCGATGTTGATCCAATTTTGTTTCTTTGGGGCATACTTTTTAGTCTCATTGCCAGCGGGTAAGTTAGTCAAAAAATTAGGTTATCAAAAAGGCATCGTAACAGGGCTTGTTATTGCTTGTATCGGGTGTTTATTATTTTACCCTGCTGCTGAGTTTGCAACATACGGATTATTTCTAGGTGCACTGTTTGTACTAGCGTCTGGGATAACCATTTTACAAGTGGCGGCAAACCCTTATGTCAATGCGTTGGGCAGCGTTGAAACCGCATCAAGTCGTTTAAACCTAACCCAAGCATTTAATGCATTAGGGACGACGGTTGCTCCTTTCTTTGGTGCTGTGTTGATATTGTCTGTTGCATCTGGCGCAATAGATGGCTTAAGCCAAGCGCAATCAGAAGCTGAAGTGGTTAAGCTTCCATACCTTATCCTGGCTGCAATGTTAGGATTACTTGCATTAATTTTTTCCAAACTCAATTTACCTACCATCGCTGAACACAGTGATGATTCTGCTACCGGCGTGATAACGCATAATGGCAAAACAAGCGCCTTACAAAGCATGCATTTGGTGTTGGGTGCTGTGGGTATTTTTGTCTATGTTGGCGCTGAAGTGTCTATTGGTAGTTTTTTAGTTAACTTTTTAGGCGAAGAACACGTTGCCGGTTTACAAGAAGCAGAAGCCGCTAAATATATTACCTACTATTGGGGCGGGGCGATGATAGGCCGTTTTGTCGGTTCTGCGATTATGCAAAAAATCCCAGCAGGTACCATGTTAGCGTTTAACGCTTTTGTCGCTGCAGCATTGGTGCTAGTGGCAATGAACAGCACCGGCGCAGTGGCCATGTGGTCAATCTTGGCAGTTGGATTGTTTAATTCGATTATGTTCCCAACTATCTTTAGCTTAGCATTGCGAGATTTAGGTCCACATACCTCACAAGGTAGTGGCATATTATGTTTAGCCATAGTGGGCGGTGCAATTCTACCATTATTACAGGGTGTTATGGCTGATAATATGGGCTTGCAAGTGGCGTTTATTTTACCCGTTGTGTGTTATGCGTTTATTTTATTCTATGGCGCTAAAGGCTCAAGAATGTAAGCTGGTTTTGATTACTGATACATTGCACTAAATCATCAGCGGCTTTCGGGCCGCTTTTTTTATGTTTTGCATTAATGAACATAACATCACGCAGATGTGAAAGGACAAGGGTTGGCTTCAACTTATTAAGGTTGGTTGCTGTTACAAAAGGTCATTAACATAAAATCTATAAACATAGAATGATTGACTCTTTTATGCTGCCAAAGTGAGGAGTAAAGGCTGATATGGCCTTGCTATCAACAGCGTTAATCCCTATGATCAGCACGTTTTTAAATTGAACGTAATATTAGATAGAGAGCCCCCATGTTGACTTATCCGCTGTCAGGCAGTTCATCAGAGTTAGTCTTAAATGTACTCACAATGGTGTTAACCCGAGGAAAACCATTAGATAGAGCTTATTCAGAGCATTTTTCTGGTTTAACGCTTAACCCATCAGAGCAAGCGCGGATCACGCAAGTCGCTGGCGATATTTTACGTCGTTTAAATTTATATTGTTTTCTGGTTGATATTAAACCGGAAGAATTCGATCGTTTAGGATCACAACTACTCAATGGCTGGCATATTTTTCACGGCTTAGAGTTACCTAAAATGCAGTATTCATTGCAAGTTGACCAAGCGGCATTTAACGCTAATCTCGAACAGGCAAAAGCAGATCCTGTGTTGTGGGATGGCTGTCCACTATGGTTAGAAACGTTAGGTCAGGCACAGTTAGGTGATAAATGGCCAGCTGAACGTGCAGCTCTTGCTGAGCAACCAAAACGTTATTTACGCGTTAATGAGCTTAAATGTGACCGTGAAAAGCTAATTTCTCGTCTGCAAAATGAAGGCGTGACGGCAGTGCCTTTAGATGATGTTGCTTCTGCAGTTGAAGTAACATCAGACTCTGCACTGTTTCGAACCGAGGCATTTAAAGATGGCTGGTTTGAGCAACAAGATGCTGGTTCGCAGTTAGTTGCCAATGCTGTTGATGCCAAACCGGGTATGCGAGTTGTTGATGCGTGTGCGGGCGCAGGCGGAAAGACCCTTCATATCGCGGCACAAATGCAGGGTAAAGGTCGTTTGCTTGCTATGGATGTTGAGCAATGGAAACTCGATAACCTTAAAACGCGTGCAAAACGAGCAGGTGCTCATAACGTTGAAACTCGGATTATTGCCAGCTCGAAAACCATTAAGCGTTTAAAGTTAACTGCAGATAGGGTGTTATTAGATGTGCCGTGTTCGGGACTTGGCGTGTTAAAGCGAAATCCTGATTCTAAATGGCGTGATACGCCAGAGCGTTTGCCAGTGTTGATTGAACTGCAAAAACATATTTTACAAAGCTATAGTCGCATGGTCAAAGTCGGCGGCAAGTTAATCTACGCTACTTGCTCGATTATGCCAGAAGAGAATCGTCATCAAATCGATGCATTTCTTGCTGAAAACCCGCAATTCACTCTTATTGAAGATGAAAATATCTTAGTATCAGAACGTGGCTTTGATGGTTTTTACTTAGCTAAAATGGAACGTATATCTGAATAGATATTCATAATTAGTAGTTTTTTAGTGTTGAAATATTGATAGGATATAACAAAAAACAGTGCAAATGGCTTGCACTGTTTTTTTGTGGCTAATTGTTGACCATAAATGTAGTTTGTTTATTAAATTTACGTTAATACGTTGATAAAGTTCTCACAAATGCATAATCTTATGTCTATATTAGAAAAATGTATTTTTAATCAATTACCGTGATGATGGAGCGTTATGGATACAGGACCGCATATCAATAAATTCATAGAAGATACTGACCAACATGATTTTCGTGAATCAAGTATTGAACGCTACAGTACAATACTTGATATGGTATTACAGGGCCTGCCATTAGGCGAAATGCTTCATGCTTTAGTGCTGTTAATTGAAGCACAAAAGATAGGTACTCGAGCATCTGTACTGTTATTGAGCGATGACGGTAAACGGTTATTATCGGGTGCAGCTCCTAATCTTCCTGAAGAGTATAATAATGCTATTAATGGCATAGAAATTGGCATTAATGCAGGTTCTTGCGGTGCAGCAGCTTATACTTGTGAAAGAATGATTGTTGAAGATATTGAAAATCATCCTAACTGGGAAAAATATAAAGAATTACCACTTAAAGCAGGACTAAAGTCGTGTTGGTCGGAGCCCATAAAAGACAGTAACCAAAAAGTATTAGGTACGTTTGCTATGTACTATGACACGGTTAAGTCACCTTCAGAGCAAGATTTATACCTAATACAAGAAGCGGCACGTTTGGCCAGTTTAGCCATTGAACGTAGTCGTGGAATGCATATTCAACGGCTAAGTAGCAAAATATTTAATAGTTTGCCTATTTCTTTAGTGATAACCAACGAAGATAACTGTGTTTTATCAGCGAATCCAATTTTTAAATCGCTAACGTCTACCTATTATGCCAACCTTAAATTATTTGATGTTCATCGTTTTTTAAGCCACTCTCCGCCGGAGATGGTGGCAGATTTATTTGACCATTTAAGCAGAGGGCACGCTTGGGAAGGCGAGTTAAAAGGCCTTAGGAATGATAATGATATTATTGATATAGCCCTTAATGTCACGGTTATTCGAGATACCTTTACACAACAAAATTGTTTTGCATGGTTGATTACTGACATTTCTGCACGTAAAAATGCTGAGAAAATCATTAATTTTCAAACCAACTACGATCAACTGACTGGATTGTCTAACCGAAAATACTTGTTTGAAAGCCTTCAAGCAATGAAGAGCTCAAATGATAGTGTCGATGGGAACAAGCAAGAATTCAGTTTGATGTTGATGGACATCGACCATTTTAAACAAATTAATGACACTCTTGGCCACGATAACGGTGATGTCGTTTTAAAATTAGTGGCACAGCGCTTATTGAACGCAATTCCTGAGAATGTTCTCATTGCCCGTATTGCAGCTGATGAGTTTGCTTTAGTGTTGCCGGGAAAAATGTCTACTGAGTCATTGATAAGTATG
The DNA here is from genome assembly GCF_003855395.1 of Shewanella livingstonensis. Classification (NCBI taxonomy): domain Bacteria; kingdom Pseudomonadati; phylum Pseudomonadota; class Gammaproteobacteria; order Alteromonadales; family Shewanellaceae; genus Shewanella; species Shewanella livingstonensis. The sequence continues at coordinate 2,956,017 of NZ_CP034015.1, read as the reverse complement.
TTTAACAACTTAACCGATGAGCTTAAAAAGCATTTTATTGTAGGCGATCAAGATATGATGTTGTCAATGAGCACTGGTCTTGCTCGTTATCCTTATGATGCTGATAATGTTGAACAAATATTAAATTGTGCCACTCAAGCTATGTACAACGCAAAAGCACGTGGTCGAAATTGTTTACAATTTTTTAATCAACAAATTCAAAAAGATGCAGAGCGAAATGCTGAGCTTCATTTATATTTAAAAACGGCATTAGCTCAACATGAATTTGAATTATATTATCAGCCGATAGTGAATCCATTTACCAGCCAAATCATTAAAGCTGAAGTGTTATTGCGTTGGATACATGATGGAAAATTTATTTCGCCAGACGAATTTATTCCAATCGCCGAAGAGTCTGGATTGATTGTTCAAATTGGTGAATGGGTCAGAACCCAAGCATTAACCAGTATATTGGCATTACAACAACGTCAGCTCGCCATTCCGTTATCCATTAATGTATCGACTATTGAATTTTGGACCGCAGATTTACAGCAACGCTTTTTAGCGTATTTTGATGCAATACAAAAACAATTTGGTCTGGATGATTTTCCTTATTCGTTGATCACGCTTGAAATAACAGAATCGTTAATGATGAAGCAACAAAAGTCGATTAATCTGTTACTGACTGAGCTGAGACATCGTGGCATGAAAATATCGGTAGATGACTTTGGTACTGGTTATTCTTCATTATCATATTTGGTTAATTTTCCAGTCGATCAAATAAAAATTGATAAATCATTTATTCAAAAAATCACTTCCGGTTCGCGTCATAAAGCACTGATTGAGGCGATTGTTAGCATGAGCCGTGCGTTAGACTTATCGATTGTAGCCGAAGGGGTAGAGACCCAAGAAGAGTTGGAGTTTATTAAGCAACAAGACATTCAAGCAGTGCAAGGTTATCACTTTTATAGACCTATGCCGCAAGAAGCCTTTTTCGATTTATTAGCCAAGCAAGCACAATCAACCTCTACTACATAATAATATGATGCTCTTTCAATAGCCTTGAATGGAAATTCTAGCCATGAGTTAATAGCGTCTTATTACGAAAAATTATAACTCGCTAATTAGTATTCAACATAAAAAAAAGTATTCAACATAAAAAATGCCGCATGAGTTAATGCGGCATTTTTATTGTTCAACGTAATAGCTATATCAAAGCAGGTACATCAAAGCATGTTAAGCAAGTAAACTCTTTGGTTCAGTGAACGGAAGGTTTAATGCTTCGGCCACTTCTTTACAAACTAATTTACCGTGAATTACATTTAAACCATTTAAGAAATGTTTGTCATTTAGTAATGCTTGTTTGTAACCTTGGTTAGCTAACTTGATGATGTAAGGAAGGGTTGCGTTGTTCAATGCAACTGTTGACGTACGTGCAACGGCACCTGGCATATTAGCCACACAATAATGTACAACGTCATCAACAATATAAGTTGGGTCTTGGTGAGTGGTTGCATGTGATGTTTCAGCACAGCCACCTTGGTCAATAGCCACGTCAACGATTGCACTACCTGGTTTCATGCGCTTAACCATGTCTCTGGTGATTAATTTTGGCGCTGCAGCACCCGGAACTAATACACCACCAATAACCAGATCTGCTTCTAACACATGGCGCTCAATTGCATCTGCAGTTGAGTAAACTGCTTTAACAGCAGAACCAAATTGAATATTTAAACGACGTAGGGCATCGATACTACGATCTAGTACTACTACATCTGCACCCATACCTACTGCCATTTGTGCTGCATTAGTACCAACCATACCACCGCCGATAATGACCACTTTTGCCGGTTCAACACCAGGAACGCCGCCAAGTAACATACCTCGGCCTCCTAATGATTTCTCCAGTGCACGAGCACCCGCTTGAATTGACATGCGGCCAGCAACTTCTGACATTGGTGCAAGTAATGGTAATCCGCCACGGTCATCCGTTACGGTTTCATAAGCAATACACACAGCACCGCTGGCGATTAGCTCATTTGTTTGTACCAAATCTGGCGCTAGATGTAAGTAAGTAAATAGAATCTGGTCGTGACGTAACATTGCACGTTCAACAGTTAATGGCTCTTTTACTTTTACAATCATCTCTGATTTAGCAAACACTTCAGCTGCAGTCGCTAAAATCGAGGCACCTGCATCAATATAGTCTTGATCGGTAAACCCAATGCCCATGCCCGCTTCAGATTGAATTAAAACATCGTGACCTTTTATTGTTAATTCACGTACGCTTGAAGGGACCATGCCTACACGGTATTCGTGGTTTTTGATTTCTGTTGGAACACCAATAATCATTTTTGAGCCTCGATTGACATAAAACCCACTTCAAGTGGGTATAATTTTTATTAATTGTGACCTGAACGTGCTTATTTCAGGAGACTCTAGTATAGTGCTGCTTTAGTAGATTATGCTGCTGAAGTTTCTTAATAAATAGATAAAAGTGTTGTTTTAAGGACAAAACAAGGTTAAATATATGGCAAATAGTAAAAGCTTTTCTGTGAAAGATTTAGACCGCATTGATCGTAATATTTTAAATGAGCTTCAACAGGATGGTCGCATTTCAAATGTTGAACTATCAAAACGTGTAGGCTTAAGTCCTACACCGTGTTTGGAAAGAGTTAAAAGGCTAGAAAAACAAGGGTTTATAAGTGGGTATACCGCATTGGTAAATCCACATTTTTTAGGTGCTTCTTTATTAGTGTTTGTTGAGATCACCCTTAATCGTGATACGCCAGACATTTTTGACCGATTTAATCGCGCAGTACAATTGCTTGATGATATCCAAGAGTGTCATTTGGTCTCTGGTGATTTTGACTACTTATTAAAGACTCGAGTATCAGATATGTCTGCATATAGACGATTATTAGGTGAAACCTTACTGAAATTACCATCAATATCAGATACTCGTACTTATGTTGTAATGGAAGAGGTTAAACAAACTAATAAGGTTGCGTTGTACAACCTAGGTTAATGATCACTGCTTAATATCCTATCCAGTCCTTAGCACCTAAATGATGAATAATAGATAACGATTGTTACCTAAGTTCATCATTTTATCGATTTAAGTTATATTTTGTATATTAAATCATCATCTTGAGTGTAATCGTCAAGTCTTTTATGTTTCATGATTAATTCGACATAACAATCCATTGAGCTTGATTAAATCAAGGTGCATAATCACTGCAAATACAGTGATATTCTGTTATCTTAACCCTTATTTTTCACTTTTTATGGATGCTTTCGTTTGACTCAGGAAAATAGTCTAAAAACACTCAGTGGCCTACAACGGCTTCTCGAAGGTGGCCTTATTTTATGTTGCATGGTTGCAACATACATTTTATTGGCATTATCCAGTTTCAACCCCAGCGACCCAGGTTGGAGTCAGTCGCATTTCCAAGGTGAAATACATAACTGGACCGGTGCTGTTGGTGCTTGGACTGCCGATGTGCTGTTTTACTTTTTTGGGTTCATCGCCTTTTTAATTCCGATGATAATAGCCACCACAGGTTGGTTTATTTTTAATCGTGCGCATAGAGTTTTCGAAATAGATTATTTTTCAGTTGGACTAAGAATTATCGGCTTTATTCTGATGTTATTAGCTTTAGCTGCGCTGGTCAGTATGAATGCTGATGATATGTTTGTGTTTTCTGCCGGTGGGGTAGCAGGTGATGTGATTGGCCAAGCCATGCTGCCGTACTTTAATACCTTAGGCACTACATTATTATTAATGTGTTTTATTGGTGCGGGTTTTACGTTAGCAACTGGTATTAGTTGGTTAACTATTATCGAGTTAACCGGTTTAGGTTCTATTTGGTGTGCAAAAAAAATATGGACATTGCCTAAATTATTTAAGCGTGAACGTGAAACCGAGGATACTAAGGGTTTTCTTTCATTAGTCGATAAATTTACTCAGCGCCGCAATGAGATGGATCAACAACTTAAGCCATCACAGGATAAAGTTAATAAGCCAACAAAAGCGCCCATTCATGTTAAACCTCAAGTCGTTATTCCACCTGTAGTTGAAAAGAAACGCAGCTTTTTTAGTCGTAAGCCTAAACCGGTTGAAGACATTACCGTGTTAGACATTGATGACCAAGAACAAGAGTTTGATAGTGATGATCGTCAAGAACCGTCGATGCAACTTGATAATGACGAGACTTATTTTGCCCCTTGGGTAGCGAGTAAAGATGATGTCAACATTGCCGACGATGAGGATATTAATGATACCTATAGTATCAATAACCTTGATTCGGCCGATGAGCCATTTGAGGAAGCCTTTGCTAAACCTCTTTCAACGGGTGCATTAGTTGCACAACAAACGCCAAAAAAAGAAGCTAGAATTGTTGATGGTGTTGTAGTGATTGATGGTCAAACGCCGCAACAAACACGTCAAAAAATGGATCCATTACCGAGCATTACCTTACTTGATGTGCCTGACCGTAAGAAAAATCCGATCAGTGAAGCAGAATTACAACAAGTAGCACGATTAGTTGAAGTTAAACTGGCTGACTTTAACATTATCGCTAATGTTGTTGGGGTGTATCCTGGACCGGTAATTACTCGTTTTGAACTTGAATTAGCTCCAGGGGTTAAAGCCTCAAAAATCACCAATCTATCGAAAGATTTAGCTCGTTCATTATTATCTGAAAACGTACGTGTGGTTGAAGTAATACCTGGTAAAGCCTACGTAGGCTTAGAACTGCCTAATAAATTTCGTGAAACCGTATTTATGCGTGACGTACTCGACTCAGAAGCATTTAAAAACAGTAAATCAACATTATCTATGGTATTAGGTCAGGACATTGCTGGCGAACCAGTGGTGGTCGATTTAGGCAAAATGCCTCATCTACTCGTTGCAGGAACCACAGGTTCAGGTAAGTCTGTAGGTGTGAATGCGATGATCACCAGCTTATTGTATAAATCGGGCCCAGATGATGTCCGCTTTATTATGATTGACCCTAAAATGCTTGAATTGTCAGTATATGAAGGTATTCCACATTTACTCTGTGAAGTCGTTACCGACATGAAAGAAGCCGCCAATGCATTGCGCTGGTGTGTCGGTGAAATGGAGCGTCGATATAAATTAATGTCGGCATTAGGAGTACGTAATCTAAAAGGTTACAACATAAAAATTAAAGATGCTGCGGCAAAAGGCGAGTACATTCCCGATCCATTATGGAAGTCGTCAGAAAGCATGCTCGATGATGCGCCACCACTTGAAAAGCTGCCATCGATTGTGGTCGTGGTTGACGAGTTTGCAGACATGATTATGATTGTGGGTAAAAAAGTCGAAGAATTAATTGCCCGTATCGCGCAAAAAGCTCGTGCTGCAGGCATCCACTTAATATTGGCCACCCAGCGTCCATCGGTTGATGTCATCACTGGTTTGATTAAAGCCAACATTCCAACCCGTATTGCGTTTCAAGTGTCATCACGTATTGATTCGCGTACCATCCTTGACCAGCAAGGCGCCGAAACCTTGTTAGGTATGGGTGATATGTTGTATTTACCGCCTGGAACTGGTTTGCCTAATCGTGTTCATGGGGCGTTTATTGATGACCATGAAGTGCATAAAGTGGTAGCCGACTGGTGCGCTCGTGGCAAGCCGCAATACATTGAAGAAATCCTTAATGGTGCTACCGATGGTGAACAAGTCTTGTTACCCGGTGAAACCTCAGACAGTGAAGAAGAGTTGGATGCGTTATATGATGATGCAGTGGCATTTGTCACCGAAACTCGCCGAGGCTCTATTTCTAGCGTACAACGTAAATTTAAAATTGGTTACAATCGCGCCGCCCGTATTATTGAAATGATGGAAAGCCAAGGTATTGTGACCGCTCAAGGCCACAATGGTAACCGTGAAGTATTGGCTCCGCCGCCACCGAGAAACTAATAGGAATGATGATGAATAAACGTTTTGCTGTATTAAGCCTATTATTGACAACCAGTTTAAGTTGCTTTGCGGCGATGGCCGATGATGCAACTGAATTACGCGCAAAGTTATCTAATATTGATAGCTTGCATGCGACATTTACCCAACAAGTGACCGACATTAATAATAAGCCAATCCAAACCGGCAGCGGTGTATTTGCGCTAGCGTATCCGAATCAATTTTATTGGCATTTAACTCAGCCAGATGAATCATTGATTGTGGCCGATGGCGTTAATTTGTGGATCTATAATCCCTTTGCTGAAGAAGTGACCGTAATGGATGTTGCCCAAGCGGTTGATGCGTCGCCAATGGCTTTGTTAGTGCATCGAGATCAAGCCACCTGGGATAAATACTCAGTGAGTAAACGTGTTGTTAATCCTAAATCCAGTTGTTTTGATATCCAACCTAAAAAGCTCAATAGCAATGTTGTAGCGGTAAGTGTATGTTTTGAATCTAGTCAGCTAGTTAAATTTAACTTAACGGATGAGCAAGGTAATCTAAGCCAATTTTCGCTTACCGAGCAGCGCACAGTAAAAGCGAACGAAGCCAATATATTTAAGTTTGCTGTACCTGATGATGTTGATATAGATGACCAACGATTAAAGCAAGCTAATTAGGTTGTTTGATGGCTAACTTAGGTTTCGATTTTGCCCCAGATTTTCGCCCCTTGGCTGCGCGTATGCGCCCAAGGGAAATTAGTGAGTACGTTGGTCAGGCACACTTATTAGGTGAAGGGCAACCGCTACGTAAGGCGCTCGAGGCAAATCGAGCGCACTCAATGTTACTCTGGGGCCCTCCCGGTACCGGAAAAACGACCTTAGCAGAGCTCATTGCTCATTACGCTAATGCGCATGTCGAACGTATTTCTGCGGTAACATCGGGTGTGAAAGATATTCGCGCCGCCATAGAACAAGCCAAGGCTATCGCTCAAAGTCGTGGTCAACGTACTTTGTTGTTTGTTGATGAAGTGCACCGCTTTAATAAAAGTCAGCAAGATGCCTTTTTACCTTTTATTGAAGACGGTACGGTTATTTTTATTGGCGCAACTACCGAAAACCCCTCATTTGAAATCAACAACGCCTTACTATCACGGGCGCGCGTTTACCTTATTAATCGCCTAAGTTCTGACGAAATAAACTTAATTGTTACCCAGGCGCTAACCGATGTTGAACGTGGTTTGGGCAAACGTCAGTTAACATTACCTGCCGATGTGGCTAAACAATTAGCCGACATTAGCGATGGTGATGCTCGCAAAGCCTTAAACTTATTGGAGTTAATGAGCGATTTAGTCACAGATGCAGGAGCCTTTACCACCGAAATGCTCACCCAAGTCGCTGGGCACCAAGCCGCAGGTTATGATAAGAACGGCGATCAATTTTACGATTTAATTTCTGCGGTACATAAGTCTGTGCGTGGCTCTGCGCCCGATGCCGCTTTATATTGGTATTGCCGTATTTTAGAAGGCGGCGGCGATGCTTTGTATGTCGCACGGCGTTTATTAGCTATTGCCTCAGAAGATATAGGTAATGCTGACCCAGTGGCCATGACCGTAGCACTCAATGCGTGGGACTGTTATCACCGTATCGGCCCCGCGGAAGGCGAGCGAGCCATTGCGCAAGCCGTGTTATATTTAGCCAGTGCACCTAAGAGTAATGCCGTTTATAGTGCATTCAATACAGCACGTGAGTTAGCTAAGCAAACAGGGCATGAGCCAGTGCCGAATCACTTACGTAATGCACCTACAAAATTGATGAAAGAAATCGGTTTTGGTAAAGAATATCGCTATGCTCATAATGAATCTGCGGCATATGCTGCCGGCGAAAATTACTTCCCAGAATCATTACAGCACAGCCAGTTTTATCAGCCCAGCAACAGAGGCTTTGAGAAACGCATTCAAGATAAATTGGCGCAATTAACCCAGCTTGATCAACAAAGCGAGGACAAACGCTATGACTAATGTGTTCTTGGTGGCATTAGGTGGGTCAATTGGTGCTGTTTTACGCTATCTTCTTTCAATTTTTATGATCCAGCTATTTGGAAGCAGTTTTCCTTTTGGTACACTGTTAGTCAATCTATTGGGATCGTTTTTAATGGGCGTAGTTTATGCGCTAGGGCAGTTGAGTCATATTAGCCCTGAAATTAAAGCGCTTATTGGCATTGGCCTATTGGGCGCATTAACCACCTTTTCGACTTTCTCAAATGAAACCTTACTGCTGTTGCAAGAAGGCTTATGGCATAAAGCTATATTAAATGTGTTGTTGAATGTCACCTTATGTTTATTTATGGTGTATGTAGGCCAACAACTTATATTTTCTCGCGTTTAACTAAAAAGAACTAACAACATGCTAGATCCAAAATTTTTGCGTAATGAACTTGAAATCACCGCCGATCGTTTAGCCACCCGTGGCTTTATTGTTGATATCGATAATTTGACCCAACTTGAAGAAAAGCGTAAATCGCTTCAAGTAGCTACAGAAGACTTACAAGCGTCGCGTAACGCGATATCTAAGTCGATTGGTCAAGCTAAAGCGCGCGGCGAAGATACCAGTTCCATTATGGCGCAAGTAGGGGATTTAGGTGCGCAGCTTGATGCTAAGAAAGCTGAGCTTGGTGAGTTATTACAACAAATTAATAGCATAGCCATGAGCATGCCAAACTTGCCAGACGAATCAGCACCAATAGGCGCTGATGAAAATGACAATGTTGAAGTGCGTCGTTGGGGCACCCCAAAAGTATTCGACTTTGAAGTGAAAGATCATTTAGATTTAGGCGAAGCCTTAGGCGGATTAGATTTTAAAAGCGCTGTTAAAATTACTGGCTCACGCTTTATTATCATGCGTGGCCAAATTGCTCGTTTAAATCGTGCTTTAGGTCAGTTTATGCTAGACCTACACACCACTGAACATGGTTATACCGAGACCTATGTACCGTTATTGGTTAACGAAGATAGCTTATTAGGCACAGGGCAGTTACCTAAGTTCGGTGAAGATTTATTCCACACCAAACCCGCTACTGAAGAAGGCCAAGGTTTATCGCTTATTCCTACTGCTGAAGTGCCACTCACCAACTATGTCCGCGACATGATTATTGATGAAAGTGAACTGCCAATGAAAATGACTGCGCTAACGTCATGTTTCAGAAGTGAAGCCGGCTCTTATGGTCGTGACACTCGTGGTTTGATCCGTCAGCATCAATTCGACAAAGTAGAGTTGGTGCAAATTGCTCACCCAGATAATTCAATGCAAGCGCTTGACGAAATCACAGGACATGCAGAAAAGGTATTGCAGTTATTAAACTTACCACATCGCACCATGGTGTTATGTACGGGTGATATGGGCTTTGGTTCAAGTAAAACCTTTGATATTGAAGTGTGGTTACCGGCGCAAAATACTTACCGTGAAATTTCATCTTGTTCTAACATGAAAGATTTCCAAGCCCGCAGAATGCAAGCTAGATACCGTAGTAAAGTCGATAATAAACCTGCTTTATTGCACACCTTAAATGGTTCTGGTTTAGCAGTTGGTCGTACATTAGTGGCCGTGCTTGAAAATTATCAAAATCAAGATGGTACTATCACAATACCTGAAGTATTACGTCCATATATGGGCGGCTTAAGCGTCATAGGCTAAACCTATTTGTCGCTAGCCGCAGTTCATTTACGCTGTGGCTAGTGTATTGGTTCTTGCTACAGAATATTAAACTGTTTAGATTTTTAGCTAACCCGCTAAGGTATAAACTCGCAATATAACAAGTTTGATCGCATTACATATTTTGGCTTCTATGTTGTCGTTAACTTCGCTATTTAAAATTAACATGCTAACCAAGCTCACTTTCAAGCTTGTCATTTGTTCTGCTAACAAGGCGAATTAACGCGTCAATAGCGAGTCTATTGTAAGTCGATTCAACAGTTAGCAGGACAAAGGACTGTTTGAAAGGCGTTTATTATCCCGAGCTCAGGTTAGTTATCAGTTATCTTCATTTTCATCTTGTTGTTAATTGTTGAACTAGCTCAAGCAGCATTAATAGTGGTAGAAAACGTTTTCCTTAATAACCCTCTTTGTAAAAGATGAATGTGTAGATTTAAAAAGCCCGCTTAAGGTTTCTTAAGCGGGCTTTTTAAATAGTATCATTATAAGCATTTGGCCGGTTTGGGTAACCCGGCAATTTTGGTGGCTTGTTTAGCAGGGCCAATTGGGAACAAGGTATACAAGTATTTCGAGTTACCTTTATCCGCCCCTAAACGCTGACCGATAGCTTTCACTAATACTCGAATAGCCGGACTCGTCTTGTACTCTAGATAAAAATCACGCACAAAATGGATAACTTCCCAGTGCTGCTCAGTTAACTCAATCTTCTCAGTTGCGGCAAGAACCACTGCCATTGGCTCTTGCCAATCATTGATATGCTTTAAATAACCTTGATGATCGGTTTCAATTTGCAAACCATTAAATTCAAAAAAATTTACCACGTTAATACCTTATCGTGTAATAAAGACTGTTCAACAAATTGGCCATAATCAATAATCTCCAAACTAGCCACAACTTTAGTGGCTAACATCATCAAGCGTTCAGCTAAACCTCTTGCAACCACATCATCGTGCAGTACAAATAGGCGAATATTGGCAAGACGTTGTTGCCACTGAATCTGTAATAAACAATTCACTGCATCGCTAGACAATAAAATGCTGTCACTAGGGTGAATGTATCGCAAGCAAGTGCTTAAGGCGTCGTCAGTCATTACTGATGTTTGGATATGGTGTAATATCAAAATACTAATACCTCGTCTGCGGCTTGTAGGGCGTCAGTTATTGCCTGCGGCGCAACGATGGTGGCACTAATGCTCAGTTCATCAGCTTGTAACCCTAATGTGGTCATTGACTCTGCACAAACTAATACAGTGTCTATATCATAAAGTGACAGTGCTTTAAATGCTGACACATAATCTTTAGAGCCTGCTTGCTCGGGGGCTTGGCCTGCCAATAAATGCAATACCGCTTCATTAGTAAATACAATACTCACCTGTTGTTCAAAGCTAGCACTGAGCATGGCAAAATCCAGCCCTTCACGGGTACTCGTGGTGCCCAATGGTGCATGTCTAAAAATAATCACTAGTGATTTCATTGCCTAGTCCACCCAAACATTAAAAGCTAATTAATCTGTCAGCGTGTTCAATACCGACCACTAATTCACCTAAACCGCCCATGGTAAATGCATCACTGCTATTCCATTGTGGTTTGCCATTCTCGGTTGCATCTTGTGGTGACAATACACCACGCCTCAATGCAGCTGAAACGCAATTAGTTAGTGGTATCGCATATTGCAATGACAAGGATTGCCAATTGGAATGCATATCTATTTCGTCAGATGCAGGACAGGTGAGGGCGCTACTGTTGGTTACACCATCTTGATAGAAAAAGACGTTGATAATCTGATGGCCATTAGCTAATGCACTTTGGCAAAATGATAACGCGCGAAAACTGGCTGTAGAGCCATAAACGCTACCGTTTACTTGAATGATGAATTTGCTCATTATAAAAAAGATGACCCTAATGTAGGGTCATTTTAACGTAATTTGCTGCTGAACTCTATCGACGATTAGTCGTCGCGGCCAATACCCATTAAATGTAGCAGGCTTATGAACAAGTTCAAAAAGTCTAAGTACAATGAAATGGTCGCACGAACGTAGTTTGTTTCGCCGCCATTCACGATACGGCTGGTGTCATACAGAATGAAACCGGTCATTAGCAATGCAATACCTGCATTCATTGCCATAAATAAAATTGAGCTACCGACGAATATATTAATGACCATAGCACCGATCATCACTAATAAACCCGCAAATAAGAAGCCACCCATAAATGAGAAGTCTTTCTTAGTAGTTAATGCATACGCTGAAAGCGACACGAAAATGATAGAGGTTAAGCCTAACGCCTGCATAATTAACCCAGGACCATTTGCCATACCAGCATAATGATTAAGGATGTAACCAAGTGACGCGCCTTGCATACCTGTAAAGGCAAATACCCAAAAGATAGCCGCAGAACTGTCGGCTTTTTTAAGGGTTACAAATAATAATACTAAGCTACCAAGCGATAAGCCTAATGACATCATCGGACCAAGGTTGATTGCCATGGCTACACCAGCAGTGACAGCAGAAAATGCCAATGTCATCGCCAGAAGCATATAAGTGTTTTTTAGCATTTTGTTGACATCAGTAGTCGATAGACTAGGTGATATAACTGATTGTTGATTCATTATCGTCTCCAGGTGTTAACTCATGATTTGCTCAACGAGAAAAATATCTTTCACAAGAATATCTCACTCTGAAGCTAAATCCTTTTATATAGCGTAAGCAATGTACATTAAACAAAAATTAATTCATAACAAACATCATCTTAATAGTTGCTAATTTAACATAAACGTTTGTATAAGTAATGTTATTAACAAAAACTTATTTTGCAAAAGTGGCTTAACTAAGCCACTCTTTTTTTAGTTTATCGGTGTCGCCGAGATGATCTAATACCCATTGCATAGCAGGCGTCATATTGGCGATGTTCCAAGCTAAACAGCAGGCGGTGTCTTGCTTTGGGGTGGCGAGTTGTTTTTCTATTAGCGCACCGGCTTTAATAAAAATATCAGCCAAATGATATGGCATATAGCCCACACCTAAGCCTTCTCTAAAGCAATTTATTGCTCTTATCCAATCGGGTACTACAATTCTACGTTGATTATTCAATAACCAATTAGGTCGATGAGCAATATTATGTGCGGTATCTTGTAGGCATATTGACGGATATTGCAATAATTCTTCATCGGTTAATGCATGCTCAGCTTTGGCTAGAGGATGGTTTTTACCGACTAAAAATGACCATTGGATCATCCCCATATCACGGGATTTAAATGTGCCACCTACTGGAATGCTTGAGGTTGCACCAATGGCAATATCACTCTTGCCAGTAGACAATGCTTCCCACACGCCATTATAAACTTCTAAGCGTATTATCAATTCAATGTCGGTGAAATGGCGATAAAAATCAGCAATTAAGCCGCTGATTTTGTCAGCACGCACCATATTGTCAATCGCAATGGATAAAGAAGGGCGCCAACCATTGGCCACTTTCTGGGTATCACGTTTAATGTTGTTCAATTTAGTCATGATTTCGCGCGACTGCGCCACAAAATGTTCACCAGCAGGGGTTAAACTAACACTACGGTGATGACGCTCAAACAGTATGACCCCTAAGTCATCTTCAATCTGTTTAATGGCATAGCTCACCGCAGACGGCACTTTATTTAATTTATTGGCGGCGGCAGTAAAACTACCCACACGGGCCACAATATCTATCATCTCGAATGCTTGTTCTGAAAGCATCTCGCTATCCTTGGCATTGGCAATATAACTTGCAGTAAAGGTAAACATTAACCCTTATCAAATCAAGCAAAGTCGCTGATATCGGCTGTTTAATAACGTTTGTCGCTATTTAATGTCTGCTTTAGAGGCTTAACAGACGCAATATCTTTGGCTAACTTTCAGTGTCTAGTTAGGGGCTGTTGATCTTTGTTTGAATTTTGTGCGAAGAAGGTAATCTCGTATAATTCACTTCGCCAAAAACAAATACAACGAGATTACCATGCCCCGATTAATGCTCACTGATGAGATGTGGTCGAAGCTAAAAGCTATTCTGCTTGATGATAGAGTTTATAACAAGCAAGAGCATCGATTTACGATGGAAGGGATCCTTTACCGATTGCGTGTCGGCTGCCCTTGGCGAGATTTACCTGAATATTTTGGCTTATGGAATACCATTTACCGTCGTTTTTTACTGTGGTCAAGAAAAGGTATTTTACTCAGGCTGTTCAAAACATTATCGACTAATAGTGATACTGAATGGGAATTTATTGATGGAAGTTATGTAAAAGCCCATCAACACAGTTCAGGTGCATCATCTGATGAAAATCAAGCAATTGGGCTAAGTCGTGGTGGTAATACAAGCAAAATCCATCTCGCGGTAGATAGCTTGGTTTACCGATAGAATTCATTGTTACAGGTGGAGAAGTTCATGATAGTAAAGCAGCTAATGCCCTTATTGAACTGTTGCCACAAAGTCATTTTATTATTGCAGACAAAGGCTACGACAGTGAAGCGATTAGAGATAAAGTGCGTGAATGTGGTTCCAAGCCAGTGATCCCTAGAAGACAAAATTCGAAGCAAGGAAATGGCGATATCGATTGGTGTTTATACAAATATCGGCATTTAGTTGAAAATGCTTTTGCTCGGCTTAAGCATTTTAGAGCGATAGCGACCCGCTATGATAAATTGAAAATTAATTTTGAAAGCCTGCTGGCTCTAGCTTGCTCTATAATTTGGCTGCCAATGTGAAAGATCAACAGCCCCTAGTCAAAACCATTAAATAAATTTATATAGACATTACGTTATGATGAACCATTGAAGGTATAAATTTCATCCTGAGCATTTAATAAGCAGTTGGTGAGTTATTTGCAATTTATGCTTTACACCAAAGGGTCATTGTCATATTATTCGCCCGCTCGGAGGGATGGCAGAGTGGTCGAATGCACCGGTCTTGAAAACCGGCAACGGTTTATCCCGTTCTAGGGTTCAAATCCCTATCCCTCCGCCACATTAAATACGAGAAAAGCCGTTGATTATCAACGGCTTTTTTTGTTTTTGGCGTTTGAGGGGCTCTCCATAAGGATTGACTCAGACAATGTATCTTTATCGAGCACCCAACAACGTATACTTTACACGTATCTGTTTAGCCAAATATTTACGCGACAAGGGCTTTCCCTTTGACGTAAAAGTCTCCTTACTCACTCGTGACAGAGCAGAAGCAGTCATCCGTAACATTGATGTTGCCGGAGCACTCAAAAAAATCATCAAGTCTATTGACCATCAAACCCGTATTAATGACTTTATTCGCTACGTTGATGAGGTCATTAACAATCTTAGAGCTCAGTTTGATGCAGCTGATCCTGATATTACATTCAACATCACGCAAAAACCTCATGCTATCCCCATTAGAGAGACTAAATTGTCTCAGCATCGTGAAACTACCTCTGTGGCGCAAGCAAAGCCTGTTATTGGGTTAAACGAAGCATTAAGCGCATTTATTATTTCAAAACAAAAATCAGCCATTCGGCCGCTGTCTATCAAGCAGCTTGAGCAGCGTACTCGGCATTTTATTGATACCGTATCATCAAAATCCATTCTTAAAACCAAGCTTCAAGCTGAATATAAATGTGTGCATGACATCACCAGTGCTGATGCGATGACCTATCGAGATGCTTTACTAACTCAAGGCCGAAGCTACAAAAGCAATAAAGAGTACTTAGCTGCCATATTTCAGTTCTTTAAGTGGTGCCAATTAATGAACTACTGCACCAGCAACCCCTTTGAAAGCGTTACTGTCGGTCAAAAACCAAAAGCTAAACCGAATCAAGCTAGAGACCGCTGGACGCACATTGAACTTAAACGACTACTTCGCAGCTCATCATTCAAGGTTTCAACAATTGATTTCAAATGGGTCACCCGATTAATGCTTTATGGTGGTTTAAGGCCTTCAGAAGCCTGCCAGCTCAAACCTGGAGATATCAAACTAATCGATGGCATACACTGCATTAGCGTTGATGATAGTGGTGCAGTACAACGATTAAAGAACCTAAATGCCAAACGTTATGTGCCCATTCACAAATACTTGCTTGAGCTAGGCTTTATTGCGTTTGTTGAGCAAAGAAAATCAACACATACCCAGCTGTTTGATTATAAACCTATCGGCATCATTGAAGATTGGTCAAAAACTTACTGCAAACAGCTCGCCAAACTTCAAACCGAGATAGGCATGCAAGCTAACCAGCGTCCAACCGCCTACGGCCTCAGACACACGTTTATCGATGAAATGAAGCAACTGGATATCAGTGAGCATATTGTTGCTCAAATTGTCGGTCACGCTAATCCAAACATCACTTTTAGTCGTTACGGCAAAGATATAAACGTTGCAGCATTGTTTAAGGATATTGAGAGAATTGAATATGACATTTGATGATCGGGTGCGGTTAATCGATAAGCATTAAACCTCGAAAAATATCCAGACGCAATTGGCAGTAACAGCGCCAAATGAGGCACTAACACTGCCAAAGCTGTCATTATTTCGCTACAGCAGAGAGCGAAATATAATGGTATAGAAAATGGCTCGCAGTCAGTGAGTGCGAAAAGGACTTGTAAATCAAACAAGCGTTTCAAACATTGCTTTTTTAATAAATAGTCTTAAATGCTCTGCAACCCAGCACGCATCAGCTACAGGGTAGTGCGAAATAAACCTTTTCGCTCTCACTGAGAGCGAAATTAGTTTGTATAAAAGAGTGAGCCAGTAGTTTTAACTGGAGCGTTATGTGAGATGGTTGCTGCATTTAAAAGGAGCCGCCGTGCTAAGATGCTTCTAAACAATACGTAAGATTCGGGGGCTATATGCGTTATGTGAGTAAGAGATATAAAGCGAAATTTTCTGCGTTTCACAAAATAGCGCGCTCTAATGATATGTCCATCGAATTATGGCTGGAATTAAAAAGAAGATGCTCAGAATTAAAAGAGTCCAGGCGTTTACGAGACAAGGAAGGTAAAATTATTATTTGGGAGCAGTTAAGTATCGATGACAAGATGGTGACTTTTCCAATGCAAACACTCAAAGGAACGCCTTTGGATGTCATAAGCGTCTGCTTTAATGCAGAATCATTTATTAGTCTTCAGCAATCATATGGCGAATGCCCTCAAGAAATCGCTATTAAGGTCATCGCCTCACTTGAAAATTAGTTCCAATGCAGTTCTGCTAAATCTAACAAACTTTTGCCCCAAAGCAAGCCAGAGCGAGATTGACCATGATTTGAAGCATCTGCATTTTGGCTTACTTTTCCTCATGTCTATAGCTCAAACTCTGTGGCCAAATTTGCTAATCCAATACAACTCATCATCAAATTATTAACGATAACTTTGTGCCATTAGTTTCAGTAACTCCAAAGAGAGGATCTAAACTGGTCGAATTCGACCAGTTTATAATTAATCATACTTACAATCGGGGCTACCAAACTCTAGACCGACTGGCCCTCCTAACGCACCATGCAATTTACGCTTTTTACACCACTCAATTGCAATTTTATCGAATTCGTCTGCGGGAATTTCAGCTATAAGTTGTGACGAAACTTTATCACTATCACTCATCAATTTGTGGGAAAAAACCGAAAAGTTTGAAGCATTATCGATTTGCAGTACAGCGGGGTTATTGTTTTCATCATCAAACGTGATTTCTTGAAACAGTGCAAAATCGCTATTGTTATCTTCATACACGTACTCTTTAGTGCTCATAGAAACCTCATTAAGTTCGTTATCATTAATAGTAATCTTCCATTAATTATTATAAGCACCTTTTCTTTTTTTACCCAGCGTTCGCTTTGGTGTGAAACGTTCCGCTCTATAAAGGATGTTCCTACATCCGATGAGAGCTTGCAGGAGGCATAGAAAGTCAACAATGATTGTTCATCATCTTACTGGCTCCTGAGCCACTATAGCAGTCGTTCATCATAAAATTTATAATGCTAACTTTGTACGCATTGCTGACATTAGGTTGTAAATTTTTGCCATACATTCCCTAATTAGACTCATCACTTTAAGAGCTTTAACTCTAACCAGCTTTTGTCCAAAAGTGTGTTTGAAGTGACAACGAAGCTTAGCCTTTATTGTCTCCGAATAAATTAGGTCTTCAGGCTTTTGAATTTCACTTATACTGCTATCAAATACCATTTCTGTTGAAGTTGGCCTGTATGTTCAAAAAAGCGTTTTCAGCATTGATTGTTTCATCTACCGAGCCCCTTAATGTTGAATCATATAGCGATATAGAGCTTATCCGGCAGGGGTTAACTGCTGAGACGCTAACTAATTCGATGACGTTTACGGGCTTATCTAGGCGTGAATTAGCTTCTGTATTGGGAGTAAAATTAAGACTTCACAATAAGCTGTTGCCAGCCATCGCGACCGAGCGTGTGTTGATGCTAATCAGCCTTATTCAAGCAGGAACAGAGTACTTTGGTACGCAAGATAAAATGCTTTTATGGCTAAAGACACCCAACCAGGCGTTTGCTAATCAACGACCGATAACGCTGCTAGATACCATAATTGGTTTGGACATGATTAATGCGACGATAACTAAGTTATCGCATGGTATGACAGCGTAACAACGCCGGTGACTTTACATCGCCTTGGCGTCAATTTTAATTACCAAGCTTTATTCCATTCAACATTTTCAACGGCAAATGCCGTTAATCTAATGTCAATTTACCGAGTGGTGCGAATAGCATAGTTTAGTCAATAATGCCTTTTGCCAACTTACGCTCAACCTCTGCTCGATTTTTTGATTTCATCTATCAATTCATTGACAGCATTGAGCTCAATGCCTTTTGCATATAGCTCGGTATCTAACACCTTGATTTTGCCATTGATGATGGGGCTATATAAATGAAACTTATGGCTAAGCAATTTAAAAGCATTGAGTTTATGTGTTAACTGCTTGATATGTTGCTGAAGTACATTATAGTGGTTTTTTACCATGCTCTGATTATCAATGTGCTTATGTAAAGTACTGTTTGGCCTTTTGGGCTGCATGTGAATGGGGGCGTGTAGACTGAGTCGCTGCTCAAATTGTGCGTTGCGACAACTTTTGGGCGAAAGCCGTTTAATAAAGTGTTTTTTTTCCAACCGGTATAAATTGTTATGCATGTATTTTCGAAGAATGGCGGCATCTTCAGTCTCATACGTATAGATAAGGGCTTGTAACAAATACTCCGTAGTAAAAACGACGGGGCAATGTTTATTAATAATGTCTATAAAATCAACTTGTGTCATTTTGAAGGATTCGAGTTGTGAGTAAATAAACCCAGGGATGCTAGCATCCCTGGGCGAGCGTTTAGCTAATAAGGCAGCGGCAAACTGATATTAGCTAAGTGATTAACCACCACAAAACACACTATAGTGTGTTTTAATTTAATCTACAAGATAAGAATGAAAAAAAAGATTGCTATTGAGTTTGGAAAAAAACTCGCAGAAAAAAGAAAAGAAAAAGACATACTTCAGAAAGACCTGTCACAGCAATGCGGCTTTAGCCTCAACTATATTGGTATCGTAGAGCGCGGTGAGAAAAGCATCAGCTTAGAGAAAGTGTATGTTATTGCAGCGATTCTTGAATGCTCAGTGCATGATTTAATCCCAGACGAGAAAGCGATTTTACTTGAGGCTGAATAGCTTAAGACACAAGATTGTTGAGTAAAGTGAAGGTTTATTTTGTCGTCATTAAGTCAGTTTTCGAATAAAATTGACTTAATAAAACTTTAAAAATATATAAAAAACAATGCTTTAAGTTTAAATAGGTGTTGATTGTATTATTTTTTGAGTGTAATGTAGTCCCCAAGAATAAAGCAGGCTAAATTAAAGCCTGCAGTGCTGGGGATAATGACTCAAACAATTAACCATTCTATCGACGCTTATTTATCATACAGGCAAATCAAAGCAGCACCTTCGACTTTGAACTCAGAGCGAAGCAAGGCTTTTAAACTAAAAGAATTAATTGGCAAATGGCCAATTAGCGCTGTGACTCACAGTGACATTCTGCAGCTCATTCAAACGCTTGATGCGCAATATGCAAACAAAACTATCAACGAATTCTTAATCATTTTACGTGCAGTGTTTAATCGCGCATTACGAGATGGTGCTATAACTCAAAATCCTCTCACAGATATTTCAAACTTGAAAGTTCTTCATCCTGAGCCAGAGCCTTTCACTCTCAGTGAATTAGCTTCAATGAGTAAAGTAAAATCTGAATGCGAAAGTGGCAGAAACTTGTATCAGCTCGGTGTACTAACTGGTCTGCGTATTTGTGAATTACTTGCCTTGACGTGGGAAATGGTCGATTTAAGCCGCGCCCAGTTACGCGTAACCATTGCGTTAGTCGATAACATATATAAGACACCGAAAACAGCAGGCTCTGTTCGAACGGTTGAGTTATGCGATTCAGCGATTGAAATATTACAACAACAATATTTAATCACCGGTCACAAAAAAGCCGTTAACTTTACCGTTTTACAAGCTGATAATAAAACCAAGAAAACTCAACCTTTTTCTCCTGTTTTCTACAACAGCAAAACTAATCAACCTTTTCTTCACGCAAAACAATATAACAAAACCTATTTTACGCCATTACTGAAAGCTGCTGGCATCACTCATCGCGGCGCAGGACAGCTCAGGCACACATTTGCAAGCCAATCCCTCACCGCGGGGATACCCAAAGAGTGGATAGCGCGCCAAATGGGGCATAATTCTACAGCAATGATAGACATCCACTATGGCAGATGGATGTCTCAAGATGCACCTAATAATTTAGTTCTTGTTTCAAAGCAATTTTCAAGTGTTTTTGGACGAATTAAGCCTGACAAAACAGAAGTTCAATTTTCGCAAGCCACCAGTGATTTATTGCCTCCAAATCATACAGTTTTACAAGGGAGTTCCTTCGCGAGCAGCGGTCACACCGCATTTACACCTGAACAAGTCAACACGTTGTTACATCAGCATCCCCAACTGTTGATGCAATGCATCACTCAGCTTCTAGTTCAGTCGGCTATCGGAGGAAGTTATGAGAGAAATTAGGGCTTTCTATTCGATTGTTAATTACAGTTTTAATGCTAAAGGACGTAGGACTGGTAAAGCATCTCTTATTCATTCGCTTCGTCTTTCTAGCCCTAGTATGTCCGGATTAACTTATCTTGGGAAAATGAGTAAGTTATTTCGAACTCGTGACGAGTTGGCGGTAGAGTGGGATGTTGCTTTATCAGCAGCAAACCTGATTGATACTGACGAAGGTATTGTCCCCCTTGATTCATTTTCACAAGAGCAGCGTGAGCAAATATTGTTTGATGTGATGGGAGATACAACAAAAAGTGCAGGATCATATGCTGAAAAAAGCAAAATAAAATCAAAAGCTCTTTATAAGATAAAACAATGGTTAGAGAATGAAAATGTGTCAGGAACGTTTTCTTTGTTAATGAAATCTTATATTGAGTCAAATGAATTTATTAACATCAATGAAGTTAAAGACACACTAAATCAGTTAGATATACCTAGAAAAAAACAGAAAATCGCACAGATAACGAAATATATCAAAGCCCACAACGCCTTAATCGATAAGCCTAAAACACTCAACTCCACTAATTTCGAAGAAGTATTATTTAAAATCCCCGTCAATCATTGTGTAGGCACAGATATCATTAGTAATACTGAAATGATGAGTACGATGAAGTTGTTTTTGCAAACATTTTACTCTGAATATCCGATTAAATTGATGGTTTTACATCATGATGAGCGCTTACCAAATGAAAATACTGGCGGGCATGTTCATGCATTTATTTCAGGAAAAAACAGCTTGACTGGGGAATATGACTTACGTTTGTCACAAATAAAACGTGTGAATGAGTTTTTGATAAAACGAGGAGATACCAGTGATTGTTTAGATGAAACTGGTCGTTTACGTTACATAGACGCGAGCTCAGTCACCAGCTACATGCAGCAGATGTTTTATGAATTTATTAATGCAGACTTGTTTAATAAAAAAGACTTGAATGTCGAATTTTCACCTGCATCAGAGCGTAATTCTGAATTGAGAAAACAAATGAATGCTGAAGCTCGATTGCCCAAATATCAGCGTCAATTTAATTATTATAACCGCACAATTGAGTGGCAACAGCAACAGGTTACTGTGTTGAAAGAGACTTGGAACTCGATCACTTATAACATATCAACGAGTGTAGAAGAACAGGATAAATTGAAAGCTAAAAATATTGAATATATAGAAGAAAATCGCAAGTTAAAAATTGATAATGACAGCATCAAAAGCGAGATTTTTCAGGGACAGCAACTTGCACGAGATTTAACCGTTGATATACAGCATAAAAAGAGTGAAAAGGTTAAGTTAAATCAAACCCTTGATGGCATGAAAAAACAAGTTAATGAGCTGGGTAATATCATCAGCCAAAAGCGAGCACTAATAGACAGCTTAGCCGAGATGACCTTACAGAAACTACTTCCTTTGAGCCAAATATTGGAACGGATGTTTAAACGCTTACATGTTTACAATAACTCTGATGCGCGTGGATTCTTGGGTCTTATCGTTGATGCATTTAACGACAAGTTGTCACCCCAGCATCGAGATATTTCTATAGATATAGCTAAATTAACAAAAGACAGTGAACTAGAAAGTGCATTAAAACGAAAAAATCAGAAACTGACTAAGGATGAATTTGATTTAGATTAGTTAGTGTTAAAAATATCAATAATTTTGAGATTAATCGTCTTAGTTTTGCCAT
Organism: Shewanella livingstonensis; assembly: GCF_003855395.1. Lineage (NCBI taxonomy): Bacteria > Pseudomonadati > Pseudomonadota > Gammaproteobacteria > Alteromonadales > Shewanellaceae > Shewanella > Shewanella livingstonensis. The sequence goes on along the minus strand of NZ_CP034015.1, from coordinate 2,933,637 downwards.
AGTCAGTAGTTAATTAAGTTAACATTTCTCAATAACGAACACATTAGGATCTTTGAAGTGCTACTAGCCTAACTAGGCGTAAATTCGAATAATCAATCCCCAAGCATAGGCCCACATACACCATTGTGCATGTGGGCCTTTTACGCTTAAGCAACATAACCTCTCTTTGTCTTACAGACTCAATGTAACAGCCTTCTCTGCACAGTAATGTAACCTATTGCCTGATATCTAGAATACTTTCGATAACGCTTTAGAGTGAGTTACTAGTGATTTTTATGTCACTTTAGAGTGAGTCCAATAGGTTTAGCTAACAATAGCGGCAATACAGATTAACCCGATGGCAGTGTTACTGCCAATGGTGGCAGAGATAATGTCACAGATGGCAGTTTGAGTGCCAACCGAGACATCAAAGAACATGAAAAAACTTTTAAGGTAATGATATTATTTGTTTTACTTGTAATTTAATAAGTGTTTTAAATACTTGGTGTAATTATCAATTAGTGTAAAATTTTCACTACAGCAGAGTGCGAGCCGAAATCGAAACTAAAAAAATTGGCTCTCTATGAGTGCGACCGTTTTTTGTTAACAAACAAAATCGCTCTCATAGAGAGCCAAATCATTGCAGATAAACTCATCATTATCCGACTAATCTAAGACATTCTGGCCCCATTTTATTTAAATAACAGCACTCAAAGAGTGCGTAAAAGTGTATATCGGCTATTTTGACGGCTAAAAAGATTAACCCACTTAAAAGTGGGTATATACAGTAACCCGGTACGCACCTATCCCACTTTTGGTTCCCAAAAGGTCGGATAGGTGCTCGGGTAAGGGGAAACCCCTTAACCCCAACAGCCACATGCTGTGCATGTGAAAAAATCAAAAGCGTGAAAGATAAAATCAGTATGCACACTTTTACGTGGTGCGCACTGTATTTATGTACAGTTATAATGGTGTTTCATCGATTTACGCTAAAAATCGAATAAAAATCGTTTTTTAGTTGTATCGTATTGAAAATAGAAAAATCGTAATCGTCTGATATTAATGCTTTTAATTTTTCTGGCGGTGACCACAAACTCTACTTTACGCGCAAGCTCGGTTTGTTTTTGTCTGTTAGGCACAATTAATTGCTTTACTTCAATAAGATAGCAAATGTAGGATGATATTAATCAATAACTTAAACGGCTGACTTTAAATTTATTTGGCCCTTTAATAAACTGTTAAAATTTTCAATCACCGACATGGAGTTCATGTGAACAAATACTTATCAATAATCTCTTTAGCTCTTTTATCATTTACTTCTCAAGCAACCAATTTAATCAATGATGAACGGATTAAAGTTCAAAAGGATTGCTTTACTTCAATATTCCAAAGCTATGATTCATGGCGTGGCTTTATGGAGAAAAAATATAGTAAAAGAATTAAAACCAAAGAGGAGCTACTCAAAAAATTGTCATGGTTTGATTCTATGTTCGGGGAGGATAATTTTAATCATTATAAGAATAACTTATCGTGTAATACGTTTAAATATCAAGTCGATGGCAATGATGTATACGGATATATTATTAAGCCAAAAATAAACTTAGAAAAATTACCTGTACTAGTATATAACCGTGGTGGTAATGGGAACTTTGGAGGCGTTGTTTTCGGGTCAATGATGCAGAACTTATTTCCTATTGCTAACGAAGGTTTTGTCATTATCGGTAGTCAATATCGTGGAACTTTTACCAAAAACCCATCTGCTCACGATGAATTTGGTGGAAGTGATGTTAATGATGTCACTGCATTATTAGATTACATCCCAAGTATTGAGGGGGCTGATGAACAGCGTATTGGGATGTATGGAGCTAGTCGTGGAGGAATGCAAACTCATCTAGCTTTAAAGAAAACGAGTAAAATAAAGGCAATAGCAACGATTGCTGGTACTACTGATTTGTTAAAAGAACTCGATTTTCGTCCGGCTATGGAAAAAGTATACGCTAATAGGATCCCCTATTACGATAAAAACAAAGTAGCAGAATTAGAGAGGCGCTCAGTATTAAAATGGGTTAGTGAACTATCGCCGAATATTCCTATTTTACTTTTACACGGTGAAAATGATAAACGTGTATCAGCTAAAAACTCTATTGAGTTAGCAAGTGCCCTAACTAAAAACAGCATTCCTCACAAACTTATTATCTATCCCAATGATAATCATGGTTTAATGCAAAACAAAGAAAAAGCAAATAAAGAGCTTGTTAGTTGGTTTCGGGAGTACTTGTAAAAAATTTCTAATCGGGTAGCCGGAGGCATCTAGCCTCCAGACCCATGCGACTCGGCACTGGGCGGTTCATTTAGAACGTTAAGTAAACCTTCTGAGAAGCAAAATAAATGAAGATACTGTACTTATTAGCAATTTTTTCCCTTTCAACCGTAGCAGAACCTGCAATTGAAATTGTAGGAAATGTCAACGACTCTGTTGAGGCTGTAATCGTACAAGAGTTTAATGATGGTGCAAGTTTATATTATGAGCATTTATTTGTTAAAAAATTACCTGAAAACTTAGGGAGCAAGATATTTAAAATTACTGAGAAAAATGCAATATTTACAATCTATTTTAAAGAGAAAATAAATGAACCAGGTTTTCAAAAAGTAAAAGGAAAATATTTTTGTCCTAATTTTAAGTGTTACTTTGGCCTATACGAACCTTTATACGTAAGATATTAGTATTACATGACAAGAGACTATGACTTTCTTGACAATCTAACCGATAAATATTTAAATGTCATATATCGACTACGAATGTTCACTATCTGAGATGTGACTTTTCGATTAGTAATTGATTATAATGAATTTTAGTTTTATTTTGTGTCTGGTTTCTTGGGTTCAAATTCCTATCCCTCCGCCACATTTAATATGAGAAAAGCCGTTGATTATCAACGGCTTTTTTTGTTTTTGGCGTTTGAGGGGCTCTCCATAAGGATTGACTCAGACAATGTATCTTTATCGAGCACCCAACAACGTATACTTTACACGTATCTGTTTAGCCAAATATTTACGCGACAAGGGCTTCCCTTTTGACGTAAAAGTCTCCTTACTAACTCGTGACAGAGCAGAAGCGGTCATCCGTAACATTGATGTTGCCGGAGCACTCAAAAAAATCATCAGGTCTATTGACCATCAAACCCGTATTAATGATTTTATTCGCTACGTTGATGAGGTCATTAACCATCTTAGAGCTCAGTTTGATGCTGATGATTCTGATATTACGTTCAACATCACGCAAAAACCTCATGCTATCCCCATTAGAGACACTAAGTTGTCTCAGCATCGTGAAACCACAGCTGTTGCGCAAGCAAAGCCTGTTATTGGGTTAAACGAAGCATTAAGCGCATTTATTATTTCAAAACAAAAATCAGCCATTCGGCCGCTGTCTATAAAGCAGCTTGAGCAGCGTACTCGGCATTTTATTGATACCGTATCATCAAAATCCATTCTTAAAACCAAGCTTCAAGCTGAATATAAATGTGTGCATGACATCACCAGTGCTGATGCGATGACCTATCGAGATGCTTTACTGACTCAAGGCCGAAGCTACAAAAGCAATAAAGAGTACTTAGCAGCAATATTCCAGTTCTTTAAATGGTGCCAGCTAATGAACTACTGCAACCACAACCCCTTTGAAAGCGTTACTGTCGGACAAAAACCAAAAGCTAAACCGAATCAAGCTAGAGACCGCTGGATGCATCCTGAACTTAAACGACTACTTCGCAGCTCATCATTCAAGGCTTCAACAACCGATTTCAAATGGGTCACCCGTTTGATGCTTTATGGTGGTTTAAGGCCTTCAGAAGCTTGCCAGCTCAAACCTGGAGATATCAAACTAATCGACGGCATACACTGCATTAGCATTGATGACAGTGGCGCTGTACAACGATTAAAGAACCTCAATGCTAAACGTTATGTGCCAATACATCAGCACTTGCTTGAGCTAGGCTTTATTGCGTTTGTTGAGCAAAGAAAATCAACACATACCCAGCTGTTTGATTATAAACCCGTTGGCATCATTGAAGATTGGTCAAAAACTTACTGCAAACAGCTCGCTAAGCTTCAAACCGAAATCGGCATGCAAGCGAATCAGCGTCCAACCGCCTACGGCCTAAGACACACGTTTATCGATGAAATGAAGCAATTAGATATCAGTGAGCACATCGTGGCGCAAATCGTCGGTCACGCTAATCCCAACATCACTTTCAGTCGTTACGGCAAAGATATAAACGTTGCTGCATTGCTTAAGGATATTGAGAAAATTGACTATCAAATTTGATGATCGGGTGTGGTTAATAAATAAACTTTAAACCTAAATTAACAATCTGTCTCGATTGGCAGTAACAGCGCCAAATGAGGCACAAACACTGCCAAAGCTGTCATTATTTCGCTACAGCAGAGAGCGAAAATTAATGGTATTGAAAATGGCTCGCAGTCAGTGAGTGCGAAAAAAAACGTGTAAATCAAACAAGCGTTTCAAACATTGCTTTTTTAATAAATTGTCTTAAATACTCTGTCTAGGGAATCCCCAGATAATCCTTTTAAATTTCAAAATAGTAGACACGCATGGTGCTATCTGATCTAATCAATTTCGCCAAAAACCTATTAAATCTAACACCATGCGTGATATCCATATACTACACGATTTGCTTAAAAAACAATGCCCAAAAATTCATCAAAAACGCCTTAATTCTCTGATGGTTGCCACTGAATCACTACTCGATGGAAATCAATTGTCACTCACTCAGCTTGGTCGCAATATTACAGGCTCTGTGGCGGCTAAACATAACATTAAACGTATTGACCGACTCTTAGGTAATCATCACTTAGTTCAAGATAAAATAACGATATATCAGTGGCATGCTCGTTATCTGTGTGCTTCAAACCCCATGCCTATCATCTTGGTCGATTGGTCTGATGTCCGTGAGCAGCTTCGAATGATGACATTACGCGCATCAATTAGTGTTCAAGGCCGTTCTGTGACCTTGTATGAACGCACTTTTTTGTTTGAAGACTACAACGCACCTCGCAGCCATAATGCGTTTCTCGCTGAACTCGCCAATGTTCTACCTCAAGGCTGTTGTCCGCTCATCGTGACCGATGCAGGTTATCGTAATACCTGGTTCAGAGAAGTTGAACGTTATGGTTGGTTCTGGCTTGGTAGAGTACGTGGCGATGTAAGCTTTATGCATCATGGAAAAGCGACCTGGTTCTCGAATAAATCGCTCTACCCGAAAGCAAACTCAACCGCTAAAGACATAGGTAATGTCCAGCTTGCACGTAAATCACCGCTAAGCTGCCATTTACATCTATTTAAGGCTAAGCCCAAATTACGTAAAGATAAGCGCTCTTCAAAAGCAGGCCGAAATCACACAGCACAAAAGAGTTATCGCTTAGGCAGCAAGGAGCCCTGGTTACTGGCGACCAACTTACCGCCTGAATATTTCAACTCGATAAAAGTGGTTGAGTTATATGCTAAACGCATGCAAATTGAAGAAACCTTTCGGGATTTAAAAAGCCCGCAATATGGAATGGGGCTGAGGCAAAGTCGCAGTCGGTGTCCAAAGCGATATGATGTGTTATTGCTTATCACAATGCTGGCAGAAATACTGTTGTGGTGTATAGGTATAGCCGCGAGGCATCTTGGCTGGCAGAAGGATTTTCAGGCGAACAGCATCAAACATCGCGCTGTATTATCCGTTGTAAGATTAGGAAAAGAAGTGCGGCGAAGGCCAAAATACACGCTGAAAGCATCGATAATTTACTGGGCATTAAACGAATATATCAAACTGGTTCATACCGCTGGCAGACCTAAATTATGAGGGGATCCGCCAGATTTCAAGCAGGCTATCCTTCTTCAAGATACAAGACAAATAAGAATCTAAAAGTATTAAATTTTGCTGCTTTAGAAAAACAATAACTATGTTACTTTTTCAATAAAATGCTTTTAACAAAATAGCAACTACTGTACAATTTTTAGTCGACTTTTAGACTCGAATGATTGTTGAAAATAGCTTAATTAAACTATGTTGATATTTGTCGATACAAAGTAAAACTTCGACAATCACTAGACAGGAATAATAATTTTAATCGAAGGAATCGATATGAGAATGATTTATTTAATACTTGCCATTTTGTCTTTTCAGGTTTCAGCTCTTGATGATAAAAGCTTTGTAAAAACTTATGACCTCAATAAAAACCACTATTACTTAAGTACTGGATTTCAAAACTATGAAAGCTTTAATCACTTTCAAGTTAAAGCGGGTACTTTTTTTCAAGCTTGTAATGACAATGGACTACAGCCTTGGGTAATAAAGCATGGTGAGGTCGTACCACAATTACTATGGGAGGATGGTTCAAAATACATTAACTGCTCATCAATTCAACAAGTAAATAACAATACATATCAGCTAAGTACAGATGAAGTTTTATTTAATCCTCATCCAACAAATGATATATATGTTACAGATGGAACAACCCAAGGAACTCGAATATTCAACGAGTTTGAATTCATAAAAGAAAGCATTAGTACGTTTAAAGATCCTGTTGAAATTCCTCAAAATATATTGAAAGTCGGGAGTGACAACTACCTTTACTCACTAGCTGGTGGTAACTATTTATTCGATATAACAACGAAAAAAAGCCATAAATTTCATAATTTAGAGCATTTTTACAATCAAAGAGAGTGCTCACTTTGGGGAACTTCGGTAGTTTGTATATTGGAGGGTAAGCTTTATATTTCCGATGGAACAGTAAACGGAACAAGGTTAATTTATGAGTCAGATGACGAAGACCGATATAATTTTACTGACACCAACAAACATGATGAATTTGTTACTCTTACTTTATTAGGGGAACAATCTAAACTCATTAAAATAAATATTGAAACAGGTGAGAAGCATACTTTATACGAGGCGAGTGAGAAATGGTTTTTACCCAAGAAAATCATACATACCAATGACGCTTCATTTTTTGTAGAATTAGCCATAAGCTCAAGAAATCAGGGCCACCGCATGAGTGTTTAATTTTTAACCGAACCACTAAATCCAGTCTTTAATACTGCTTCAAGCATCGATGGATTCATCATGCATCGCTTTTGTTTTCCAACAATGCTTATCTTCGTCGGCTCTGCACGTAACATATTCAAACTCATATGACGCAGGCATGACAGATTTTCCGCCCCATGAGCGTTGTATATTTGACATGCATCCTCACTCATACTGACATCAAGCACCCAGTGCATCGATTCGATGCCCCAATGTTCTCGAACGGCTATCGCTGCTTGTTCGGCACTTAACTCTTTAGAACTGATGTAATAACGATACTCAAGCTCGATTGGCTTTCCTTTCTCAAGGCGACAACTTTCAACCATAACGATATTTTTTAGCCCCTTCCACTTTGAAAAGTCACCGAGTAAGTTTTTACTATCAATAACATAGCACTGGCGACACTCAGTACGTCCGTGACCGTGTTCAATCACTGATTTGTCCGTATTGTTAGCTCGCTGGAAAGCGAAGGCTTGTACTATCGCTTCGCGTAGCTTTCCCTGGTTACTTTTAACGGCAAGCAGATAGTCACCCCCTTGGTCCACAATGGTTTTGGCTATCTTTGTTTGACAAGCCATCGCATCGATAGTCACTAACGCCCCTTTGATATCTAACATCTTTATCAACTCAGGAATGGCGGTTATCTCATTGCTTTTTTGTTCTGTTTTAAGCTGACCAAGCACTAATTTGTTTGAGGAAGCGTAGGCACTAATCATGTGTATGGTACTGGCTCTATCTTCACGATTGTATGACCCTCGAAGCGTTTTTCCATCAATAGCAATAACTTGGCCTTCAGTAAGGGTGTGTATCGAAGACATCCAATTGATAAAACATTGGTGAAACTGCTCAGGTTCAATGGTTGATATGATACGAGCAATCGTGTCATCAGCGGGAATGCCGTTCACGAATAGTTTGTTGTTTTTAAACCAATCATGATGCCCAAGAATGTATTCGCGAATATCAAACCAGCCTTTAGCGCCTGCGATAACGGCACATAGCGAACCAAACAGTACCTCAAAAAGGCAATAGGTCACTTTAGCCCCTTGACGCTGGTCTGTTATTGTTTGGAAATTCTCTTTGAAGTGGTCAATATGCATGGTGTGCTCCCAAAAAAAGGGAGTATAAGATCATAGCGAGATGTTAACGTCAAACCTTATGTTAAATTGATTGAAAAACGTTCACGATCTCGCCCTGCTCAAGAAATGAATCCGTACTCACTTATAATCTATTTAAATATAACAATAAAACTAAAAAATCAGATTTTATCTATAGGGATAAAGTGGAAAATTATTGGGGAGATTTATCAATATACTATATAAAAGACCAACTATTAATAAAAGGAAATAGCAGTCCTCACAGTAATGACCCAGACGATATTTTTTCATTAAGTAGTGATAACACGTTAACAAAAATAAAATTAACAGCTAATGAAAATCGAGTAAGTTACATAAATCAAACAGATGACGAGGTTTATTTTTACTGTGCTAATAATGGTGAACACATAAAGACTTACTCACCAGAAACAATGACATTTTTAGATACATCTTTCAGTCAAATTAATTATATATCTCAATCATTTATCCATGATGACAAATTATTTGTTGATAAAATCTTAAAAGAAAATAGTTATGGAAATGGGTTACATACATTCAACAATACCACTAAAACATTTGACTATATTTCAAGCGTAGAGAAAGGCATGCGAACAGTTTCAAGTGACATTAATTTTTCTAGTATAAATAATTCACATATTTTTGCTTATGGTTGGTTAGACGATAAAATAAAATCTTTAGAAAACTTAGGTTTTAATGAAAGAAATGGAAGCCATGTATTTTTTAAAATGTCGGTTGAAGACGGGGTGGAAGTAATTAACCAAACCTTACCTACCGATTACCCTAAATACGGAAATAACGCTATAAAAAATATGGAAAACGATGTCTTTTATTTGTTAAATGGAAAAGTAAACAAATATGATAATTTAGCTCAATCCACTAGCGAAGTATTTAATTATGAAAGAGATATCCCAGGAGGCTGGATAAATAATTTGTTATTCACAGATGAAAATAGATTATTTGTAGAAGCTAGCGCTAATGAATTAAGAATTATTGATACACAGTCAAATAAATCTTTCTCAACTAGTGATTTAGGTTTAGAGGCTGATTCGGTGTATCAGTGTGGGCAACTTGTTGTATCTCCGAATTTTTCATATGATACTGAAACAAAAATGAACTTTAACAAATGGAATGGCAGTCAATATACTCTCATACAATCAATAGATCTCCTATCCAGCAGTTATGATGTATATCACTTAGATAATAAAAATGGTAAATTTTATTACCTTAAAGCAACATATAATCAAGATTATGTTCCTAAACAAACACTTTCCATTTACTCTTTCGATTGCCAAACTGAAAAATCTGAAAAGTTATATTCGCTTGAAGAAGATGAAAGCACTCAAAACATACAGTATCTTGATAATAAAATAATATTCTCAAGCTATTTATATGGAGCTAATGGTTACACTTCGAAGTTGCAGTCTTTAGATCTTAACACAAACAACTTAACGATTTTACATGATGACTATTCTCAGTTTAATTCAGAATCTATGTTTTATACGAATAAGGGCGCGTACCATTTTAGATTAGAGAATGGGAAATTTAGATTTTCTTTGCTCTCAAATAATACCAATACTGAACTGAGTAGTTTAAATATCTCTAATATGTTTATGTCTATTTCACCATTCACGTTTGATAATGACCCAAAGAGCTGGATATTTCTACCCGTTACACTTTTAGATGGACTGCTTCAATTAGCAGTATATATGCCTGAGTATGACCGTTGGCACACTATAAAAATTCCAAATGTTTACAACGAAACAACTTTTGATTCGAAAAATTTATATTTTGACGGTCATTATTATTTCCGATATGAATCATACCTAAATGGCTACGAAATGTTTACTGTAAACCAAAGCTGCTTAGTTTCTCAAGTGGTTCACGGTGAGCAATGTAAAACACCATATGAAAACAGGCCTCCCATCATGCTAGATATTGATAGCCCGACATTGGAAGCTAATCAGTATCTTTATGTTCCAACCAGAGCATGGGATGAAGACATGGATAAGCTAACCTACTCCATTAACCAAACACCTAGCTGGGTGAAGTTTAACTCTGAAAATGGTGAAATTCATGGTCAAATCCCAGCAGATTTCAATACAAATATAGACAATATCATTATCACTGTTTCAGATGGCACAGAAACAACATCTAGCGTGCCATTTTCAATTAATATCAAAACTGATGATGAAGAAGGTAATACAGATACTGGTGGAAACGATGAGGATGATGAAACAGACACACCAACACCTGATAACTCTGAAAAAGGCGGTTCATCAGGCGGTACACTGTTCATTGAAATTTTATTAATCATTCTCGCTTTACTATCAAGACAAAAAATGTTGGTAAATTATATCAATTATAAAATACGAATAAATATGACCAAGCTAAGCCGCTTGCGATGAAACAGACCTTTTGAAAGAGCAAGTTAAGGGCTCCGCGGAACGGGTAGTCTATCGATATGGTAATTAAAGATGGCCAGACCAAGACAAACTATCGTTAGCTTTGAAGATACGCCTTACTATCACTGCTGTTCTCGTGTGGTACGTAAGGCATTTCTATGTGGAATTGATAATGCCACTGGTGAAAATTTTGAGCATCGGCGTGAGCGGGTTGATGCTCGTATTCTTGAGTTAGCGACCATTTTTGCTATTGATATTTGTGCCTACGCCGTGATGAGTAACCATCTGCATGTGGTGTTAAAAGTTCATGCTGATAAAGCAAAACTGTGGTCAGATAAAGAAGTGCTCATTCAATAGCACAAGGGCTTCAAAGGTACGTTACTTATGCATAAATACCTAAAAGAGGAAGACCTTAACCAGTTTGAGCTTCAAACGGTTAATGAATGCATTACCGAATACCGTAAACGCTTAATTGATATCAGTTGGTTTATGCGCTCACTCAGTGAGCCCATCGCCAGAATGACCAACAAAGAAGATAAGTGCACAGGCCGATTCTATTCGCTGCCATCCATGGCACTCACCCGTCGGGCCAGCTAAAGCTGTTCAAATTTATTCCCAATAAATTTGTGGGAAGGCAGGTTTAAATCTCAGGCTTTGCTTGATGAAGCCGCAGTACTAGCCTGTATGGCTTATGTCGATTTAAACCCTGTCAGAGCCAAAATGGCTGCAACTCCTGAAACCTCAGATTACACCAGTATTCAGCGCCGTATCAATTCAGCAATGAAAGGCGAGCAACCATCTGAGCTATTACCGTTTGTGGGTAATGAGCGACTCAATAGGCCTAATGGACTCATATTCAGCGTAAAAGACTACATAATATTGGTTGAAGATATCGGTCGGATTATTCGAGAAGATAAGCGTGGCGCCATTAGCTCAAGCAGTCAGAATATTCTGAATAGACTCAACATCCCTGCAGAGAATTGGCTTAAAATCACCACAGAGTTTGGTGCATTATTTAAAGGTGCTGTCGGTGCCTTACCTGCATTAACCGAATATTGTGAGCATTTAGAGTGAAAACGACGACAAGGCGTGGCAAATTGTCAGCGCTGGCTGTGCGCTTAAGCATTAATTTTTTGAAAACCACCATCTTCCTTCTACTTGATTGATATCAAGATTTTCTGCTTTGTTGAATTTCTTAGATGACCATAAATCACTAATTTAACGATAATATTTTAGCCATATCGATAAAAATTGATGCGTTGATCACATCTACCGTAACCCTCGCCAAAGCCATGAAAACGAGTTATGTTACTTGCTCAAATAATAGGAGGCATCGTTTTTGACGAGGGTTTATTGAACGTTAGAAGAGACGACATGCTACTTAATGCAGTTACGAGAATAATCAAATATCCAACTCTTGCACAATTAACGAAAGGGAAGGGAACTATTACAGTCTCGAATCCATTGATAAAACACATTAAAATTACTATAGGATAAATAACAATGATTGAAAATATTGAACCTGGAATTCCTTGTCCAACGTCAAATTGTGGCCATAAGATACAGTACACGGTAAAAGATTTGATTGATGGTAAAGTGATTAAATGTCAGCATTGCTTAGTTGAATTTTCAATGAATGAGGAGGGGTTAAAGAAGCGCGATAGCAACCATGACTGATTTAAACCATGCCTTGGAAAATGCAGATACAACAAAAAATCTCTGTAAAACACATTCAGTTGGGTGAGGCAACCGCATGAGTATTTTTTGCTCACAATGAATGATTACAATACTGGATTACTTCCAACGAACCATGAAGTGATAAATTACTGAATAAAATCAGTTGTAAAACATACTTACAATGTTTAAAAAAGGTTCGGATTCTCACTCAACATAATTAACTTTCTCATAGCCAATACATTCTAAACAGATTTAATATTCCTGCCGAAAACGGGTTAAAAATCACTACCGAATTTAGCTCACTATACGACGTTGCAGTAGGGGTATTACCTGCATTAAGTGAACATTGTGAGCATATAGACCGAAGCGACGACAAGGCACCAAAAATTGTCAGCGCTAGCTGTGCGCTTAAGCATTAATTCTTGAAAAACCACCATCTTCCTTATACTTGATTGATATCAAGATTTTCTGCTGCTCCTAACTTCGAAAATAGTTAGTAAACTACTAATTTAAATCTAATGTATTAGTCATATTGATAGAAAGAGGTGAGTTGAGTATATCGACTATACCTCTCGCCAAAGCCATGAAAACGAGTTATGTTATTTGTTAAAAAATGGCTCCGTTTTTTTATATCACCACAACTTATAGTGATTTGAGGATAAGTGGATGTTAAGGATTTTGATGTTTTCAACTATCTTAATGGCATTAAGTGGATGTCTGCCAACGACCGATGTTGAAATAAGCTTCAATACTGACAAGTTAAATATTGAACAGCAATATATGGCCCTATGCACTAATCTTAAAGCATTGGGCTTTGTTAGTGATAATTATGAACAAGAAGACGAAAGTGCTAATAAATGTTGGATGGTGGGCAGTTATTACATTGATCTGAAGCGTGTAAGTAATGGATTGATAGGGCAATATGTTGAAGTTATGTTCAGGGAAGATGAACAGCAATCAAAGTTAACTTATTCTGAGGTAGGAGATTTTAAAATGACTGACATGGGAGTTGCCCAATTTGAAAAACTGAAGGTCATATTAACCGAGGTCGTAGGAAAGTATCGCATTAAATAAAGTACTTTAACATGGCCGTATGTACCCCTCCGGTGAGTCAAGATCATACTCTGCTCACCGAAGGCTTTTTGGCATTAGTTTTCTGTACAACATTCTCAGTCTTATCATTGCTTTTGATGCGACTTATTTACTGCTAGAAGCGGCTATACTGCCCTGATGTTTATAAAGACGGGGCTTAATAGTGAAATCTGAACCAATCATGCGTAATTACAATAATTAAGACACCCACAATTATTTCGTAACCAGCCGCTGGACTAAATTTGGTTCAATCCCTGGAAGCATTACCGACTTTACAGAAACGTATGGCTATGACTACCTGACAGACCGTTTAGAAGACAGGACAATTAGTATTGCGAATGGTAGTAAAACGTATCAAGATTTCAATTATGATGACTGGGGTAATATTAAATTTAAAACGGGTGTGGGCAATTACACCTACTATGCAACTAAACCGCACCAGCTTAATGAGGTCAAATCAGCCTCTGGAGCGCAATTATATAAGTTTTTTTACGATGCCAACGGCAATAGTAAAACTGATGGCACCCGCACCTTTACTTATGGTAGTTACGACAAGCCAACATTAATCACGAAAGCTGGCAGTAGTTCTACCATGAAATATGGGCCTGAGCGTGAGCTTATTTATAAATCTGATACGTATGTCGAAAATGGCAAAAATGTGACTTATCAGACAACCTATTTAGGTAATTATGAAAAGGTATATCGTACGGGTGGCGCAGGTACATTAACCGAGCATAAGTTTTATGTCGGCGATATTGTCTATACCCAACGAAGCAATGGTTCAACTGATACTTTTTATCTACACAAAGACCATCAAGGCTCGGTCATCGCCACAACCAATGGCAGTGGCGCAGTCGTCTCGCAAGCGATTTATGACCCATGGGGTAAACGTACCGCTGTGTATCTTCATAGTTCGTTGGCTAGTTTTACGACCAGCGAACCGACAGACAGAGGATATACAGGCCATAAGCACATAAAAGACTTAGATATTATTCATATGGGTGGGCGTATTTACGATTCAACCTTGGGTAGATTCTTGCAAGCAGATCCCTTTATTCAGGCACCGTTGAATAGCCAGAATTACAATCGTTATTCCTATGTGTTGAATAATCCGATGAGCTATACCGATCCGAGTGGTTATTTTTTCAGTGGGCTGAAAAAATTTGTTAAAAACTGGTGGAAACCTATTTTAGCTGTAGTTGCCGTTGTTGCTACTTATGGTGCTGCCACTAATTGGGTTGCGGGATGGGGAGCTACATGGGGAACTGCTGCAACAGCAACTTCGGCAGCAACATTAACTACGGCAGGTGGAATTGTAACTGGGGGAATAGCTGGCGGAGCCGGTGGCTTTGTTAGTGGAGCACTGATGACTGGAAGTCTAAAAGGTTCTCTAACAGGAGCTTTGAAAGGGGCATTTAGTGGTGCAATATTTGGTGGAATTGCTGCTCATTATGGTAATACATGGAACTTTTCTCGGGTGATGTCTAATAGCGTTGCAGGTGGTATTTCAGGTGAAGCTACAGGGGGGAGCTTCCGGGAAGGCTTTAAGCTTTCATTTGCTCTTTCTATGACTAGGTTAGGATGGGAACATATCAAGGAACGAACAAATATGTTGAAACTTAGAGCAACAAAAATTGAAGGTAATAGACCTCCTGTATATAACAAGCATGGTGAACTGATGACCTACTCAAATAGAGATATGTCGCAGATTGTAGGTACAGATGCTGGAGATGGTAACTGGTTTACAAATTTGACAAAAGATTCAGGTATGGAAGGAACCATATTTGAAAATAAAAGTTCAACATGGGCAAGAAGCATGAATGCTATTTCTAAAGGTCATGACTTTTGGAATTCTGATATTTCGAAATTAGTTGGTTTTCAAGGTTATGACTCTATGACTGGCATGGTACTTTCAGGGACTGAAACTTATAATACAGCTTTCCAAGCTTGGAGCTTAGCTGGGATGGTTCCAACAGCGGCTTATACAGGTATCGCAATGACAGCCAATGTTCCTTACATTTATGATTGGCACAGAAGAGAATATTATGAATAAACTATTTCCCTTATTTCTTGCTTTAAATACTATGTTGTTAGGTTGCACTAGTATCGACAACAGGTTTTTAGATATAAATGAAAACCACTATTATGCTGATTGGTTAAAAACAATTGAGGAATCTAATGGTGAAGGAGTATATTTTATTTTTGAAGCTGTTGATTTCTCAGAAACAGGTGAAAAAAAACCAAGTTTGAGAAGGTTGAAAAAACTAATTAGTCTTTTTAAAAATAAACCGAAAGAGTGTTTAGAGCATATGGAAATTATTGATGAATCAAGAAACCTGTATGAAGGCGGTGGTGAAACAATTTATATAAGGTGCGGGAAATAGCATAATAAAACCCTTAAATTTTGATTTCAAATAACTAAACCCAAAGAAGCTTTCTTCAACGGTACTAGTTGCCCGAAGGTTTGGCTTCTTTGGGAGCAAAGCAAACACTAACGAAAACCAGCGGGAGCTGTTTTTCTTTTTTCTGGCGTTTGGGGTTTGCACTTCGCTTCCTTTGGGTTGGTGCCAAAGCGAGCAGGCGCTTGTGGGCTAGTTGAGTTTAATCAGTCCCGTTCGACTTATACTTCATTATGATTAAATTTTTAGATGCACAAATTAGCGCTTTTAAAGGTCCATAATTATTGACTTATTTCAACTTCAGGAATAAAGTCAATCTTAGTTAACAATTGCAGAGTTTGATGGTGTAAAAATCTGCAACTAAATGAATTTAAACGACTATTTTAAATATTTAATTCGAGAGTCTGGGTTCAAATCCCTATCCCTCCGCCACATTTATCGAAAAAGCCTCATCAGAAATGATGAGGCTTTTTTGTTTTGGCGAAAGATAGGACTTTGAACCCACGGGTTCCTCTTGTCTTTTTATTAAAAAGAGCAGAGCAGGCTATCCCTTCGCCACATTAAATACAAAAATCCGTTGATTATAATAGGCTTTTTTTCTAGAGTTTGAGGATCTCTCCACAAAGATTGACTCAGACAATTTATCTGTTTTTTATATCAGTAGGGCACCTTGATAACGTATACTTTACACGTATCTGTTTAGCCAAATATTTACGCGATAAGGGTTCCCCCATTGATGTAAATAAAACCGCTGCGTAAATGATGATATACAAACTCCCTTGTATTTATTAACAATATAATCAATACAACTCAAAATGGAGTTGGTCTCCATATTCGTTATGTCTAATAGGCAAACCTTTTAATTATGAAATTTAAATCAAAAAAATACAGTATCGACTCAACTGATTATCAAGTCGGTCAAGATAATATTTTAAAGTGGGGCATGGATGTTCATAACACCGTGTTCACCGTTTCTGTCGGGTTATCCATTTTGTTTATTGTGGCTCTACTGGTTTTTCCACCCGCTGATGCCAAAGCTGCCATTGATTCAGTGAAGGCAGCCGCTCTATCTCACTTTGACTTCGTGTTCATGTGGACTGCTAACATTATGCTCATTTTTGCCCTTGCGATAGCCTTTTCCCCATTAGGCAAAATTCGCTTGGGCGGTGACAGCGCCACCACTGACTACTCAACTATTTCTTGGATATCCATGCTATTTGCTGCAGGTATGGGCATTGGCCTTATTTTCTGGGGCGTGGCAGAGCCAACAGCGTTTTATACTAATTGGTTTGGCACCCCCCTCGGCGTGGAACCATTTACACCAGAAGCCCGTGAATTAGCGCTCGGCGCCGCGGTATTTCATTGGGGTTTTCATGCTTGGGCTATTTACGGCATGACTGCACTCTCATTGGCCTATTTTGTTTATAATAAGGGCTTACCGCTTTCTATGCGCTCGGTTTTCTATCCCATACTAGGTGATAAAGTTTGGGGTAAAATCGGTGATGTGATCGACATTATGGCGGTACTGGTTATTTTGTTTGGTCTTGCAACGTCACTGGGTTTAGGTGGTTCTCAAGCGGCCAGCGGTATAAGCCATGTGTTTGGTTTTGAAAATAGTATTTATCTACAACTGACGATTATTCTGCTCATTATGGGGCTGGCTATTCTCTCTGTGGTGCGTGGCATGGATGGCGGGGTTAAACTGTTGAGTAACATCAACATGATTATTGCCTTTATATTTCTGGGCTTTATCAGCATTCTTAATTTCACGACTGTGCTTGATTCATTGGTAACAGGCGTTGTTGGTTATGTTAAAAACATCATACCACTGAGCCAGAACTCAGGCCGTGAAGACACCAGCTGGTTACACGGTTGGACGGTATTCTACTGGGCCTGGTGGATAGCGTATGCGCCTTTCTTTGGTATGTTTGTTGCGCGAATTTCGCGTGGCCGCACCGTACGTGAGTTTCTGGCATGTGTGTTGATTATCCCTACTTTAGTGACCACTGCTTGGATGTCTTTTTTTGGTGGCATCGCGATTCAACAAATCATTGATAAGGTTGGCCAGCTAGGAACAGAGCAAGGTATTACCGATGTTTCCTTGAGTTTATTCTACATGCTCGATGCTTATCCAATGGGTGATTTGTTGTCCATTATTGCGGTTGTATTGATTATCGTGTTCTTTGTGACGACCTTAGATTCCGGCTCTATTGTGGTCGATAGTATGACCGCAGGCGGTAAGTTGGAATTACCGATGAAGCAAAAAATAGTGTGGGCGGTTATCTCTGCGGTAATCGCGATGGTGATGTTGTGGATTGGCGGTACTGATTCGATTCAAGCACTTCAGTCGGTTACCATTATCGCAGCACTTCCATTTGCTATTATTTTAATACTTGCTTGTATTAGTTTAGTTCTCGGCATGCTTACTGAGGTAAAACGCCGCAGTTAAGTCGCAAATAATTTGCTTAACGACTGTGAAGGGGTTTATCAAGATACATTATTGATAAACCCTTTTTTTAGTCTTGAATGTAGGCCGCTATTTCAATAATCTGGCAAAGAGTGTGAGATTAAGATTAACCATACAAAACTAGGCTTTCTATGTTTACGATACTGACATTTTTTACTGTGTTAATGTTACTGGCGACTTTACTGCCTCTTTCGCGGCATCCGCATTGGATTGTCAGGAGTATGGATTTTCCCCGATTACAATTGTCGATATTAGCCACAATGCTATTGATTGCTGATATGGTTTTTTTCGACATTCACATGCTCAGTACGCTGCTATTAGCGGTGATCACCACGTTGTGCTTAATTTGGCAGCTTAGCTGGATATTGCCTTATACTTTTTTATTTCCCAAAGAGGTTAAAACGTCCACTGAGTTTAATGTCGACAATCAACTCAGTATTATCACCTCTAATGTGCTCACGCCTAATCGTAATGCCGAAGCATTGATCCAATTGGTAAATGAACATAAGCCGGATGTACTGGTCACACTTGAATCTGACCAATGGTGGCAAGACAAGCTTAAGGTATTAGAAGCAGAGATGCCTTACAGCATTAAATGTCCTCTTGATAACCTCTATGGGATGCACGTTTATTCTCGTTTACCTTTAGGCGAACAACAAGTATGTTATTTGGTTGAGAAGGATGTGCCATCGATACATGCAACATTAACCTTACGCACCACAGACCATATTCGGATGCACTTTCTCCATCCAGCACCACCAAGCCCAACAGAAAATATTGAATCGGCACAGCGAGATGCTGAATTAGTCATAGTGGCTCGAAGTGTCGCAGACAGTGACCAGCCCGTGATCGTGACCGGCGATCTTAATGATGTAGCCTGGTCTGCCACGACTCGACTATTTCGTAAAATTAGTGGTTTGCTTGATCCACGTGTTGGCCGTGGGGCATTTAACACTTTCCATGCAGATTACTCATTTATGCGCTGGCCATTAGATCACTTATTTCATAGCCAACATTTTACTTTGCAACACATTCAGCGTTTACCTTCGATTGGTTCGGATCATTTTCCTTTACTGACTAGACTGTCGTTTACTCCGTCCCAAAGTACCCAACAGCAAGGTATTGACGGGGGTGGATCTGAGCATGAGTGGGCCAAAGACATATCTGCGGAACAAAATGTGAATAAGCATGATGTACCAAAGCCTGGTGAGGCTCAATAAGCATCTATAGTGACAATGATGAGCCTATATTCAAGATTTTATCTCTGTAAGCGGTTATTTTTTATTAATTAATGCTTATTAATTAAACGAGGAGTACTGTAGTAGAGTTGATCAAGCGTGTTGTTTCTCTGTGGGTCTAAACTCATTAGTGTTAATGTGTTCAAAGCAGTCTGGCGCTCCGTTGCAAACTTGTTTTTGTTAGGGGATAAAATGAATTTTAAAGACTATTACACGGTATTGGGCATTGATCCGCAAGCGGATGATAAAGCGGTAAAAGTCGCTTATAAAAAACTGGCGGTGAAATATCATCCCGATGTCAGTAAACATGCTGATGCAGAAGCAAAATTTAAAGAAATTGGTGAAGCTTATGCGATATTGCATAATGCTAAAAAGCGTGCTGAATATGATGAAGTTCGTCATCATCATCTAAACAGGTCACAACATCACTACGCTGATCAAGCTGGCGCCGCTGGTGGGCAAGATTGGGGGCAACAGCAAGGCGATCCTCAAAACGATCAAGAATTTTCTGATTTCTTTAATTCAATTTTTGGTGCAAGGCATTCAGGCTTTGACCCAAACGGACCACATCAAGCTCGTCAAACTCAGCACGCTAAAGGTCAAGATATCGAAATGGAGTTCCCGATGTTTCTAGAAGAAACATTGGCCGACACCCTTAAGCCTGTTTCATTTACCCTGCAACAACGCGATGCTCATGGTCATGTGGTTGATCATCCTAAATCCTTAAAAGTGAACATTCCCGCCGGGGTGAATAATGGCGAACGTATTCGTCTAAAAGGCCAAGGCGGACCAGGGCAAACCAAAGCCGATAACGGCGATTTGTATTTGAAAATTCGTTTTGCGCCTCATCCTTTATTCGACGTTGATGGTCGAAATTTGACTATTGTTGTGCCTGTGGCACCTTGGGAAGCGGTGTTGGGTACTAAGGTTAAACTGCCTACCTTAACGGGGCATATTCAATTAAGTATCCCAGCTAATAGTCAATCAGGGCAGCGGTTACGTATAAAAGGTAAAGGGCTATTGAGTAAAAAAGAGCAGGGCGATTTATTTGCAGTACTTAAAATAGTGGTGCCAACGTTATCAGACGATACAAGCAAACCCTTGTGGACTGAATTAGCTGAAAAAAATACATTCGACCCTCGTGCCAGTTGGAGTAAATAACGATGCTGCAGATTAATATAAGCGAACAAGATTGTTGGTTGAGCAGTGATGAACTGTGTGAATGCAGCGAAATTAGCTCGGCATTATTACTTGAGCTTGTAGAGCACAGTATTGCGATTCCGCTGCAGGGCGAGGTGATAGAGCAATGGCAATTTAGTGTTGAGAATTTACATCAAGTTAAAAAAGCCACGCGCATTCAACGTGATTTGGCCCTCGACTGGAGTGGTATTGGTTTAATTTTACAATTACTCGATGAAAGAGACCGACTGGAGCATGAAGTGCATATGCTAAAACAACAATTAAGTCGATTTAAAACATAGATTATCCAAATGGTTACAGTAAGCCATTATACAGTAGTAAATATAAGAGGTGGCTTGCTGTCTCTCTGATATGGCAAGTGATATCGATCGATATTAAGAAATGACAACAAGCAGACTGCTCTATCCGTGAGGGCTACATTTGCTTGTTATCGCGTTGAAGCAATATGTAGTAATGGCTTGATTCTAGCCGGACAACGTCGGTTCTATAATCGAGCCGTTTAAGGTCGTTGATCGTAGATCTAGTGGTCGTTTATAAATGTTTATTAAAGCGTTTCGCCGCTAATAAGACTCCAATACAGGTAAAGCCGAGTAACCACAGTGCATCTTTGCCTAATGACATCACTTGTGCTTCTCTGAGCACAATGCCTCGCACCATACGAATAAAATGAGTTGCAGGCAGCGCTTCGGCTACCCATTGTGCCCCAATCGGCATTGCTTCATAAGGGAACATAAATCCAGACAACAAAATAGATGGCATCAGCACAAAAATGGTTAACTGCATCGCTTGAAGCTGAGTTTTAGCTATGGTGCTAATGACCAGGCCTAATGCCAAACTGGCGCAAATAAACAAGAAAGACGCCAGGAATAACGAATCTAAGCCACCGCGCACCGGAACTGAGAATATCCAATGACCAGCACTGAGAATAATTGCTACTTGGATGAGCCCAACCAAAATATACGGAATGATTTTACCCAACATCAGTTCCAATGGTCGCACTGGTGTTACAATTAAAAACTCCATATTCCCCAGCTCTTGCTCACGTACAATTGCCGCAGATGTAAACATAATCATCGTCATTGTTAGGATAACCGCCAGTAAGCCGGGCACAATATTAACCACTGATCGCTGCTCTGGATTAAAGTATTCGACCACTTCAAATGTTGGTACATTCATTGTGGCTGAACGGTTAGCCACTTCGTCCAGTGGTAAATTTCTCAGCGCTCTGATCGTGGCGGCAACCATAGTATCGGAGCCGTCTAATAACCATTGTCCTACTGGCCGGGTAATTTGCGACGGCCTTTGTTTTGAATCAAATGCGGGATGGATTAACAAGCGTTGGGGTAAATCAAGCGGTAAATAAAGTACGGCTTTTACTTCACCGTTGGTGATGGCTTTTTCTGCTTGTTCGATAGAGTCATATTGATGTTTAAAGTCAACGGCTTGCGTAGCCACTATGGTCTGGGTAATCGCTCGGCTATAGGTGGTTTGGCTCATGTCGATAATGCCTGCGGGCACATGGCGAATATCAGTATTAATGGCATAACCAAATAACATTAATTGCAATAATGGGATCATTACAATCATGCCAAATGTCATTCGATCTCGAGAGAGCTGTTTCATTTCTTTGAAGACAATGGCAATTAATCTACCCCACATGTCGACCTCCGGTGCTAGTGACAAATACGTCTTCAAGACTCGGGCGAACGATTTCAAGTTGGTGCTGATCGCACACTGAACTCAGAAACTGCAACGGCTCTGTTATAGACTCATTGACGAGTACCCTTAAGCGGGTACCCGATTGAGATGCTGAAATAACGGCGTCAACAGCAGTCAGTTTCTGTTTTAATTCCCTGATATTATCGCCGCTGACTTCGATAACCGTGGCCCCCATTGATTGCATTAACTCACGCGGGGTTCCATTAGCTCGTTTGATACCATTTTCTAAAATGGCTAATTGATGGCAGCGTTCTGCCTCATCCATATAGTGTGTCGACACTAAAATAGTTGTGCCACTGTCACTGAGATCAAACAGATGCTCCCAAAAGTCCCGACGGTTTTGTGGGTCCACGGCTGAAGTGGGCTCATCAAGAAACAACAGTTCAGGGCGATGCATCGTAGCGCAGGCTAACGCTAAGCGTTGTTTTTGACCTCCACTCATGGTGCCAGCTAATTGCTTTTGTTGCTGCTCAAGGCCATATTGTTCCAGTAAGCTGGTAATACGGTTTTTATCTTTAACACTGTAGATGGCCGCAACAAAGCGCAAATTTTCCAACACTGTTAAATTGTCATACAAGGAAAATTTCTGCGTCATATAGCCTATTCTGCTTTTAAGCGACTCTTCGTTACCTTGCAGCGGTAAGCCTAAAATAGTCGCCTCGCCAGCACTGGGCTTTAGTAACCCTGTTAACATTCTAATTAAGGTTGATTTACCACAGCCATTGGGACCGAGAAAGCCATAAATACTGCCTTTAGGCACTTGTAAGTTGAGTTGGTTTACGGCGACTAAATCACCAAATCGACGGGTTAATCCTTTTGTTTCGATGGCATAAGCGGCTTGTTTCATGGTAATCGAACCTCAACACCCAAACCGATCGGCAAGTTTTCATTAATGGGTAAGTCTATTTCAGTTAAATACATTAACCGGGCTCTATCTCGTTCATTGAGGGCAAAATAAGGTGTAAAGGCCGGAGTACTTCTTATATTGCGTACGGTTCCTGTTACGGGTTGATTATGGCCATCAATCCATACTGGCACTAGGTCACCTTTATTTAATTTCCCCAGAGCTGTGGCGGGCAAATATACTCGCGCATAAAGTCGGTCACTGGCCAACAGTGTGACTAATTGAACATTGGCTGCGACTCTATCGCCAAGCTTCCAAGGTAAAACATCTACCACTCCCGCTTTAGGTGCTCGAATGCTTAACTCGGCTAAAGAGTGGTGTGCATCGGCTAGCGATGCTTGCGCCATGTCGGTTTGAGCTTGTGCTTGGAGTACTTCTTCACTGCGAGTACCATTTTTAAGCTCTAACCATTGTTGTTTTGCTTGAGTTAATTGCGCTGCGGTTTGATCCCTTGCTGCTTTGGCTGAATCAAAATCAGCTTTTGCGACAATTTTGTTAGACCACAGATCTTTCATGCGCAAATAGCTTCTGGCTGCTTCTTGCGCCTGGGCTTGTACAGCAAGCATTGCAGCGTCGGCGGCAGCGAGTTGCTCTAAACGAGTCCCCGTTTGCAATTGATTAAGTTTTGCTTGTGCTTGAGCCAGACTCGCTTGTCGCTGATTAATTAGCGATTGTGCGTGGCGCGGATCAAGTTGAAGAAGCAGGTCTCCAGTACTCACTTTTTGTCCTTCTGTAACCACAATCGAGCTTATCTGCTCGGCAACAGGGGCAGAAAGCATCATTCGGTCTCGTTCAATTAATCCCATTGCACGGTCGCCTTCCTCCCCAGTACAACCTGTAAGGAGTAAAATAATCACTAAACAAAATAGATGAGGTATCATCATTAAACTCCTGATCCTGAAGATAGTGTTGATGGCTCTTGGAATAAGCCTTGATTCATCACCAGCATATTATGGGCGAGCAACTGGTCCAGCATGGATTCGCTAAGAGGTAAGTCTAATTCTTTCAGTAACACTTTAGGCGCAATCAGTGGGAAAACCATTAAGCTCAGAAAACTTAAGCGGACCCATTTGGGATCGAGCTGCGGATTAATTTTTTGTTGGTTGGATAATTCTTTAATCCAGTCGCCGGCATAACCAATCATTTCATGAATGACATTGGATACAATGGTGAATGCTTGATCACTATCTTGTTGATTCAATGATTGGAAAATGAGCCTTGGCAGTGCAGGGGCTCTTTCCATTATTCGATAATAAGCCCGCATTAAGGCTTCAGGAGTGTCTTTTTGGTTGTTTAAATCGTGTCGGAATACACTGGCTACGGGGGCTATGGTTTCTCTTACCATGGTTTCAAACAAACCAGCCTTAGAATCAAAGTAGTAACGGATCATTGCAGCATCAACACCAGCACGTCGAGCCAGTTCGCGAATAGATACCCGATCATAGCTATTGTGAAGAAAACAGCCTTTTGCGGCGTCGATGAGTGCGGCGCGAGTTTGTGTCTCTCCTTTGGGTCTTCCCGGTTTATCTGCCATTTCAAATTCCGTTAATTCATCTGTTGATGAATAATAACAAATACTGTCAAAGAGAATAGGACATTAATTCCGCAATGTGTGATCTCGTGCGGAATTATAATAATGAATAGTGACTTTTATTTTAAATAAATCAGATTTTTAAATAACTCAGAATCTTAAATAAGCCTGAAATTATCAGCTATATTTGCTAAAATCCGTCTAAGAAATTATATCGGCCGTCATTTTGAGAGTGTCGGGTCGCTCTAACAGAGGTTTTATGAAGATGAATAAGGATAAGTACAGTATAGATAATACCGATTATACTGTTGGGCAAGATAACATTCAAAAATGGGGTTTTGATATACATAACGCCGTTTTTGGGATTAGTGCAGGTTTAATCACTGCTTTTTTAATCGCAATACTCATCATCGATCCTGCAACATCAAAAGAGTTTTTAGATGGTTTAAAATGGCAGATAATCGGCACATTTGATAGCCTCTTTATGTGGTCCGCCAATATTTTTGTGATCTTCTGCCTGGGATTAATTATCTCACCATACGGTAAAATTCGCTTAGGTGGAGATGACGCAAAAGCTGATTATTCAAGACTTTCTTGGATTGCGATGCTTTTTGCTGCTGGCATGGGGATTGGGTTGATGTTTTGGGGTGTTGCTGAACCTTTGGCCTATTATACTGGTTGGTTTGAAACACCATTGAATGTGGTAGCCAATACTCCAGAAGCCGCGGAACTTGCTCTTGGCGCAACGATGTTCCATTGGGGATTACACCCTTGGTCAATTTATGGTGTTGTTGCTTTGTCTATGGCTTTCTTTGCCTATAACAAAGGTTTACCACTGTCTATTCGTTCAGCTTTTTATCCTATCTTAGGAGACCGCACCTGGGGTTGGCCTGGACATATCATTGATGTTTTAGCCGTATTAGCCACATTATTCGGTCTTGCAACGTCATTAGGTTTAGGTGCTCAGCAAGCTGCTGCTGGTTTCCAACATGTGTTTGGCATTGAAGCTGACCTCACCTTACAAATTACTATTATTGTTGTAGTAACGATGCTGGCTGTTATTTCGGTAGTCCGAGGCCTTGAAGGTGGAGTTAAAGTAATAAGTAATATCAATATGTTACTTGCTGTTGCTTTGCTCATCTTTGTTGCACTTGTTACTTTCGCCGTTTCTATGGGAACGATTCCAACAACGGTAATGGGTTATATTAAGAATATTATTCCATTGAGTAATCCTATCGGTCGTGAAGATGAAGCTTGGATGCATGGTTGGACTGTGTTCTATTGGGCTTGGTGGATTTCATGGTCACCATTTGTAGGTATGTTTATTGCGCGTATCTCTCGAGGTCGTACAGTACGTGAATTCCTTGCCACAGTATTAATAGTGCCAACGGTAGTGACTATCTTATGGATGTCTGTGTTTGGTGGTATCGCCATTGATCAAGTTATCAATAATGTAGGCACATTAGGTAGTGAGGGGTTAACTGACGTGCCGCTTGCTATGTTCCAAATGTTTGATTCGTTGCCATTAGGTAATCTGTTATCAATGTTAGCCGTGCTATTGGTATTGGTTTTCTTTATTACCTCTTCAGATTCAGGATCGTTAGTCATCGACAGTATTACTGCCGGTGGTAAAATTGATGCTCCTATCCCACAACGTATTTTTTGGGCCGTAATAGAAGGTGCAATTGCAGCTGTATTACTTTGGGTTGGTGGTACTCAGGCGATTGAAGCATTGCAAGCGGGTGCTATATCGACTGGATTACCGTTCACCATTATTCTATTAATAATGTGTGTTAGTTTATTGATGGGTATGCGTACCGAAAAGCATAACAAAAGCTAGTTTTTAACTTGCAATAAAAAAGCCGATGATTAATTCATCGGCTTTTTTTATGCATTTTTAATTTAGGTTAGAGGTGTTATAACCATAAATTTTTAATCGCAGTGTCTGGACTAAAGTGATATTTAATTTGTGCCTGCAGTAATTCCGCAGTGGCAATAGCGTCGGTTAATGCATCATGAGGAGCATATGCTGGTAAGTTATAACGTTCACGACTATTAGCAAGCCGAATTGAATGTGGACGCTTTCGCTTAAAGAAATTAAATAAACTCTGAGATTCCGCCCGGTGCAAATTCGCTTCAATTTGCATGGTGTCTATTACCGGAAAAACAATTCCTTCATTAATTAACAAGCGTAGCGTGTGATTAAGAAAATCACGTTCAATATGTCGATAATGCACCACTACCACTTTACCGGCTAATTGATCTAAAAGCTGTTCCAAAATCAATAATAGATCAGGCGCCCCTTGTAAATCTGAGTGGGTTATACCGTGAATAATAATGGAGTTTTCTTGGAGTTTATCTTGTGGGTTGAGATACCATTGCTTTGCTTTACGGCAAAAAATACGCTGTAACGTAAAGGGCACTAAACCAATGCTAATGATGCTATTTTGCTCTGAGTCTAAGCCTGTTGTTTCAAAGTCCAGTGCAACAAAATCAATATCACTTAATGGCGTTTCATTGTGATAAGTTCCCGCATGGTAAAAATCATGCAAGCGTCGATCTTTACTGTTTTGCACTTTTAATTCTAGAAAGGCTTGCCAGTTTAAAATCTCCTGTTTACTGAAATTAGTCATGAGTTAGCCTTTAAAGTTTGTTGGAACTGTAGCGATATTTCAAAAAGTTCTGCGCATTACTTAACACTAAAAAAGCATCTTTAAGATTACGGCGTTCAAAATCAGACATACTTTCTGGTTCAATATTATTATCAGGTTCAATTCCAGATTCAATATCGGATGATTGGTGCCGTAGGCGCACCAAAGAGATAAGTTCCATGGCATGTTGTAAGTCTTCACCCTTTGAGGTGGGCAGAATACCCGCGTCGATAATATCCTCTAAACGTTCGAATGAGTTTTGCGATTGTGAGCCGATGGCTAGCGCATGTACTCGGATCAAGTCTGCTAATGGCGCAGTACCACGACGTTTTAAATTGATGGAGTTATTGTGACGACCGTCTTTTTCCATTACAAAATCTTTAAAAAACCCCAGTGGTGGTTTGCGGTTGAGGGCGTTGTGCGCCAGACAAGCTAAAAAGCGGTTATTTTTCTTGGCTTTACTCAAGATAAATGCATTTAATTGTTCAGCCCATTTAACCCGACCATAAACCCCGGTAAGATCGAAGAATATAGAGCAGTTTAATAAAGCTTTCGGGTTTGGGTTTTCTATCCAGTCACCAAAACACTCTTCCCATTCTGAGCGAGTTTTTCGGTACTCAGGATTACTGGCCATAATATCTCCAGTACAATAACTGTAACCGCAAGCGGCTAACCCATCACACACAAAATCAGCTAACTTTGCAAAATACTCACCATGCACCGCGACTTTATAGCTATTATCCAGAATAATGGCATTGTCTTGATCGGTTACCATCAGTTGCTCATCACGTGCCATTGAACCCAGTGCTAAAAAGCAGTAGGGAACCGGTGGCGGGCCGAATTTTTCTTCTGCAAGTTCTAATAAACGCTGCTTAAAGTTACGGCCGATTTCAGACATTGCCCGTCCGACCATATGCGAATTGGCATCTTCATTAACCATGCGCACAAAACAACTTTTTAACTGTGAAGAAAGCAACACTAGATCCTCGCAACTTTTCTGCTGGAAAATACTACTGACAAATAACAAACTATTTTGCGACTCATAACGGATAATATCGGCAACTTCAATTAAGCCTATGGGTATTTTATTTTTAAGAATAGGCAGATGATCAATATTATTACGGAGCATAAGTAGCATCGCTTCAAATATATATGCGTTATGATCCAGTGAAATTAAATCGGTCGACATGACTTGTGAAATAGGACTATCTACATTGACTCCCGCAGCAATAACCTTAGCGCAGAGATCATGTTCAGTAATAATACCCACGAAACTACTATCTTGTTGATCGTCTAAATCTGGATCATTGATTAATACGGCTGAAATATTCTCTTCGGCCATTATTTTCGCAACGGCTTGTATCGTGCTATTACAAGGCAGAATAACAGGCTCTCTAGTCAGTAAGGTTTTCACTTTAGAGGTGGTCAATGCATTGGCATCAACGGTTTTACCTTTTACCGCCTGTTTTAACCGAGTGGTATCCTCAGCCTCAACAAAATCTGCAAAATCATCATAATTTTCGCACAAGTCATTGAACACTGACTCTGGAATACAGTACACGAGAGTATCTTTTACTGCTTTGGCCGGAAAACGCACTTTATTATTAGTCAGTAAACCCATTTGGCCAAATAATTGCCCTTGATCAAGACGATTATAGAGCTCACCTTTACGGCGATATAACTCTACGACGCCACTGCGGATCATATAAAGTTCGGTAATCCTGTCATTAAAGTTAACAATCATACTATCGGTACGGTAATAAGAGATCTCAACACTTTGAGCAATATCAATGATGGCTTGTTCTGGAAGTTGATCAAAGGGGGCATGTTGAGCAATAAAGCTTTGAATTTCGAGTAGTTCGGCTGACATGAATAGGCCTGTTAATGTGTGATGACTGGAGCTTTGTTTATAGCTATGTCGATATTATACGAGTAAACGACGTAACATGGGAATCTATCGTTGTTATTGAATATTTAGCTGTGGGTCTACTACTGTGTTTTTACGGCTAATATCTAGGAATAACAACACAAACCACGTTCAGTTTGGATGAGTACCAGAGTATCCCAGTTGCTCCCATCCAGCTCTGGAATCATTAATTTACTGATGTTTAATAATGGATAAAACAACAAGAAACGGATTAAAGTAAGAGTGGATGAATAATATAGTTAGGTCAAGTAAACGTAACCTATTTACAGATCGCAGGTACACATCGGAGGGGCTATATCGGTCTGATATTTTTCAGAAAAACTATTAGGCCAGCGCTTTCATTGTGTTGCATTGATAACTTAAGTGAGTATGTTGGATTGTGATTGTTAAGTCGACTCAAAAGTGACGCTTGTTATAAGGCGCTTTGCATTGGCTAAAAAGGTTAAGCATTGCTATTCATCTCACGTCTATTGAGTAACAACAATATTTATGATTAAAGCGTTAATACTTTTAAGATAGCTTGAGGAATATAGTTAAGCAGATCACTCGCTAACACGCTATATTGGCTTAAATCCTTTGCGGCAATGTCGCCCGCTAAACCGTGCAAATATACCCCTAAACACGCAGCATTAATTGGACTAGCACCCTGAGCACAAAATCCAGCTATCATACCCGTTAACACATCGCCAGTGCCTGCTTTGGCTAGCGCACTATTACCCGTTGGGTTGATGAAGACTCGCTCGCCATCACTAATCACGGTGTGTTGACCTTTAAGTACGACCACTGTTTTATATTGTTTGGCTGCAATATTGGCATAATAGACTCGTTGAGCTTGGATCTTGCTGACATCAACATTTAATAATCGAGATAACTCCTTTGGATGAGGAGTGATAATGCTGTTTTTGGGTAGGATTATTGGTGTTTGCATTGTGCCGCTAGCGTGAGATAAACCACTGATAAAGTTAAGCGCATCGGCATCGAAAATCACTGGATTAGTGTTAGTTTGAATTTCCCTGAGCAGTGCATAAAAAAAACCTCTATTACCTTCAGGAACGATTAAGCTATTTAAATGGTTATTGCTATGGTTTTTATTATCGAGAGAATTATGAATAGCGTTAACGCTGAGTTGGTCAGTACTTTGGCCAAGGCTTAAGCCACTGCCTATAGAAATGACGCTGGCTTGGGTGAGTTTATCGCGAAGTTGTAACACGGCTTTTGCATCGATTGTTTGTACATCCATCGATTGCATATTGGTCGATGGCAGCTGTTTTAACAATAAATCAGTCGGTTGGGTGAGAATATGATCCTTTTCTGTTGGACTAATCAACAGCGGCAGGGTAACAACATTGGGCGTTAATGCACTCACACTGTCACACACAATCGGGCTACTGGCTAAAGTCACATAACCTGCACCCACTCGCAACGCCGATATACTCGACAGATAAGCCGCACCGCGATAATTAATTGAACCAGCAATATTAAGGACGTTGCCGAAAGTCATTTTATGGCTATCGTTTGGCCTAGGCGGTAATATTGCTTTGATATAGTCATGGATTAGAGTTTGCATTGGCCCTTGTCGTATAATATTAAATATCTACCATTAAACATCTATCCATTAAAGTAGCACACCCAGCCAATACTTAATGGCCGTCAATGCAAAAATATGATGATATTTCGTTGAAACTATTCATTAATCAATCCTAGACGTATTGTAGTGAATATGGCATAGATTACACCGTCTGACTATAGAGTTAACGTGAAGTAAAATGAATGACTAGATTAAACTAGGACATTATTAGTGGAGGAGGAATTGCAGCATTATTGGGTCAAGATTTATCCGTTAGCGATAGCGGACTACTTTCTTAACGCTGATATCGATAATCTGTATGTTGATGCTCATATTTGTCAAACTGGCGTAGATGATGACGTGATTTTTTGGTGAAAGTGCTGAGGTGATGGTGTGTTTAATGACGTTTTTCCGATGCAGGTTAAGCAAATCTGATTGGCGATAAAGGTTACATTATTATTCCTGATGCGTTTAGGACTTCTGTATACAGTTTGTATCATGCAGATAACTTAGTGGATTCATTTACCGATAACCGGAAATCTTTGGGATATCATTTTGAAGCCGACGAAGCGTGTCGATTGATGACTCAGGATATCGTACAAAGCAATATTGTATTGCATCAACATAACCTATTTTTTCACTCGCAATAAGCGAGAATCAAGGCACTGATTTAAGGTTGATTTAGCCGCTATGCTGACAAAATAACGGCTGACAATCATTGAGTTGGTTAACGTTTGTTATCTGTTGTAGGTTTGCTGACACTTTTATTGTCGCTGAACTGTATGGCGACCAATACCACAGCCACAATACTGGCTAGTAGCATTGCGGTAGAAAAGCTCGCAGTGATGCCACCGGGAATAAATTCAACAAACGAAGTCATAAACTGAGAGATGTGGATAAATGGGACTTCAATAGCTTGCAAGCATACTTTGATAGGTAATGGTAAGGCTGCTGGGTATATGTTAACCATTAGTTAGATCATGAATAAGATGTTTAGAGTAGTGCATAGTGAATATTGGCAGGTTGATGGTTAAGCGGGTTTAACCATAATGTGTTTGAAGTGCTGGGCACTCGTTAATTGCCTAAATTATTTAAATCATCAAAATAGTCTTGTGAGTGAGCATAAGCTAAATAAGTCAGAGAGTAAAAAGCTCAATTAGCCATTAGTGGCCAATTGAGCTGGTTTTATTTGTTAGCCTTCGTTCGCTAAGAACTCAATAATTTGTTCCATGTTCAGGTTAAAGTCATCAGCACGAACACATTTAACTATGATGTCGTCAGTGACGGTGGCTAAATCAATTTTTTGCCCAGTTTCAAAATGGTCTGGTTTTAAATGATAAAACGGTTTAACCAGTGGCCGGATAGGATCTTGTAAATTATGGCCTTGAACAATAGCCAATCTGTTTGACTCAAGTTGTACTACTGAGCCGACAGGATAAACGCCCATACAGCGAATAAACTGGTCAACTAAGTCTTTATCTAATTCATTGTTTTCAGCTAAGGCGCGTAAAATACTGAACGCTTTGACCTGGGCATAACCTTGTTTATAACAGCGGTGTGAAGTCAGTGCATCGAAAATATCGCATATGCTGATCATGCGGCCGTAAAGGGTTATTTTTTCCGCTGGTACGCCAAATGGGTAACCTAGTCCATTTAGTTTTTCGTGATGCAAACTGGCTACTTCTAAACTCAGTGCACTAATGCCTGGGGTATTTTTCATTATCTCAATTGAGTAACTGGCGTGAGTTTTCATAATATGAAACTCTTCTTCAGTTAGCCTATCGGGTTTATTCAGAATGCGGTCGGGGATCATGATTTTTCCAACATCATGTAAAAATGCACCAATAGCTAATTGATTAACAATGTCTTTGTCAATTTTTTTGTACACGGCAAACATGGTCATCAGCACGGACACAGACACAGAATGTTCTAATAAATATTCATCTTTATTACGAATATTAATCACACATGACAAAGCATTTGGATTATTAAAAATTAAATCTGTGGATTCAGCGGTAATTTTTTGTACCGGATCCATGTCCAGAGGCAAACCATGCTGTGCATTATGAAACAGCTTTTTTTGAATGTCTTTTGACTCATTAAACACTTGGCGTGCTCTCACTATTTCTTGATTAAAGAAATTTGCTTTAACATCGGTGCGTGCAGGCGTGAGTTTACGAGGCGGTTGAGACTTAGGCACACTGATTTTTTGCTCAGCTTTTTCGACAATAACTTCAGTTTTACTGGTATCAATAAGCAGTTTAGTAACCGATTTTCGCTTTAATGCTTCAATGACTCGTTCGCTTTTAAGCACACCAGGTTTAGCGAGCGAAAACGTATCTTTGGGTTCGGTTATTTCGACCACATACATTCCAACACAAACGTCAGTAATGTCATGTTCAATCAGCATAAATCGTTTCCTTGGGGTTACTTATCAACGTATGAGCCATGCTAGACATGATATTGTTATAGCAAGATATGTTTAATAATATAGCGTATTCAGCACTGTAATATAAGCGAAATAACTCAATGAAGATCAAGCTTTTACCAAAACACTTAGGAAGAGTTTATAAATGTATCGACAATGAAATATAAGACTTCATTGCAGTTTATGACGAATTACCTACTACGTCCAATATGTTTAAATTACCGTCATGTGATAGCGGCTATGTTATTCAATAGTTATTATTAGTATTGCGAATATATAAGCTTAAATTTTTACTCTATGTGTATTATCTAATACATCCTGTTTACATAAACGAGTAAGCATCGAGTGCTAACAATTCATACTCAACATCTTGGTGTATTTTTTGGGCAACACTTGCTTCACTTGCACCTAAAATAGCAATAAGCGGTAAAAAATGTTCCTGAGTCGGATGATTAAACTGGGCAAACGGCGCGAGCTGCATGTAGCTCAACAACGATTCGGTATCATTATTTACTAATTTCTCTTCAACCCACTTTGTGAATTGATTCATCATATCAACGCCATTGGGTGTTTTAGGCTGACGAAAAACCTCGCTTAAATTATGGCTTATTCCACCAGAACCAATGATAAGAATGTTGTGGTGTTTTAACGATGCTATAAGCTGTCCATATCGATAGTTTTCTGCTGCACTTACACGGGTATTAATCGATATTTGTACAATGGGAATGTTCGCGTGCGGGTACATTAATTTCAGTGGGATCCACACGCCATGATCCCAACCTTGTGTTAGAGATAAATTGACCTTAATACCTGCACTCATAAACGTGTCGGCAATTTGTTTTGCCAATACAGGTGCGCCAGGTGCAGGGTAGCGAATTTGATACAGTTCATTAGGGAAACCATAAAAATCGTGTACCGTTTTGGGCTGCGTTCCAGCGGTAATTACCACATCTTCGGTGACATCTAAATGGGCCGAAAATACCACAATGGCTTTTGGGGTAGGAAGCTGTTGGCCTAGTCGTTGTAAAAAACGCGATGTGTTGCTGTTTTCAACCGCCATCATAGGCGATCCATGCGATATAAACAGCGGATGTTGAAGTTGCTTCATATTCTACCTCGTGTAATGCCAATGGGTTGATTTAGCGTTTTTGAATCGGCTTTGGCCAACATTATATTGTTAGTCACATAGATGATAAACATGCTTATAATGGATAAACAATCAACATAGCGTTGTTAATGTATGGATAAACTCGACACCATGAGAACCTTTTTGACCGTGGTGCAAGAAGGGGCGTTTACTAAAGCGGCTGATAAATTGAATTTATCACCACAATTGGTGAGCAAGTATATTTCGGCTTTAGAGCAAAGTTTACACACGCGGTTATTGCAACGCACCACTCGTCGATTGAGTTTGACTCAAGCGGGCGCAGAGTATTATCAACGTTGTGTGCAAGTGATTGCCGATATCGATGAAATGGAAAATGAATTAACACAACATGCCGAAGTGGTGTCGGGCACCTTAACGGTCAGTGCGCCCATGTCCTTTGGCAGTTTGCATTTACCACAGTTATTAATGGATTTTCAGCAGGCTTATCCCGCGATTAAACTGAATATTAAGCTAACCGATTTAAAAGTAGATATTGTCGAGGACGGGATTGATGTAGCAATCCGCATTGGTCATTTGGCTGACTCATCTTATATTGGTAAAAAGGTTGCGCCCATTTACATTGCTATTATGGCCTCGGCAGATTATTTAGTGCATCAGGGGATACCGAAAACACCGGCAGAATTACAACATCATACTTATCTTAAATATTCATACTCAGACGATGCTATGTTATTTGCTGGTTTTGAACAAACCAGTCAGTCGCTTAAGTTTAACGAAAATCTGATAGCCAATAATGGTGAACTGTTAGTGAATACGGCTATTTTAGGGGGTGGAATCGTTATTCAACCCACGTTTATCGCCAGTAAAGCGTTAGCTGAAGGTAAACTTGTACGCATACTCAGAAATTTTGAACCTAAGCCAATGGGTTTGTATATGGTGTATGCTAATAGACAGTTTTTAGCGGCGAAAGTGCAGTGTTTTGTTAATTTCGTGAGCCAATATTATGGTCAAACGCCTTACTGGGATGATGTACTGTAAAATGATTGTTTTTCGTCATCCGTTACTTATCAACAATCATATTTAGTACTAAACTTATAACTTAATTGCTGGGAATATTATGTCCGTGACCACTCAACTGGGATTATTTTTAGATGTAGTTCAACAAGGCTCGTTTGCCAAAGCGGCCGCGTTACATGACATGGATAATTCGTCACTCTCTAAACAAATTAAAAAGTTAGAGTCGACATTAGGCGTGCAGCTTCTTAACCGCTCGACTCGCTCATTTGCATTAACCTCAGCAGGTGAAGAAATTCTAGAGCAAGCCCATATTTTAATAAACACTTTAGGTGATATTCAGAATATTGCAGACTCCTATCAATCTGAGCCTAAAGGGATTATTCGTATAACCTCATCCATTTTCTTTGGCCAACACTATTTACAGCCGGTGATTAGCCAGTTTATGAAACGTTATCCTAATGTCAAAGTAACCGTGTCGTTAGATGACCGTAAAGCTGATATTATTTCAGATCACTTCGACGTGGCATTTAGAGTGGGGCGATTGGCAGAGTCTAATTTGATTGCCAAGAAAATTGCCAAAACCCATTTTGCGATAGTGGCCTCCAAAAATTTTATTGAACGTTACGGTATGCCAACGACGCCAGAGCAACTGATAACCTTGCCCGCGGTCATTTATAGTAATGGTGAATCATCCATAGATGTGATGCGGTTAAGTCAACATCCCCAGGGCGAGCAGTTTAAAAATTATAAGATGCAGGGTAATTTAAAAGTGAGCGATGTCAGTTCGATGATTGCTGCAGTGGTAGATGGTTTGGGCTATACCATGATTGATTTATTTAACTTAGAAAAGCCGATTGCGGAATTTAATTTAGTGCCGCTGTTAACGAATTATAGTTTGTCGACTATGGATACTGGCATTTATGCAGTGTATCCACATCGTAAACAAACGTTACTAGTGAGTGAGTTTATCAAGGCGGTGCAAGACTATATTGGCACGCCGCCTTTTTGGTTGTCGCACATGCCAAATTATAAACATCTCTATAATGGCTCAGCTAAACCGTAAACGATTGTAATACAGACTTGCAGATTTAGTCAGTTCAGTGCCGTTAACTTAACTGCACTGATGTGAATCAAAACACAAGCGTTAAGGTGCTAAACCGTCAACAATATATTGGTTAATATTGTCAGTTGCGGCTAAACGAATCGCTTTAGCAGGGGCGTATTCGGGGTCGTTTAACCACGCCTTTGCCGCTTGAGAGTTTGGAAACTCAATGATCACTTTTATTTGGCCTTGTTCACCCAATAAATCGATACCTGAGCCGCTAGCCGCGAGGATAGTGCCGCCATGTTTAGCAACCGTTCCGGCAGTGATTGAATTTGAGCCTGGATTGTATTTCGCATACATTTCAGGATCGGTAACATCATAATTAATGATAAAAAATGCGCTCATTTAATTTTCCTTATTATTCGTTTATTTCACTGACAAAATGCATATATTGTTGCATGTCACCCACAACCGCCTGTTCCATTATTGCCCCTGTGATTTTGGCATAAGGTTGGTTGAAATGGATATCCCATACGTCAGACTCTTTACGCCAATGTTCATAAACCACTAAGGTGTTGTCATCATCTTGAACGGTGTAAAGATCAAATAATAAATTACCATTTTCTTGACGAGTGTGTTGAATATGGTCTTCAAACTGTGTCAAAAGAGGCTGACGAAATTCCGAATGAATTGGGAAAATAAAGAAAATTGAAAATATATCATCTTCGGGATTGGCAGGTGTCATCGCAACTGGATAAGGTTTGGTATCATTTACTTTGTACACTTGTGGGGCAGTGGCTAATGTGTCATCTAATAACGTAATAAAATCTTGGGTATAAGCTTGGTTTTTATGAAACTCAAATGCGGTCGCATCTTGCCAACGTTCGTAAGCAAAGAATATATTCGGGTTGGTGTTATCAACAAAAATAGCCATATCTGTATTACCCTTTTCTTTACGGGTGCCATTCTTGTTGGTGATTAATGCATCTTTAAAGCTCTGTTGATATTGTGGCTTTACGGTAAATTTAATTATTTGCGTGAACATGCCATGCTCCAAATTTATTATATAGTTGCTGAATCAAGTGTTGATATCGATAAGCACTTTAGAGATCGTAACGATGATAAAAAGTGCTTCAAAGGAGTCTGGCTCCAATTATTTTTTCAGATAAACTCGTTCGTCATCATTAAAAACCCGCTAAAACAATTTTGCCTTTAGCTTGCTGAGTTTCTAAGCGCTCGTGAGCTCGGCGTAAGTTCGTCGCATTAATCACACCATAATGTTCACCCACAGTGGTTTTAATCTGGCCGCTGTCGATTAGTTTAGCGACATCGTTAAGCAGTTGATGTTGAGCTTGCATGTCGTCGGTCTTAAACAAAGAGCGAGTGAACATCAGCTCCCAGTGAATTGAAATGCTCTTCATTTTAAACGGCATAATGTCTAAGCTTTGTGGATCGTCAATTAACGCAAATTGACCTTGTGGCTTAATCACCTTTTCTATTTCCATTAAGTGTTCAGAGGTATTGTTTAAACTCACAACATAGTCGACTAATGGCAACTGTTTTTCGGCAAACTGTTCACTCAATTTATAACGATGATTAATAATATGGTCAGCGCCTAAGTCTTGTAACCATGACACGGTTTCTGCTCGTGATGCCGTAGCAATAATTTCAAGTTGGGTGAGCTGTTTTAGTAATTGCACCATAATTGAACCCACACCACCGGCTGCGCCGATAACCAAAATACGTTTGTTGGCGTTGTCTTTATCCACTTTTAGGCGGTCGAACAATAATTCCCATGCGGTAATGGCGGTCAATGGCAAAGCAGCGGCTTCGTCAAAAGATAAGTTTTTTGGCATATGGCCCACGATACGTTCGTCGACCAGTTGGTATTGTGCATTACTACCTGAACGAGTCACATCACCGGCATACCATACTTTGTCGCCAGGCTTAAACAAGCTGACATTTTCACCCACGGATTTAACGATACCAGCAGCATCAAAACCTAATATTTTCCATTCACCTTCAGGTGCCGGCATATCTTGACGAATTTTAAAGTCGGCAGGATTAACAGACACCGCTTTGACTTCAACCAGAATGTCACGGTCTTTCGCAACAGGCATATCTAACTGAATATCTTGTAATGATAATGGATCGTGTACCGGTAGATTTTGCTGATAACCAATGGCTTTCATGGCAGTAGCCTCTTAATAATATCGTGATGATGAATGAATACATGTGGCAATACGTATACGTAAAATGTGTTGCCCATGAGTTAATAGCGTCATTGTGCCGTTTTTAGTTAGCGGTAAAAAGAGCAACTAAAGCCAATCATTATGGATATATATGACCATAATAAGTGGCCGTTATGGTGTTCCGCATTAATAAGTGAGAGGTCACTTATTAATGCAGATTGGTATTAATTGCTTGATAATGATTTAATTATCACTTTGGTTACATTTACTCGCCCAATCACTCAATAACATTCGAGCATGACATGACTATCCCTAATATTGGCTTCAACCATGAAAAAACCAAGCAAGCTGAATTAGAGATTATTGAACTGTCTAATTTGTATTGTCGACCTAACATGGAACACGATCCTCAAGCACCTCATCGCGTGTCATTTTTTATGTTGATCTATATTAAACAAGGTGAGGGCAAGCATTATGTGGACTTTACCGGTTATGACTTTAAGGCCGGTTCATTAATCTTTGTGCAGCCAGATCAGGTGCATAGTTTTGATTTTTCGCATCAGCCTCAAGGTAAAGTATTACTGTTTACCCAAGCCTTTTTAGACAAAGTACATGCCAATATGCGGCTACCTAATTACACCCCAACACATTTAAATCAACAACATAATCCGCTGTTGCAACTCGACAATGTTAACCACGCCCGCACTGAAACGTTAATTAACGAAATACTCACCGAAAGCACAATAGAACCGTCTGAGCCGTTAATTGTCATGTATTTATTTTCAGCGCTTGCCTTGTTATTACACCGCTTACGTCCCGCGTTAAGCCACGATAACTTGTCAACAGACCAAAGCCTTAAGTTATCGAAATTCTTTAGTTCAATGGAACAACATGCTCATAAAGTACGAGATGCTAATTGGTTTGCGGGGCAAATACACACCACCTATAAAACCCTTAATAACATTTGTAAATTAGCAACGGGCTTAACCGCAAAACAGATGATCGATGCTTATACCATTATCGAGATTAAACGGCGCTTGGTGGTGAGCAATGCAACGACGCAACAGTTGGCTAATGATTTTGGTTTTGACGATACCAGTAATTTTGTGAAGTACTTTAAAAACCAAACACAATTAACCCCAAGCCAATTTAGTAAACTCAATACACATTAATTGATTAACCGTTAATAAAGAGTTGCATAAGTCGTGGTGAACGATACGGTTCGACTTTGACCATTTTTGTGCTCATTTACACTCTACTGGGCTATTTTGTTGCGCTATACAATGTCCTCATTGAAACCAGAGGACTTACCCATGAATACCATTACTAACAAAATCATCGCAGTTAACAGCACATCAGCAGCGCGTAAATCAATCGTCAGTGCACTTGTTACGAGTGCACTATTGGGTGGAGCCTTAATGTCTGGCAACAGCGTTGCGGCAACCGAAAAATCACAAACTCAAGTCAGCTACAAGCAACAGGTTGTTGAGTTAGTGAGCAGTATTGAAACGGGCAACCCAGCGCCAATTGGCTATATCAACCCTAACAAATACATTCAACATAACTTAGCCGTTGCTGACGGTTTAGCCGGTTTTGGTGCAGTAATGCAGCAGTTACCTAAAGGCAGCGCAAAAGCTCAGGTTAAACGTGCATTTCAAGACGGTAATTATGTGGTTACGCACACGGAATATAACTTCTTTGGCCCTAAAGCCGGCTTTGATATTTTCCGATTTGAAGACGGTAAAATTGTTGAACATTGGGATAACCTGCAAACCATCGCCGCTGCAAACCCAAGTGGTCACAGCCAGTTTGACGGTGCAACTACAGTGACCGACTTAGACAAAACCGAGCAAAATAAAACCTTAGTGGCCGATTTTGTAAACACCATTTTGATCAAAGGTGATATGGCCAAAATAGGTCAATTTATTGGTAGTGAAGATACTGATTATATTCAGCATAACCCGAATATTGGCGACGGTTTAAGTGGCCTAGGCAAAGCCTTAGGTGAGCTCGCTAAAATGGACATGCCAATGGTGGTAAAAACTAACCATAAAATATTGGGCCAAGGTAACTTTGTGTTGTCGATTAGCGAAGGCATATTCATGCAGCAACATGTGGCATTTTATGACTTGTTCCGTGTGCAGGAAGGTAAAATTGTAGAACATTGGGACACCATTGAAACCATTCCGGCTCAAACTGATTGGAAAAACAGTAATGGTAAATTTGGTTTTTAATCGCCAATGAGTTGTGTACTACATTTTATAAAACACAGGCCGCTTATCGCGGCCTGTGTTTTTTTACGTATGCCCACTTTTTATGGCGTCAGTAATTGCCTTAACGAATGCCTAAACTGCTTAAACATTGGCTCCAGGCTATAGCGATGATGCTGAATGACATCAACATTGGCATGCCAACCCATATCTTTAAACTCACTGGGTAACAACACCAATCGGCCACTGTTAACGTACTCATTGGCGATATGGTTGGGTAATAAACACCAGCCATTACCCTGCAATGTCAGTTCCAGTAACACATAATAGTTATCGGCATACCAAATCTCTGGGCTCAGCGCGAGTTGGAAGTTACTGGATTTGTTATTGCGTGACCGCATTAGCAATTGTCTATGCAGCTTTAAGTTGGCTAAGTTGTTCGATTCTTGTTGGGCTAATGGATGAGTACTCGCAACGTAGAGATCAAACTTAATTGCCCCAATGGATTCACAGTCAATGTGAGAGGGGATCGACAGCTCACTAAAAATAATCCCGGTGACGGCTCTATCTGTGTCAATCAAGTCGACAATATCAATGCTCGATGCGGTAAAAAATTCCAGTGTGGTATTGGGGAAATCAATTTCTAACTGATTAACCATACTAGAGAGTTTTTGGAAGGGTATGCCTTCATCTAAGCCGATGGTGAGCTCGGAAATAAACGGTTTATCAAGATGTTGAGCGCAAGAACGTAAGCGTTGATGCTGCGCTAATAACACTTGCGCATGTGATAACAACGTATGTCCCGCCTGGGTAAGTTGTGGGTAACGGCCGCTGCGGTCAAATAGCGCAGCATTGCAGTCTATCTCAAGGTTGATGACATGTTGGCTTACCACAGATTGCGCTTTATTGAGTGAACGAGCCGCCGCTGAAAACGAGCCTGTTTTAGCCGTTGCAACAAACGCCTCGAGTTGATCAATGCTATACATATCGCTTTTCCAGATAGTATCTAACTATTAAGTATCCTTATATTGGATGAGAATAAGCCAAACGTCACCAATAATTGAGTTTATTATGCAAACAAAAGAGAGAATATTCCACGCGGTGTCTTTTGAGATATTGGCAGCAGCCATCATAGTCCCTGTGAGCGCCATGCTCATGGAGAAAAGCACCATCGATATGTTGGTGGTGAGTATCGGCATATCGTTATGCGCAGTCACCTGGAATTATATTTATAATATTTGGTTCGATAAGTTATTAGGCAGTGACAGAGTGACGCGTACTTTATCCACTCGTATTGTGCATGCGATGTGTTTCGAAGGCGGCTTGCTAGTGGTAACCCTCCCAGTGGTTTCGTGGTATTTAAGTTTAAACCTTGTTGATACCTTAATGCTTGAAGGGGGCGTGTTGGTGTTTTTCTTTGTTTATACCGGCGTATTCAATTGGCTCTATGATAATTATCAACCTTATAAAAAGTGGTTTGGTAAATATGCTATTTGCCATTAACTCGCAGGGGGTCATCATTGCTGTAGCGAAGGTGTTACTCGAATCTAGCTTATTAATGCAGAGACAGCATAAAAAGTTAGCGTAATCATTTAACCAAATAGCAGCGGCTTATTTCACTTTAGGCTGTGGTGAAACGTTATTTTTGATGACTTGTATCATTCGCTATCAAGGCTGATTAAATCACTAGCAGAACAATCAGTTGTTACGGTAAATAAAGTAAATCTTATGCTATAAATCTTGTACATGGTATTTAGCACATGTTTGTGTGCATTGAGCATATGCCGTCAACCACTACCGATTTTGCCCACCT
Organism: Shewanella livingstonensis; assembly: GCF_003855395.1. Classification (NCBI taxonomy): domain Bacteria; kingdom Pseudomonadati; phylum Pseudomonadota; class Gammaproteobacteria; order Alteromonadales; family Shewanellaceae; genus Shewanella; species Shewanella livingstonensis. The sequence continues at coordinate 2,890,865 of NZ_CP034015.1, read as the reverse complement.
TTGCATCGAATGGATGAAAAAATCATCTATTACTATCTGAGCATCTATTCCTATTTAAACAACTAAGTATTTAAGCGATAAGCGAACGCATCGATGTTGCTGTATTGTATCGCTTACCTTGATCATTTTTATGACAAGCAATGGTCAGTATTTAATCCTTACTTTAAAGTCTTATTAATAAGACACTAAATGATATAAACAGCTACTTGCACCACAATGTTATTTCAGCGTACAATTGTGCGCTGAAATTAAGCTAACACGTGTACGCTATAAATGAATTTATTGACCCGACTCAATCAAGTCACTGCTAAGACCCTATTTCATACTGAATCATTAGGCAGTTATTTTGAACCGCTTATTCAGCGAGTTAAACCTGCGTGGCGAACCCATTGGTTTCGTGCTCAAGTATTGTCGTTAAAACCGCTTCGTGATGATGTATTACAGCTTGAGTTAGCACCGCAAAAAACATGGCCGCAAGCCAAAGCTGGCCAGCATGTGTTATTAACACTGGAGATCAATGGACGGTTAATGACGCGACCATTCTCTATATCGTCAGCGCCCGATCAACGCCAAACTTTGCAGCCTAAAAAACGGGTTATTCGTTTAACTATTAAACACACTGCCGATGGCGCTTTTACCTCTGCGTTAAGCCAGCATATCTCAGTAGGTGGTTTTGTTAACTTAAGTGCACCACAAGGTGAGTTTTTATTAAGTGACAGTGTGCTAAATCTGCCAGAAACGCCATTATGGTTGGTTGCTGCCGGTAGTGGTATTACTCCGTTTATGGCGATGTTGCATCAATTAGCCTTGTCGACGCATCGATTAAAGCCGTTATTTGCTAACGCTATTCAATCACCAGCCCATAAGCCATCAAACCCTATTTATGTCGTGTATTTCGCTAAAGCTGGCGAGCACTTATATGTTGATGAATTAACAGTATTAGCCCAGCTGTTGCCTCAACTTAAGGTCAAATTGTTGGTGCGTAAAAATGGCGATAATTTAGCGACTGCATTACAAGGCTGCCTAGCGTCAAGTCAGGTGTTGATATGCGGGCCGGGTCAGTTTAAGCAAGATGTTGATCACCAATTAGATGCCATTAATCATCCGCCACAACATCGTCAAGCTGAGTATTTTCAAGCTCCGATACTGCCTAAAACAGATAATGGCGAACAACATATTCAGTTAACCCAGCGGGGCAAACAAACTCAGCTGACGTTAGCGACTAACGACACCTTATTAAATGGCCTAGAGCAACAAGGGATTAGTGCTACTTTTGGTTGTCGAATTGGTGTGTGCCACCAATGCCAGTGTGTTAAAAAATCTGGCGTAGTCAGAAACTTACGCACGGGTGAGTTATCGCAACAAGGTGAGCAATTAATTCAATTATGTATTTCTCAGGCGGTGACGCCACTTGAGTTGGAATTATAAATAGATGAATAAAAATATTAACTTTGACTTATTGGCTAATGAGTTAGATGACTTAAAACGTCAAACCCTAAAGGATGTAGGCGCCATAGATGCAGCCTATATTCGTAACGTTATTGTATGGCAAAGAGGCTTAGAGTGGGGCGGTCGTGCGTTATTGATGCTCGGGTTTATCCATCCATTATGGTGGGTTGTCGGTGTATTAAGCTTAGCCAGCGCCAAAATTCTCGACAATATGGAGATTGGTCATAACGTGTTACACGGTCAATATGATTGGATGAACGATCCTCATATTAACTCGCGTCAGTTTGATTGGGATATTGCCTGCGACGGTAAAAGTTGGCAGCGTATTCATAATTATGAACATCACACTTATACCAATGTAATCGGTAAAGACCGAGATTTTGGTTATGGCTTACTGCGTTTGTCGAATGACTTTTCGTGGCGACTTAAAAATCTGTGGCAATTTATCACTTATATTTATTTAAGTGTGTTATTTCAATGGGGTATTTCTTATCACGAACTTGCCGCTGAGCGGGTTTTTATGGGTAAAAAGAAACAAGGTAGAGCATCTAAAGTGAATGCGAGTGAACTCAAACGACGCTTTTTTAGCAAAGGGGGCAAGCAATTATTCAAAGATTATCTGGTGTTTCCTCTGCTTGCAGGACCACTATTTTTGTGGGTAATAAGTGGTAACTTAATCGCCAATTTACTGCGTAACTTATGGACCTCAACCATCATCTTTTGTGGTCATTTCACCTCAGATGTACATACCTTTAGCCAAGCTGAGTGTGAAAATGAAACTCAAGGCCAATGGTATTATCGTCAGGCATTAGGCTCGTCAAACATTCTTGGTGGCAAGCTGTTTCATATATTAACCGGTCACTTGAGTTTTCAAATTGAACATCATTTGTTCCCCGATTTGCCGTCGTCTCGCTATCAGCAAGTTGCACCCCAAGTGCAGGCGATATTTGCCCGTCATGGCATTGCGTATCACACCGGGCCTTTTTTACGTCAATACAGCCAGGTAGTTAAACGAATACTGCGTTATTCGCTACCATAAACAACATTAAATGCGCCAAAAAAGCACTTCAATTGAAGTGCTTTTTTGTGGATAAAATATTCATAGGTGCCGCTGTTATGAGCCGTTAAGATAGGTCAATCTGTTTATACTGGAAACGCGGAACAAAATGATGCATTCGGACAAAGGCGTACGTGCCGTTGCGGTACTCGAAGCAAGCAAGGGAATATTAGCTTTAATGGTTGCGATTGGGTTACATGTTTATGCCGGTCAAAACTTATCTATGCTGGCTACACAGTTAGTGACTCATTTACACCTTAACCCAGCCAGTCATTATCCCAGTGTTTTTATTTCAGCGATTGGGTCGGTATCACAGTCGAGCGTAATCTTAATGGCCCTAGGAGCAGCAATATATACCTTAATTCGATTTATTGAAGCCTACGGTTTATGGCATAACATGCGTTGGACCCAATGGTTTGCTTTGTTAAGCGGTGCAATATACCTGCCTTTTGAGGTTTATGAGATGATGAGGCACTTTAGTTTACTCAGTGTGAGTGTGCTGGCAATTAATCTTGCAGTTGTAGTGTATATGTATCGGGTATTATTTTCTGTTCGAGGATCAATATGAGATCCTCTTCAATATTTAATTAAGTGATTAAGATAAAATATTAATCGAGTTTAATGGCATATGGTTGATCCATTATGTTGAGATGTTAGTATAAAGATATACTAACATTAACGATAAATTAGCTTAAACGCTATTGATCTGCAGTAATTATAAGATGTATAGTTTATTTAAAGGCATCGTTTAAGATATTTAATTAATTCTTCTATAAACGAAATGTATGTATTTAACGTTAAATTAGATATAGTAATGATGTCGTTTACTATTTGTTTTAACAAGCATTTAATTGTAAGTTAAAACAATCATATTTATTCATAGATGATGTAATGTGAGTGAAATGTTAATAGGTGAGTATACTTTAAATATACTATTACTAACTTGCATTCACCATTTATACAAATGCTGTAATGTTATGACTAATTAATTCTACTTTGAGAGGAATAAAATGACTGACATCGATATTGGTATAAAAAAAGACGATCGACTAAAAATTGCTGAAGGCTTAAAAAGTTTATTAGCCGATTCGTATACACTTTATTTACAAACCCATAACTTCCATTGGAATGTTACCGGAATACACTTCCGCGAATTACATTTAATGTTTGAAGAGCATTATACTGAACTTGCTGTAGCGGTTGATGATATTGCTGAGCGTATTCGTACTTTAGATGTAGCCGCTCCGGGAACTTACAAAGAGTTTGCTCGTTTAAGCTCAATTAAAGAAGTTGAAGGTGTACCGAGTTCTGCTGACATGGTTGATCTGTTAACTAAAGGTCACGAGCAAGTGGTGAAAACATCGCGCCAAGTACTTAAATTAGCCCAAGCAGCTGATGATGAATCAACAGCTGCGTTGGTGTCAGATCGCATGCGCATACACGAAAAAACCGCGTGGATGTTAAGAGCAACACGCAAGTAAAGTCGTTAACATAGGTTAAGTGTTACATGATAATAAGCCCTCGCAAGTGAGCTAACACATGTAAGCCGCTTTATGGGCATTATATTTGGCTAGTATTGCCAATATATGATGCTGTAATTACAAACCGTTGCCTTTGCTGCAACGGTTTGTTGTTTTTGTTATTAGCCTACGAAATTTATCGATCCCAGCAGCCAAAAAAGATAATCTAGCATTTTGAATTTATTGATGATGCAATTGTGACTGATAACGCAGCCCTTACTGAACTTGCTACACATTTATTTTCCCAGCGAAACACGCCTCATCCTAACTCTCATTATTATGCTGTCATCCCTCAAAATATTGAAGATGCTATTGCGGTACAACAACTGATGATTAATGTTAATGGCGCTGTTGCCGGTTGGAAATGTTTAGTCCCCCAAGCTAATGGCCATTTAATTGTCGCGCCTATATTATCCGCTGCGGTAAATCAGAGCCCTGTTTGCGGCATTATCCCCAGCCTTCTGGACGGGCAGGTGTCTGCGCTGATTGAGCCTGAAATTGCATTTATCTTAGGCCAAGATATTGCGCCTTATTGCCACTACAGTCCTAGCGAGGTTGACCAAGCTATTAGCGCAACACACATGGCATTAGAGTTAATCCAAAATAGATTTAGTGGTGATAGTCAGTCAAGCTTTTATCAAAAACTAGCTGATGGTCTCAGTAATCAAGGGTTGTACATAGGTCCAGAAATCGACAAGTCAGTTGCCTATAAGGCCAGCCATATAGATGTGGTGGTGCGTGAGCTTAAGCAAACTCGAGTCGAACAGGAGTTTGCTGGCGTGCATCCGTGTGACTTACCGCAAAATCCGTTGTATTGGTTAATTAATTACTTAGCGCAATTGGGCATTAAGCTCAGCGCTGGCCAAGCCATTATTACCGGATCCTATTGCGGAGTGGTAAAAGTACCCATGGCGGCAGACATTAGCATTGAATATAAAGGTATTGGTCAATTTGATGTGAAATTTTACGACTTACTAGCATAAGAAGTTTACTGGCTAGCTTTATATTTTGTTATGTAATCGCAATATGCAGTTGATATGATGGCTGATGAGTAATGTTGCATAGATAAAAAAAGCGCCTTAAGCGCTTTATTGTTTTTAGCTTTGTAGTTGAATAAAAAACTCTTCAAGCTGTTGATTTACAGTTGCAGTATCACCGGTGGCCTTTAGATAAGAGCGTAAACCGATAATATTGACTTGGAGTTTTTTCGCCACTTGATATTTATCTAATTGAGCGGGTAAATCACCTTGATTTTGAGCTTGCTCAATGACACTAGCAAACCGATGCTCAACTTGAGTCAGCAGATCACGGGCGATGATGAGAGTTTCGTGGTGTGACTCATCCAGCTCAGCCAACGTGCGCATTACCATACATAACTCGCTAGGTACTTCTGCACTGCAAGGCAATAATAAGTTACGTAAATACTGCTTTAACCCATCCCAGACGTGGTCATTCTGCTCAATTTGAACATTTAAATTACGAGCAGAAGTTTGTGCATAATGAATCAATGTCTGGTGATATAAATCAGCTTTACTACCAAATGCGGCATAAATACTACCTGGTCGCATATCCATAGTAGTTTGAATTTCTCGTGTTGAAGTTGCCAAAAAACCCTTCTGCCAAAACAAGTTTTTTGCTTTTTCAAGCACTTCTTCGCGATCAAATTTAGAAATATTAGCCATTAGCCCCTCTTTAGTTAACACCTATTTTACGATAAGGCTGCAAGGTAAGGCCAGTCTATTATGTTAATTTTTAATCATAAATAGTTTAGCCACTATTTGTATGTTGTAAGACTTAAAATTGTATGGTTTAAAAATGCTGCCCAAAAACGTAATCGGGTATTTATTCCATTTTGCGTTAATCATTATCAGTTAATTTATTGTGGTTAAGACCATACGCCATCTTCGGTTTTACCTTGAATTTTTACATCGGCTAATTTGAATTCAGGTTTGTTGGTGGTTTTTAACTTAACTTGATAATCACGGGTTAAATTTACGATAGTTGGTGTCAGTAGCATAATCGCACTGATATTAACTACCGTCATAAGCCCCAGTGCCATATCTGCCATATTCCACACTTCTTTTAATGAGGCATTGGCTCCCCAATACACCATGCTTAAATACAATAAGGTGTATACGGTACGGCCATAGATATTGTCGAGTTTAAACAGATGCAAGTTACTTTCAGCGTAGGCGTAGTTGGCCACAACAGAGGTAAAAGAAAACAGAGTGATAATAATAGCTACAAACATATCGCCGCTAATGCCCATATGAAATGTCATCGCATTTTGGGTGATACGAATGCCTTCCATTTCAGAGCCAATATTACCTTGGGCTAATAGAATCACAATCGCGGTGCAGCTACACAACACCATAGTGTCGATAAATACCCCAAGCATTTGCACATAGCCTTGTGCAACAGGATGGTTAGGAACTGGCGTCGCACCCGCAGCGGCATGAGGTACGCTACCGGCACCCGCTTCGTTTGAATATAAGCCACGCTGAATACCGTTTTTAATTGCAGCGCCAAGAGCGCCAGCTCCTGCTTCTGTGAGTCCAAATGCAGAGTTAAAGATATCCATCAACACGCCTGGTACTTGGTCAATATTAATTAAGGTCACTGTCATTGCGGCTAAAATAAATGCTAGGCCCATAAACGGCACTATTAATTCAGCAAAGCGGGCAATACTACGCAGGCCGCCCATCACAATAATACCGGCAATAAAGGTAATTACTGCGCCTGAATAAACGGATGAAATATCAAAGGTATGATTGAGGGCATCTGAAATAGTATTGGCTTGCATGGCACTAAAGCTAATACCGTAACCGAGGAATAAACACACGGCAAATAATACTGCTAACCAAGGTTTGTTGAGTCCAGCAGTGATGTAATAAGCGGGCCCACCGCGGTATTCTTTATGATCGTCTCGTACTTTATAAAGCTGGCCTAAAATGCTTTCAGCAAACCCAGTGGCCATACCCAGTAGAGCAATTACCCACATCCAAAAGACTGCGCCACTTCCTCCCAGTGAAATGGCCATAGCGACACCCGCTAAGTTACCCGTACCAACCCTAGCAGATAAGCCTGTACACAAAGCTTGGTACGAGCTGATGCCTGATTTATCACTTTGAGTGCTGCCTTTCATCACTTTAAACATATAACCAAAATGGCGCAGTTGGATAAACCTTAACTTCAATGAAAACCACACGCCAGCAAACACCAAAATATAAATGAGTACTTGGTATTCGCCCCATAGCACATTATTGACGAGCGATATAATGTCATTAATCATTGAACAACTTCCTTGAATTGATATTGTTTTTCTAGGTTTAATATAAAAAAGATAAACACTTAAGCTTTTTATGTTCGCTTTACCGGTGCTTATTGCCACATAGCACTACGCTTGCTTGCATGGATATGCACTATATATGGATTTATATTTATTTACGAGGCGTTTGTGATGACAAATAAATATAAGGTTTTACAAAAAATGTTCACTTAACAATGTTGTTTTTTGATAATAAATAATCATTAAACAATTGCTTGCGTAGATAACGGTATTCAGCGCACTTACAGTAAGAAGCTTGTTGATGTAGCAATACACCATTCTATCTGGTTGATTATTCGTCAGGTTATACGTTGGTTAGGTATATCGCTAAATAATATGATTGTAGTTTACTTACCTCACTTTTTACTCTGAGTGAGGGTGAAACAGTATTATAGGATGTAGATCATAACGTTAGTGTGTCGCGATGAATAAATCGTTATTATTGGCAGTCTAATAATCACATTTGCACAGTAAGCCGTAATTAAGTGACCCAAAACTTGCCGTTGTCGCTAAGCAACGCTAGTACAAGTTGCACTTTTGCTCAACACATCACCAAAGGTAGGATTAACAATAATATGGTAAACCTGAATGTGCCTTTTAGTGCAAATCAGCATCAACTGGCCTTGTTACGCTTGGTCAATTGGGGCCTTAAAATTGGTCTTATTCTATTTGCCACAGACTTATTTGGATTAACAGCGCCGCCAGTTACCTTGTCATACGTGTTAATTTTTGAAGCTTGTTATGTTGGCTTTAGCTATCGCTTCCATCGATTAAGCCTGAACAACCATGGTGTATTGTTTTTAACCTTATTATTAGACACTTTATTTTGGGCAACCTGGTTATATTTCACTGGTGGAGCAACCAACGCCTTTGTGTCGCTGTTACTCTTACCCATTGCGATATCGGCTATCACCTTGCCACGCTGGGCACCATGGTACTTAACCATAGTATCAACGGCATTTTATAGCTTGATGATTGTTAATATCTCTGAAGAAACGCGCCTGTCTGTGATGGCTGATGATATGAGTAATGATATGGCTCATAGTATGAACGAGATGCCAATGGACCATGCTATGACCGCCATTCAAGCTATGCCAGCAAGCCACAGTATGGACATGGGATCGCATTATTTAGGTATGTGGTTTAATTTTGTGATTTCTGCGTTAGTGCTAACCGTTACTGTGGGGTTTATTGCTAAACGAATTCGGCGTAAAAATGCTGAGTTACACTATTTACGTGAGGCACAATTAAGACAAGAGAAAATCCTTGCATTAGGCACTGTATCAGCGCAAATGGCGCACCAACTCGCAACGCCATTAGCCACGTTACGTTTATTAGTCGATGAACTTTTAGATTCAACTCATGATGCAGTGCAAACCGAATTGAGCCACGAGATGCAACAAGCACTGAATCGTTGTGAAATCACTTTAAGCGATTTACGCTTGGCCACAGAGTCAATTCGTCAACAAAAAGGGCAACAACAATCGGTTGATAAACTCGTGATGATGTTGTCAGAGCAGGTGAGTTTACTGATGCCAGAAACGCAATTACACATCATCCTAGCACCACATGTTGAGTCAGCCACATTGAATACCGACATGAGTTTACTGCCTGCATTAATGGCCCTTATTCAAAATGGCGCACAGGCCAGCGAAGATAACCAACAGTCTGCAAAAGTTGATATCCATATTAGTCTGTCGCAGTGGTCACCTCAATCACAAGAGTTAAGTATCATTATTCGTGACTATGGTATCGGTATAGCAACTCATTTATTACAAACATTAGGTAATAACATGGTCAAAAGCCCCAAAGGCATGGGAATAGCGGTATTATTAAGCCATACCAGCTTTGAGCGTTTAGGCGGTAAATTATACCTTAAACCACATCCACAGGGCGGTACCGAAGCTATTGTAACTTTGCCACTCAGTGCTAGGTCGACTACCAAGATTGATAACCAAGATGAATGAACCTAAACGTAATAAAAGCCTTTGTTGTAGCATATTGGGTTAAATTGAGACGTAGATGAATAAATTACTGATAATTGAAGATGACGTTTCCTTAGCGACTATTTTAGCTCGCCGTCTTACTCGTCATGGATTTGAGTGCAAAGCTTGTCATAACGCCAGCGACAGTTTACTCATGGCTAGGCAGTTTGCCCCAAGTCATATTGTGCTAGACATGAAGCTGGCAGAGAGTAATGGCTTGTCGTTAATTAAGCCATTGAGGCTGCTTTTACCCCAAGTGCAAATGGTATTGTTAACCGGCTTTGCCAGTATCGCCACCGCAGTAGAAGCCATTAGATTAGGCGCAGACAACTATTTGGCAAAACCTGTCGATACTCAAACGCTGTTAAAGGCATTGATGGTCACAGCTAAAGCCTCAGGCCACGACGATATCGTAGAGCAACCGCTAAACCCAAAACGCTTAGAATGGGAACATATTCAACAAGTGCTCGCCAACAATAGTGGTAACGTATCAGAAACCGCCCGCCAACTTGGCATGCACCGCAGAACGTTACAGCGTAAGTTACTCAAAAAGCCGACTGCAGATAATCGATAGCGCTATTTTTCGGTGTTTGGGCAAAAGGAGACCCATTGCCAGCCGATATGTACATCATTTATGGTCTATGCCGTGCTTGCACTTGCACTTATCTATTGAGCAATAAATTTGCAACTTCCTTACCTTAAAGATTCTCCTCGATGAGCTGCATACAACTATTTAGCCCAAGCAGTCTTAAATGATATGATATGCAGTAATATTTCAACCAAGCTAAAGCTCACTTAGTGAAGACGTGGCAATTTTGACCTAACTATCCGCGTGATACATGCGGTAATTCGATTTATTCATTTAATTGATAGTAGGTTTATTTCTTTTCTGTCGTCCTCTGTTTAGGGCGCTCAATCTTTATAGTTTTTCAGCATTACTGGAGACAAGACTCATGACAAACGTGACTGTGGATGCCACACCATTATCTACAAAGCCATCACAAGATGGTTTTCACATGCCAGCAGAATGGGCGGCGCAGCAAGCTGTGTGGATGCTTTGGCCACATCGTCCAGACAACTGGCGCTCTGCTGGGGCTTATGCTCAAGCAACATTTGCAAACGTTGCCGATGCCATTGGTGCTGTCACGCCGGTATATATGGGCGTTCCTAAAGCATTTTTAACACAGGCAAAAACGGTTATGCCTGCTCACGTTACTTTGGTTGAAATCGATAGTGACGATTGCTGGGCTCGTGATACAGGCCCAACAGTCGTCGTTAATGCCAAGGGCGAATGCCGCGGTATTGATTGGGGCTTTAATGCCTGGGGTGGCCATAACGGTGGTTTATACTCTCCGTGGGATAAAGACGAGCAAGTTGCACAGCAGATGAATGCACAACATGGTTTTGAGGCTTATCGCGCGCCGCTTATTCTTGAAGGTGGCTCGATTCATGTCGACGGTGAAGGCACCTGCATGACCAGTGCCGAGTGTTTATTGAACAGCAATCGCAACCCCGATTTGACTCGTGAACAGATAGAAGCTTATTTGTCTGAGTATTTAAATGTGCAGCAGTTTATCTGGTTGGAAGATGGCGTGTACATGGATGAGACCGATGGACACATTGATAATATGTGCTGTTTTGCTCGCCCAGGCGAAGTTATTTTGCATTGGACTGATGATGAAGCCGATCCGCAATATCTTCGCTCAAAAGCGGCTTTAGATGTGTTACAAAATGCGGTAGATGCACAAGGTCGTAAGTTAAAAATTCATTTAATGCCACAACCGGGTCCGTTGTACTGCACCGAAGAAGAAGCCCAAGGCGTAGAAGAGGGCACGGGTGTACCACGCACGGCGGGTGAGCGCTTAGCGGGTTCTTACGTGAACTTTTTGATTACCAATCAGCGCATTGTGTTCCCACTGCTTGACCCTGCAACAGATGATATCGCTGCGCAAAAGTTGCAGGACATTTTCCCAGAGTATGAGATTGTCGGTGTACCTGCGCGTGAAATCTTATTAGGCGGCGGTAATATTCATTGTATTACCCAGCAGATCCCCTCTGGACAATAAATAAAAGCCTAAAACAAGACAAAACAAAAACAAAAACCAAAAGAAAGACAGTGAATATTTAGTCACTGTCTTTCACGATATTTATCTTTAAGAGCAATTAACCTGCCACACAATTGCCTTTCAAGAAGAGGTTTTAACATGTTCGAAGTCACTGAGATTTCTATTTCCGAGTTGCGTGCAGCGCTCGAATCAGGCCGTACTACAGCGGTTGAACTGGTTAAGTCATATTTAGCGCGAGTTGATGCTTATGACGGCCCAGCGACACAAACCAAGCTAAATGCATTGGTAGTGCGCAATCAAGATGCGCTAAAAGAAGCCGAGGCGTCAGATGCGCGAAGGGCTCGTGGCGAAACACTGAGCCCACTTGACGGCATTCCTTATACTGTAAAAGACAGCTATTTGGTTAAGGGGTTAACGGCCGCGTCGGGCAGCCCTGCGTTTAAAGATTTAGTAGCTCAATATGATGCATTTGCCGTTGAGCAGCTGCGTAAAGGTGGTGCAATATGTATCGGCAAAACCAATATGCCGCCTATGGCTAATGGTGGTATGCAGCGCGGTCATTATGGCCGTGCCGAAAGTCCATACAACGCAAACTATCTTACCGCGCCTTTCGCTTCGGGTTCGTCCAATGGTGCCGGTACTGGCACTGCGGCAAGTTATTCTGCTTTTGGCTTAGCCGAAGAGACATGGTCGAGCGGCCGTGGCCCTGCATCAAATAACGGTTTGTGTGCTTATACTCCGTCTCGCGGGGTGATTTCTGTGCGCGGTAACTGGCCATTAACACCGACGATGGATGTGGTAGTGCCTTACACTCGTACCATGGCAGACATGCTAGAAGTGCTTGACGTGATTGTTGCCGACGACCCAATAACTCGCGGTGACTTATGGCGCTTGCAACCTTGGGTTGAAATTCCCAAAGCATCAAGCGTACGCCCACATTCTTATTTGGATCTTGCCGCTCAAGCTGGCACGCTTAAAGGTAAGCGTTTCGGATTGCCACGCATGTTTATCAATAAAGATGAGTTGGCTGGCACCAGCGAAATCCCCGGTTTTGGTGGCCCAACTGGTCAGCGCATCAATACGCGTGCATCGGTAATCGACCTATGTGAAGCGGCTCGTAAAGCATTGGTAGCCGCTGGCGCTGAAGTCATTGAAGTTGATTTTCCGTTGGTGTCAAATTGCGAAGGTGATCGCCCTGGTGCGCCGACCGTTTACAACCGCGGCATAGTGACTCCAGAGTTTTTGGAAGATGAGCTGTGGGAGCTTTCTGGCTGGGCTTTAGATGAATTCTTGCGCGCCAATAATGACCCTAAGCTAAACAAGCTTGCTGATGTAAATGGTCATTTGATTTTCCCGCATGATTTAGGCACCTTGCCAAATCGTGAAGGTGATTTAGCCGCAGGCATGGATGAATACGTCAACATGGCCAAAAGAGGGCTTAAGTCGTACAACCAAATCGACAGCGTTCCCGATGGTTTGCGCGGCTTAGAAAAAACCCGCAAGTTGGATCTAGAAGACTGGATGGACGAGCTCAAACTCGATGCCGTGTTGTTCCCAACCGTGGCTGATGTTGGCCCAGCTGATGCGCACGTCAATCCTGCTTCGGCCGATATCGCCTGGAGTAACGGTATTTGGGTTGCTAACGGCAATCTGGCTATTCGTCATTTAGGTGTTCCGACTGTGACTGTACCAATGGGCGTGATGGCTGATATTGGCATGCCTGTAGGTTTAACTTTTGCTGGCCGTGCTTATGATGACAACAACTTGTTAAGTTTTGCCAGTGCATTTGAATCGACAGGCAACAAGCGCGAGATCCCTCCACGCGCGCCAGCGCTGGGTGAATAAGTACTAAGCTGCAGCATTAAGCATCAGTTTAAACATGGAACTTATGCATAAACTTAAGCACTAAACTTAAGTATCAAAAGCAAACAACGGGATTGGTTTCTACACCTCAATCCCGTTATTCATTTCTATATAAAAAATTTTCAACGAAAATACATCCTTAATGCGAGCCAGATTTAAAGCTGTTGCAAATCAACTGTTAAGGTAGTCATTCTCTCAGTGTCTATGGAATTGACCACAGGCTCACCTTGTTGCATAACTACTTACAAAACTGGCGGTAGATAATTGATAGTGAGTTTGTATTTATGGCCGATGACGAATAGGTTGCAGCTTGGCCCTTTCTTATTAATAAAGAGTGAAAATGCTAACTCTTTTGATAGAAATCTGATGGGTATTGATTTATTTATAAACAACATTAATGAGAAATAAATATTGGTAGATAAGCATATTCATTTAAGTGCTATTCAAACATTCCATTTATTATGCACAAGTAATTCCATAATAAATGGAATATATTGCCATATCATCAGCTTTAATCATCATTCATAATTCAATGGTAAACAACTTAAAAAAATGAGATGCATGATGTTCATATACAAAATCAATAAATTAATCGCTATTTTGACCTTAGGTGTTGCGTTAGTCAGTAACCAAAGCATGGCAGAGGAGCAAGTCAAAAATGAGGTGTATGCTACTTTTGATCAAGCCGTAGCTAGTATCGCTTATACTCCCGATAATCGACTGTTTTTAACCTATCATCCATTTTATAACCCTAAAGTAAAAGTTGCTGAACGTTTAGAGAATGGTGAGATAGTGCCATATCCAAATGCAGAAATGCAAAACCCTTATAAAGCGGATGGCAGTCTAAAAAATCCTAGTGAATATTTCAATTGGGTATTAAGTTCACGAACTGATGGCAAGGGGATTCTTTGGATTTTAGATTCTGGTCAGGCTCAACCAAGAACGACACCAAAGCTTGTCGCGTGGGATATTAAAAAGAATAAACTTAAAAAAATTATCTATTTGCCAGATGGTGTCACGTTACCAGAATCACAACATAATGATTTTGCCATATCAAATAAACATCATTTGATTGTTATTTCTGACGAAGGCATAGCAACAGGTCCTGTCGGTGACAAAGCTGCACTTATTGTTATCAATACAGAGACCGGTCAAAGTCGCCGGATACTGCAAGGCACAAACAGTGTATTACCTAATATGACGATGCCGATGATTATGGATAAAGGAACCCCTTACGAAAAGTCAGTGGATTTATTTATTGGTGTAGATGGTATCGTCCTGGATAAACAACAAAAGTGGTTATATTTTACACCGGTTAATAATACCGAAGTTTTTAGAATTAATATTGCCGAATTAACCGACTTTTCTCAAAGCAATGAAGCCATTGCGGCTAAAGTTGAAAAATATGCTGACAAACCGATGAACGGTGGATTAACTATTGATTCTAAAGATAACCTTTATTTATGTGAAATAGGTACACGTACTATTGGTGTTATTCCAGCAGATACCCGTAAATATCAGGTTTTTACTACCAATGATGCCATGGTATGGCCGGATGCGCTTAACATGGGCCCAGAGGGTTATTTGTATACCTCTGCCGCTCAAGTTTCATTGTCTGCAGTATTTAATGGAGGCAAAGAAATCAATAAAGCACCTTACATTATTTATCGTTTCAAACCATTAGCCAGTCCATTAATGGGTCGTTAACCTGATGCTCGTTATAAATAGCTTCAAGGAAATAAAGTGAATAGATTAAAGGTAATAAAGTTAGCTTCGTAATGTTAATGATGTTGTTTGGTGGTTTTGCTTATTCAAAGGAAAGCACATTTATAGCGCCACATTATGATTTAAAAAACATAGAGGTGAGCATCGAACAATCGGTGCTTATTCTGCGTATTAATACGCCACCACGAAATGCCGTTTCAATACAGACACTAAGTGAAATAAACACTGGATTAGATATAGCTGAACAGCAACAGAGTATTGGATCTATTATTATCACCGGCACCGATCAAGTATTCTCAGCTGGGGCGGGTGGTGAGAGCTTGCAAAAAGGACTAAAAAATCAACTAAGCCATGCGTATATCGCTCGTAAATTATTTCAACGTATTGAAGCATTTCCTAAACCTATCATTGCAATTATTAAAGGCGTTAGCGCTGGAGGTGGAAATGAGTTAGCAATGGCCTGTGATATTCGAATTGCAGGTGAAAGTGCCACGTTTCGTCAACATGAATTACAGGCAGGGCTCATTCCCGGTTTTGGAGGCATGCAAAGGCTGCAAAGAATTGTAGGTTCAGGTCGAGCCATGGAAATAATGCTAACTGGGAGAATAGTGAGTGCTGATGAAGCTTTATCAATAGGATTAGTCAGTGCTATTTTTCCCGATACTAATGTTGTTGCTCAAGGGGTCGCACTAGCTCAACACTTAAACGATAACTTAGACAAACATGCACTTGCCGTATTTAAAAAACGTATGTCAGAATCTTATGATGAAACTTACCGTACTGCGCTACATCATGATCAGCAAGCCTTTGACGAGATAGCAGCGTCAGATGAAGCACATGCGGCAATAATTAAGTTTATTGAGAAGCAGAAAAAATAACATGTATCTTAACGACTTTATCTCTCAATATCGTTAAATGGCTTGAAATTACCAAGTTCAACATGCGATTTATGCCTTGAAAACCGCGCAGCGCATAAACGTTAGCAAAACATGGCCAGACCTAGACAGACAATCGTTAGCCTAGAAGATACGCCTTACTATCATTGTTGTTCTCGAGTGGTTTGTTATGGTCAAGCTTTCCTGTGTGGGATTGATAACTCTACAGGTGAGAATTTCGAGCATCGTCGTGAGTGGGTTGATTCACGTATTCTTGAATTGGCCACCATATTTGCCATTGATATCTGTGCTTATGCACTCTTTATAATGAGCAGGGAGTAATCATTTGCATGTAGTCGTTAAAGTGAATGCTGATAAAGCAAAAAAGTGGTCAGATAAAGACGTGTTAGTTCAATTACACAAAGGCTTTAAAGGAATATTACTGACACAGAATTTTGTTAAAGGTGAAGACCTTAATGCATTTGAACGTCAAACCGTTAATGATTGCATAGCCCCGTACTGGTATCGAGCAGGAAAAGTACAAGCTGATTTAAGACCTACGGCGGTAAGACAGGAGCCAGCCAACAAGCTTAGTGATGACGAGGAAAAGCTGATACTGGCAACCTCGAATGAGGCAAGGTTTACGAGTCTACCTCCCTCGCAAATCGTGCCGACGCTGCTTGATGAAGGGGTTTATATCGCTTCAGAGTCGAGTTTTTACCGAGTGTTAAAAGCCAATGCTCAATTAAATCGACGTGGACGAAGCCAAAGCATAAAAAAAGAAGTAAACCAGATGCTTATGTTGCAGATGGGCCGAACAAAGTGTGGTCTTGGGATATCACTTATTTAGCTTCGGTCATCAAAGGACGCATTTATTATCTGTATATGTTTGAGGATATTTATAGCCGTAAGGTTGTGGGTTATGAAGTCCATGAACGTGAATGTGGTGAGCTAGCGGCCGAGTTAATGCAACCCAATATGCTGCGTGAGCAATGCTTTAAGAAGCCACTGGTATTGCACTCAGATAATGGTGCTCCGATGAAGTCGTTAACAATGAAAGCCAAGCTTGAAGAGTTAGGCGTTACCGCGTCATTAAGCCGCCCGAGTGTCAGTAACGATAATCCTTACTCCGAGTCGCTGTTTAGAACATTAAAGTATCGGCCAGTATGGCCTCGCTCTGGCTTTAAAAGCATCACCGAAGCACGAGAATGGGTCGAAGTATTGGTGACTTGGTACAATACTAAGCATAAACACAGCAAGCTCAACTTTGTGTCACCGAGTGAGTGTCATGCGATGCAAGACAGGACTATTTTATCTAAGCGTAAGATAGTGCTAGAGGAAGCGAGGTCAAGAAATCCTAAACGCTGGCCAAACGGTATAAGGAATTGTGACGCTATAGGTGAAGTCACACTGAACCCAAATAAGCAGTCTGAAACAGAAACAAGAAATGCAGCTTAAAATTTAAGTAAAGAGTGCCAGCTACCTTGAAAAACACCGCCCCTAAAACCTAACTATTTTTAGCCAAAAGCTCTTGTCTGACGATCGCAGCGCCAGCATTTAAGGCATTGAGTTTGGCTCTGGCAACTTGATGCGTTAAAGGTGCCATGCCGCAATTGGTGCAAGGATAGAGCTTGTCGGCGTCGACAAACTGAAGCGCTTTTCGTAAGGTGTCTGCGACTTCTTCTGGTGTTTCTATGGTATTGCTGGCGACATCAATTGCGCCGACCATAACTTTTTTACCGCGGATCAGTTCTAGCAGCTCCATTGGCACATGAGAGTTATGACATTCGAGTGAAATAATATCGATATTCGATTGCTGTAGTTTCGGAAATGCCTCTTCATATTGGCGCCACTCTGACCCCAAGGTTTTTTTCCAGTCGGTATTGGCTTTAATGCCATAACCATAACAAATATGTACCGCTGTTTGGCATTTAAGGCCTTCTATGGCTCTTTCTAAACACGCAATGCCCCAAGCATTGACCTCATCAAAAAATACGTTAAATGCAGGTTCATCAAATTGGATAATATCAACACCTGCGGCTTCTAATTCTTTGGCTTCTTGATTGAGTATGATGGCAAATTCCCAGGCGAGTTTTTCACGACTTTTATAATGATCATCATAAAGCGTATCTATCATGGTCATCGGGCCAGGCAGCGCCCATTTTATTGGTTGCGTGGTTTGCTGACGTAAAAATTTGGCGTCTTCAACAAACACCGATTTTTGTCGGCTTACTGGGCCAACAACTGTGGGAACGCTGGCATCATAACGGTCACGAATTTTAACTGTTTTACGTTTTTGAAAATCAACACCGTTGAGGTGCTCAATAAAGGTGGTGACAAAGTGTTGGCGGGTTTGCTCGCCATCACTAACAATATCGATGCCTGCTTGCAGTTGATCCTGTAACGACAAACGCAGTGCGTCTTGTTTGCCAGCAACTAATTCTTCACCTTGTAATTTCCAAGGTGACCATAGTGTTTCAGGTTCGGCCAGCCATAAAGGTTTAGGTAAACTGCCAGCTGTTGAAGTCGGTAATAGTGTTTTGCTATTGGTTTTGTGAAGTATTTTTTTATGTGTTTCGTTATGTGATTTTTTCATATTGATACCGTAAATTTGGACTAATGTAACGATTGAGCTAAGCGAGTAAACCGTGCGAATTACGCATAATTAGCTGACCATTGTTCAAGTACCGCTTGATACGGTTTGATAAAGTGCTCCGCAGCAAACTTGCCTTGCTCATTAGCCAATTGGCTGCGTTCTGAGCGATCATAAATAATTTGAGTGAGTGAATGATCCAGGTTGTTCAAATTGGGTTGATAGCATTTACCCGCTACAGCATTGGCATTATAAATCTCCGGTCGATAGATTTTTTGAAAGGTGCCCATGGTGCTGATAGTGCTTATCAGCTCAAGATGAGTGTAATCATTGAGTAAGTCACCAAAGAAGTAAAAAGCCAACGGCGCCACGCTATTTGGCGGCATAAAGTAACGAACCTGTAAGCCCATTTTTTTGAAATATTGTTCAGTTAAAGACGACTCATTGGGTTGGTATTCAACCCCCAAAACTGGGTGCTGATTTTCAGTGCGATGGTAGGTTTTGTTATCGGAAACACTAAGGCAAATAACCGGTGGCTTAGCAAAGTTTTGTCGGTAGACATCTGAGTTCACAAAAAATTTGAACAATTTTCCATGCAGTTCACCAAAATTATCTGGAATGCTAAATGTGGACTGGCCTTTATTATGATCCGGCAGCAATACGCTAAAGTCATAATCGCGTACATAAGAAGAAAAGTTATTGCCGACTATACCTTCAATGCGCTTGTTGGTTTTACTATCAACAATATTGGTTTTTAAGATTTCAATTGAAGGGAAGGTTTGACCACTGCCTTCGATATCCATATTAACGGAAATGATTTCAAGTTCGACAGTATAACGATCACCTTTTGGGTTATCCCAATGTGCTAAGGCATTAAAACTATTATCAATCATCTTTAACGCGTTGCGTAAGTTCGCTTGGCGATAGCTTCCTCTAGCTAAATTCGCAAAGTTGGTGGTGATACGCGTCTTGTCTGAGGGATGATAATTTTCATCAAGACAAATGCTGTTAATTGTAAATGTAAAATTATTATTCATGATGATCCGGTTTCCATTTGTCTGATTTTAAACCTGAGTTAATGCGTTACTCATCGCGCTGATGGTTAAGTCAGTAGAGCTCAGCACTTTTTCAAACTGACGGCTTAAGTTATCAAATCGACATAAGCCTGCTTGCTAAGCGTTGAGTTATTTATACGTGGTTTGGCACATCAATAAAAACGGGTTTATTTCACCTGCAACATGAGCGCAATTCATCATCAGTAAACAGTGTGATTAGCATAAGCGGTCGCCTGAAGTTAACATTGGTTGTTAACTACTTTCTCGTCGTCCCGGCAATGGTTTTGAGCCGGGATCCGGGTGTTTCATTAACCGTCGTCCCGGCAATGCTTTTGAGCCGGGATCCAGATGTTTCATTAATCGTCGTCCCGGCAATGCTTTTAAGCCGGGATCCAGGTGTTTACGTTGTACTTTTGTCGTTTATGGACCGCGGCCGCTAACGTCGCTTCGCCCACACCATAACAAGAGTGGCCAATGAAAGTTGGTCACTAATTTAGATGCTATCTAGCTCATTTTTGGACGGAAAGTGTTAAAAAATTTAATGCAGACTAAACGATAGTGCTAGGTAACGATACTCAATGTAATCACTTCTATGACACGCGGTAAACCCATCCCTGGGCGCTCTGCGAAAACATCCCTGTTTTCGAAGGTCATAGCTGCGATGACATCCGCCGTATAGTTATCTTCGATTTAACCTTGTTTGTAATTGAACGATCGAATGCATTTCTGGACATAAATTAGCTTGTAGGACAAGTATTGAACTGTTTTATCCTACTAAATTCATAACCAGAAAGTGAGTTAGGTCATTTCTTTAAAGAGAGTAAATGAACCGCCCTCGGCAACATGCTCCTGCGTTGCTCTACCTCCTGAATCCATTCAGTCGTGTGCGGAGCCGCATGCAGGGTGGTGTGAGGGCTGGAGGCTAGATACCTCCGGCTACCCGATTATAGGTATTTATTACAGAACCTTTTTATACTTATGTACATTAGTATTGCAGGTTTCGTATAAATAAACCGAGCCGAACACTTGTTGATTTGCTAAATCGTTTATTAAAGTTTTGGGTAAGTTATTAACAACTTCATCTAAGTCAAAAAAAGGGCCATACAACCCAACTAAAAGTATTCCTTTTCCATTTGAGTTGGCTATAGAAGTCATTGTTTGCTTGTTAAGTTTTTCAGAAATAACTGACACAACCTTGTTAGTTATTTCATCAGGATCGGAAATTAAACCACCTTGTGAAGGCCTATGTGGAACGTCATCTGCGCCATAAGAAGTAATGCTAATAGCAACATCTTGGCTGTAAAATGCATCGGTAATCTCTATCCAAGTGTCAGTGCCATCAATTTCTACAAAAGCATCTGGTGGATCTGGTTGAGTTTTCACGGTTAGTGATTGCCCTTTGCCTTTGAGATATTCACCGAATGAAGCTAAGACACTATTTTCGTGTGCCTCTTTAATTTTTCTACGCGAAACCATGAGAACACCTATAACGCTCCGCTTAAGCGGACTAAAATGGTTGGCTATAATGTGTAGCGAAGCGGAACCGAGCCAACCGTTTTAGTTCCGTTTTAAAGCGCTTTGTGTACGCCCTGCATGGGCATGAACTAATGCGGTGAAAGTTCCATGTAGGAAAGCCACCGTTACTCTTTTGTGATAAAGAATGCGAGTTTATGAACAAGGACATCATATGAGGCGTAGGCTAGAGATGAGTTTGCAGGCTACAGAAAAGTTACCAGATAACCATCACATCAAACAGCGCTTTTTGTCGAGCTGTTAATTACATAATAAAGAGTCGCTCCAGCTGTTCGGGCTTGTTCAACACTTGGGATAAGGACGCGGCTTCGCGCGGCCTATCCTTGTTAGTTATATTTCTATTTCGGGGTGCAACTCTTTTAACCGTTCATTGGTTACACCAAAAACAGAGAATGGATTAATCCCCATTGAAAACTCAACCCCATAAAATGGCTTAAGCTCATACTCCCTGTATTCTGGATATTCAATTCCATCGGAATATGACATTAATTGAATTATCTTTTCAATTTCAATTGATTCCGCATAATCATTTTCTGCTGAAGATAACATAAATGGAATTTGTGGGAAGGCGCCAAGAAGTTCAACATTCATTTTGCTGATTACTCGATTGTTGTCGCTTTTTGCAACAATTAGAGAAGTAGAAGCTGACTTAATAAGGTCAAAATTAATTTTATATGCATCACCTTTCTCTAGCTTCAATACTTCTTGCTTTGGAAAAGGCAGTTCTTCTCCTATTAGCGTGAACCGCATTTCAATAAAAGAACAAGCAACAAAACACTTTTTAGGACTCAAAGGATAAAATATTGTAGTGCTTGGGTTTTGAAGAAACCCTGTCATATAAACAGGATTATCCGTCCGAACAAAGAAATCATCTTCAGCAGCTTCAAGAATAATCCAATCTCGACAAGCAACATATTTATTATCTTCGCACCATTGGCAACCGATGATAGTTTCTTTATAGGATTCGTCACCGCCATGTGCTTTTTCAAGTTCGTCACGATACTTGAAAAAACTTGGAGTTCTCATAGATTGGGTAACAATAAACTGCCCCCATTTCATTCTTTCATCAGCATCTAAAGTGTCATTATTTAAAAGCTTTTCGTAGAGTGGTGCCGAGTCATTTTCTAATTCAGAATCAAGCCGATCCTCTAACTCCTGAGAATATAAATGAAATTCATAACCCCAAGCAGTCTTACCTTTATCTTTTTGAGAATCGACAACACACTTGCGATATGGACAATAGTAATAATATTTATAGTGCCAACCACTAACCTCACTCGTCCAATATTGATTGGCGAAAACAGGGCTAAAATGATTTTTTTTCGTTTTATTCTTCATAACCCCTCCAGAAATATAACGCCCGTATTTGCGGCGGTTTTGTAGCAAGGCACGAGCGGGAAAACCGTCCAAGCCATGCAGTGGCTGATGCAACATACGCTTGTGTACGCCCAGCATGGGCATGAACTAATGAGGTGCAAGTCCTCTGTAGGAAGGTCACCGTTACTCTTATCAATTAGAGAATAACATACTGTTATTAAACGTTAACTACTAGCGAATGGCAAGGGCTTAATCGCAAGGTTTGGTCCGGAGGAAGCCGCTAGCCTTCTTATGATAAAGAATGCTGGCCGATGAACAAGAACATCATATGAGGCATAGGCTAGGGATTAGTTGGCAGGGGCTGCCTCGCAAAGCATGGGTACAAGACGACGAAACCAAAAAACCATGCCACTACATTTTTAAGCAGCTGTTGCTTGTGGGAGGGCCAGGGCAAGAATATGAATGTTTTTCGTACAGGTTAGGTGCGTTTTTAAAACTTAATTTGTTCAGTACGCCATCATTTCATGAATGATTGAAAGTGATTCAGTATTTAAATTACTCATTATGAGCAAAAAATGCACACTCATGCGGTTGCCCTGGTGGGAGGGCCTACCTCACGAAGTGTTTTGGGTATCACAAGTAAAGGCCCTTGGCGTAGCTCGACTCTTGTTTTCAGTGATGACTGGGGAAACAGAAAAATATTGAGTAATGCCAAGCTCGAATAAGTTAAGAAAGCAGGATTATATTCACTAAGATATGGATGGATTGCAGTTCATTATCCTAACCAGAACGTTTAGGTTAGGTGTTCTAAATGAACCGCCCTCGGCAATATGCTCCTGCGTTGCTCTACCTCCTGAATCCATTCAGTCGTGTGCGGAGCCGCATGTAGGTTGGTCTGGAGGCTAGATCGATTATGAATGCGTACGCTGTTTTGCAACAGGCTCAGGTATAATACCCATAGGATCACTACAATTTAATAAAATAATTATATCTTCAGGAAGTTGATGATATTGAAAATTTTCATCAAATTTTAAGGAATTAAAATCATGCACTGCATCATAAATAATTTCCTCTGCCTCACTTTGAAAGTCTGCTTCAATAATAACATCATCAGAAGGGCTTAAGTCTTGTTGAGGTATACCAGTATGTTTGAGGGCATTATAGATACCGCGATCAAAAATCCGTGTACTTTTAGATATATCCTCTCTTTCCCTGCGACTTAAATTTTTAGTTTTTTGGTTAATAACTAACTTATTACCTTCCCAAAAAATATCAGATGCACGCATCTTCATTATTACATCAGTTGATTTTTCCGTAGCCGTTTTAGTTTGTTGCTCTTTCAATAATGGTTCTGTTATTCCAACAGAAGAACCAGCTAATAAAATAGCTTGTATGTAATCCATATCATTTTGTGCATTTACGTATGACTTAACAGCTCGTAGTATTAAGTTTGCAGCTATTTCTCTTTTATCCATAAGTTAAAATCACACTCCAAATCTCAGGCATTCATAACAGCTTATTGAACTGCCAAATAAATTTAAAGTCGGCCGTTCAAGTTATTGATTAATAACATCCTACATTTGCTAACTTATTGTTGTAAAGCAGTTTTATTTAGCTCCTCTGGCAAATAAAAGCGGGCTTGCGCATTAAAAGTGGGTCCAAGACTCTACAATAAATAAAAATTCATTTATTTCATTGTATTACAAAATAAACAAATTATTTATCGTACTACTTTAGTTTGCTTATTAGCCGATTTAACTTAAAAAAACTAAAAACTAAAAACTATTACCGGGACGACGGTTAAATTAGCCTGTGTCAGTTAACAACTTACTACCATAATCTGGTCTGGTGCCAGTGGCCGCAGATTATAGGTACAAAACGACCAAACAACAAAAGCTAACATCGTCGTCCCGGCTAAAAAGCATTGCCGGGACGACGAGAAAGTAGCTAACAAGCTTCTATCCAAAAATGAGTTAGATGCCTCAGCTTGAAATGCCTAAATTGAACTCTGAACTTGAGGCCGTTGAAGACTTTTTACAAGTGAATACGTGAGCGGGCATAAATACAAAAGTACAAAACAAACACCTGGATCCCGGCTCAAAAACATTGCCGGGACGACGAGCGGGTTGCAACAGGCCTTTGGGCCCGAGCAGAATTTAGTTGAATAAAGGGAAAGTAATTAATAAACAATAGTTTATAGGTGTTTTTTTTGTTTTTGGAAATGAATTTTCATTTCTTTAAAAATGCCTAAATTCAACTCCGAACTTGAGGACGTTGAAGAAAATGACGTGAAGCTCACATGGATGTGAGCTTAGCTTTCGCGGTACAGGATGTACCATCGGAAGCGTTAGCATTTTCGAATAAGGCCGAAGCAGTCTGCAAATGCAGCTCAAAGTTAAATTTAACCCCCATGGCGACCTTTTCGCCGTTTGAAAATGTTGCGGGGCGGCTGGGTGATCCAAGAGGGAACAGCCGTTGGTTTCCTTTTGGTCTGGTGTGGGTGAAGCGCCACGACGTTAGTGGCCGCAGGCCATAAGTTAGAATAGATATCATATGACATGATCTCAATTTTGCTGATGCAGCAAGCTAAGCTTTCCATTAGTATAACGAGTCGTTACCATGGGTGTTGGTTCCATCCATTTCTCTCAGGCTCTTTCTAATATCACAGCGCAGGCCTTCGACATATATGCTGACAAGATCCGCTTCCAGAAATCGAACAAATGGAATCATCGTCGACACGATGAACCATCAAGTTGTGAACAACCCTTCGACTCAAACAACAAGGTATCCCTATGACTAATCAATTGTCCCAGCAAACTCACCTTACTGTCGAGACAGTCGACGATCTCGCTAAATTGGTCAACTACTCATTGATGGACACGCTCAACAGCGATCCTGACGCGACAGCTAATGGCGACGACTATGCGCCGCGACAAGTATTCTCGGGGCACTATGTTCCTGTTAAACCGACGCCGATTGAAAATCCAGAATATGTAGCACACAGCAGCAGCTTGTTCGCTGAATTGGGTTTTGCCGACAGCATGGCGCAGTCTGCCGATTTTATGAGCATATTCTCCGGTGACCTGTCGAACGTTCCTGAACCAATAAGTAAGGTTGGGTGGGCGTGTGGATATGCACTGTCCATCTTCGGTACCGAATACATTCAACAATGTCCGTTCAGAACGGGTAATGGCTACGGCGATGGTCGAGCGGTTTCCGTGCTTGAGGCTGTGATTAACGATAAACGCTTGGAAATGCAGCTTAAAGGTGGTGGCCGCACGCCATATTGCCGCGGTGCGGATGGTCGCGCAGTGCTGCGATCCAGTGTGCGTGAGTTTCTCGCGCAAGAACACATGCACGCGCTTGGCGTACCAACGTCTCGATCGCTCTGTTTATATGTGTCTAAAACCGAGACTGTCCAGCGGCCTTGGTATTCTGAGGGTTCTAACGCTCAAGATCCTGACCAAATGATTAGTGAGGCGGTTGCTATCTCGACACGTGTGGCACCCTCGTTTATTCGGGTTGGCCAACTTGAGCTTTTTGGTCGCCGCGCCCGCACGCAGGAACACCCGCAAGCGATGGCAGAGCTTGAACAACTGATGTCGCATTTAATTGATCGTGAATACGCTGATGTTATCGACCAAAAACTCACTAATGAACAAAAAGTGCTTGTGCTGGCGCGTGAATTCCGTAGCCGTTTAACTTCATTGATAGCGAACTGGATCCGTGTTGGTTACTGTCAGGGTAACTTTAATAGCGACAACTGTGCCGCTGGTGGCTTTACGCTCGATTACGGTCCGTTCGGATTTTGTGATGTGTTCAATCCACAATATCAACCTTGGACCGGTGGCGGACAACATTTTGCATTTTTGAATCAAGGCGTGGCAGCAGAACGTAATTTCTTGATGTTTTGCACCGCATTAAGCCCATTATTGATGTCTACACCAGATTATCTAGAACAGCTCCAGCAGTTGGTCGATGGTTTTGCCACTGAGATGCAAACAAAGATGGAGCAGATGTGGGCGGCCAAGCTTGGGCTTAACACTTTTGATGCGGCGTTATTTAATGAGCTTGAAAAGCTGATGCTGCAAATCCCTGTGGATTACACAATATTCTTCCGAGAGCTTTCGTCGTTGCCTGATGATATTGGTTCACTGACTAACAGTTTCTATCTAGATTTATCGCAAGGGCCAAAAGGGTTGGAGCAACGCTGGTCTGCTTGGTTAGTACAGTGGCAAACACTATTAGGCACCGAGGGCAATAGCACTATGCTTATTGCAGACGCAGACGCACAGCCACGTAACCGTGATGATATTATGGCGCAGATGCAACGCGTTAACCCTAAATATACTTTACGCGAGTGGTTGCTGGTGCCTGCTTATCAGCAAGCCAGTGTTGGCAATTATGCACTCGTTCGAGAATTGCAGAAGGTGATGATCCAGCCTTACGCAGAGCAGTCTGAAGAAGTTACGGACAAATACTATCGACTTAAAGCATCTGAGTTCTTTGGGGTAGGTGGATGTTCGCATTTAAGCTGCTCGTCGTAGTGCTGAGATAATCTATCAGCTTTGATTGGTGTCATGCTTTATGCCACCTGCGTCAGGATTGTTATCTCAACGTATCTGTCGATTAGGCTGGTAAATTATCATTAGCCTAAAGTGGCTAAATGTTTATTTTTAGCCATAAACGACTAAATTAGCCTGTGTGCTATCAATGCTCTTAGTCGTTATTAGCCAAAAATGGCTAAGCTTGCATTATTAGCCATTTTTGGCTAAATTGGTCTAAATCTGCAAACAAAGGAGCGTTATGTGGAGCCTACCAATAAACCTATAGCCGTGATTGTTGGCGATGTTGTTGACTCAACAAAGCTAACTTCTGCGCAGTTTGAGCAACTACTTAAACGGATCAAATCTATCCAGACATGGATTAGCGAGGGGCATAGCGAAAATGCGCACAGTATTGAGCGCGGTGATGAGTTTCAGTCTGTCGTGCATGATATTGAAAATGCGTTGAGATACACCGTTATATACCGGATTGGTATTAAGGCGCTTGGTAAAGCATTTGATAGCCGGATTAGTTTTGCAATTGCGGCAAATGCCGATTTACGTGAGTCGGTGTCGGAGTCGATGGGGCAAGCATTTGTGCTGTCTGGCCGCGGACTCAGTGGCCTTAAGAATGACCGATTATTGTTTAGCTCCGATAGCATCGCTCTCACTGAGTACTTTGACTTACTGATTAAGTATCTTGATAAGCAACTTAACGACTTAACTGCGCGCCAATGTGAAGTGATGTTGCCAATGCTTCGAACCAATGAGGATTTGTCGATTAGTGAGTTAGCTGACATGCTCCATGTGGCTACAGCCACTGTCAGTAAGTCACTTAAAGCGTCTGGTTGGCCGTTGATCCATGAGTTAAATTGTCGGTTTATAAATAAAGTCGTGGGGCTCAAGTATGTTTGATTTTTTCAGCGTGCTCATTCCATTTTTATTAATTCACACCATCTGTGACTTTTATCTTCAGACCGATCGGTGGGTAGAAGCTAAAAAAGCTCGCACTTACCGTTCACCGGAGTTGTACCTTCACGCGACTTTACAGGGCGTTGCATTATTAGTGCCTGCGATGGCACTAGGAATTGATTGGCGTTCAACGGTTTGCTTAATCGTTATTGTCGCGGTAAGTCATTTTATTATCGATTTATGGAAGGTCACTACACCAAAGGGAGATAAGTTAGCTTACTTTGTGATTGATCAGGCTTTGCATGTTTCGGTACTGGCTGCGATTGCTTTTCATGTTGCCGATGGCGCATCGATTGATGCAGTGTTACAGCATGAACGTTTCTCAGATGGCGTGTTGGTGGTGTTTGCTTATGTACTCATTCTAAAGCCAACTTCAATTGTGATTGGCGCTGTGTTGAATAAGTATCCCATCGTTAACTCAGCAATAGATACTGACACAGACGCCGTTACCGACACCGATGGTGTTGCCGTTCCTGTTAGTGATAAGACAGCAAATGTGAGCGGCCTTGTTGCGGGTGGCGAGTTGATTGGTTACCTAGAGCGATTATTAATACTGACGTTTATGTTGGTGGGCAGCTATGCCGCAGTGGGTTTTGTATTAGCCGCTAAGTCGATATTCAGATTTGGTGAGTTAAATCAATCAGCCAACCGAAGCATGACTGAGTATGTACTGATTGGCTCACTGATCTCTGTGGTCATCACAACCTTAATTGGGGCACTAGTCTCATTGGGTGTAGGTATAAAATTTAAGTGAAAAACCATAAAAAAAGGCCTCTATATCAATAGAGGCCTTATAATCTTATACAGATTAAAAGCGATACCTATAATCAGCGTTTATCCCCATTCCCATAGCAGATAGACGCTGAGTATAGTCACCAAGCATTGAGTAGACATTTAATTGCGACTCAAAGCCATCAACCAAACAACGCCAAAGTGTGTACCAAAAATCGATAACGTCAGTTAGATATAAGTTATTAAAAACGGGGGATGTTTCCGACGTTATCCATCACATGAGTGTGCTTAACCTCAACCATTCTGACAATATAAAAACATCAAACTGCGACACAATGTCGCAGGCTACTGAATTGAATTAATGAACAATGTTAACTACTGGTTACCATTCATCGATGTATACCATGGTGTTGCACTTATTTATTGTTGATTCATCAGCGAGCATCGTTTTTTGTCGTTATTGATGTGAGCTTTTGGTGCTGATAAATGCGTTTTTAGATCAAAAGTGAAAAAGTCTGCCGCGATATTTGCTTAATTAGCACTACATTTTATAAGGGTATAGGCATACATTGATAACTCGATAATGAGTCGTTAGCCATTGCTGAGTTGATTTTAAACTCACTCAGATGATGTGTAATAACGCGCCTGGGGATAATACCAACTTATGAAAATAGCACTATTTATACCGTGTCTTGTGAATCAAATGATGCCAGAAGTGGCCATTGCAACGCTGACATTATTAGAAAAGTTAGGCCATGAAGTCATATTTCCTGCTGGGCAAACCTGTTGTGGTCAGCCGATGACAAACTCGGGTTGCTTTGATGAAGCAAAAAACACCACCCTTAAATTACTCAACGCTTTTAAAGGTGTCGATTGTGATGCCATTGTGTGTCCTGCTGCCAGTTGTTTGGTGGCGGCTAAAGAAAACTTCCATGAGTTTGATGGCAGCCAAGAAGCCCAAGAAGTTATTAGTAAGCTTTATGAGTTAACGGAGTTTTTACACGATATTGCTCCAATTAAAACATTTTCCCGCCCTGTAGCGGCCAAAATAAGCATGCAAATGAGTTGTCATGGTATTCGTATGCTTAATTTAGCGACGCCGACAGAGCAAATGGGTAAACAACGCTTTAATAAAGTGGAAGCGGTATTGGGTAACATTGCCGGGCTCGAGATTGTCTATCCTGCTCGTATTGATGAATGTTGTGGTTTTGGCGGCACGTTTGCGGTTGATGAAGGCGCGGTGTCGGCCAAAATGGGTAAAGATAAAGCTCAAGCTCATGCGGCAACTGGGGCTAAGTATGTCGTGGGGTTTGATCCTTCATGCTTGCTGCATTTAGATGGCATGATCCGTCGTCAAAAATTACCGATTGCAACCCGTCACATTGCCCAAATCATTAATGACGCACTTTAGGAGCCACTATGTCCGAACTATATACCGCATCGGGTTCTAAGGTGCATGCCCATAAAGCTGATATTTTTTGTCGCGATGAAACCAGAGTTGATTGGCATTCTAAAGCCCTGTGGGCATTACGTGAAAAACGTGATCGCGCAGCAGGCAGTTTGCCTGAATGGGAACAATTAAGGCTGCTTGGCTCGCAACTCAAACTGCATACTCTGAGCCATTTAGCCCAGTACCTTGAGCAATTTGAACAACAATGCTTGAGTAATGGCATTAAGGTGCATTGGGCAAATGATGCTCAGCAACACAATGAAATTGTTCATGGGATTTTAGCGAAACATAAGGTTAAAAAACTGGTTAAATCAAAATCGATGTTAACCGAAGAATGCCACATGAATCCGTATTTAGAACGTCACGGTATTGAAGTGGTTGATACCGATTTAGGTGAACGAATTATTCAGCTCGCTAACATGCCACCTTCGCATATTGTGGTGCCCGCTATACACATGAAAAAAGAGGAAGTGGGCGAGTTATTTCATCAACAGTTAGGCACTAAAGCGGGTGAGTCTGATCCGCTGTATTTAACCCGTGCTGCTCGCGCGCATTTAAGAGAGAAATTCCTTACTGCAGATGCTGCCATGACCGGTGTCAATATGGCGATAGCAGACCAAGGTGCGATTGTTGTGTGTACCAACGAAGGTAATGCAGACATGGGCGCTAACTTGCCTAAGTTGCAATTGCACTCAATGGGTATCGATAAAGTGGTGCCAAATATGGATTCTGTTGGGGTGTTGTTGCGTACATTAGCCCGTAATGCCACTGGGCAACCTATTACCACTTATTCATCGTTTTACCGTGGCCCACAAGAGGGCGGCGAGATGCATGTGATCATTGTTGATAATGGTCGCACTGAGATGATGAAAGACAAAATTTTAGCTGAGTCGTTAAAGTGTATTCGTTGCGGCGGCTGTTTAAATACCTGTCCTGTGTATCGCCGTTCAGGCGGTTATAGCTACAACTACACCATTCCTGGTCCTATTGGTATTGCGGTAGGTGCTAAGCATGACGATACCAACTCAATTCCTTGGGCCTGTACGTTATGTGGCAGTTGTACTTATGTGTGCCCAACTATGGTGCCGTTAGATAAAATTATTGCCCATCATCGTCGTTTGAAAGCAGACGCTAAGAGGTTGCCTTATGGCAAAGGTGGCTATATGCCGTTAGTGGGCCGTTTTATGGCTAGTGAAACCTTAATGAATACGTCTATGTCTGCAGCAAGATTAGCACTGCGAGTATTACCGGGGAGTTTACTCAAGCCGTTTAGTGGTGCATGGGGTAAATATCGCGAGTTGCCTGTCGCACCAGAGTCTAGCTTTGCCAGCTGGTATAATAAGAATCGGAGCCGTTAATATGTCGAATAAACACACTATTTTATCTGCACTAAAGCAATCGGCTTTGGATCAACATGCTATGCCTACCATAGATGTAGTGGCTAATAATGATGATCTTGTCGGCCAATTTAATGCAAGTTTAAACACAGTAGCGGGCACGCTGCATAGTGAAGGCGGTTTAGCAGCGTTACAACAGGCAGTTGATGAATTAATTCAACAAAATATGCAGGTGATCTCGTTATTGGACGGTATTAAAGGTAATCGCCAAGTGCCTGAGACCGCTCACGATCTGGCTGATATTGATTATGCCGTGATCCCTGGCGATCTTGGTGTGGCCGAAAACGGCGCGATTTGGGTTAATCAACCCAGTCATCGAGTGACGCCTTTTATTTGTGAAAACCTGATATTGGCGTTGGCCAAAGACAATATTGTCGCCAACATGCACCAAGCGGTTAAACAAGTGTCACTGCAACCTGGCGAATTAGGATTATTTATTGCGGGTCCGTCTAAAACCGCTGATATTGAGCAAGCATTAGTGGTGGGGGCTCATGGTGCCTGTAGTTTAAATGTGTACTTATACTAGGCATTAGTGGCCAGTTATTAATCGCCATCTGTTAGTCGCCATCTATTAGTTGTCAGTGATGTCATTGACTGAGTGTTTCAGTTAATGGCATCACGTTAACCTATAGCGATATTAATCGAACCGCTTAAGGTAGAGTAATCTGCTATTAATCAAAATGTTCATTTTCAAATTCAAACTAAAATTCCACTTCCACTTCCAATTCAAATTCAAATTCAAATTCAACTTCGAATGTAGATTTAACTTTCACTTCAAATTTCAAACTTTAAGCATCTAAGTATCTAAGTATCTAAGTATCTAAGTCTCAAAAATCGAATCGAGTTAGAACAAGTCGAAGATAGTGGCAGCACGTTGCTGAATAAACTCGATAAACAATTTCACTTTTAAGGGTTGTTGGCGACGTTGATGATACAAAATACTGATCCGGCGATGCTCACCAGCCCAATCAGGTAACACAGATACTAGCTCTTCATTCAATAGTTGCGGTTTAACAAATAATTCTGGTCCGTATAAAATCCCGCCATCACCGACAGTTGCCCGAATTGCGCCGTGTAAATCTCCTAGGGTTAATTTAGCGGGGCCATCGTAATAAAACTGTTCACCACTGTGATGTTTTAAGGTCCAGTTAAACAGCGGCCACACTTTAATTAACTGATAATCAACTAGCTGCTTTGGGTGGCGAAGTTCAATGAGTTGCTTGGCATACTCAGGTGATGCATACAGGCCGTAATTTAATACTCCCAACGATGTTGATACCCAAGATGAATCTGGTTGCGCGCCACCGACAATGGCGACGTCGACTCCTTCATCAATCAAATCAATGGTGCTGTTATTTTGGGTGATGTGCAGTTGAATGTGTGGATGTTGTTTGGAAAAGTCATTGATGGCGTCAATTAATATCATCGAGGTTATCGAAACGGGTGTCGATATCCGTAAGGTGCTTTGCGGCTCATTAATAGTTTGACCACAAATACGATCAAATTGCGCCACCACATTATAGTAACGGTCAAATAACGCACCACCTTCTTCAGTTAATCGAAGTTTACGGGTGCTGCGCATTATCAACTGAGTATTGAGGCTTTGTTCTAATTTGCTAATTTTGCGGCTAACCGTGGCAATGGGCAACTTTAACTCTTGTGCTGCAGGTGAAAACCCACCGGCATTAACGACATGGACAAACAAATGGATCAATTCAAGTTGGCAGGCTAAATGTTGGCTCATCAAGAGACCCTTATTGTATTTGTTGTTCTATTTATTGTTGGATTAATCGATGTCTCAATCACTTTATAAAGAGGAGTGTAACCCAACATAGTGTGTACAGATAGCTGAGTGAACATCGAACCACAATGGCGTGATGAATTATACCGTGGCGGCTAATATTAGCATGGGCTGACTTAAGGTTTATTGAGTGGTGTCATAAATTGGTCATAGCTAACGCTTTATGATGAATTGGATTAATTGTCGACAAAAAGTGCCTTTTGGGGTTGTTATACGATTTAAAGGTGCTATATTGTCGACAACTTGTTTTGTGTAACAGTTTTTTAATGTCAGTTTTTATTATCCAAGGTATGAATATGATCCAGCCGATTACTTCTGCAGATAAGACCTTTGTAGCGCTTAGAGACGATATAGTCGAAGGTCGTATTCAGGCCGGCTCTAAATTGAGCGAAACTGAATTGTCGACAAAGTATGCCGTGAGTAGAGCCGTGATCCGTGAAGCCATTAACCGCTTAGAGTCGTGCCATATTGTTGAGCGTAAAGCCAACGTAGGCGCTCGTGTGGTGGCGTTATCTCCACAAGGGTTGATAGAACTGTATCAAGTGCGTGAATCACTCGAAGGCATGGCGGCACGTTTAGCGGCAAAGAACATGACTGATGATGAAATCGCTGATTTGAACCATTTATTACAATCCCACTTTGATGAAGTTAAAGGCGGCGAGTCTTATTATCAAGAAGCAGGTGATGTTGATTTTCATTATCGGATTATTTTAGGCAGTAAAAACAAACACCTAATTTCAATGCTGTTTGATGGCATTTATCATTTAGTGCGCATGTATCGCGTACAACTTGGCATGGCGGGTCCGCGTGTGACCACCGCTTATGATGAACACAAACACATTGTTCAGGCCATTTTAAATCGTGATGCAGAATTAGCTGAAATGCTGATGCGTCGCCACATTATGTATTCTAAAAATAATATCGAACACAAATTATCGTAATGTCTTGCGTGTGGCGTGTTACGCCCACGGTCATAATTGCATATAAGGAAAATATCATGAGCGCAGGTAAAAAATTTCGTCAAGCATTAGCTAACAACAAACCACTGCAAATTGTCGGTACCATTAATGCTTATGCCGCCATGATGGCCAAGCAAATTGGTCATCAAGCCATTTACTTGTCTGGCGGCGGCGTGGCTAACGCCTCTTATGGCTTACCGGATTTAGGCATGACATCACTTAATGATGTCATTGTAGATGTGCAACGTATTACTTCAGCCTGTGATTTACCTTTGCTGGTGGATATTGATACGGGTTGGGGCGGGGCATTTAACATTGCCAAAACCATTCGTGACATGGAAAAGGCCGGCGCTGCAGCAGTGCACATGGAAGACCAGGTGGCGCAAAAGCGTTGTGGTCATCGTCCAAATAAAGAAATTGTGCCAGTAGAAGAAATGGTCGACCGCATTAAAGCGGCGGTTGATGCCCGTACCGACCCTGATTTTTTCATCATGGCGCGTACTGACTCGTTTGCTCAAGAAGGGTTAGAAGCCGCTATCGAGCGTGCTAAAGCGTACGTGGCAGCCGGTGCAGACGGAATTTTTGCCGAAGCCATTAAAACAGAAGAGCATTATCGCGCCTTTGCTGAAGCATTAGATGTGCCTATTTTGGCTAACATTACTGAGTTTGGCCAAACTGAATTGTGGAATAAGCAACAATTAGGCGAGTGGGGCGCGGCAATGGTGTTGTACCCATTGAGTGCATTCCGTGCAATGAACAAAGCGGCTGAAAATGTTTACAGTGCTATTTTAACTGATGGCGACCAAAAAGCAGTGGTAGATACCATGCAAACTCGTATGGATTTATACGACTATTTGGGTTATCACGATTATGAACAAAAATTAGACAGCTTATTTGCCGAAGGTAAAAATAAATAACGGCCTCAGTACGACAGCAAGACTCGATTACAACTAAAATAACAATACCCTACAATCGCGATTTAGCATGGCTAAATCGTGAAAAGCATAAGAAGGAAGATATCATGGTAGACAAGAAATTATCAGGCGCAGGATTACGCGGTCAGAGTGCTGGCGAAACAAAATTATGTACAGTCGGTAAATCAGGTTCAGGCCTAACGTACTGCGGTTACGATGTCTCTGATTTAGCCGATAACGCTACCTTTGAAGAAGTCGCTTATTTATTATTTAACGGCGAGTTACCAAACCAAGCTCAGCTAACTGCATATAAAGCAGAATTGAAAGCGCAGCGTGATTTACCTGATGCACTAAAAGCGGTATTAAAATTAATTCCTGCTGATGCTCATCCAATGGATGTTATGCGTACTGGTTGCTCGTTTTTAGGTAACCTTGAGCCAGAAGTCGATTTCACTCAGCAACACAAAGCGTCGAACCGCTTATTAACCGCATTTCCGGCCATCATGTGTTTTTGGTACCGTTACACTCATGAGGGTGTAGAAATTGATTGCACCACAGATGAAGATTCTCTGGGTGGACATTTTCTTAAACTGCTTCGCGGTGAAACGCCGTCAGCGCAACATCGCCGTGTAATGGATGTGTCGTTAATTTTGTATGCAGAGCATGAGTTCAACGCATCAACCTTTACCGCGCGTGTATGTGCCTCAACATTATCGGATATGTATTCTTGTGTTACCGGTGCGATTGGTTCACTACGTGGCCCGCTGCACGGTGGTGCTAATGAAGCGGCGATGGATATGATCCAAAAGTTCAGCTCGCCAGCCGATGCTAAAGTACAAATGGCATTGATGTTAGCACGCAAAGAAAAAATCATGGGCTTTGGTCATGCTATTTATAGCGAGTCTGATCCACGTAATGTGATTATCAAAAAGTGGTCTGAAAAGCTGGCTCATGAAAACGGTGACACCTCTTTATATGACATCTCTGTCGCGTGTGAAGAGTTTATGTGGGATACCAAAAAGTTATTCTGTAACGCTGACTTCTTCCATGCCTCTGCTTATCATTTTATGGGTATTCCAACTAAGTTATTTACCCCAATCTTTGTCTGTTCACGTTTAACCGGTTGGGCTGCACATGTAATGGAGCAGCGATCGAACAACCGCATTATTCGTCCAAGTGCAGATTATGTCGGCAGTGAGCCTCGTAAAGTGACGCCTATTAGTCAACGTTAATCAACTTGCCGAGTCTCATTATGATGACTCGGCTTTTTTCGATTTAGATTAGCGCTTATTCCTTTCATATTTATTGTGGATGAAGTTATGAATACTCAATACCGTAAAGCCTTACCTGGCACCCAATTAGATTATTTTGACACCCAAGAGGCTGTTGATGCGATTGAGCCTGGTGCCTATGCCAAACTACCTTATTGTTCTCGTGTGTTTGCCGAGAACCTAGTTCGTCGTTGTTCGCCAGAGATGCTTACTGATTCGCTAAAGCAGCTGATTGAGCGCAAAAGTGACCTTGATTTCCCGTGGTATCCGGCCCGTGTGGTTTGTCATGATATTTTAGGTCAAACTGCATTAGTCGACTTAGCAGGCCTGCGTGATGCGATTGCTGAAAAAGGTGGCGACCCCTCAAAAGTGAACCCAGTAGTACCGACTCAATTGATTGTCGATCACTCGCTGGCTGTAGAGCATGCTGGTTTTGAAAAAGACGCGTTTGAGAAAAACCGCGCCATTGAAGACCGCCGCAATGAAGACCGTTTCCATTTCATCAATTGGACCAAAACGGCATTTAAAAACGTTGATGTTATCCAACCGGGTAACGGCATCATGCATCAAATTAACTTAGAGCGTATGTCGCCTGTAGTACATTCGCTAAATGGTGTCGCGTTTCCTGACACATTGGTAGGTACCGACAGCCATACACCTCATGTAGATGCATTAGGTGTTATTGCCATTGGTGTGGGCGGCTTAGAAGCTGAAAGCGTCATGCTCGGCCGAGCATCTTATATGCGTTTACCGGAAATTGTCGGTGTTGAAGTAACAGGTAAGCCACAACCTGGTATTACCGCTACCGATATAGTGCTGGCGTTAACGGAATACTTACGTGCGCAAAAAGTGGTGTCATCGTATCTTGAGTTTTATGGCGAAGGTACCACCCATTTAACCCTTGGCGATCGCGCTACTATTACTAACATGACGCCTGAATACGGCGCCACCGCGGCGATGTTTTATATCGATAGACAAACTATCGATTATCTAACGTTAACTGGCCGTGACGACGAGCAAGTTAAACTAGTTGAAACCTATGCCAAGCAAGCGGGTTTATGGGCTGATACCTTAACTAATGCTGTGTATGAACGTGTATTACACTTTGACTTGTCATCTGTCGGTCGTAACATTGCAGGCCCGTCTAACCCACACAGTCGTGTACCGACATCTGAATTAG
The DNA here is from genome assembly GCF_003855395.1 of Shewanella livingstonensis. NCBI lineage: Bacteria > Pseudomonadati > Pseudomonadota > Gammaproteobacteria > Alteromonadales > Shewanellaceae > Shewanella > Shewanella livingstonensis. Next base: position 2,853,279 of record NZ_CP034015.1, on the reverse strand, counting down.
CGGCGCGTGGTATTAGTGGCGTGGTTGAAAACGAACCCGGTAAAATGCCCGATGGTGCAGTGATTATTGCCGCTATTACCAGTTGTACTAACACCAGTAACCCACGCAACATGATTGCTGCCGGTTTATTGGCTCGCAATGCTAATGCTCGTGGTTTATTACGTAAACCTTGGGTGAAATCATCGCTTGCGCCTGGCTCTAAAGCAGTGCAATTGTATTTAGAAGAAGCAGGTTTATTGCCTGAGCTTGAAAACTTAGGTTTTGGCATTGTCGGCTTTGCCTGTACCACGTGTAACGGCATGAGCGGCGCGCTTGATCCAGTCATTCAACAAGAAGTGATTGATCGCGACTTATACGCCACAGCAGTGTTGTCGGGCAATCGTAACTTTGACGGCCGTATTCATCCTTATGCTAAACAAGCATTTTTAGCATCACCACCCTTGGTCATTGCTTATGCCATTGCCGGTACGATCCGTTTTGATATTGAAAAAGATATTTTAGGCATCGATAACCAAGGCCAAGAAGTCACCTTAAAAGACATTTGGCCAACCGACGAAGAAATCGATGCAGTTGTTAAAACAAGTGTTAAGCCTGAGCAGTTTCGCAAAGTGTATGAGCCAATGTTCGACATTAAAGTCGAGTATGGCACTCACGTAAATCCACAATATGATTGGCGTCCGCAAAGCACTTATATTCGCCGTCCACCTTATTGGGACGGAGCATTGGCGGGTGAGCGCACCATGAAAGGTATGCGTCCATTAGCAGTGCTGGGTGACAACATCACCACCGATCATTTATCGCCATCAAATGCGATTATGCTCGACAGTGCCGCAGGTGCATACCTAGATAAAATGGGCTTGCCAGAAGCTGATTTTAACTCTTATGCCACTCATCGTGGCGATCACTTAACTGCGCAGCGTGCCACGTTTGCTAACCCTAAACTGTTTAACGAAATGGTGCAGGAAAATGGCAAGGTTAAGCAGGGCTCCCTTGCCCGCGTTGAACCAGAAGGCCAAGTCACTCGCATGTGGGAAGCCATTGAAACCTATATGGAACGTAAGCAACCACTGATTATTATTGCTGGTGCAGATTACGGTCAAGGTTCGTCACGTGACTGGGCTGCAAAAGGCGTGCGTCTTGCTGGCGTTGAAGTGATTGTTGCTGAAGGTTTTGAGCGTATTCACCGTACTAACTTAGTCGGTATGGGCGTGTTGCCACTAGAATTCACAGCAGGCCATAATCGTCATACTTATCAGATTGATGGTACCGAAACTTACGATGTGGTGGGCGAACGCAAACCGGGCGCTATGCTACAAGTGATTATGACTCGTAAAAATGGTGAGCAAGTGACTATTCCGGTTAAGTGTCGTGTTGACACTGCTGAAGAATTGTCAATTTATGAAGCGGGTGGTGTCTTGCAACGGTTCGCGCAAGACTTTCTAGCCAACGAAACCAAGTAATAATTTGATTGTTGTGCCTTACTTAATCGGCAACTTATAAGCTTATTTATAAGTTGCCGGTTTGGTCTTTTGTTATTTTAGGAATATGTGATGGCTCATTTACCACAAATTAAAATTCCAGCGACTTATATGCGCGGCGGCACCAGTAAAGGGGTATTTTTCAGTTTAACTGACCTCCCTCTGGCGGCTCAAGTCCCCGGCGCTGCCCGTGATGCGCTATTATTACGCGTGATTGGTAGCCCAGATCCTTACGCGAAACAAACCGATGGTATGGGCGGCGCAACGTCTAGTACCAGTAAAACGGTTATCTTATCTAAAAGTACTCAAGCCGATCACGATGTTGATTATTTATTTGGTCAAGTCTCGATTGATAAGCCGTTTGTTGATTGGAGCGGTAATTGCGGTAATTTAACCGCAGCGGTTGGCTCATTTGCCATCAGTAATGGGTTAATTGATAAAAGCCGTGTGCCGCACAATGGCACTGCAATCGTGCGTATTTGGCAAGCCAATATCCACAAAACCATTATTGCTTATGTCCCTATTACCAACGGCGAAGTGCAAGAAACCGGTGACTTTGAACTTGATGGTGTGACGTTTGCTGCAGCCGAAGTCCAAGTAGAGTTTTTAGACCCAGCTGACGGTGATGGGGCGATGTTCCCAACCGGTAATGTGGTCGATGAACTTGACGTGCCAGGTGTGGGGACCTTTAACGTCACCATGATTAATGCCGGTATTCCGACCATTTTTATTAATGCCGCTGACATTAATTATCTGGGTACTGAGTTACAAGACGCAATAAATAATGACGACAAAGCCTTAGCGATGTTTGAAACTATTCGAGCCTATGGCGCCGTTAAAATGGGCTTAATTAACCATATTGATGAAGCGATTGCCCGCCAGCATACCCCTAAAGTGGCTTTTGTTGCACCGCCAGTACAATATGTGTCGTCAAGTGGTAAAACCGTGACAACGGATGATATCGATTTAGTGGTGCGCGCATTATCTATGGGTAAATTACATCACGCGATGATGGGCACTGCAGCTGTGGCTATTGGTACTGCTGCTGCAATACCGGGAACCTTGGTTAACTTAGCCGCTGGGGGTGGCGAGCGAACTGCTGTTCGCTTTGGTCATCCTTCTGGCACGCTTAGAGTAGGCGCACAAGCGCAACTCGTTGATGGTCAATGGCAGGTTAAAAAAGCCATTATGAGCCGCAGTGCAAGGGTGCTGATGGAAGGTAACGTTAGGATACCGCAATAGCATAAACGGCTGTTTTTTTTGTTAAATAGATAAAACCTTGGCAATGCCGAGGTTTTTTTTGCTGATTTATTAGACGTTAAGATTAAGGTTATATCATTAACAGACATAAAAATTTAACAATTAAATTATAGAGTTAATATGTTATTTTGTGATTAAACAAAAATGTGATAACCATCAAAAAATGCTTGATCCTGTAGTGAAATTAGTATGTTATATGCTGAATTTATTCCGATATATTGTCATTATTATCTTTAAGAAGAAACGATCTTTCCAAGGTGAGTTAAAAATTTAAATTGAGGTTAGTCGTTAACATCAAAATAACTTTTTGGTTTAAGTTATAAAATCATAAACCAGGAAAATATTACAGTTCACGTATAATCGTGAAGCGCATTGCATAACACGCTAGTGGCAATGTATCGAAAAAGAAGGAAACAAATATGGTTGAACACATCACAGGTATGCTGGCATTAATCGGTGTGCTATCGCTTTTGTGTCAATGGGTTGGTTGGAAGTTACGTCTGCCAGCAATTTTACCGCTTTTATTGTGTGGTTTACTGCTGGGGCCTGGGTTAGGCATATTAGATCCAGATGAAATTTTTGGCGATTTATTGTTTCCTATCATTTCGTTAGGCGTCGCGGTTATCTTGTTTGAAGGTGCGCTGACACTTAACTTTAAAGAAATTAAAGAACATGGCCGAATGGTGACCCACCTTGTCACTATTGGCGCTTTCATTACTTGGGCATGTATTGCACCAGCTGCGCATTTTCTGCTAGGTTTTGATTGGGCTATCGCCATGCTATTTGGTGCGTTAGTAGTCGTAACAGGCCCAACAGTAATTGTGCCTATGTTGCGCACCGTGCAACCTAAATCAAATTTAGCCAGCATTCTTCGTTGGGAAGGCATTGTTATTGATCCAATTGGCGCATTACTCGCGGTATTGGTATTTGAATATATTGCGGTAACGGCAGATCCAACCACCCATGTGCTTTACGCATTAGGCATGACGTTGGTATTGGGTTTTGGTTTAGGTGCACTAGCGGGTTACCTTACCGGTTTGGCCATTCGTAAAAATCTATTCCCTCATTATTTACGAAATACTGCCGTGTTAACCATTATGTTGGGTATTTTTGTTGGCTCAAACATCATGCAAGAAGAGTCGGGCCTATTAACTGTAACGGTGATGGGGATCTGGCTTGCCAACATGCGCGGAGTTGATATTGCCGACATTCTAGAATTTAAAGAAACCTTAACCGTACTGCTTATTTCTGCACTGTTTATTCTGTTAGCGGCACGTCTTGATTCTGGCGCCATGCTTGACCTTGGCTTTGGTGGTATTGGCGTACTATTAGTGACTATGTTTATTGCCCGCCCATTAAGTATTTGGATTTCTGGACTTGGGACTAATTTGCCTTCGAAAGAGAAATGGTTTTTAAGTTGGGTCGCACCTCGGGGTATTGTTGCTGCGGCAATTTCATCATTGTTTGCGATTAAACTTGAAACCGTTGGTTTAGAAGGCGCAAGTTCAATTGTACCGTTAGTGTTTTTAATCATTATCGGCACCGTGGTTATTCAAAGTTTAACGGCAGGTCGTTGGGCGACGTTTTTAGGCGTGAAAGAAGGCTCTAATCAAGGATTATTAATCTTTGGTGCATCTAAGTTTTCCCGTGAGTTGGCTTCAATTTTGATTTCTAAAAATATAAAAGTCATTTTAGCGGATAACAACTGGGACAGCATTCGCCAGGCGCGCATGGACAATATTCCGGTGTACTTTGGTAACCCAGCATCAGAGCATGCATCCAATTTCATGGACTTAAGTGGTATCGGTCGAGTGCTCGTGATGTCGCCGTACCGTCAGTTAAATCCGTTGGTGACTTTTCACTTCCAGGATTTAATGGGTACAGAAAAAGTCTATGGTTTAAATAATGCCGACAGTGCTAGTGCACGTCATCAGTTGTCTGAATCTTATTTAAAGCGCTTATGTTTGTTTGGTGAAAATATTTCTTACGCTAAAATTGCTACCTTAATGGCAAAGGGTGCAGTACTAAAAATCACTAATATTACTGAGAACTTCACCTTTGAGCACTTTAAAAAACGCTATGGTGAATCTGCTATGCCGTTGGTTTACTTAACCAAAGAAGGCAAGGTTAAAGTGATTTCTGGTGTTGAAACCATTGTTCTGCCAGTGGGCATAGAGTTAATTAGTTTATTGCCACAAGAAGCGCAAGACCAAGCGATTATTCAACGTGCATTAGATGACGAAGCTGATCGCCAAGCTAAAGCATTAGCTGATGCAGAAGCAAAAGCGGCTGCAGAAGCAAGAGCTATTCGCGAAGCGCAAGAAGCAGAGCAGCGTGCCATTGAAAAAGCACGCCGTAAAGAAGAAGAGTTAGCACAGTTTGAAGAGCAGGAAAAGGCACGCTTATTGGCTGAGGAAGAGGCGACATTAGTGAAGCAAGAAGCCTCTGAACTGGCTAAAGAGTTAGCCGCAAAAGAGAAGGCTAAGCAAGTTGCAATGGTAACAACAGAGTCTACTGACGATGTAACCCCCGCAGATGACGATAAGCCAGCACCAACAAACGAGCCTAAAACGGTTTAAATATGAGGGCGATTGCGCTAAATATATCGCAATAGCAAAAACGAAAAAGGCTTAGCAATTAAATGCTAAGCCTTTTTGTTGGATGCTATCTTTACCAAGCAGTTTATTGAGGCAAATATTTCATGTGATTTAACTCAAATGTATTAGCTCAAATAAATTAGTCTGCTAGCGTAGTTAACACGACTTGATGATGATCTTTAGTTTTAAATTTGTTAAGTAAATGACTTACTTTGCCATCTGTACCAATAATAAAACTCAAACGTTGAATTCCATCATAAATTTTTCCCATAAACTGCTTTTTACCCCAAACCCCAAAAGCATCGGCAACGGCGTGGTCTTCATCACTTAACAAGGCAAAATTGAGTTGCTGTTTGTCGGCAAACTTGGCCAGCTTAGCCACAGGATCTGGGCTAATACCAAAGACGGTTACGTTCAGGTCATCAAGCTGAGCTTTGATATCGCGTAGACCTTGTGCTTGTACTGTGCAACCAGGTGTAGAAGCTTTAGGGTAGAAGTATACCAACACAGGTCCTTTGGATAGGGTATCTTGTAAAGACACGTTTTCGCCTGCTTGATTTTGTAAGGTGAATTTGGGTGCTGTGTCACCAACTTGTAATGTATTCATTATGTTCCCTTATCTATATAGTTGATTATTAGATCATTTTTAGCAAAAAAGCTCACCACTAACGAGATAAAAAATTGGACTAAGGCGCCGCAATACCCTGCATGCGTTTAATACTGCATTCTAATGACATCGACTCGGCCAACTCATGTATACCTTGTTCAAGTTTCAATAAGTTGACTTTTTCAGGGATGTTAATGGCTAACAAAATAGACTGGGTTTTTAGATTGTTATTGTCATCAGCGTGGGAGCGCACTGCAGCTAAATCGAGGCCTCTTTCAGCCAAAAATTGAGTAATACTCTTCATGGTTCCGCGTTGGTCTTCGCCATTAAAAATGACTTCAATACGAGAGACAAAGTTTTTTGGAGTATGTTTGGACGTTCGCTTCATAACCGTCATGAGTTCAAGTTCAACGCTCAAGGCGGGTAATAGACTTTCAATTTTTGTAATTGCTGACCAAGAGCCTGATATCATCATAATTAGGGTAAATTCATTACCAAATAATGCCATACGACTGTCGACTATATCGCAATCACAATCACTTGCTAAACGCGCTAAACGACTCACTAATCCTGGACGGTCTGCGCCCATTGCCGTAACGACCAGAAAATTGGTCATGGATTTTCCTCACTTTTTGATATCGTAGAGCGAAAACTTATGCCGAAGCTTATAAGTTTTGGTGCGGGTGCTAATGCTATCATTTTTCGCTAAAACACCTCAATATAGTAACCTATATCACTCACATAAATGTGATTATTTTTTAGCGCTATAGCTTCAAAGATGCTAGGTTACGCTGCATTAAATAGCATAAATGACTTATTTAAGATTATGGTTACCGAAGAGCTTGTCATTAGTGGTTGGCATCAGTAACATAGCGAATCCTGAAACCGTGGGGAAGATAGATGATAAACGGAAGCATCGTAGCCTTAATCACACCAATGAATAGTGATGGCACAGTAGATTATGCAAGTCTTGAACGACTTGTTGAGTTTCATATTGAACAAGGTACTGATGCTATTGTTGCTGTCGGTACTACAGGCGAGTCTGCCACTTTGCCGATGACAGAGCACGCAGCTGTTGTTAGTCAAACTGTTAAGTTTGCATCAGGTCGTATTCCTGTTATTGGTGGTAATGGCGCAAATGCCACTGCCGAAGCGATTGAATTAACCAAATCAATGCAAAAATCAGGTGTTGTCGCCATGCTTGGCGTTACCCCTTATTATAATAAACCAACGCCTAAGGGATTAATTGCCCATTATACGGCCGTTGCTGCTAGTACTGACATTCCTCAAATTCTTTATAATGTGCCAGGTCGTACTGCTGTTGATATGAAGCCAGAGACTGTTGCTGAGTTATCAAGTGTGAGTAATATTGTCGGCGTTAAAGAAGCCACAGGCGATTTAAGCCGTGTTGCGCGTTTACGTGAACTGTGTGGTGATGATTTCTTACTTTACAGCGGTGATGATGCTACAGCTCGTGAGTTTTTATTACTTGGTGGTAATGGCGTCATTTCTGTGGCAAATAATATTGTTCCGCACGCGTTTAAAACCATGTGTGATGCTGCGTTAGCCAAAGATGCAATATTAGCTGAAACAATCGATCAACCATTAATGGGGATTTATCGCTCGTTATTTTGTGAAGCCAACCCAATCCCAGTGAAATGGGCTGTTCATAGAATGGGTTTGATAGCTAATGGTCATATTCGTTTACCTTTAACTGAACTTTCTGAGCAGTTTCATGGTCTGTTAATAGAAACAATGAAACAAGCTCATATTGAGGTAAAATAAATTCATGTTAAAGAAAGTCACTCCGTTACTCCTTGTTGCAGCTGTTTCAGCTTGCAGTACGCCATTAGATCGCCGTCAGGCGAATGGTAATGATGATTTCGTTAATGCAGAAACTACGCCATTATTAACGATCCCACAGGGCTTAAATACGCCTACTTACAGCAAGGAATATGATATTCCTGCTGTAAGCAATAAGGTCAATAAGCTGCTTGTTGGTAAAAATCTCGATATTCGTGCGCCATTACAAGTGTTACCAATGGCCGAAGGTACACATATCGAAGAAAGCAGTGACAATATTCGTGTTGTGATTGAATCTATTGAAAGTACCACAGATTTAAAGCAAGAAATTTATGATGTTATTGATGGTTATTTAGCTAAAAACAATATTGCCGTTCTCAGTGAAAACTTTGAAGAAGGTTTTATTGAAACAGATTGGATTGAGAATGATGAAATCATCGAGTCTAATTGGTGGAGCAGCGACAAAGTATATCAATTACGTCAGCGTTATCGTTTTCAAGTAGACGTAAAACCTCATGGCCGCTCAGGTTCTGTGGCGATAGACTTAGTTGAACACCAAGAGTTTTATGATGATAAAGATCAAAAAATCTTATTAAGCGGTGAAGATAAGCGTCGTTACACCACTGATATGCTAAACAATGCGATTGCTTACATGAGCGTTAAGCGTGATCAAGCTATTCGTGCTGCGCGAATTGAGCAAAGCTTGGGTATTAAAGTCGATTTAGTGACTGATGCTACCGAGTCTGCTTATTGGTTGGCCGATGCAAACTATAAATCTGTATGGGACCGTTTACGCTTAGTGTTACCTGAAATGGGCTTTGATGTTGTTGATACCGATAACAGTAAAGGCTTGTTTTATATTAACTTAGAAGAAAGCGGTGGTTTCTGGAGCTCGTTGTGGAGCGAAGAAAAATTGTCATTGAAAAAAGGCAATTATCGTTTACTGCTTAAAGAAACTGATGATGTAAACCAGACTAAAATATTGTTACACGATGTAGAAGACAAACCTCTTTCAGACGAGTCTATTACCGAAGTGTACAAAATAATTTCTGACTTAATGCAAGAAGATCGTAAAGTTCGTTAAGGTTTATTATTAGCAGATTTAAACATAAAAGAGACGCATTGAGCGTCTCTTTTTGTTTTTTAATTCGCGCTATACTCCCATGTAAAAATACGCCGCTTATTCAACAGAACGCTAATCAGTTAGTCTCAATATTCAGTTAAGCCCTCCATCACACCCAAAAGATTTCTTATTTACAATACGGTTTCATCGCGGGTAACGCATGTACATCAGTAAAGAATAAGAATTGTGCGGTAACTATTTGTCACAGCATGTGTCGATAATGTAGCTTTGTTAGTGTTTTGTTATTCATATTATGGCTAACAGTGTGCATGTATGCATAAATGGATGGTCAAATAAGCAATAAAGTGCATATAAATATCATATGAACTATTTGTTTAATATGTTCGTAATTTGTAAGCAAAAGTAAAACGGCTTGCTGTAGATTTATTGCTAAGTACAATTACAGTAGCTCATTAATCCTCTATATAATTCATTTAGCCTTTAATGGTTACGGAATCACAATGAAAAAGATAATCCTACTGATTGTCGTAGTGCTCGTCGCACTGTCGGCCTACTATTTAATGTCTCCTAAAGAAGAGATAGTTCAACGCCCTAGGCCTATCCCTAATGTTGTTGTTGCCAGCGTTGAAATTATGCCTATTCGTGATGAAGTAGAAGCGTTAGGCACAGGCAAAGCATTTGAATCGATTATCGTGACATCCAAAGTGACTGAAATAGTGACTAAGATTAATTTTAATGATGGTGATTTAGTTGAAAGGGGTACGCTTTTAGTGCAGCTGAGAAATGACGAACATAAAGCTAAAGTAGCCGTTACCGAAATTAAGTTAGTTGAAAATCTCCGCGAATTAGATCGTATCCGTTCACTGGTTACCAGTAAAACGATTGCTGAATTAGAGCGCGATCGTTTACAAAGTTTAATTGATACCACCCGCGCAGAAGTTCAGCAGGCAAAAGCGGCTCTTGAAGATCGTGCAATTAAAGCACCCTTTGCAGGCAAGTTAGGCCTACGCCAAGTGAGTGTCGGCAGCTTAGTTAGTCCTGGTGAGCAAATCAGTACTTTAGATGATGTCAGTAAAATTAAATTAGACTTTTCTGTACCAGAACGTTTTATTCAAGAGTTACAGCCAGGTAAACTCGTTGAAGCCAGAGCGGTTGCATACCCTGAACAGATATTCAAAGGCGTTGTTACGTCAATTGACACCCGCGTAAACCCTGATACCCGAGCTGTAGTTGTGCGTGCGGTAATGCCTAATGACGATTTTAAGTTATTGCCTGGTATGTTGATGAAAGTCCGTCTTATTAAACAAAGTCGTGAAGCACTGCTGTTACCCGAAGCCGCTATTATCCCTATTCAAAACAAACACTTTGTTTATATTGTTAGCGCTGAAAATAAAGTAGAGCAAGTACAAGTGACTTTAGGTACACGTACCCGTGGTTGGGTTGAGATTACCCAGGGGCTTGAAGTCGGTCAACAAGTGATTATTCGCGGTATTCTAAAAGTGCGTCCTGGTGATGAAGTTACAGTACAGCAAGCTGAAAACTTTAAGTTTGTTCAAGTAGAAGGTATGGAGAAGTCGGCATGATATTAACTGACTTATCGGTTAAAAGGCCGGTTTTAGCTTCTGTTATCAGTATTTTACTTGTTGTATTAGGTTTAGTGTCATTTGGAAAATTACCGTTACGTGAATATCCCAACATTGATCCACCAATTGTGTCGGTGGAAACCAGCTATCGTGGTGCCAGTGCCTCCGTCGTAGAAAGTCGGATTACTCAGCTGATTGAAGATCAAATTAGTGGCGTAGAAGGCATTCGTCATATCAGTTCGTCTAGTAGCGATGGTCGCTCAAGTGTGACCATTGAGTTTGATATTAATCGTGATATTGAAGCCGCGACCAACGATGTTCGTGACCGTATTTCTGGTTTATTGGAGCAATTACCCGAAGAGGCAGATGCGCCTTCGATTTACAAGGCCAACGGCAGCGACGAAGTTATTATGTGGCTCAATTTGGTGTCAGACCAAATGGATATCTTGCAGTTAACAGATTATGCCAACCGCTATTTAGTGGACCGCTTTTCGGTTATCGATGGTGTATCCACGCTGCGTTTAGGTGGCGGTAAAGTATATGCCTTGCGCATTTGGATTGACCGGCAAGCATTAGCGTCACGCAATTTAACCGTGTCAGACGTTGAAACGGCATTACGTTCTGAAAACGTTGAATTACCTGCAGGATCAATTGAATCAAAAGAACGCCATTTTACCGTTCGTTTAGACAGGGTATTTAAAACGGCCGAAGATTTTTCAAACTTGGTGATTACCCAAGGTGATGACGGCTACTTAGTTAAGCTCGGCGATGTGGCAAAAGTTGAAATTGGCTCTGAAGAAGAACGGATTATCTTCAGGGGCAATAAAGAATCCATGATTGGGTTAGGGGTGAGTAAACAATCAACCGCAAACACTCTAGAAGTGGCGCGAGCGGCCAATGCCTTAGTGGATAAGCTTAACCCAACATTACCAGCGGGTATGCAGATTAAGCGCTCATACGACAGCTCGGTATTTATTGAAGCCTCTATTGATGAAGTATACCAAACCCTGTTTATTGCCATGGTATTAGTCATTGTGGTGATTTATTTATTTCTAGGCTCGGTGAGGGCAATGTTAATCCCTGCTATCACAGTGCCAGTGTCTTTGCTTGGCACCTTTATTGTACTTTATGCACTTGGTTACACCATTAATTTATTAACCTTACTCGCGATGATCCTGGCGATTGGTATGGTGGTTGATGATGCGATTGTGATGCTAGAAAACATTCATCGACGTATCGAAAATGGTGATTCACCTTTAAAGGCGGCCTTCTTAGGTGCGCGCGAAGTGGGGTTTGCTGTAGTTGCAACAACACTCGTGCTGGTTGCTGTGTTTATGCCCATTACCTTTTTAGAGGGTGATTTAGGCAAGTTGTTTAAAGAGTTTGCCGTAACCATGAGTGCGGCGGTGATATTTTCGAGTATTGTCGCGTTAACGCTAACACCAATGATGTGTTCTAAATTACTCAAGCCAGCAGGGCAAGACCCGTGGTTGGTTAAGCAAGTCGATAAGATGATGAATACCTTATCTGGCTGGTATTTAGTGAGTCTCAAAACCGGGATGAAACGGCCGGTGTTAGTATCGTTAGTGGTACTCATAGCGTTTGGGCTGAGTGGTTATTTAATCAACAAAGTGCCACAAGAATTTGCTCCGCAAGAAGACCGCGGAGCGATGTTCTTAATCGTAAACGGTCCACAAGGTGCCAGCTTCGAATACATTGAAAAATACATGGACGAAGTGGAAGGGCGTTTAATGCCGTTGGTTGAAACTGGCGAAATTAAGCGCTTATTGATCCGTGCCCCTCGTGGTTTTGGAACTGCTGCTGATTTTTCTAATGGCATGGCTATTATTGTGCTCGAAGATTGGGCTGAGCGTCGCAGTGCCAACGAAATCATTGTCGATATTCGTAATCGTTTAGCTGATTTAGCAGGCATTAGAGCGTTCCCTATTATGCGCCAAGCTTTTGGGCGTGGCGTAGGGAAACCGGTGCAGTTTGTCATTGGTGGTCCAAGCTACGAAGAACTTGCGCAGTGGCGGGACATTATGATTGAAAAAGCCAAAGATAATCATAATATTGTTGGCTTAGATCATGATTACCAAGAGACTAAACCGCAATTGCGGGTGGTGATAGATCGTGAACGTGCAGCAGATTTAGGCGTGTCTATTTCTCATATTGGTCGAACTCTCGAGTCAATGCTAGGTTCGCGTTTAGTGACTACCTTTATGCGTGATGGTGAAGAGTACGATGTAATAGTGGAGGGTAATCGTGATAATCAAAGCACTGCGACGGACATGGAAAACATCTATGTACGTTCAGATCGCTCGCAAGAACTGATCCCACTATCGAATTTAGTCTCAGTTGAAGAGTTTGCTGATGCAAGTTCATTGAATCGATACAACCGTATGCGTTCAATCACCTTAGAAGCTAATTTAGCGGCTGATTATAGCCTAGGTGAAGCATTAGATTACATGAATGACCTTGCTGCGACTTATTTACCTGCTGAAGCGGTAATAAGCTATAAAGGTCCATCACTTGACTATCAAGAGTCAGGTAGCTCAATGAACTTTGTTTTTGCACTGGCTTTAGGTATTGTATTTTTAGTCTTAGCTGCTCAGTTTGAGAGCTTTATTCATCCTATGGTGATCATGCTAACCGTTCCGCTCGCCACTTTAGGTGCGCTTGTGGGTCTGTGGTTAACAGGTCAGAGTATTAACATATACAGTCAAATTGGTATTATTATGTTAATAGGCTTAGCGGCTAAAAATGGTATTTTGATTGTTGAGTTCTCTAATCAACTGCGCGACCGCGGAGTTGAATTTCAGCAAGCTATTTTACAGGCGTCTACGCAGCGGTTACGTCCTATTTTAATGACAGGTATAACCACAGCAGCAGGCGCGATTCCATTAGTGATGGCCTCAGGAGCTGGGGCTGAAACCCGTTTTGTTATAGGTGTTGTGGTGTTATCAGGCATTTTACTGGCGACGTTCTTTACTTTGATTGTTATTCCGGTTGCTTACAGCTTATTTGCTCGTAACAGTAGTTCACCGGAAGCGGTTGCTAAGCAGTTAGAAATCGAATTACAAGACGATTAATATTAGCCAAAGTACTTAAATAAGCATATCAAAAAGCCAGTCATATAAATGACTGGCTTTTTTAGTTAACTCGTTTCGACTCTGATTTATTTGCACTTATAAAATAGCTTTTTATCTCATTACCTGGGTTAGACAGACTTATAATCGCTTCAGTACTGACCTTTAATCGACATTATTAATAAAAATAGGTGACCCATTTTCGAATCTGACTCGGTTTAATTATGTTGGCTATTTACCGCGAAGAATCAGGCAGCTTGCTGTTGCCGTAGCTAATAATTTACCGTCTTCAGTGGTTAAGGTTGCTTGTGCAATACCCAATGACTTAGACAAGTTCATCACACTGCCTTTGGCTAATAAACGTTGCTTTTGTGGCACTGGGCGCACCATTTTAATATTCAAATCAATAGTTGAGTAACCGACACCAGCTGGTAAAGCTGAATGGACTGCACATGCGGTTGCTGAGTCCAGTACAGTGGCGGCAAAACCACCATGCACGCCGCCCATCGGATTGAGATGACGCTCATCAGCGAAGGCTTCGAAGGTGACTTGGCCTTCGCAGACTTCAATAGCGGCCATTGGCATGGTTTGGGTAATTGAAGGAGCAGGGATATCGCCGTTAAGCATGGCTTGCATTAATTGTAATCCTGTAAGGTGTTTCATCTTAGTCCTTTAGCGATATGATTAATGTGTCAATATAAAAAAGGGTAAAGCTTGCGCTTTACCCTTTTTATTTTTAGGTCAAAAACCTAGCAGCTAAGCTGCTCTTTCTTGCTTTGCTTTTGGTGCAAGTTGCGCACGAAGTTCATCGGTATCGAAGTCATCAACGTTAATTGATTTCAAGCGACCAATTTCAGCTTGTTCAAGTAAAGCGATTTCGCTGTCGCTTAACACACCAAGCGCTTTACCTTCTGCAGCAATTTTGTCTAACCACATAAATGGCAGACGTTTACCAGCAGCTTTACAGACTTTATCGTACAGTGGTTCTGCGGCAAGGATATCTTTGAACGTCTGTTCTTGGATACCGACAGGGTTGAACTCAGAGGGAGTCCAGAACTGACCTTTGCCTAAACGGTCACGGCTCGCACAAGGCGTTTGCATGATCTTAGCCACTTTATGATCTAACACATCACTAGGACGCTTAATTGGACGACCAAACGGGAAGATAACCGCACGTAGTGCAATACCAAGACCCATTGGGAAGTTGTTAAGTAAGTCATCTAATGAATCTTGTAACTTGTATAATGAATCTTCAACAGCCCATTGTACTAAAGGTAAATCTTCAGTTAAACGGCCATCATCTTCATAACGTTTTAACGTTGCAGAAGTCAGGTATAGTTGGCTCAATAAGTCACCTAAACGTGCAGAAATACGTTCTTTACGTTTTAGATTACCACCTAGTGTAGCCATTGCTAAGTCAGACAATAACGCTAAGTTAGCACTGAAACGGTTCATCTGCTGGTAGTAACGTTTGGTTTTATCTGAATAAGGGCTATTTGAGAAATGAGATGAGGTTAAGCCCATCCAAAAACTACGAATAAAGTTAGACGTTGCAAAACCAATATGACCAAAGATTGCAGCGTCAAAATTAGCTAAACCACGGCTTGCATCGGTATCAAATGCTGATTCCATTTCGGCCAATACATATGGATGACAGCGGATAGCCCCTTGTCCATAAATAATCATTGAACGAGTTAGAATGTTGGCACCTTCAACGGTAATCGCAATAGGTGCGGCTTGGTAGCCACGGCCTAAGTAGTTATTTGGTCCCAGACATACACCTTTACCACCGTGAATATCCATCGCATCAATAATGCATTTCTGCATTCTGTCGGTTAAATGGAATTTAACGATAGCGGATACAACCGATGGTTTTTCACCTAAATCAATCGCCGTTGTAGTAAGAGTTGCTACAGCGTCCATAAGATAAGCATTACCGCCTAAACGTGCCATTGGCTCTTCGATGCCTTCTAACTTACCAATTGGTAACTTAAATTGACGACGAATACGTGCATAAGCGCCCGTTGCAACAGCAGCTGTTTTTACGCCACCAGCTGAGTTTGACGGTAGGGTAATACCACGACCCACAGATAAACATTCAACTAACATTCTCCAACCTTGGCCGGCCATTTCTGGACCACCAATAATGAAGCTTAATGGCACAAACACTTCGTTGCCGCGTGTTGGACCATTTTGGAACATACAGTTCAATGGAAAATGACGACGACCAGTTTCAACACCTGGAATATCCGTAGGGATAAGCGCACAAGTGATACCTAATTCTTCTTTATCACCTAATAGGTGATCCGGATCGCGCAGTTTAAACGCTAAACCTAATACCGTCGCAACAGGTGCTAGGGTAATATAACGTTTGTTCCAGGTTAGCTTCATACCAAGCACTTCTTCGCCTTGGAATTCACCTTTACATACCACACCAAAATCTGGAATAGAACCCGCATCGCTGCCTGCTTCTGGACTAGTGAGTGCAAAACATGGCACTTCTAAACCTTGGGCTAAACGAGGCAAATAATGATCTTGCTGATCTTTAGTTCCATAGTGTTGTAACAACTCACCAGGGCCTAACGAGTTAGGCACACCGACTGTTGATGCTAATTCGCTACTCACGCCTGCGAGTTTTTGCAGTACGCAAGACTGGGCATAAGCAGAGTATTCTAAACCGCCATACTTTTTCTTAATGATCATGGCAAAGAAGCCATTGTCTTTAAGGAACTGCCATATGTCCTGAGGTAAATCACCAAGCACATGTGAAACCTGGTGTTGATTAGTCATTTTACAAACTTCTTCAACAGGACCATCTAAGAATGCTTGCTCATCTGCAGTTAACCGCGCTTTAGGATAGTTATGTAATTTGCTCCAGTTAGGATTACCGGCAAATAAATCTGCTTCCCACCACGTTGTACCGGCTTCAATAGCTTCTTTTTCTGTAGAAGACATTTCTGGCATGATACCGCGATACACTTTTATCAGTGGACGACTGATAAAGTTTTGTCTGAATGATTTTATGTTTAACGGAAGTGCAATAACAAGGAATACAATCCATGTAATTACACCAATAATGTCCATAGTGCTACCAACGACTAACACAATCGCCGCAGCAATCGTTGTTGATAATAGCGATACTCTTAAGTATGCCATCGCGCCGAGCACAAAGATCATCGCGATGATCCAAAGTAGGGTGGTCACTGTACTTCTCCTTAAAGCTATTTATGTAGGCAAGATAGCTTATTTATTGTTGATCTCATTCACAAGAAAGATTGTGGTCAGACCTGTGTCACTTAAAAGTTAACCTTATGCCGCCTCGAATACAAGTATTATTCAAACAATTGTTTAAATATTTGTGTGTTAGAAATATTCCACTCAATTGGCTTACTCGATACAATACGTTTATGAAAAGTGTTTAGCTCAATATAGCAACTAAAAAGGCAAGGCTAATGTGTGAATTACTGGCGATGAGTGCCAATGTGCCAACAGATATTGTGTTTAGTTTTACAGGCTTGGCTGAGCGAGGCGGAATAACCGGTCCTCATGTTGATGGTTGGGGGATTACCTTTTATGAAGGCAAAGGAAACCGCACGTTTAAAGATGCTTGTCCTAGCAGTAAATCACATATTGCACAGTTGATTAAGTCATATCCGATTAAAAGCGAGATAGTTATAAGCCATATTCGTCAAGCTAATCGTGGCTGTGTTTCTTTGGTCAATACTCATCCATTTAGCCGTGAGCTATGGGGCCGCTATTGGACCTACGCACATAATGGTCAATTATCAGATTACCAAGCGAAATTTGCCGTGTCTCGTTTTCAACCTGTAGGGGATACCGACAGTGAATTGGCTTTTTGTTGGATATTGGAATCGGTGGTCAATAAGTTTGGCGATTTTGAACCTGAAAGTATGACGAATGTATTTGAGTATATAAGCCAACTTGCCGATGAGATAAGACAACTGGGCGTGTTTAATATGTTGTTGAGCAATGGTATAGATTTAATGACATATTGTACGAATAATTTGTGCCATATCACCCGCAGGGCGCCATTTGGCCAGGCAACTTTAATTGATACTGATGTTGTCATCGATTTTAGTCAAGAAACCACGCCAAATGACGTGGTAACTGTTATTGCGACTCGCCCATTAACCAACAATGAGAATTGGGTTGTTTTACAGCCCGGTGAGTGGAAGTTATTTCGTCAAGGTGAGTTAATCCGCAGCTAATTGCTTAATCTCGTCCAATTCAGACTCACTAATATCGGTCTCACTTTCAGCTACTACGGCAAGCTCATCAATAGCAGCCGAACCTTGATCTTTAGGGCCATCAATAACGATTGGTGTCATAGGCGGTAAAGGCTTTTCATATTGGTAGCTTGCTAGCTGAATATCCAGTTGCTTACTGCCTTTTGAAAAGTGACTTAATCGAACTGGCAGATAAGCTAAATCCGGCGCCATCCAGAAAAATGTTTGTCTTTTGGTGCTATCACGCACGACTTCAACTTTAACGGTATCGTAAGTGCCGCTTTCTATAGTGACTTTTTCATTGCCTAATACTCTAAATTGATAGTCATCAACTTCTTTTTCTTTAACCATTTTATAATCTAATGGCCGTAGATTGGCTGCGAGATCCATTCTGAATTGTAATTGGACCATTAAAGGATCAAATACTTTTTCTTGGTATGGCAGCTTTAGGGCTTCTTGTTTGTAGATGGTATGAATAAATTTCTGCGCTTTAGCAAATGCAGTTTGTTCAGTGTAATCACTGCCGGTACCTGTGCGTTCTTGTATGTATCTAAATGGCACTAATTTGCCGTTTTCAAGGGTAAATTCACTGGTAAGGTGGCGTTGATCAGACAGCATTAATAAACTAACATCACTATCAAAATGATAACTGTAAAAACCACTGTCGGTTGCAGGTAAGCGATAATTTGCCACCCCTAATTCTATGCTGCCGTAAAATACCTTGTATTGAGCACTATGAGCCGTTAATGGTGATAAAATAGCGGCTTGTTCAATGTCACTTAATGATGCTAGTGAGATAGTTTGCTCAATTTTTTCTGCAATAACGGCAGTTTCTGACAGAGGCAATTTAACCGTAGACTCATTATCGGCAGTGAGTGGTTGGTTTTCAGAGGCATGTGCGTCAACCACAGGGCTAATACACAAGATTAACGTGAATAAGCGAGTTAATTTATTGACCAATGTATAATTACCTTTAAGTTGAAAATAGTTAATTGCTTGAAGTTAAAAGGGTAATGTCATTACCAAGGTAGCAATATCGGGTTGCCATTTATATTGAGACAATGAAATCTTACCTGCGTTCACTTCTATCCCATCTAATCTTAGTAATTGTTGTTGGATTCGAAACGGTTCACTATTATTAGTGAAGGATATTTTTCCTTGGCTATTAATAACCCGATGCCATGGGAGTGCTAACGATTGTGGTGCTAATTTCAATGCTCTTGAAACATAACGAGCTCGCCCTGGTAAACCAGCTAGATCAGCAACCGTGCCATAAGGTAGCACAGCACCTTTTGGGATAAGATTAACAATAAACCATATACGCTCCATTGGCGTCAGCTTAGTCATGGTATTCCATATCGAGTATTGTTGCTAAAAGCAGTGTATTAGCAATAGATAATAGAAAAACTACTGCCATTGTACAACCGCAATTTTTTAAGAGGTGGTATTGTAATTTGAACCGTCATAGTACGGTAAGGTAAACACATAGGAAATGACTGAATGCGCCGCCGAGAACAAATAGATGCCAAACAGCATGGTTGTATGGAATACGTTTACCAACATAGAAAATAACGCCTAAGCTGTAAAATAGCCCCCCACCAAACAATAACCCTAAACCTAGGTCAGTCATTTGGCTGTTTAAATCGCCAATAACAGTGACGCACAACCAACCCATCACTAAATATAGTACCACGCTAAAAGCCTTAAAACGTCCAATAAACAATGTTTTAAAGACCACCCCCCCAAGGCTAAAGACCAGATAGCGATGAGTACGATGGTCGCTTGTGAACTTTGTAAACTGATTAACATTAATGGGGTATAGGTACCGGCAATCAAGGTGTAAATAGCACAATGATCTGCCATTTTAAAACGTTTTCTCCACAGTTCACTTTTACTCGAATGGTATAAGGTTGAAGCAAGAAATAATGCAATAATGCTAATGCCATAAATTAATACCCCAGCCATTTGCACAAAAGACAAACTATCGGGTGCTTTTATTAGCATCAGGATTAAACCAATAATGCCGGCAACGACACCTAATGCATGTGAAACAGCATTGGCTTTTTCTTCAGCATGACCGTAATCTGAACCGGATGACGCATGCGCTGTTTGCTCAGATGCCAAGGTGTGTGATTGTGAATTCATAATATCCTGTAATTAACGCTGAATGTTATTTGAACAAGGTTAGTTTATCAGCCACAAATCCAAATAGCTACATTTAGGTGAACACGTGTAAGCTGAAATGTTTTACTTATTTACCATGCTGCAAATCCTGTTTTCGAGCTTGATTGGGTTAACTTTTATTAATCTAATTAGTGATTAACTGCATAAATAAGGTGCGACTCAATTAGATTGTTGACGTTATACTTACAGAATAATTCTTGGAAGATTAGTCTTAATGTTTGAAAAAAATCAACCGGCCAATTCGCATCAATCTTCTATAACTAACAGCACTTATTCGCTGTGGGGTAATAAGCCATCACCTCAAATTGATAATGCGAAAATTGATTTTGACAAAGACGTCACACCTTTTGTTGAGGTTGAAGATGATGTTGTCGATGAAAACGAGTTGCAACAGTATCGGCAACAACTTGCGAATGATATTCAGGTGCAATTAACGGGTGCTGTAAGCCCCGTATCTACTCACTATGAAACGTTATTAGTGTCTGATGAAACTCCAATTAATGCGAATGTATTCCAACGTGTTTTAGCTGTTGTAACTAGCAGTAAGTACACTACTTTAATCGTAGTTTTTATACATGTTTTGGTGATTAGTATAGCTTTGATATTTGGACGGGTTGATTTCAGTGGTATGGCTGAAGTTCCTCTGTCTGAAAGAGCATCAAAACCATTACCGCCTTTAAAAAGTTATCTTATCACCCAAGCTGAATACGATAAATTAGTTGAGCGAGCACAATTAAATACAGCGGAGCAATCTATTGAGCCAGAAGATGACATACCAGTTGCCACGGATGATCTCAGTAGTAAGTCTGAATAAGTTTAACCACCGATGACAAAACAATGAGTACTTCATCGACTCATTGTTTATGATGAAAAATTACATTCGACAGGTGCAGTAAAAGTTTGTTGTACAATATGCAAGCTGTTAGCGTGTAACTGTTAAGACACTTTGTGGTATTTAAATCGGTTAGCAACTAAAGACCAACACAACGCACACAATAAGCCGCAAATAAGACCTACAAGATGTGATTCCGTTGCCACTCGCGCATTGATTAGTTCGGTAATACTTTCGGTAGCGCCAAATACTTGCTCATATCCCACCTTGATGATGACACCGATCAGCAGTAAATAACCTGAACGATAGCCTCTGCGGATGTCCATTATAGCGCCAAAAGCAAATAATCCGTGTAATAAACCACTTAAGCCAACATAGGCTTTTAAGCTAGGATAAAACAGATATAAGCCTATTCCTTCTAGTAAACATAAGCTTAAAAACAGTATCAACAACTTACCTGAATGGTATTTGTAATGCACTTCATGCAAAAATACTATCACCCAAAATCCGGCTAGGTTCATCAGTAAATGCCATAAGTTAGTGTGTAATAGGTTACCGGTGATTAATCGCCAAACTTGCCCATGAGCAATTGCGTCATATTGATAACTGAAATACTGATCAACAGGAAAAAAAGCTGGCGTAGAGACATCTGCTGCAAATAAGCCAATACAAATAAGGCTGATAACTACAACAAAATGATAAATCCCAACACTGTTTGATTTATGTTTTAGCAAAATATTCTCTATACCCATCGTTAAATATCATTCAGGCCAATGGGTCTGAAGACACGTTGTTAACGGTAATGCAAAACAGCTATTAAGTTTACAGGAGTAATTTTTTACCCATTAAAAACGCGGTTGCTTTGCTAATAGTGTTAATAATACGCTTATATTTTACTGTTTAATGAGGCCATCACTGATTGACTGTTTTGCAGGTAATCGTCTAAACCACGTTGACGTAATACACAAGCAGGGCAATCACCACAACCTTTACCCACAATACCGTTATAACAAGTTAACGTTTGATGTTGTACTAAGGCTAATTGTTGATATTTGTCAGCCAGCGCCCATGTTTCCGCTTTATTAAGCCACATCAACGGGGTAATAATTTTAATAGGTTTATCCATTCCTAGCGCTAATGAGTTTTGCATAGATTGCACAAAGTCATTACGGCAATCTGGATAACCGGAAAAATCGGTCTCACAAACACCGGTTATAATGGCATTACAACCCAATTGATAAGCGTAAATACCCGCCAAAGTTAAAAATAAAATATTACGACCAGGAACAAATGTATTCGGTAAACCATTATTCATCAACTCATGTGACACCGGAATAGCGTCGCGGGTTAATGCTGAAATGGCTAACTCGTTTAATAAGGTCGTATCCATCACTTTATGGCTGGCTAATTTCAATTCTATTGCCAATGATTTTGCCACTTCAATTTCTTGGCGATGACGCTGGCCATAATCAAACGTGATGCCATGTACTTCATCATATTGTGATAAAGCCTGAATAAGACAAGTGGTTGAATCTTGACCACCACTAAAAACTACAAGGGCTTTAGTGGTGGTATTTGGCTTTGTATCTGACATGAATATACTCTTAACATACTGAACTGACTTGCAAGATCGATGTGATCAACGCCTAGTGGTTCATGTAAATATAATCAATATTTTACCTAAGCCAGGCCCAACTGCAAAGCCATAGCGCTAAATACTTGCAGCTAACGGTAAAATACTCTATAAATGCCGACCCATTATTAGTCAGCTAGTGACTACTGGCCTCTAAAAGTAAGGTAAACAATGAAATATCCCGTTAACGAAGTATTTGAAACCATACAAGGTGAGGGCTCATATACTGGTGTTCCTGCACTGTTTGTTCGCTTGCAGGGCTGCCCTGTGGGTTGTGCATGGTGTGATACTAAGCAAACGTGGGATGTGTTACCTGAGAATAAAGTGACTGCAGAGCAAGTTATTCAAGTCGATGGCACTATAGGACGATGGGCTGATCATAATGGACAGACTTTATTGCAAGCGTTTGCTGGTAAGGGCTTTACCGCAAAGCACATAGTATTAACCGGTGGTGAACCTTGCTTGTATGATTTAACCGAGTTAACCACCGATTTTATTAAGGCGGGTTACCAAGTTCAAATTGAAACAAGCGGTACGTTTGAAGTGAAATGCCATCCAGATGTATGGGTTACTGTATCACCTAAAATTAATATGAAAGGTGGCTACAAAGTACTTGAACAAGCGTTAAACCGTGCTAATGAAATTAAACATCCTATCGCCACAGAACACCATATTGATGAATTAGATAAATTATTACTCAATATTGATATCAGCGATAAAACCATCTGTTTGCAACCGATCAGCCAAAAGGCGCGTGCAACAGAGCTCGCCATGAAGGTGTGTATTAGCCGTAATTGGCGTTTATCGATACAAACACATAAGTATCTGAATATAGATTAAAAAGTTTTTTCAGTTCATTATTACCACTTGTTTTTACGAGACAAAAAAAGCCGTTGAATCGATATTCAACGGCTTTTTAATTTCAACAGGTTAACGCAGTAAACCTGATTGATTAAACGCGACGAGTTTTTCTCGATAGTGCTCGAAACAACCAATATTATTTTTTATCCATTCTGGATTATAATAAGTGTCTAAATAACGTTCACCTGCATCACAAATCAAGGTCACAATTGAGCCTGTTTCACCCGCTTGGCGCATTTGTGTTGCCAGCAACAAAACGCCATACAGATTTGTACCTGTTGATGCGCCCGTTTTACGACCCAATAGTAGCTCTAACCATTGTATTGTTGCGATTGAGGCTGCATCAGGAATTTTAAGCATGCTATCTACCACCCCTGCAATAAAGGACGGCTCAACTCGGGGGCGACCAATGCCTTCAATTTTACTGCTTTTATCGCTCACAAGGGTAGCATCACCGCTGTGAAAATAATCATAGAATACTGAGTTTTCAGGATCAACAACGCATAGCTGAGTTTTTTGTTGTTGATAGCGAATATAACGCCCAATAGTCGCACTTGTGCCACCGGTACCTGGGCTCATGACAATCCAACTCGGAATAGGGTGGGGCTCTTTCTCCATTTGGCTAAAAATAGAATCAGCAATGTTGTTATTACCACGCCAATCGGTGGCGCGCTCTGCATAAGTGAATTGGTCCATATAATGACCTTGCAACTCAACAGCTAATCTTTCCGACTCTGCATACATTTGGCTGCCATTATCGACAAAATGACATCTAGCACCATAAAACTCAATTTGTTGAATTTTCTTTTTTGCAGTGGTCTTTGGCATTACAGCAATAAAAGGTAATCCGAGTAATCGAGCAAAATAGGCTTCAGAAACCGCGGTACTACCAGATGAAGACTCAATAATTGGGGTATCTTTTTTAATCCAGGCATTACACAGCGCATACAGAAATAATGACCGAGCCAAGCGATGTTTTAAGCTACCAGTAGGATGAGTACTCTCATCTTTTAAATAAATGTCTATTCCGTCAAGTTGTGGAAGATCTAATTTTATAAGATGGGTATCTGCAGACCGTTGATAATCGGCTTCAATTTTTGCGATGGCCTGATTGACCCAAGTAGATGACATGCAATAACATCCGTTATTCCGAAAAGGAATAAATAATAACTAAAATGTCAGATTAAAAGTAGTGTTAATCGACATCGAGAGATAATTATTATTAGATGTTGATGGGGAAAGAAAAATTAATTTATATTAGCAGATAGCATTACAGTATTTGTACAAGCAATGTGAAAATAAGAAGTGATAAGTAGGCTGGATTAATGACAATAACGAATGGATTGATGATATTTAGCAAGATAATATGGCAATGCTGTTAGTAGAATTAGTAGGCGATAAGCTTAGTAAATCAAGATGTAAAATGGTGGAGGGAGAAGGATTCGAACCTTCGAAGGCTGAGCCGTCAGATTTACAGTCTGATCCCTTTGGCCACTCGGGAACCCCTCCACAGCAAGATAGATATGAATAAAAGAAAGATGGTGGAGGGAGAAGGATTCGAACCTTCGAAGGCTGAGCCGTCAGATTTACAGTCTGATCCCTTTGGCCACTCGGGAACCCCTCCACATATTTTCTTTTTTCTTACTATCTCTTTACATTCTAACTCGGTACAACTTTAACGCTTAACAACTTACATTTTAGTTCTTACATTTTACAACACCGCAAATGGTGGAGGGAGAAGGATTCGAACCTTCGAAGGCTGAGCCGTCAGATTTACAGTCTGATCCCTTTGGCCACTCGGGAACCCCTCCTCAATTGCGGTCGCCATAGTAGTCAGAAACCTTTTGTATGTAAAGTGTAAAATTGAATAAATTACTAAAGTTTATGACTGTTTGGTCGATAAAATAGCATCGAGCAGTAGTAGTGATGTTTTTATATGCAAATTGAGTCAACATTAGTCAATGAGTTACAAATAGGGAGCCGATTAAACGTCGCGATTGAACACAATCGTCGCGGTGAATTTGGCTTGCTATTGGCTATGTTGTCAGTTGATGCTCGCGATATGGCTCAATTTCAATTAGAGAATGATGTTGATAGCACGCAAAAGTTGCGTAATAAATTTGCTTTACCACAACCGCAATTATTAGTAGATGATATTTCTGTTCACCCAAATACTATTGATAATGCGATAGTGTTTCAGCAATGCGGGGCAAGACAGTTTCAACTTCAGCAAGCATTAACACCAGAAGCGCTAGTAATTCGGGGCTCTCAATCTGATGCAATGGTCGAAGTATTAAGCAACTGTGATTATCTAACTAAAAATAAAGCTATTAATGCATATCAACAACATACACCAATAGAAGACATGCATTTTTTAGATCAACTTAGCACCCAGCGTAAGATTTCAAACACGTTATCGTTACAACTGGCTTAACGCCTTAGATTGGTGCACTGGGCATACTACAGCCACGTAGAAATTTTTGATATTTGTGAGCATGGCAAATAAAAGCTTCCCTAAACTGCGATATATTTGCAAATAACAGTGAATAAACGAATAGGGTGAAGTAATGATTAAACAAATAAAGCAGCAACAAGGCCATGTTAGTGACAGTTGTACCGATTGCGGTAGTTATGTCGATATTGGTGCTGTTGTTGAAGCAGAAGATACCTTATTAGTGCTCAGTTTCATCGGTGATAATGCATTATTGCAAGCTCAAACGATGCAGCAAATAGCACAACAACGATTTACTGATACTAAAGCGGATATTAAAAATGTCGATAACAGTATCTCGTTACAACTTGAGTTTGCTTTTAGTGTGGAGAAGATGATTTTTCAACTTGAAAATCAACTGTAAATTTGTACCCAATGTTATGCAAATAACAATGTTTCATGTGCTTGTTGATAAACATTTTTATGCTATTGAGCATAGTCAGTAAATTATCTTAATAAAGCGTAACAATGTACTACCAAAGGATTGCTGTTTTTGAGTATCGCGTGTACTCTGCTTTACTTAACCAAAGGTATAGTAGCTTATGTTAATTAAATATGCACAATGCCTTTAACTCGAGTTTTACTCCCTATGTATTACTGTAATATTTTGACTAATACTCTGAAATTTAGCACCCATAATAACAAGTGTAATCAGTCAATAATATTAAAGAATTAGGGTGATGAAGCCATTTTTCGGGATTTAAATGAATCGAAAAGAGCAACAGCACTTATTGGAATTAATTGTAAATTCCAGTGCTAAACAACAAGGTGATTTCGTCAAAACTGCAGAGTTGGTATGCCAACTGCTGCGAGAATATTTTGAGGCATCATTTGTATCTGTTTGGTCATTGAGACATAAAATCGACAATGATAGTTTTGCTGCGGCTGACAATTTTATTTGTGAACACAGCTTAGTTGCCAGTAACATTGACGATAAGTTGAGTTATTTATCTCATTTGAGACAAATTACCGTTGATCCTCAATATTTCAATGAATTACGTTCCCATCGATATATTTTATCCAGCGACAACCCGCACATAAATCTTGTAGAAACATTTTCTGATTATTATCAATACCATAACATTACTACCAGCATCGATATTGCCATCAGAATTAATGGTCATATAGAGGGTGTTTTGTCGGTAGAAACGTGCGAAGAAGTCAATTGGATAAAATCCGATGTTCAATTTGCGATTCAATGTGCAGATCAGTTAGCGTTAGCGCTAGCAACACGTGATACCTATGATCGTAATGAACAAATTTATTTGTTAAGAAATGCTACTGAGCAATCAGAGCATGTAGTTATGCTGGTCAATACCGATAGTCGTATTATTGAATATGTTAACAGTGCTCATGAAAAAATGACCGGATTACCTCGTGCTACGGTTGAGCACCACAGTGCTTCAAAGCTCGATATATTTAGAAATACGCCACAATTACTTGACCATATCATTAACAAGTTACGTAACAGTGAGATTGTCAAAGGTGATCTTAAACTGGCGCGGGTTGATGGCAGTGAATATTGGTTGAATTATCATGTTACGCCGTTTGTAACAGAACAAGGCAAACATTATGCGCTAGTGTCCAGTTATGATAATTCGGCTGAATATTTACACAAAGCGGAATTAGAACGATTAGCATGGAATTGTTCATTAACGGGTTTACATAATCGAAGTCATTTTATTCCTATCCTAGATCGTGCTGCTGATGGAATATTAATTCTTATCGATTTATTGGGTTTTAAGCGTTTTAACGATACTCATGGCCACGAGCAAGGTGATGGTTTATTAATTGAAATGGCACGTCGTTTGAAACATTTTGCATTGGCAGCAAATGCTATCGATGTCGCGAGAATAGGCAGTGATGAATTTGCTGTATTACTGCCGTCGATGTTACCGGAAGCTGATATCGAACAAATGATCGATAGGCTATATATGAACCTAGCCGCGCCATCAGTCATTTCACGAGAAAAAGTAGAACCTAAACCAGCGATTGCCGTGGTAGATATTCAATCTGTAGTAGGGCTATTTACCCCGTTATCCTGTGCTGATATTACTCTTCAATATGCCAAGAAGAAAAATAATGTTCATTATCAATTTTTTAATGAAGCGTTACTAGAAACCTTTACCACTAAAGCAGAAATAGAACGTGATTTACACCATGCTATTCGCGGTCGTGAGTTTGAGTTGTATTATCAACCATTAATGGATTTGCAAAATAATCAATATATTGGCGCTGAAGCGTTAATTCGCTGGAATCATCCTAAAAAAGGTGTCCTATATCCAGGTGCTTTCATCGAAATTGCAGAACAAACTGGGATAATAAATCAAATTGGTGAATGGGTATTAGAAACCGCCTGTAAACAATTGAATTTATGGCAGCATAGAAACGTTAATATTGCGATGCATGTGAATGTTGCTGCTCGACAATTTTTTAGCGGCAACTTGTATGAGCAAGTCTGGCGTTTAATGACACGCTACCGTATTAAACCCAATACTTTGATCCTTGAAATCACTGAAACTGAACTCATGGGTGATATTCGTTATGCCATTAATCTATGCCATGAATTGGCAGAATTGGGTGTCGGCTTAGCGATTGATGACTTTGGTACTGGCTATAGTTCGATGAAATATCTAAAACAGTTTCCTATTTCAAAATTAAAAATAGATCGTTCGTTTATTATGGATATCTCTTCTAGTCACGAAAGTCGTGAAATAGTCAGTGCTATTATTGCGATGGCAAAGGCACTTAACATTTCGATAACCGCTGAAGGAGTCGAGACTAAAGAGCAAGAAGAGTTTTTAGCCTTAAGTGCGTGTCACCATGCACAAGGCTTTTTATATAGTCCGGCGATACGGGTGAATGATTTTGCTTTATTTATCGAGTCTCACGAAGCTAAAAATCACGTATTTACATAGATGAGCAGCAATACTGGAACTTGAATAAGCAGTCTAATGTTCGCTCATAAAATAGAACTCTCAGATAGTTAAGGCGTTATTATCAATACTGTTAGTTGATATTGACGTCATTTATATAATGCTAACCGAGTCGTTTTGCGCAACATTGCTTAAACTTTTTACCGCTGTTGCAGATACATGCATCGTTTCTGCCAGGTAAACGGGTTTGCATTTGTTGTCCCTCAGTATATAACCAATGACCGTCTCGTTTTATAAATGATGAACACTCATAAATAGCATCTAATTGGTTATCTTCAATAAACCAGGCTTTAAATGTGACCTCGCCATATTCAGATAGTTGTGTTGATGACAACACCTCTAATCCTAACCACTGCATTTTACCCTGGGCAAGTTGCTGCTCGGTCACGCCCTGCAAATAATCAACATGATGAGTCTTAATCAAATAATGAAAATGAGCTAACACAAAGGCACTGTATCGTGAGCGCATTAAACGCTCTGGCGTCTCTGCCACAGCACGTCCTGAATGACATGGTTCACAGCATTGATCGTAGGTAAGAGAAGTGCCACAAGGACAATGTGTTGTTTTTGAATCTAAAGTCTGATTATTGTTCATTGAATTTATTCTTTTGTGGCTGAAGCAGCAATAAACTGTCGACCATAATATAGATTCGGTACCGGTTTCGCATCATAGTAAAAATGTGGTGCTGCATGAGTGTTAGAGTCAACACTGATTTTCCATTGTTGTTTACTGTCTTTAGTAAAAACGGTGACAAATTTCCCCGCAAACTCACTAATAGGTTCACCAGACTCTTTTCCTGGATGAAAACGCACTAAATAATATCCAATGTCGGTTGCACTATTTGGCTCGGTGTAACGTACCAGTATGCGGAAGTCGACTTCCAGTGTAGCGTTCTTATGTTTAATTTTATTAAAAAATCGACTATACAAGTTTAGAATATTTTCTTTACCGCTAATAATGCCTCGTTCTTGTGTTTCAGAAATATACACAGCATCGTCGGTGTATAAATTCTCCATAGTAGTTAAATCTAATTGTTCAAAAGCGTGAGTCAATTTTGCAAAATTAGCATTCAAGGTCTTATGAGGGATAGGCTCTGCGGCAGAAACGCTCAACGAGGTTATGCAAAAACTCACTGCTAATAGCAATGAAGATAACCACAGTGTATTTAATAAGGTCAATATTCTTTTCAAGGAATTGTTCTCTTTTTATCTAATGTATATCAATAATTGCAAGTGATACCGTAAACGTAACTATAGATTAATCATCGACTTTGCTAAAGCGTATAATCTTTACAAAGTATGTAGGAGGAGACATATGTCGTTAAGTGATGACGAATTATTTTTACAAGAAATGGCCGATGTGAGCCCCCTTAAACATGAGCATCAATCGCAAACAGCCCAAATATGGCTGAATCAATCAAGTGTAACAGATGCTCAACTGGCAAAGCGAGCGGCAGCGGAGCAACACGAGTTGTTACAGTTATTACCAACAGATCCCTATTTATTGAAACAGCTTGAGCCTGATGATGTGGTGAGTTACAAAATGGACGGTATTCAGGACCAGGTTTTTAATCAACTCCGCTTGGGTAAGTACCGAGCCAATACCGTGTTAGATTTACATCAATATCGACTTACACAGGCGCGTGAAAGTTTAGTTAATTATGTATTAAGTGCTTATGAACACGGTGAACGTAACTTACTGGTTATTCATGGTAAGGGTTATAAAAGCAAACCTTTTCCTGCATTAATGAAATCTGCGGTATGCCATTGGTTACGGTGTATCGAACCCGTTACAGCATATCATTCGGCCAATACAGAGTGTGGTGGAGTAGGTGCTGTATTTGTGATGCTAAAAAAATCACAGCAAAAAAGAATTGAAAATGCACATGTAAATAGGAAAGGTGGCGGATTTAGGTAGCTATAGAGATTATTTATTAACATTATTAATAATAATGGCGCTAATATTTGTTAGCGCCATTATATTGAGTGAAAAAATTAGATGCTAAATGTCTGCATTATATTGAACGAGATCTGCATTGGTTCACTAAAACGAGCATTACCAGCCGCACTGACGGTTAGCTTGTGTATTTTGCTCATCTAACCATACTTGCAATGGGGCAAAGTAATCTAATACTGCTTTAGCATCCATTTTATCAGAACCGGTCACAACACTTAGGGCTTCAGGCCAAGGTTT
This sequence comes from Shewanella livingstonensis, assembly GCF_003855395.1. Classification (NCBI taxonomy): domain Bacteria; kingdom Pseudomonadati; phylum Pseudomonadota; class Gammaproteobacteria; order Alteromonadales; family Shewanellaceae; genus Shewanella; species Shewanella livingstonensis. The sequence goes on along the minus strand of NZ_CP034015.1, from coordinate 2,822,400 downwards.
GCTGGCACCCATTTCGAGCATTTCATTAAGCTTAGCGCCAGCTTCTTTGTTGCCATAAATACTACAACGGTGAACTGGGCCTGTGTCGCCTGCAATATCACACAATGCTTTATGGAACTGGAACTGCAGTACATGGGCTAAAAAATAGCGTGTATAAGGCACATTGCCTGGTACATGGTATTTAGCACCCGGATCAAAGTCGGCTTCAGTACGTTCAATGGGCGCGTTAACTCCTTGGTACTTTTCGCGTAAATCCCACCAAGCTTTATTGTATTGGTCGGGCTTAATGGTGCCGTTAAAGACTTGCCAGCGCCATTGATCAATCATTAACCCAAAAGGCATAAAAGCAATTTTATCTAGCGCTTGTTTTAACAACAAGCCAATATCTTTAGATGCATCCGGTACCGTTTCTAGCAAACCAATTTGCTGCAAATACTTAGGCGTAATCGACAGTGCTATTGTGTCACCTATGGCTTCGTGGAAACCATCGTTAGCTGAGTTTTTAAAAATAAAAGGTTGGTTTTTGTAAGCGCGTTGATAAAAATTATGGCCTAACTCATGATGAATAACCGTAAAGTCTTCGGCATTTTTCTGAATACACATTTTTATACGCAGATCATCAAGATCATCTAAATCCCACGCCGAAGCATGGCACACTACATCGCGGTCTTGAGGTTGAACAAACATGGAACGGGTCCAAAATGTTTCTGGTAATGCGCCAAATCCGAGTGAGGTAAAAAAACCTTCAGCTTGTTTGACCATTTTAGTTTCATCATAACCATTTTGTGCCAACAGTTCGGTTACGTTGTAACCTGGGTCTGCATCTTTAGGCGCAACGCTGTTATAAATCGTCCCCCATTGCTGTGCCCACATATTACCCAACAAATGTGCCGGGATAGGGCCAGTTTTTGGGGCGACTTCATCACCGTATTGTTCATTTAACTCACCGCGAACATAGCAATGTAATGAATCATACAATGGTTTAATTTGTGCCCATAGGCGGTCTAATTCTGCAGAGAACGCTTCAGGTTCCATATCGTATTGACTACGCCACAATTCAGACAAGTCGCTGTAACCAAGATCTTGTGCGCCTTGATTAGCTAATTCCACTTCACGTTCAAATAAAGGACGCATTGGTTTAGCTATTTCGCGCCAACCTTTCCATGCTTCTAACAATAAGGCGGGGTCTTTTGACTCTGCCATAATATTGGATAACTCAGGTTGAGTTAGACAGCGACCGTCAGCAAAACAATATTTACCTTTACCATACAATCCATTGAGTTGTGAGACTATACTGGCAAGTTCAGCATTTTTAGCGGGATCAAGAGGAGCGGGTAATACTATGCTACTGCGGAGACTATTAAGCTTACGTGCATTAACGGCATCTAAATCTAGGTTAGCGTATTTTGCTGCTTCAGTTGCATAGCGCACTGATGTTGATGTGACTTTTTCTCCCATTGCTGCAGATAAGGCCGCGGTATCATCAGTAATGAAATTAGAGTAAATCCACTCCGCGCGGTTAACTTCAATTGATAAATTAGCTAAATCGGCTTCAGCTCGATTAACAAAATCAATTGCCGCAGCAGTATCAATTTTTTCTTTAGGTAACTGAGTAGTTGTAGTCGTATCACTACAGGCACTTAATCCTAATACTATTGAGACAATAAGTGCAATTTGAGACGGTCGTTTTAAAGGCAAGTTCATGTTGTGCGCATCCTTGTTTTATTTTTGACATCAGTGTACCGAAAAACAACATACATTGCATATAAGTTAACAATCTGGTGTGGTTGTTACCGTTTTTGTTGTTTGCCATGATAAAGAAAGCTGACAATTTCGATTGACATCTGTGCGCTCAATGATTAATTTAAACGGGTGTTTAAATTAACTTGGGTCTTGTAATGGCAAGCCGTACTGATACAAAAACAAGAATACTCGATGCAGCTGAAAAGTTGTTTGCTGAAAGAGGTTTTTCTGAAACGTCGTTACGACTGATCACCAGCAAAGCTGAAGTCAATTTGGCATCAGTCAATTACCATTTTGGTTCTAAAAAAGAATTAATTCGTGCTGTACTAGCAAGATACTTAGATGTATTTATGCCAAGCGCTGCGATAGAAATTAAACGTATACACCATGCGCCTGAAGATGCATCACTCAACGAGATTTTTTCTGCTTTAATTAAACCGTTACTTGAGCTCAATAAAGTCCGTAACGGTGGCACGATTATTTTCTTACAGTTGTTGGGACGTGGTTATATTGAAAGCCAAGGTCATTTGCGTTGGTTTATCACTACTCACTATGGCGAACATCTAGCCACATTTGTACAGGCAGTATCGGCTAGTGCGCCACATATTCCTGCCGCTGAAATGTTTTGGCGTTTGCATTTCACTTTAGGAACTATAGTATTTACTATGGCTTCTGCTGATGCATTAAATGAAATTGCTGCAGCTGATTATGGTGAACATAACAATATTGAAGCTATTCTTCGTAAAGTAATCCCCTACATGGCAGCCGGTGTTGCTGTCCCTGTGTTAACAAACTAAGAAGGTATAAAATGAGTATCGTCATATTGCTAGTTATAGCGATCATTGTCCTCTTTGGCGTACGTAATATCAGGATGCAATTTATTACGCGTCCGGTATTTTCGTTTTTCAAAAAAGTGTTGCCTCCTTTGTCGAGTACCGAAAAAGAAGCAATGGAAGCCGGTGATGTTTGGTGGGAAGGTGAGTTATTCCGCGGAAAACCAAACTGGAACACTTTACATGGCTATGGTAAACCAACGTTAAGTGCTGAAGAACAAGATTTTATTGATAATCAAGTTCAGACAGCGCTAACCATGATCGATGATTTTGATATCGTCCATAACCGTAAAGATTTACCCCCAGAGCTTTGGCAGTACTTTAAAGAGCAAGGTTTCTTTGCGCTAATTATCCCTAAAAAGTACGGTGGACGTGAATTTTCTGCTTATGCAAACTCCACGATTGTAGCAAAAATTGCCACTCGTAGTGTGAGTGCAGCCGTTACTGTTATGGTACCTAACTCATTAGGCCCTGGTGAATTATTAACTCATTACGGTACTCAAGAACAAAAAGAACGTTGGTTACCAACACTTGCTGTTGGTAAAGATATTCCTTGTTTTGCATTAACGGGCCCTGAAGCGGGTAGTGATGCTGGCGCAATTCCTGATGTGGGTATTGTGTGTCACCGTGAGTTTGATGGTGAAGAGACATTAGGCTTAAGCCTAACGTGGAATAAACGTTACATTACTCTTGCACCTGTAGCGACAGTTCTGGGGTTAGCGTTCCAAATGCGCGATCCTGATGGATTATTAGGTGATGTTAAAAATATCGGTATTACTTGTGCGTTGATCCCAACAGACCATAAAGGCGTTGAGATCGGCCGTCGTCATAACCCATTAATGATGGCGTTTATGAATGGCACCACAAGCGGTGAAGATGTGTTTATTCCATTAGATTGGATTATTGGTGGACCGCAGTTTGCCGGTAAAGGCTGGCGTATGCTGGTTGAATGTTTGTCTGCTGGACGTGGTATTTCATTACCTGCTCTTGCTACTGCATCAGGCCATGTGGCTACTAAAACGACCACAGCTTACAGTTATGTTCGTCAACAGTTTGGTATGCCAATCGGTAATTTTGAAGGCGTACAAGAAGCTATGGCGCGTATCATCGCCAACACATACCAGCTTGAAGCTGCGCGTCGTTTAACTACTCAAGGTATCGACTTAAAAGTTAAGCCTTCGGTAGTCACTGCTATTGCTAAGTACCACATGACCGAGTTAGGCCGTGATGTATTAGAAGATGCAATGGACATTCAGTCTGGTAAAGGTATTCAACTAGGGCCTAAGAATTATTTAGGTCATGCTTATATGGCAACGCCTATTTCGATTACCGTTGAAGGTGCCAACATCCTTACTCGTTCATTGATGATTTTTGGTCAAGGTGCAACCCGTTGTCATCCATATGTATTGGCTGAAATGGAAGCTGCGGCAATGGAAGATGAAACATCGGCACTTGATCGTTTCGATTCATTGTTACTAGGCCATATTGGCTATGCAATGGGGAATGCATTACGTTCATTTGGTTATGCATTAACTGGTAGCCGTTTGGGTAGTGCGCCAGTGAGTGGTCCAACTCAGCAATATTATCGTGATATGACGCGTATCTCTTCATCACTTGCGATAATGACTGATTTATCAATGTTGATCATGGGCGGCGACTTAAAGCGTAAAGAGATGATTTCTGCGCGTATGGGTGATGTGTTAAGCCAGTTATACCTGGCATCAGCCACATTGAAATTGTTTGAGGATAATGGCCGTCAACAAGATGATTTGCCTGCTGTTCACTATGTGATGACAGAGCGATTACATTTAGCTGCCAAAGCACTTAATGATGCCATTCGTAATTTTCCGAGTAAAGTTGCTGCGATTTTGCTACGAGTGTTGATATTCCCATTAGGAAATCACTTTAATGCACCAAGTGATAAGTTTGCGGTTGATTTAGTCACCGGAATGCTAAAACCTGGACCAGCTCGTGACCGTATTACTTTTCTTTGTAGCGATTTCGAAGGTGACGAAAGTGGTGTTGCTGAAGTTGAACAGGCTTTCTTAGCTAAGTATGCTGCCAAAGATTTGTATAAGAAGCTTAAAAAGGCTCAACGTAGCGGGCATTTAAAATCTAAGCTACCGATGATTGAGTTATTTGAACAAGCGCTAGAAAAAGACATCATTACTCAAGCCGAACATAAACAGCTTGTAGAAGCAGATGTATTACGCTTAGCTGCGATTAATGTTGATGATTTTGAAGCAATATAATCTTCGTTAAATGTAAGCTTTCGATGTAAAGTTTTACACAAAAATCCCTGACTCTGTCGGGGGTTTTTTTATTTATAATCTTGTGTCTAGAAGCAGATATCCACCGTTTAATTAGACCATTACAATCAGAGTTAGTCGACGCAATTAATCCCACAATACCAAGTGAGTTATTGAGTTACACAACTAATAAGGATAGGCCGCGCGAAGCCGCGTCCAATAAGAAATTAAATGGCTTTAATTAAATGACGTAATGCTATAGGCAACGACGGCTTTGCTTCTAACGTTCGAGTATTGATGGATTACAGACTGCAATGTGATGTATGCGTCCGGCGAACTACGTCTTGTCTAGCCTAACCTGCCAGGGTAAGAGACTGTTGAGGTCACAATCAGGGTAGGATAATTGTTCTAAGCAGTGTTCGATGTAATCGAACGGGATGAGTCCATTCGCTTTAGCCGTTTCTATGATGCTGTACAAAATTGCACTCGCCTCAGCGCCGCGATGGTTGTGATTGAATAGCCAGTTTTTACGCCCTATCACAAACGGTTTTACTGCCCGCTCTGCGCGGTTGTTGTCGATATTGAGGCGACTGTCTTGCGTGTAACAACTCAGCTTTGACCATTGATTGAGGCTGTAATGGATGGCTTTGCCTAGCGGACTTTCCTTTGATACTTGCAGCACTGATTTATCCAACCATTGCTTAAATAACCCCAGCTGAGCACGTGAGTGGGTGCGCCTAAAATACAATCGCTCTTCCAGGCTCAGTGCTTGTATTTGGGTTTCAATACGGTACAGCTTGGCTATCATGCTCAGCGCCATATCCGCTTTACTGATTTTGCCTACTTTGGGCTTGCCTTGTGCTATTAGCGCTTCTTTGAATTTACGCCGCGCATGAGCCCAACAACCGACCAGTTTATTGTTTGCTTGCTGATAAGCCGCGTAGCCATCGACTTGTAAATAACCATTAAATACCGTTTGCTCGGTAGCCAGAAAACGGCTCACGCAGGTGCCCGCGCGGCTACCGTCTTGATAGTCGTACAGTACTATATTGCGCAAACTTTGATATCGAGGCTCAGTGCTTGGTTTATCCGCGCCAGCGCAATACACCCACATGTAGGATTTCACCCGCTCATCGTTAATCACTTTGAGCGTGGTCTCATCGGCGTGGATGACATCTTGTGTTAATAAATGGTGGTGGAGTAAATCATATAATGGCTTGAACAGCGCTGCAGATTTCATCATCCAATCCGCCATGGTTTGCCTGCTTAAGGCGATACCGTGTTGCTTGAATAAGGTTTCTTGCCGATAAAGGGGTAATGCGTACTGATACTTACTGGTAATGAGTTGGCTTAACAAGCTTGACGTCGCCACGCTTTTAGGGATAGGACTGACTGGCACGGGCGCTTGTTTGATATTGGCCTGGGGTCCTTTAGTCTCACAATGCTTGCAGCTGTATTTTAATCTAACGTGCTCAATCACACTGATTTGCGCCGGAATAAACTTCAGCTTCTCACTACTGTCTTGGCCCATTAACGCCAGCTCATGACCACAGCACTCACACTGCTTATCTTCATCACTAATATCATGGATAATCACTTCACGTGGCAGGTTTTTAGGCAGTAATTTACGCTTGGCGCGCTGTTTAGGTGACACAGGCGCGTCAGTATCTGCTGTTAATTCAACAGGCTCATCAACCGTGACTTCAGCTTCGTTAAACAACTCACCTTGATAATCATGGCTTTCACTGCTGGCGCCGAAACGTTGTTGCTGGGCTAAGCGAAATTGTTCAAGCAAACGCTGCACAGAGTGTTTAAGTTCGGCGATTTCAGCGTCTTTCAACTCGATAACATTATCTTTAGCCGCCAGCGTCTCAAGCAATAATTGCTTAAGTAAATCAACGTCATTGGGTAAGTTATCAGGGTTTAGTTTCATGGTGTTATTATATCAAATATCCCATTAAATAAGGCTAAAGCAGTGATCTAATTATCGAAAACAGCCTTCGCAATGGCGATCAATTAACTGTAATTCAAGCCGTTCACATGCTGATGACCCAACACATCAAAGCCAGATAACAGCCAATGAAACTGTTGCTCAGATAAACTCAGGCACTCATCAATACTTTTCGTCGGCCACTTAAACTTATCCTGCTCGAGGCGTTTGTACCAAAGTGCAAAGCCGGTGTTATCCCAGTAGAGGATTTTTAATTTATCACGGCCTTTATTACAAAAGACAAACACACTGCCGTCGGTGGCCTGTAAGGATAATTGCTGCTCAACGATAACAGCTAAGCCATTTATCGATTTACGAAAATCCACCGGTGCACGGTGCAGATAAACACACGGAAGCTCACGAAACATCAACATGCTTGTAGGCCTTTTATAATCTCAAGCAGGTATCGTGCAGGCAAGGTGCTGGGGAAAGTCCATAGCCCTGTATGATGCTGAAAATGGATAGCCTGGGCTGAAGCGGAAGGTTGAGCTTGGGTTGTCATCGCTGTCGGCGATGTCACGGTAGCCTTAACAAACGGCGCTATCTGTTGGGTGCCCGTTTTAGCCATGTCCGCTTTGCGGGCGTAAAACCCACTAAGACTAAGCTTGTGCACACGACAAAAATTTGAAATCGTTAAGCCGCTAGCGGATTGCTGTTGTATCAAAGCAGCCCAATCTTGATGTGAACGTGTAGCCATGTTAACTCCTGATGTCATTACCAGTCGTTAAGATAAAGGCTCGATGAGCGCAGTTGAAGACGTACTTGCCCGGACGCATACAATGTGATAGGTAAGTTGTTTGTTGTTAACGCACTTGTAGATTACATTCATACAACTTGAATCGAAAAGTGGAGGTGCTCTGAACTATCCAGATGACTGACGAGCTTGGTAGCATGAGGGAGCTAGTTGTTTAACCTTAGCGAGGTAAAAATATGGGATAAACTTATAAAAATGGATTTATCGTCAATATCAAGCTAGTCATTTTTGTTAACAAAGAGCATGTTGACGGTAATAGCTAACCTTTTGCGAGTAAATAGAATGTAGTTTGCAGGGCACAGGCTTTGTTATTGATTTTTAGCTGAGATTAATCAATAAAAAAGCCAATCCGAAGATTGGCTTTAGTGCGAACAAGGTCATGGCAACACCATTACTTATAAAGCTAATAGCGAGTCAATAATCCTTATTATGTATTAAACGTAATTAAGCAACGATTAATACTTTACATGTGTTAGTGCCACCAATAGTTTCCATTGCGTCACCTTTAGTCATCAGCACCATATCACCACTAACTAAATAACCACGGTTAACCATGCAATTTAATGCTTCTTTGGCTAATTCATCAGCAGGGTACGCTGTTGAGTCAAACTCAATTGGTTGTACACCGCGGTACATTGCCATACTGGCTAATGTTTTTTGATGACGTGATAATGCGAAAATCGGCAATCCAGAACTGATGCGAGACATTAATTTTGCTGTCGCGCCAGACTCTGTTAATGAAATAATCGCTTTAACGCCAGGTAAATGGTTAGCTGCATACATAGTAGAAAGTGCAATCGTTTCTTCAACTGAAGAGAAACGTTGATCCATACGATGCTTAGACACATTGACACTAGGGTGTAACTCTGCACCTAAACAAACGTTAGCCATTGCCATAACCGTTTCTTCAGGGAAGTCACCAGCAGCAGTTTCAGCTGAAAGCATTACCGCGTCTGTACCGTCTAATACTGCGTTAGCCACGTCCATCACTTCTGCACGTGTTGGCATCGGGCTTGAAATCATCGATTCCATCATTTGTGTTGCAGTGATTACTGCTTTGTTAAGTTGACGCGAGCGCTCAATTAAACGCTTTTGTACAGCAACAAGTGCAGCATCACCAATTTCAACACCTAAATCACCACGAGCAACCATGACAATATCAGAGGCACGGATAACATCGTCCATTGCTTCATCAGTTTCAACGGCTTCAGCACGTTCAACCTTGGCAACGATCAACGCATAGCTGCCGGCTTCTTGTGCAAGCTTACGTGCCAAATCTAAATCAGCACCTGTACGAGGAAACGATACGGCAAGGAAATCAACATCAATCAACGCAGCAGTCTTAATGTCTGCCATGTCTTTTTCAGTCAGGGCTGGAGCGGTTAATCCGCCGCCTTTTTTGTTGATACCTTTGTTATTTGACAACGGGCCTGCAACCGTGACGGTTGTAAAGACTCTATGGCCTTCAACACGGTCAACTCTTAACTGCACTCGGCCATCGTCAAGCATTAATATATCGCCAATAACAACATCATTAGGCAGTTGCTTGTAATCAATACCAACTTGCTTATGATCGCCTTCGCCTTTTGCTAAGTCAGCATCAAGGATAAAGCTATCACCTAAGTTAAGTTTGATTTTTTGGTTATCTTTAAAGGTAGAAATACGTATTTTAGGGCCTTGTAAATCACCCAAGATAGCAACGTGTTTACCCAATTCTTTAGCAATTCTACGTGTATCCGTAGCGCGCTTTAGATGATCTTCTGGTGAACCGTGTGAGAAGTTAAGTCTAACAACGTTAGCACCTGCTGCGATAATTTTACGTAAATTGTCATCGCGGTCAGTTGCTGGCCCAAGTGTAGTAACGATTTTAGTTCTGCGGAACATAAGATACTCCGTTAATGATAAGAAAGATTTTGTGTTAAATTGAATTAGGTTATTTAAAGTACTTTAGCAATCTGGGTACTTAAATGATGTCACTATATTAACAGACATTCTTAATAAATGTAGTAAAGTTACCAACAAAAAGATCGTTTTTAATGTGTGATTTATGTGACAGATTAGCGATTTTTACAATAAAAAAGGCCAAACAGATGAATCCGTTTGGCCTTATAAACAATTTACAATGGCACTAGATGATAATTCACCCGAAAAAACATAACTAAATTGTGTAATTATTTACCAGTTATTCTGTAAGCTTTGTGAAAAAACACGACATAGTAAGCTTATTGTCGTGCAAAATGAGTCATAATATTCAGTCTACAGATTTTTAAAAAAACAATATCTAATCCTAAATGATGTCTCCACTTAAGTACCCATCAATTTAGATGGTTAAATCCTTATTCACACGTGATTCTTTTAATACTTCTTTAACGCGTTTTAAATTATCACGGAAACGAGGGCCTCGGCGTAGGGTAAACCCTGTTGCCAATACATCGATGGTAACCAATTGCGCTAAGCGTGATGCCATGGGTAAATACATGTCAGTATCTTCAGGGACTTCCATGGTGACAGGCAAAGTACATTCAAAAGACAATGGTGAGTTACGGGCGGTAATACCAATCACTGCAGCGCCATTCTCACGAGCAATACGGGCTATTTCTATTAGCGATTTAGTCCGGCCAGTATGCGAAATCAACACAACTACGTCGCCTTCATTGCAGTTAATACAGCTCATGCGCTGCATTAACACATCATCGAAACATATTACTGGTACATTAAAACGGAAGAACTTGTTTTGCGCATCATGAGCGACAGATGCAGACGCACCAAGGCCAAAAAACGAAATCGTCTTAGCTTGAGTGAGAATATCAACCGCTTTATTTATTGCTGATGTATCTAAACTTTGGCGTGCAGTATCGAGTGATGCCATTGAAGATTCGAAGATTTTTGTTGTGTATGACTCTGGAGTGTCATCTTCTTCAACATGTCGACTAACATAAGGTGTACCGTTAGCAAGACTTTGAGCCAAATGTAACTTAAAATCAGGAAACCCCTTAGTGTCTAATCGGCGACAAAAACGGTTAACCGTTGGCTCACTAACATCAGCCATTTTGGCTAATGTGGCAATACTTGAATGTATAGCAGTTTGCGGTGAGGCTAATATGACTTCGGCAACTTTACGTTCCGATTTACTAAATTGGGTAAGGCTTTTTTGAACCTTTTCAAGGGTATTCATAAGCAAGCATCCGCTAGAAAGTAGCTAAAAGTAGGTGATGTAATTTTATATCATAACTTACAGGAATTACGTGATTTAAGTTATTTATTTACCTTTAACAGTAAACTGTAGTTATTTTTCAAGACACTGGTCACGGTTAAATGGTTCGCAAGCCTTGTTGTTGGTAGAAAATCATAGCAGATAATAGATACGCGTGACTAGGTTAACAACAATACAAAAAGTGCAAATTAAAGATGCAATATTCAAATTCTGTTGTTATATTACAACAAAAGTGTGTTTTTATTCATCGACCGAATTCGAACATGATACACACATACAAATAGGAGAGCTTTCAGCAATGGGCAAATCAATTGGAGCCAAGGCTTGCGACTTCGTACTTTTCGGTACTAAAGGCGATTTAGCTAGGCGTAAATTATTACCTTCTCTATATCAGTTAGACAAAGCAGAATTGCTTGATAAAGAAACCAAGGTAATCGGAGTCGCAAAAGACGCATTTACTCAAGAAGAGTTTGTTGCCCTGGTGACTAAAGCATTAAATACATTTGTTAAAGATGAACTTTGCCCAATCACGTTAGCGCGCTTCCTCAGTCGTTGTCATTATATCGGTACTAATTTTACAGATCCTGAAGGTTACAGTGCCTTCCACGATTTACTAGAACCAAGTAAACGCGTTATGGTGAACTACTTCGCTACACCTCCTTCGATTTTCGGTGCCATCTGCCGTTGTTTACACGCACAAGACCTTATTCAATCTGACACTCGTGTTGTGCTCGAAAAGCCAATTGGTACTGATTTAGAATCATCGCATGTAATTAATGACCAAGTGGCTGAGTTCTTTAACGAGAACCAGGTTTACCGTATAGACCATTACTTAGGTAAAGAAACGGTACAAAACCTGATTGCTTTGCGCTTTGCTAACTCATTGTTTGCCTCTAAATGGGATAACCGTACGATTGACCATGTACAGATCACCGTTGCTGAAGAAGTGGGTATTGAAGGTCGCTGGGGCTACTTTGATGGCGCAGGCCAAATGCGTGACATGATCCAAAACCATTTATTACAAGTGTTAACGTTGGTTGCGATGGATCCGCCAGTCAATTTAGACGCTGATAGTATTCGTGACGAAAAAGTAAAAGTACTTAAATCACTTCGTCCAATTAACCAAGACAATGTGTATGAAAATACCGTCCGTGGTCAATACAGTGCCGGTTTTTTAAAAGGTTCGCCTGTTCCTGGTTATCTCGAAGAAGAAGATGCCAATACACAATCGAACACCGAAACCTTTGTGGCACTTCGTGTTGATATTGATAATTGGCGTTGGGCTGGTGTGCCATTCTATTTACGAAGTGGCAAGCGTATGCCATTTAAAAGCAGCGAAATTGTGGTGTACTTTAAAAACCCACCGCATAATTTATACCGAGCAAGCTTGCGTAATCTTCCGCCAAACAAATTGACCATCCGTTTGCAACCTCATGAAGGGGTTGAAATTCAGATGATGAACAAAGTTCCTGGTCTTGAGCAAAAGCAGCGTCTACAAACAACCAAGCTCGATTTAAGCTTTAGTGACACTTTTAAAAACGAACGTATTGCCGATGCATATGAACGTTTGTTATTAGAAGCTATGTTAGGTAACCAAGCCCTATTTGTTCGTCGTGATGAAGTTGAACAAGCATGGAAATGGGTTGATGGAATTATTCAGTCATGGGAACAAAGCGGCGAAAAACCTAAGCCTTATCCTTGTGGTACATGGGGACCAGTGGCATCGGTTGCATTGATAACCAAAGATGGCCGTTCTTGGGACGAGTAGGGAGTTCACATGATTAAAGATACTGTATTTAAATTGTTCGATACCCCAGCTGATTTAGAAGCTAAGTTAGCAGATAAAGTTGCTAAGCAATTACAAGATGCTGTTGATACCCGAGGTAAAGCCAGTTTAGTGGTTTCTGGCGGTTCAACTCCATTGAAATTATTTGAGCTATTAAGCCATAAATTAGTTGATTGGAGTGACGTGTATGTCACTTTAGCTGATGAGCGTTGGGTTAATTCTGATGAAAAAGATTCAAACGAAAGACTGGTTCGCCAACATTTGTTGCAAAACCGTGCTGCTAGTGCCAAGTTTCGTGGCTTGAAAAATATGTTTGCAACCCCTGAAGCCGGTTGTGATATGACTAGTGAATCGTTAGCTAATTTTCCACGACCATTCGATGTGGTGATATTGGGTATGGGGACAGATGGACACACGTGTTCATGGTTCCCTTGCAGTGCAGAACTCGATAATGCATTAACTACTAAAGCTTTGTGTGTTGCAGTCAATCCGACTACGGCAGCGCATGCTCGTATCAGTTTGTCTAAAGATGCCATTTTAAATAGTCGTCAGATTTATTTGCATCTTGTCGGAGAATCAAAATTAACTGTTTATCATCAGGCTCTTGAGAATGATGATGTAACCCAAATGCCCATTAGAGCAGTATTAGCGCAGCGTAAAACGCCCGTTGATGTGTTCTATAGCGCGTAAGGAGTTTTACCATGCACTCAGTAGTACAAGCAGTCACCGATAGAATTATCGCTCGCAGCCAACAGTCTCGCTCTACCTACTTAACAGCGTTAAATGATGCCAAGGCCAAAGGTGTTCATCGTAGCGCATTAAGTTGTGGTAATTTAGCTCATGGTTTTGCCGCCTGTCAGCCAGCCGATAAAGATTCTTTACGCCAGCTAACTAAAGCCAATATTGGTATTGTCACCGCATTTAATGACATGTTATCAGCGCATCAACCGTACGAAACCTATCCAAATATGCTCAAGCAAGCGTGTATTGATGTGGGCAGTGTTGCGCAGGTTGCTGCCGGTGTACCTGCGATGTGTGACGGTGTGACTCAAGGTCAGCCAGGCATGGAATTAAGCTTGCTGAGTCGCGAAGTCATAGCAATGTCTACCGCGATAGGCTTATCTCACAATATGTTTGACGGTGCATTACTACTGGGTATTTGTGACAAAATTGTACCTGGTCTATTAATTGGTGCGTTAAGTTTTGGTCATTTACCAATGCTATTTGTGCCTGCGGGTCCAATGAAGTCTGGTATTCCGAATAAAGAAAAAGCCCGTGTTCGTCAACAATATGCCCAAGGGCAGGTAGATCGTGCTGCATTGCTTGAAGCGGAAGCTAAGTCATACCACAGTGCTGGTACGTGTACTTTTTATGGTACGGCAAACTCAAACCAGTTAATGCTTGAGATTATGGGGTTACAGCTTCCTGGTTCATCATTTGTCAATCCTGATGATCCGTTACGTGATGAATTAAGCAAGATGGCGGCTAAACAAGTTTGTCGTTTAACTTCAATGGGAACTCAGTACACACCCATTGGTGAAGTAGTATCTGAAAAGTCAGTGGTTAACGGTATTGTAGGCATTCTTGCAACAGGTGGTTCTACTAACCTAACCATGCACATTGTTGCCATTGCTCGCGCTGCTGGGATTATCATAAATTGGGATGATTTTTCTGATTTATCAGATTCAGTTCCATTATTAGCTCGTGTGTACCCAAATGGTCATGCCGATATTAATCACTTCCATGCAGCCGGTGGCATGGCGTTATTGACTAAAGAGTTACTTGATGGCGGCTTATTACACGAAGATGTTAATACCGTTGCAGGTTATGGCTTACGTCGTTATACCCAAGAACCTCGTTTGCTTGATGGCGAGCTTAAGTGGGTTGATGGTGTGACTGAGAGCTTAGACAATGAAGTATTAACCCACCTTGCGACTCCATTTCAAAATAATGGTGGCTTGAAATTGCTTAAAGGTAATTTAGGCCGTGCAGTGATTAAAGTCTCTGCTGTGCCTGACAATAATCGTGTGATTGAAGGTCCTGCGATTGTGATTGATGATCAAAATAAACTCGACGCATTATTCCAGGCTGGTGAGCTTGACAGAGATTGTGTTGTGGTTGTTAGAGGCCAGGGCCCTAAAGCTAACGGTATGCCTGAGCTTCATAAACTCACTCCATATTTAGGTACGCTTCAAGACAAAGGTTTTAAAGTTGCATTAGTAACTGACGGACGTATGTCAGGTGCCTCAGGCAAAGTACCCGCCGCGATTCATTTAACTCCAGAAGCGCTTGATGGTGGTTTGATTGCCAAAGTTGAAAATGGTGATGTCATTCGTGTTGATGCCACAACAGGTGAGTTAACCTTGTTTGTTGATGAAAAAACACTTGCAAGCAGAACCGCAGGATTAGTGGATTTACACCATTCAAGTTACGGCATGGGCCGTGAATTGTTTGGCGCATTACGCCGCAGTTTAAGCAGCCCTGAAACAGGTGCTCGCAGTACTAATGCGATTGATGAATTATATTAAAAATAAAAGGAAGTCGGTAATATGATTGAGCCTAATAACTGGTTGCTTCAACCACATGACGTGTTTAAACGCAGCCCAATAGTTCCGGTCATGGTCATTAATAAAATTGAACATGCTGTGCCTTTAGCGAAAGCCTTAGTGGCTGGCGGTATTAGTGTTTTAGAAGTTACTTTACGTACTCCTTGTGCGTTAGAAGCGATTGCTAAAATTGCTAAAGAAGTGCCAGAAGCTTTGGTGGGTGCTGGAACTATTTTAAATGAAACCCAGTTACAACAAGCTATTGATGCAGGTTCACAATTTATTATCACCCCAGGTGCAACGGTTGATCTGTTAAAAGCAGCTAAGAAAGGCACCGTGCCACTGATCCCTGGCGTTGCCAGTATTTCTGAGATCATGGTGGGTATGGAGTTGGGATACACTCACTTCAAGTTTTTCCCAGCTGAAGCTTCAGGTGGTGTTAATGCGCTTAAATCTTTCTCAGGCCCTCTGTCTGGTATTCGTTTCTGCCCAACGGGTGGTATTAGTCCTGCGACTTATAAAGACTACCTAGCATTATCGAATGTCGATTGTATTGGCGGTAGCTGGATTGCACCAACAGATGCAGTAGACAATGAAGAATGGGATCGCATTACCCAACTGTGTAAAGAAGCGCTCGCTGCACTGTAATCTCTTTATTGTGTGATAATTCAAAAACCAGCATCTGCTGGTTTTTTCATAAGCATTTACTGGGGTTTTATTATAAACCGTATACTGTTTAGCACATTGATGCCGATTACTAAAATATTCACTAATCACTATGATATGTGAGATAAACTTTTCCTAGCAGCACCATTCATTGTGATTCCATAAAATGATGATGAATGATTCAAACAAATTTATTGATGGTTTAAGTCGATAACAAAGCAAGTCCATTTATATTAAGAGGTATTCTCAATGCTTTATGATTTAACGGTTGTACAATTTAGTAAAATGCTTAATAACTTAAGTGCAATCCTTGTCAAAGGTGAAGGCTTTGCAGAAGCTAAAAAAGTTGAAATGTCGGTGCTACTTAATTCACGTTTAGCCCCAGATCAATTTAACTTAACTCGCCAAGTGCAAATTGCGTGCGATACAGCTAAATTAGCAGTAGCGCGTTTAACTGGCCAAGAAGATAGTGCGCCAAAACATGAAGATAATGAGACGACATTAGCGGAGCTACAAGCTCGTATCGCATCAGTTGTCGATTATTTAGCCACGTTTACAGCCGAAGACTTTACTGGTGCAGAAACTCGCAAAATTACTCATCGTCGTTGGGAAGATAAATATCTTACTGGGCGTGATTTTGCTTTGGAACATGCCATTCCTAATATTTATTTTCATGTGACAACTACCTATGCAATTTTGCGCCATAATGGTGTTGAAGTGGGTAAAAAAGATTACTTAGGTGCAATGCCATTTAAGTCGTAAACAACCAAACGTTTATGCATTGATAGCACCATTTTATGGCAACAATAAAGCCAGCATTAGCTGGTTTTTTGTTACCTGCTTAACATGAATCTACGACAGACAGGTAATCAATGTCAATCATGACACCTTAGGTCCATAAAGCGGTTAATGGACTCAAACCTGAAAATAACAATATGGATCCTCCATTAAGCTTATTATCCCATATTATGTTTCTATCATGATAATAATGACTTTATAGACCAATAGCATTTAGTGATCGGAGTGAGTATGAAAACAATCGGTATGATAGGTGGTATGAGTTGGGAGTCGACACTCAATTATTACAAAGCCATTAATCAAGGTGTTAAGTCTGCATTAGGTGGGCTGCATTCGGCCAAAATTTTTTTATACAGTGTCGATTTTGCTGAAATAGAAACCCTGCAACATAAAGGATTGTGGCACGATACTGCTATTCATTTAACCACAGCCGCGAAAGCGGTTGAAGCTGGCGGGGCAGACTTCTTATTGATTTGTACCAATACCATGCACAAAGTGGCTGATGAGATCCAAGCACAAATCTCTATCCCCATTTTACATATTGCCGATGCCACTGCTGAGGTGTTGTTAGCCGATGGGATCAGTAAAGTCGGCCTACTCGGCACGCGCTTTACCATGGAACAGGACTTTTATAAGCAGCGGATAAGCGATAACTATCCCATTGAAGTACTAGTACCTTCATCAGACGAGCAAACATTAATCCATGACGTGATATATCAAGAGTTATGTCTGGGCACGATTAATCCGCAATCACGGGAATGCTATCTTGGTATTATTGATAAATTATATGCACAAGGAGCTGAGGCGGTAATTTTAGGTTGTACTGAAATAGCCTTACTAGTGCAGCAGCAACATACCCATGTTCCTTTGTATGATACGACTCAAATACATGCCAATAAGGCCGTTATGCTGGCATTAGCTCAGTAGATAGTTTTCGAGATAATCAACAGATTGTAAACGACACTTTGCTCCGCTAGCAGTGTTGATTTGAAACAGACTCGTTTTTGGATGCATGTTTAAGACATAAAAAACGCCTTACAATATTGTAAGGCGTAATGTTAAAAGCTTACTGCTTACTGCTTACTATCGAATCGACTAGTCTTTATAAGCTCGGCCATAGAAGCTGTCCAATAACACCTGCTTAATTTCGCTGATCAATGGATAGCGAGGGTTCGCACCAGTACATTGATCATCAAAGGCATCTTCAGCAAGTAAATCCAGTTTTGCAATAAAGTCAGCTTCATTGACACCGGCTTCTTGAATTGATGCTGGAATACCAATGATTTTTTTAAGCTCTTCTATTTTCTCGATCAGTTTTTCAACTTTTTGCTGGTCTGTCTTACCACCTAGTCTTAAGTGATCTGCAATAGCGGCGTAACGACACAATGCTTTAGGGCGGTCGTATTGACTGAACGCAGCTTGCTTAGTTGGCATGTCTGTCGCGTTAAAGCGAATAACGTTAGAAATTAACAACGCATTGGCTAAACCGTGAGCTAAGTGAAACTCAGCACCAAGCTTGTGCGCCATTGAGTGACAAACCCCTAAAAAGGCATTGGCAAAGGCAATACCGGCTATTGTGGCACCGTTGTGGACCTTTTCTCGCGCTACAGGAGCCTTAGCGCCTAATTCATAAGCATCAGGCAAGTATTTAACTAATAAGTCGAGTGCTTGCAGTGCTTGGCCGTCACTGTATTCGTTTGCCATCACACTAACATATGCTTCTAACGCATGAGTTATTGCATCAATACCACCAAAAGCGGTTAATGATTTAGGCATATTCATCACAAGATTAGGATCAATAATGGCGATGTTAGGCGTGAGTTCATAATCGGCAATAGGGTATTTCTTACCGGTGACTTCATCGGTGACAACCGCAAAAGGGGTCACTTCAGATCCGGTACCCGATGTGGTTGGTATGGCAACCATTTTGGCTTTAAGGCCCATTTTAGGAAACTTATAAATGCGTTTACGGATATCCATGAATCGCAATGCCAAATCAGCAAAATCAACATCTGGATGCTCGTACATGACCCAAATAATTTTAGCCGCATCCATTGGTGAGCCACCGCCTAACGCAATGATGACATCAGGTTGGAAGCTTTGTGCCACTTTAGCACCTTGACGGACAATGGCTAAGGTTGGATCAGCCTCAACTTCATAAAACACTTCGGTTTCTAGACCCTGTGCTTTTAGAATTTTTAAGGTCTCATTACAGTAACCGTTATTAAATAAAAACTTATCCGTAATAATCAATGCACGTTTTTTGTCGCTCAATTCTTCTAATGCAATCGGTAAGCTACCACGGCGGAAGTAAATTGACGAAGGAAGCTTATGCCACAACATATTTTCAGCCCTCTTAGCGACCATTTTTTTATTGATTAAGTGGCTTGGTCCAACGTTTTCTGAAATTGAATTACCGCCCCAAGAACCACAACCTAGCGTTAATGAAGGGGCGAGTTTAAAGTTGTATAGGTCACCTATTCCCCCTTGAGATGCCGGCGTATTAATTAAAATACGGGCGGTTTTCATTCTAAAACCAAAGGCTTTAACGCGTTCATCTTGAGTGTCTTGATCGGTATACAAACCAGAAGTATGGCCAATGCCGCCTAAGGTGACTAAGGCTTCTGCTTTATCCATCGCTTCATTAAAATCTTTTGCTCTATACATCCCCAATAGTGGAGATAATTTCTCGTGGGCAAATGCTTCAGCATCATCAATATCTGTCACTTCACCAATAAGCACTTTAGTGTTGCTAGGCACTTCAAACCCTGCCATTGCAGCAATATCTACCGCACTTTGACCAACGATATCGGCATTAAGGCCGCCATTTTTAAGGATTACAGATTGCATTGCAGCTGTTTCAGCCTTAGATAAAATGTGACCACCGTAGTGAGCAAAACGTTCTTTCACTTGCTTATATATGCTGTCTACCACAATCACGGCTTGTTCTGATGCACACACAACGCCATTGTCGAAGGTTTTAGACATTAAAATAGAACTAACTGCGCGTTTGATATCAGCGGTTTCGTCAATCACGATGGGGGTATTACCGGCACCCACACCAATAGCAGGTTTGCCTGATGAATAGGCTGCTTTAACCATGCCTGGGCCACCAGTGGCTAAAATTAAGTTAACTTTTGCATGGGTCATTAACTGGTTAGACAAAGCAACACTCGGTTGATCTATCCAGCCAATAATGTCCTTAGGAGCACCAGCCGCTACTGCAGCATCTAATACGATTCTGGCCGCTGTTGTAGTTGAGTTTTTCGCTCTTGGGTGTGGCGAAAAGATAATGCCGTTACGGGTTTTTAAACTAATAAGCGCTTTAAAAATCGCCGTAGATGTTGGATTGGTTGTTGGCACAATACCGCAAATAATGCCGACAGGCTCAGCGATAGTAATTGTACCAAAGGTTAAATCTTCCGACAGAATACCGCAGGTTTTTTCATCTTTATACTTGTTATAAATGTATTCAGATGCGAAGTGGTTTTTAATCACTTTATCTTCTAATACACCCATACCTGTTTCTGTTACGGCCATTTTTGCTAATGGTATACGAGCATCTGCTGCAGCAAATGCCGCTGCTCTAAAAATGCTATCAACTTTTTCTTGGCTAAAAGTGGCAAACTCTGCTTGGGCCTTAGCAACGCGTTCTACTAATAGGTCAAGTTCTTGCGTATTGGTGACTGTCATAAAGGTGTCCTCTAAAAATATTCAACAAATTAGTTTTGTAAAACATTCTTTGTAAATAAAATACAGCTTACAGACTGTATATGCTGTGATGATGACCACAAAAGTGTAATTTTGGTAATTTTATTACAATATTGTGTTTTATACTTACTTTATACAACAACGATTAAACTTGGTATTTAACGTTTTTAAGCTTGTCTTTACACAATACCTTGAACTATTAGCATTAAATTATCATTAAGTGAAATACATGCGTTTATGCAACTTGAGTAAGTGAATTTAGATTGTGTCTGTTTAGCGCTAAAGTTTACAGTGAGGTAAAGGTTTGGGTTAGCTCTCCTTTATTTAACCCGTCAGCGCTTGGTTGTTATAGCCAAGCGCTTTTTTACCTTCCGCCAATGCACGATCAAAATGCATTATTGTTCACGGCTTAATTCCATAATGCCTGCCGCTTTTGAACCAAATAATTGCTGATGCAAACGACTTGCAAATCCATCGGTCATGCCAGAAATATAATCTGCAATAACCCGCATTGGATTATTATTATCATGACTCTCTACTAACCATCGCTCGCGTGTGTTTAGTGGCAGCAGCCGCTCAGGATCTGAGGCAAATGCTTCAAACAACTCCATGACAATCTGCTGACCTTTATATTCCAACATCTGGATTTCTGGCTTACGTATTACATACTTAAACACTAATTGTTTCAGTACATGCAAGGTCGCAGCAAAGTCGGGCTCTAACTCTGCATTATATTTTAATAGATCTTCTTCAAATTGTAGGTTGGCATTAATACCTATTGCCGTGACAAAACCATTGACTAAGGTGCCAATGGCATCTTTGCGTAAATGGTGTTCATGGGAGAAGAGTTTGTCACCTATTCGGGCTATTTCTGCTATTAACCATTGATCTTTTATCTCACTTAACGGTTCAACCACATCGCGCTGCCACTGATGCTGGTTAACAATCCCCATAACGATAGCATCCTCGAGATCGTGTACCGCATAAGCAATGTCATCTGCCAATTCCATAATCGAGCAATCAAATGACTTATAGCGCGTTTTTAAATGGGGATAATCAACGTGTGTCTGACTTTGTTCACTGCTAATAAATAACTGCCGATCAGATTCTGACAATGCAGCTAAGACCCAATCAATAATGGATTTGTCATCATCAAATAAACCTTTTACCGGTGGCCATTCTGAGGGTTTTAATTGGCGATGATTGACGATATCTGGTCGTTGTTGGTCAACAAACAATTGGCCATGCATTGCGGGGTATTTCATTACACCTAATAGCGTCCTGCGAGTCAGGTTCATTCCCCATGACAGTGTATAAGGCTCTAGGCGAGTCAAAATGCGAAAGGTTTGCCCATTACCTTCAAAGCCTCCATGGTTACGCATCATATAATTTAATGCAACTTCACCACCGTGGCCGAAAGGAGGGTGTCCAATATCGTGAGCTAAGCATATCGATTCGATTAGGCTCATGGAGTTAAGTAAGTACCTAAGCTCTGGGTATTTACGGCGTAACTGCGCGGTAATACCGGTACCAATTTGCGACACTTCTAATGAATGGGTCAAACGTGTGCGATAAAAGTCATTCATGCCAACACCAAGCACCTGGGTTTTGGCTTGAAGCCGTCGAAATGCCGCGGAATGTAGAATTCGAGCACGATCGCGCTGATAAGGACTGCGATGATCATTACGACGTTGTTTATCTTCACCAAGTAAACGTTGTTGCCAACTATCTTGATGTTCTGTGTTACTCGGCATGACGGTGTTATCAGGCATATAATCCCTTTATAGCATTTGATTAATTTCGTCTAAATTCAATGTAAAACTGGGTATAAAACAGTCTCGGAAATAACCTACAGCCGGGTTAGGGTTGTCATTTAATATTTGTTCTAAACGCTTGCTGGCGCTATTAAATTCGCTGTTACCAGATTTTTGTTCTTCTAAGCATTTTAAATATGCACATAAGGTATCGGCAGCTTTTACAATGGCTTTGTATTGTGGGTCAGCATCCTCACTGATAAACAGGCTGCGGTAATCTTCTCTAAACTCTTCTGGCACCATTTCCAGCATACGCTGTTCGGCTATGGCTTCGATTTTTTTATATTCGGCTTCAATTTCTTTATTAAAGTATTTCACTGGTGTAGGTAAATCACCGGTCAAAATTTCGCTAGCATCGTGGTAAATAGCAATGGTTGCAGCTTTATTAGCATCTAAGTGAGTAGCAAACTTTTTATTACTAATAATTACCAAAGCGTGGGCAACCATAGCCACTTGCAGTGAATGCTCTTGGACGTTTTCACGACGCACGTTGTGCATTAACGGCCAGCGTTGGATCAGTTTCATCCGCGATAAATGGGCAAATAAATGACTCATGAGACTCCTTACTGCGCTCAATAGTTTGTGTCAGCTTACAGGAGCTTATCGATAAAAAAAAGCGACTGTTCAGTCGCTTAGTATTTTGTGCCAGAGGTGTCGTGTCAATAAACTATTGACGATAATCTTCTAAGAAATCACCAAACTCGGTAAGGGCTTTGGCCAAATCTGCTTTATGAGGTAAAAATACCACTCGAAGGTGATCAGGCTCAGGCCAATTAAAAGCAGTTCCTTGTACTAATAGAATTTTTTTGGTTTTTAACAAATCGAGCACTAAGCGCTCATCATCACGTAAATTAAACTTTTTCATATCTAATTTCGGAAATGCATACAAGGCACCTTTAGGCTTTTTACAACTCACCCCAGGAATTTGATTAAGCAACTCGTAAACAGCATCACGTTGTATGGTTAAGCGACCATTGGGCAATATAAGCTCATTAATTGATTGGTATCCACCTAGTGCAGTTTGAATTGCATGTTGGTTTGGTACATTGGCACACAAACGCATCGAAGCCAGCATTTCAAGGCCTTCAATATAGCTTTTGGCGGCTTTTAAATTACCCGATAACATCATCCAACCAACACGAAACCCTGCAGCACGATACGCTTTAGATAAACCATTAAAGGTGATGGTTAAAATGTCATCAGACAAACTTGCTGCAGGAATGTGCTTCGCTTCGTCATAGAGAATTTTATCGTAGATTTCATCTGCAAATAAAATCAAATCGTGTTGACGGCATAGTTCAATAACCTCTAACAATAACTCTTTACTGTAAACGGCTCCAGTAGGATTGTTTGGATTAATTAATACGATGGCACGGGTGCGGCTGCTGATCTTACTTTTTATGTCGTCTAAATCAGGAAACCAATCGGCTTCTTCATCACAGCGATAATGTACTGCTTTACCGCCTGCAAGGTTTGCTGCTGCAGTCCATAACGGATAGTCAGGCGAGGGGATAAGGACTTCATCGTCAGTGTTAAGTAAGCCTTGCATAGCCATTACGATAAGTTCAGAAACACCATTACCGATATAGATGTCTTCAATATCAACACCAAAAATACCTTGCGCTTGATAATGCTGCACAATCGCTTTACGTGCAGAAAATAAGCCTTTTGATTCACAGTACCCTTGCGAACTCGGTAGGTTTAAAATGACGTCACGAACAATTTCTTCTGGTGCTTCAAATCCAAATGGGGCCGGGTTACCAATATTGAGTTTTAAAATGCGATGACCTTCGTCTTCTAAACGGCGGGCTTCTTTATGCACTGGTCCACGAATATCGTAGCAAACAGAGTCAAGTTTATTCGATTTGATAATGGGTCGCATACTACTCTCAATAACTAAATACGGCTTAAGTTAGCGAACCATAACGAATTTATTGGTGTTGTGAAAGGGGTAAATGCGCAAAATTAACAATAATATCAGTCAAAAACACTGTTTTTATAGGTAAGTTAGTCATTGCTTTAGTGTTTTACGCTGTTTATTGGGGGTTTTTCAGTGGTAATGTGGCGTTTAATAACAAAAAAGCCAGCACGTAGTGCTGGCTTTTACTGAGTTCACTTGTGTTATTACTATTTTACTAATAACTCAAATTAACTGGCGATTAAACGCGCTTCTTGAACTCGCCTGTACGAGTATCAATTTCAATCTTGTCACCCACTTTAACAAAGTCAGCAACAGTCACAGTACCACCACCAGTAATGGTAGCAGGCTTCATCACTTTACCTGAGGTATCACCACGAGCAGAAGGCTCTGTGTAGATGACTTCACGTACAATGTGAACTGGCAATTCAACTGAAATAGCTTTGCTTTCGTAGAAAGTCACTTGGCAAACGTCTTCCATGCCATCAATAATATAGTCAGCAGCATCACCTAAGTTGTCTGCTTCTACATCATATTGGTTATATTCTTCATCCATGAATACATACATAGGATCAGCAAAGTATGAGTAAGTACAATCAAGACGTTCTAAAATGATATCGTCTAATTTGTCTTCACCTTTAAAGGTTTGTTCAGTGCCAGAATCTAGCAATACGTTTTTTAATTTTAACTTAACGATTGCAGCGTTACGGCCAGAACGAGTTGTTTCAGTCTTCTGAACAACCCATGGGCTGCCATCTAACATGATCACGTTACCAGGACGGATTTCATGAGCAGTTTTCATTTCACTATTTCCTATATATTTAGATTTTTTTTATTTATAGAGCAGTATCTTAGCTATTGTTAACGAATTGAACGAGTCGACTCGCAAGATCTGCATCATTTAACGCGTTAATTGGCCATTTAATAGCATGTTGCATTAAAGGCAAACTAACAGAATTTAACTGTTGCCAGTGCATTACTACCGCGCTTAAATTCTCCTGATTGAAGGCCAAATTCACCTCAGACCAAGTGGTAGCAATTTCTGGAGCAAGATTATCGCAGTAAATTTGCATAAAAGCTTGTAATTTTACCAGGTGATAATCATCTTCTTGAGGATAAATGTGCCATATAAAGGGTTTTGCAGCCCATTGAGCACGTAAAAACGAATCTTCACCCCGCACAATATTAAAATCACAGCTCCATAGCAAGCGATCAAAGCCATTTTGATCGGTCATGGGTAATATATGTAGGGTTAAGTTACCCAGGGTAAATTGTTGACCGGGTATCAAATCGTCAATAGTACAAGGCAACAAATCTATTAAACTATGTAAACTGCGCCCTTTTGGTATAAGTGCATGAATCGGTGTTTGCGACGTTTGCCAAAGTTCACACAAAGCCGTTAATGCTCGGGTTTCATAGCTAAATACACTAATAACCGTATCTTGCGCATTAATACCTTGTAAGCCCAGTTGCTGAAACAAGGCTAATTTATGTCTAGGGTCTGCTTGCCACTGGTCGCGTTGGTTAAATAATTCACGCTCACAAATGAGTCCACCAGTTTTAGGGCTAAAACCAGGAAAGTAAAACCACTTTTTAACCCCATTAGGCTGGGTTGATGGCAGCCCATGGCATCCATCAACCCAGGCTTCTGCGCTCAAGTATTCAAGATTTAACCAAGTGGGGGCCTGAGTGTGTGGCTGTAGATGCAACCGTTCAATAATCGCTTTAACCTGTGATGGTAATTCACAAGCAAACGCTTCAATAATGGCATTGCCAGCATTGAATTGGATTTCTAAAGGGTTATTCCAATGAAAAATATTCACGCTATTAAAGCTTTGCTGCTTTTTGCTAGCATCAAGCTTAGGTAAAATATGGGAAAAACTGAGTAAATCATCAACCCATAAATTAATCGGTATGTCATATTCGTTAACCAACTGCTTAGCTAAACGCCATGTGACACCTATGTCACCATAATTATCCACAACGGTACAAAATATATCCCAATGCTTGACCACACCATTATTGTCGGGGGTAAAAACATTGTTCATAAATCTGGCCATATTGATTTATTCTTTTGTCTATTATAAATTTATTTAAGATATTCTTTTTTTGATACTGCATATAAGCCTGGCTAAGATTTTTGATGGTTCAAATTTAAGGTGCTGTAATCTTTGCTTGGTTTTATGCCAATATATTATTAACACTCTACGGTTTGTATAGCTCATCGTCGGTTGTTTATATGCGTCTCTAAAATAATAACTGAGTTTACGTCTCTCTTTAAGCCCACGATAGAAAGAGTTGTTATCGATAGTGCCGACTCTAAATTGTAATATAACATCAGATAACATATCTAAATGTTGAAGAGTGCGCGGGATACGATGCCCTACACCAAATATTTTCAATCGTGTGCCTCGTTGTTGATAGCGATCTACATGTAACTTATCGGGCAGTGAAAGCGGGTCATAAATAAAGGTTATAGGCGTTTTACATGTTCTGCCATCAAGAATGGCCATGTCTGAATTGATGCTGTCTTGTGCATTAATAACAATAGAATCCCATGGTGCAGTTTTTTTACAATATGTACTTTGAGGCATCATAAGTAAAACTTTACTTAACCCTAATCTATCGGCATGTAAACCTAGGGAAAATGCACCTAAACTTGAACCATAGCCAACTTTACTTGGAAATACGGTTATGGCTTGTTTGAGTTTATCGAGGAAAGATACGAAGGTTCTAGAGTCAAAGTAATTTCCTTCACCAATATGATTAAAAGCCACGATATTGAGCTTTCGTTTCGCAAAAAAATCAAAACTCCACACTGGCGCCGATATGACATCGTCATTATTCTTGATGCTTTGACATACTGGTGGAAACGTTATCATTAAAGGTTGGGAAATATCAAAAATATGATATTGCATTAGCACATTATCAATAATTTCTTTTACTTCAGTATTCAATTTTAACATTCATACCTATTCGAGCCGATGATAAGATAAAAAAAAGCGGCTAAATGCCGCTTTATTTAATGTGTTATGACTGAATTAATCTTCTAATTCTGCTAAACACATTTCTTCATAAATCTGTTTAACCCAGCCATCCACACGTTCGTCTGTGAGTTCTGGCTGACGATCTTCATCAATACCTAACCCGACAAAGTGCTTGTCGTCGGCCATGCCTTTAGAAGCTTCAAAGTTGTAGCTCTCAGATGGCCAATTACCAATAATAATACCACCGCGTGCTTCAACGATGTCACGGATCATGCCCATCGCGTCAAGGAAGTATTCCGCATAATCTTCTTGGTCACCACAACCAAAAATAGCGACTAATTTATCAGTAAAATCGATTTGCTCAAGCTCTGGGAAAAAGTCATCCCAGTCACACTGTGCTTCGCCGTAATACCATGTTGGAATACCAAACATAAGCAAATCATATTCAGCAATTTGCTCTTTGGTACTCTTAGCGATGTCTTTGACATCAAGCATGCTTTTACCCAGTTTTTTCTGGATCATTTTGGCTACAGCTTCGGTGTTGCCAGTGTCGCTACCGAAAAAAAGACCTACAGTTGCCATTGTCTATCCTTTAAATATCTAGTTCGCATTGTGCGATGTTCTAAAAACGTCTCAGTTGTCGAGTTGCTGTTGCAGAATAAATTCGATTAACTGGCTACGGCTGATGTTACTGTTCAAAGCTTGTTGGTTCAAGGCATCGTACAAATCTTGTGACACCTTTAACTCTATTCGCTTTAAACCGTTAGCGCGATCACGCTGAATTTGGTTACGCTTATTGATCTTTAATTGCTGCTCCCGAGAAAGTGGGTTGCTTCTCGGACGCCCGCGGCGAGTTTCAGCGGCGAAAAGGTCAATAGTCGTTCTATCTGTTGTTTCTTTTGCCATTGTACTCTTTAACCGATCCCAGAGCCTTCCCAGGTCATCTGAATAATACCTTTTACAATAAACCCGGCACAGCCGAGGAATAAAACTAACCACACAATAAATCGACCAAACTTTGGGACTTCACCTTGTTTAAGCACATCATGGATAGCCATGCCGATAAAAAAGAATATCGATGCGAAAAACAAGTTTAGGCCTACGGCTTCAATCTGTTCAATGTATTGGTTTAACATACTTCTACCTTCGCTATTATGTGTCTGGCGAAAAGAGGGCGCGAATATATCACATCACGTTACGATCGGCTATGTTCAAAAGAGTAAATATTAAAAAATTACCCTTGGTTTTGTTCAATAAACTCAGCCACAATGCGATTAAATATCTCTGGCTTTTGTGCGTGCAACCAATGCCCTGTGCCATTTAATGTTTTGGCACTAGCGCGAGGAAATTGCCGCATGATTTCATCTCGATGCTCAGCCGTGACATAGTTTGACTCACCACCACGGATAAATAGTGCAGGTTTATCAAAATGACTGTCATTGGTTAATGGTAAATCCCAACCAATAATACGGTCGTAAGATTCGATTAGCCCAGTTAAATTCATTTTCCATTCAAAGCCGGTATCAGTCCTCTGCAAATTTTTAAGTAAAAACTGCGATGTTGGCTCATCAATACCCGCATCCATTAAATGCGTTAAGGCTGCTTTACGGGTGGTGTTACTGGTTAATTCTAAACTGGTTAAGCCAGCAAACACGGTTTGATGTCTAGGGCTGTAAGCAACGGGGGCAATATCAGCCACGACCAAGCTTACTACTCGATCTGGGTGTAATAGTGCCATTGCCATGGCAATTTTACCGCCCATGGAATGACCTACAACATGTGCTTGTTTTATATGTAATTCATCAAGCACGTCTATCATGGCATCAGCCAGTTGTGCGTAATCCATGTTGTCCCAGTGCTGACTTAAGCCATGATTGGGGACATCAACTCGTATAACTTGATGCCGCTGCTCAAGCACACTGCCAAGATTTTTTAGATTATCAAGATTTCCAAACAATCCGTGAATGAGCAGGACTGCTTCACCTTGACCAGAAGATACGTAATGCATAACGTCATAAGCTCATTGGCGCAATTTGTGCGGGAGATTTTGCTGCAATGAGTCTATCAAATCAAGTTATGATGACTGTTACCACCATTATTGATGATATTTTAAACGGCTTTTAAAAATTTATTGTCAATATGGACTATTTAATGATTTTGTCACTTTATTAGTAGGTTAAGCTTGGCTTACACTGAGGCAATATTTTTTTGATCGCATTAATAATAATTTGATCTGCGATCCCGTATTGCCAAGTGCCAGTCAAATAATGGCTACAGTAGTAACAAAGACAGATAGAAAAAGGATGACTCTGATGAAATACATTGAAATTGACGAAGAACTTTATCGCTTTATTGCCAGTAAGACTGAACGTATCGGCGAAAGCGCTTCGGATATTTTACGTCGTTTATTGAACTTATCCGTCGAAAATGTCGATATAAGCTTACCCACTGCCATTAGCCAGCCAAGCTTAGAATCTGAATCATCAACGAATCACAATCCGGTATTCAATCAAGCTAAAGCAGCAGTAGAAAAAATTATTGCTGAACAAAGTCGTGTCACTCAGGATTCTCCGTTTGAAGAAGACATTCCAACGTCAACAAAGATTGATTTTGATGCCATCGTTAGCCAGCACTTATTAAGCCAACAAAAAGGCGCGGTAGGGCGTTTTATGTATCTACTCTCCAGCCTTGAGGCAAATGCTCGTAGCGATTTTAACAAAGTGCTTAATGTGCAAGGTAAAGGGCGTTTGTATTTTGCTCGTTCTAAACAGGCGCTACTTAATTCAAGTAAATCGTCTAATCCAAAAGAAGTTGCCTCAAGTGGATTTTGGGTGACTACTAATAATAATACTGCTAAAAAACAAACTATATTAACCGAGGTATTGGAGCATTTAGGCTGTGACAGTGAAAGAGCGAAGAGTATTGCTGAACACATTTAACGTTTTAGTTTTGTCGAAGATTCAATTAATCATTTACTCATAGGAGACCACTCGTGGCCATTCATCAACGCGCAGGACAGCAGGCTCTACAAACGGATTTAGTGAATATTCCTAAATTGATGAGTCATTATTATCGCATTATTCCTAACGTGGAAAACGTGCAGCAAAAAGTGACATTTGGTACGTCGGGTCATCGTGGTAGTGCGTTTACATCCAGCTTCAATCAAAATCACATTTGGGCCATTACTCAAGCAGTTGTCGATTATCGTCATTTAGCGAATATTTCTGGGCCAATGATTGTTGGTTTTGACACCCATGCATTGTCGTATGCGGCGTTTATGTCGGTTGTTGAAGTATTAACCGCGAATCAAGTTAAGATGTTAATTCAACAAGATGACGGCTTTACCCCAACACCTGTGGTGTCGCAAGCCATTGTGCGCGCTAATGCTTCTGCACCAGCAGCATTAGTTGATGGATTAATTATTACACCTTCGCATAATCCCCCACAAGATGGCGGCATTAAGTACAATCCGCCACATGGCGGCCCTGCAGAAGGTGACATCACTAAAATCATCGAAGCCAGAGCGAATGAATATTTAGCCAATCAGCTTTCAGGCGTTAAAAAAGTTAATTACGGTGTGGCGGTTAAATCAGGCTGGATTGACGAGGTTGATTTTATTGCACCTTATGTAGATTCTCTGGCTGAAGTCATAGATATGGAAGCGATTAAAAAAGCCAATATTCGAATAGGTGTTGATCCATTAGGTGGTTCTGGTATTTACTATTGGCAGCATATAGCAGCTAGATATGGTCTTGATATTACTTTGGTTAATGACAAAGTGGATCCTACCTTTGGTTTTATGCCGCTGGATAAAGACGGCAAAATTCGCATGGATTGCTCGTCTCCTTATGCCATGGCAGGCTTGCTAGCCTACAGTGAAGATTATGATTTGTGCGTTGGTAACGATCCTGATTATGACCGTCACGGTATTGTGTGCCCAGGATTTGGCTTAATGAATCCTAATCATTACTTAGCGGTAGCAATAGACTATTTAATGACACATCGTCCGCAGTGGTCTAAGTCATTAGCCGTTGGCAAAACCTTAGTATCAAGTGCGATGATTGACAGGGTGTGTGATGCGTTAGGTCGTCAATGTTTAGAAGTGCCGGTTGGCTTTAAATGGTTTGTGGATGGATTAGCCCAAAGCACCATCGCCTTTGGCGGTGAAGAAAGTGCCGGCGCAGCGTTTTTAAAACGAGATGGCAGCACTTGGTGTACTGATAAAGACGGCTTTATTTTAGCTTTACTTGCAGCAGAAATATTAGCTGTAACCGGTCAAACGCCAGCTCAACGTTATCAAGAATTAACCGCTCAATTTGGTGAGAGTTTTTATACTCGTATCGATAGTCCCATTAGCCTGAAGAAAAAAGCTAAATTTGAGCAATTAAATAGTGACAGCTTTACTGACACAGAATTAGCGGGTGAGGCTATTACGGCAATTTTAAGCCATGCACCTGGTAACAATGCTGCAATTGGCGGCATTAAAATAACGACTAAAAATGGCTGGTTTGCTGCGCGTCCATCGGGCACTGAAGCGTTATTTAAAATCTATGCAGAAAGCTTTATTAGCCAGCAACATCTTGAAGCCATTATCGCCCAAGCACAGACGATGATTGATTCAGCTCTTAAAGGTTAAGTTAAGATTAAGCTATTCTGATTTGAATCTAAATACAGAATACTCATAAATAAAAAAGCACTGAATTTTCAGTGCTTTTGTGTATAAAAATGATGAGGATTATGCGATATCGAATCGATCTGCATTCATCACTTTAGTCCATGCTTTAACAAAGTCTTTAACAAACTTTTCTTTCGCGTCATCTTGAGCATACACTTCAGCGTAAGAGCGTAAAATTGAGTTTGAACCAAAGACCAAGTCAACTCGAGTAGCGGTCCACTTTACTTTATTTGTGCTACGTTCAACTATTTGATACTCGTTTCTGCCAACAGGTTTCCAAGTGTTAGACATATCAGTTAAGTTAACGAAAAAGTCGTTTGAAAGCACACCTACGTTGTCAGTAAATACCCCGTGTTGAGTATTGTCGTAGTTAGTGCCTAATACACGCATACCGCCAACTAACACTGTCATCTCATGAGCGGTTAAACCCATTAATTGAGTGCGGTCTAGCATCATTTCTTCTGGCTGAACAACATAGTCTTTCTTTTGCCAATTACGATAAGCATCATGTAAAGGTTCTAACACCTCAAACGATTCAATATCAGTTTGCGCTGCTGTTGAGTCTCCACGACCAGCGACAAACGGTACGGTTACTTTAACACCAGCCGCATCAGCAGCCTTTTCAACCGCAGCAGTACCACCAAGTACAATCAAGTCAGCCATACTAATCGGCTTCGCTAGACCAGCTTGGATAGTGGTTAATGCCGCTAATACTTTTTGTAACCTTACTGGTTCATTACCTTGCCAGTCTTTTTGTGGTGCTAAGCGAATACGCGATCCATTAGCGCCACCGCGGAAATCTGAACCACGGAAAGTACGTGCGCTGTCCCATGCGGTTGCGACTAATTCGGCAACAGACAAACCACTGGCTAAGATTTTAGTTTTTAATTCATTGATTTCTTGTTCTGTTAAGGTGTAATCAACTTGTGGAACCGGATCTTGCCAAATTAACTCTTCGGCTGGCACATCGCTGCCAAGGTAACGGCTCTTAGGACCTAAATCGCGATGGGTTAATTTAAACCAAGCACGGGCGAATACGTCAGAGAAATACGCAGGGTCTTTATAAAAACGATCTGAAATCTTGCGATACTCAGGATCCATTTTCATTGCCATGTCAGCGTCTGTCATCATTGGATTGACTTTGATAGACGGGTTTTCAACATCCGCGGGCTTATGTTCTTCTTTAAGATCAATTGCCTGCCATTGCCATGCACCAGCAGGGCTTTTGGTCAGTTCCCAATCATAATTGAGTAATAGCTCAAAGTAACCGTTATCCCATTGTGTTGGGTTAGTGGTCCACGCGCCTTCGATACCACTTGTTACTGTATCACGGCCAATGCCGCGGCTAGTTTTGTTTAACCAACCAAAACCTTGGTCTTCTAATTCAGCCCCTTCTGGTTCTGGACCGAGGTTTTCTGCTCGGCCGTTACCGTGTGCTTTACCTACCGTATGCCCACCAGCAGTAAGTGCAACAGTTTCTTCATCATTCATTGCCATGCGTTCAAACGTGGTGCGAATATCATGTGCTGTTTTTAATGGATCAGGATTACCATCAACACCTTCTGGATTGACGTATATTAATCCCATCATTACAGATGCTAATGGATTTTCAAGATCACGTTCACCTGAGTAGCGGCTATTTTCTGAACCACTTGGGGCAAGCCATTGTTTTTCTGAACCCCAGTAAATATCAGTTTCAGGATGCCAAATATCAGCTCGACCACCCGCAAAACCAAATGTTTTAAGTCCCATAGATTCATAGGCAATAGTACCTGCCAAAATGATCAAATCTGCCCAAGAAAGCTTACTACCGTATTTCTTTTTGATTGGCCATAATAAACGACGGGCTTTATCTAGGTTGACGTTATCTGGCCAGCTATTAATAGGTGCAAAACGTTGATTACCGGTACCTGCACCACCTCGACCATCTGCAATTCGGTATGTACCTGCAGAGTGCCAAGCCATGCGAATCATTAGTCCACCATAATGGCCCCAATCTGCTGGCCACCAATCTTTACTATCAGTCATAAAAGTGTGCAAATCTTGTTTAACAGCAGCGAGATCGAGGCTTTTGAATGCTTCGCTGTAATTAAATGTTGGATCCATTGGATCCGTTTTTTTATCATGTTGATGGAGAATGTCGAGATTGAGTGCTTTGGGCCACCAGTCCATGTTGCTGGAATCGTTTGAAGTATTGCTGCCGTGCATAACAGGGCACTTGCCTTGACTTTGTTGTGCTTTGTCCATGAGATTTTCCTTTATCGCTAGAATAGCTTAAATTTGATACAACATTGGAATACCATATTAGGCTAACTGACTGTGGTTATTAATGAAAGCGACTTTTTTCGGTTCAGTTAATCGGTTTTACTGATACATAATAAGCAATTACCGAAGTCATAAATCAATTAGTCATACAACAGATAACTGGTGGTGATATTAAGTTAACATTTTAGTGGGCATTATGATCTAGATCATTAAATTAAATTATTAACTTATAAAGGTTTATCATAAAGTTACGCTACAGATTTCTTGATGAATGAGTCGAAATTTGTTATCTGTATCGGCCTACTATAATAGTAGCCTTGCGCTAAATCACAACCTAATGATTTGAGCAGGTCGACCGTTTCAATCTGTTCTACGCCTTCAGCAACAACGGCACAATTTAGATGTTGGGATAGAAAGATTACTGATTTAACGATAGCGAGATCGGCATCTTTATGGTGAATGTTACTGATAAAAGAACGGTCAATTTTAATTTGTTTCACGGGTAAGTCGCGTAATAATTCTAGTGATGAAAACCCAGTACCGAAATCATCAATACTGAATGTCCCCCCTGTTGCGGTAATTTGTGCCATGGCCATTTTGGCTTGTTCAACATTGGTCATCATTGCACTTTCTGTAATTTCAAACATAATTTTTTGTGAGGTAAGATTACCGTTTAACAATGAACTGGTTTTATCGATAAGCTTTGGGTCTTGTAAATCTTTGGCTGACAAGTTGATGTGAATACACAAAGCTAAGCCTAATGACTCAAAATAGACAATGTCCTTAGACACCTGTTGCAACACCCAATCTGTTATTTGGTTTATCAGTGTGGTTTGTTCGGCAATATGAATAAACACGCTAGGAGAGGTATAACTGCCATCAGCACGAGGCCAGCGAATAAGTGCCTCAACACCATACAGGCTGTTGTCGTTTAGATGAATGATAGGCTGGTACCAGAGTTCAAATTCCTGTTGTTCAACGGCGCGTTTTAATGAGGCACTAATGTTGACTTTTTCGACTGCATTATTTTCTAATGTGAGATCATAAAGAGTGTACGGTGTAGTTAATCTTTTACTGGAATACATCGCAATATCAGCTTGTTGTAGTAATTTACCAATATCGGTTGCTTGACTTGGGAAAAGGCTTACACCCACACTGGCTCCAACCAATAAATCATAACTTTCAATGCAAAATGCACTCTCAAGTGCCAGATGAATCGAATTGATAGTCTGTTCTACTTTCAATAATTCGACCTGGGTAACGATAATAGCAAATTCATCTCCGCCTAATCTAAATAATCGTGCATCAGTAGGAATGTGTTCAGCCACATTTTTACCTACTTCAATTAGCAGTAAATCACCATAATAGTGGCCAAGAGCATCATTGACTTGCTTAAAACGATTTAAATCAATTAGTAATAAACTAAAGGGCAGGCCAGCATTAACATGATAACTTAACGAATTCATTAAATATTGGCGATTAGGTAAGCCTGTTAAGCTGTCGTGTAGAGCAATATTACGCTCATTGATAATCAGCTTTTCCACTTTGAGTAAACTCAATAAACTCAAACGCGTCACTAATACTACAAACGCGCCACCAAAAAGCATAATAATACAAAATATAACATCTGATACGGCTAAGTTAGATTGTTTACACAGGTAATAAAATACTCCTAAATAACCTAATACGAAAAAGACGATCAATCCTCTAAGCACTCGCCAGCCGATATTATTATCCTTAATACAAATTTTATTTACTGCTCTTAAGCTGAAGACCAGCATACTTATCCCTAATATGAGCATTGATAAAGCCAATATCTGTAACAATCGCGTGTTCCTATTGTAAGAGGAGTCGAATGATCTATTTGAGGGAGCGGTAGTAATTGATAGTTGTATTTTAATTGTCCATCGAAAACAAAAATGGCTAACCTACTAAGGGTTAGCCATTTAACAATAGAGTATTAAAACACTTTTTGCATAATGAAACTGAAAATGAAATCAATTATTTAAGTGCAATTAAGCATAATCTCTCAGCATCTCATATTGTCATCATACGTTTATCTGAACCAGAACCTGATCGTTTAGTGATGGTGAAAAGCAATCGCTGCTTACTATCCACGGTAACCGAATAATTTTTGTTCCATAATCGCTTGGCTTACTGTTTCCGGAACAGCGTCAATCCAATCTCCCTGACCCCGGCAAATTTGTTGTAAGATTTCTCGAGAAAAAATATTAAACAAATCAGGATCACTTGATTCAATACTGGTGATAAAACCGTTATCGAGCACATGGCGGAATAAATAGCGCAGATTATGGGGTACACTAATAGTGGTTAAGTCAGTGAGTTCACCTTTTTCATCACGTTCAGGATAGACAAATAAACGCGTATTGTCAGGGAATAACTTACCAAAAGCTTCTAGAATTCCGCCTTCCATACCACGATAATATTCTTCATCAAAAATTTGTTTAATGTTAACCATTCCCACCACTATACCGATTTGTAATTGGGTGTATTGGCGGAAATAAGCGCGTAACGAGAAATAGCGGGTGTAGTCAGAAATCATCACGTTATAGCCTAATAAATTAAGCAATTTAACCCGTTCCATAATGTCTTTTTCGGTCATATTGGCATCTTTACCGTGTAAGTCATTTAGGGATATTTCAGCAATTAATACCGTATTCTTATCCGTTACGCCCTCTTGTGTAGAAAAGGCTTTAAAGCCTTGTTCAATCATATCCACATTAAGTTTGGTAATGGGCTTGAAGGAGCCTCGAATGGTTAATACGTTCTTTTTATATAGCATGTCAGCGGGTACAGCAACGCTACCGTCAGCTTTAAACATGATGGCACGAGTTTTCCAGCTGCGAATAAGGTGAATATTTTTAGCTTGGTTATCAACATCCTCAAAGTAAGGACCTTGAAAATCGATACAATCAATTTCAATCCGATTGGCTTTCATATTATCGGTTAGTGAATCGATAATCATTTTAGGATCTTCAAAATAGTAGTAACTGGCGTAAATCAGGTTTACCCCTAAAATACCCAATGCTTGTTGTTGTGCTTCAGCGGTGTCGTCAAACATGCGTACATGGACAATAATGTTAGATGGCTCTGCACCAGGGTACATTTGAATTCGCACACCACACCATGCATGGCATTCATTTTTACGATTAAAGCTTTTAGCC
Organism: Shewanella livingstonensis; assembly: GCF_003855395.1. Classification (NCBI taxonomy): domain Bacteria; kingdom Pseudomonadati; phylum Pseudomonadota; class Gammaproteobacteria; order Alteromonadales; family Shewanellaceae; genus Shewanella; species Shewanella livingstonensis. Next base: position 2,785,266 of record NZ_CP034015.1, on the reverse strand, counting down.
GACACTGTTGTTGCATAAGAAAAATAACGTGATGATTTTGAGCGAATCGCACCGACACGGTCAACCACTAAATCAAATTCTTGCTCCATCATTGCTAATACACGTGCTTTACTTACATATCGACCATCTTCTTGAACGCCATAAATAGCGTCAGAAAACTTCATATCGTAGGCCGACATGGTTTTCGCTATCGTTCCCGCAGCAGCGCCAGCCACAAAAAAGTTACGCGCGACTTCTTGTCCTGCACCAATTTCGACGATGGTGCCGTACTTCTTTTCGTCTAAATTTAAACGAAGGGCTTTTTCTTTTGTGCCACGCGAACTGACTTGCTTATCCATAATATCTCCACACGATAAAACATTGATATCTTAAGGTTACGGTTAGTAATGTTATAGCAAGTTGAAATATGCGCTAGTGCTGAAAGGATATTTGTGGTGATAAAATGCTGATTTAACGTTTATGGTTACTTTATAGATGTTTATTGCGACAGTTTTGCTTAACTTGATCCTGTTGTTGGTGATAACAGCATACAGATGTAAGCCGCAACAACTGCTCGTTGCGGCTTAATGGCACTATTCTCTGGGTACGTCCATCATGGTTTGTAAAAACACTGCTGAAAATGGTGCTTTTTGTTGTTTTTTAATTTGTGGGCTTAAGCCATTTTCGAACAATACAAATAAATAGTCGTGGCCATTACTGGCATTAACTTTGCCTGCTAAGTTGGCAATGCCTAGCATACTGCCCGTTTTAGCAAATACGTGGTTTTTGAGCGGTGATTTATTGAAGTAGCGTTTGTAGCGTAAAGTACCACTGACACCAGACTCAGGCAGTAAATCGAGCAAAAATCGGTATTCGGGTTGTTGATATATGGCGGTTAGGACACTTAATACGTGCTCTGGGGTGAGTAAGTTATAACGTGACAAACCTGAACCGTCTGCGATGTTGGCGTTGGATAAATCAATCCCAATAGAGTACAAAATCGTTTTCAACGCTTGGCCACTTCGAGCAAAATCACTTGGCGCTTGATAATACTCTTCACCGAGTTTTTTTAATAAACTGTCGGCAATTAAATTATCTGATTTGAGTAACATGGTGGTGAGTAATTGAGGCAATGCCGCCGATTTGTGGCTGGCGATAACTTGCCGTTGAGCTGTAAATTGTATTGCTGTATTGGTTTTGCTCGCGGTAATGGGCTGCTGATGTGAGATGCCTAAAGAAGCCAGTTGTTTAGCAACGATGTGCTGCGCATAAAGTTGTGGTTCGGTAATGGCTATCGCCAAAGGTAATGATTTAGCCCCAACATAACATCCACTGAGATGATAGCGATTATTATCGAAACGACTTAAGGTTAAGTGACACTGTGGCACCGATTCTGTTAGGAATGCCGGCAGAGCAACGGCATCAGTTGCAGTAGTAACAGCGGGTTTAGCTACTGGGCGATTAATGATGGGGGTAACAAAATAAGCATCATTACTGATTTCTATAGGACGATTTCCCATCATAGTGATATTGGCTACTGTGTTGTAGCCCGTGGTTGATAATCGACCATAGACACAATTTTTATCGATGATAAAAGGTGATATTGGCGCCGCATAACAGATGCCCAAATCATCCCATACCCAACCAGGAGCCTGTAATTGACTGTCTTGTTCACTGGTTAATACGATATTTCCGCTGAGTTGTGTAATCCCCAATTGTTTTAAGGAGGCAAGTAACTGACGTAAATCTTGGTATTTCAACGTGGGATCACCACTAAACTCGATATATATGTCACCAGTATAAATACCGTTGTCAATTTGGCTTTTATCTAAAGGTTGCTCTGCTAAAGTGATTAGTCGAGTTTGATAGCTAAAATCTTTACCCAGCTGTTTAGTCGCAGCCAATGCTGTTAACAATTTTTGCACGCTAGCAGGCTGCATTAACGATTGATTATTGTATTCAAATACCGTTTTTTGGCTAGTCATATCCCACACAGTTATGCCCAGCTGTGAATGGGTTGGCTTTAATAGCTGCAACATATTATCTAAATATAAGCCTGCAGCCTGTGGGTTAATATTATCGACAGGTGTTGATAGTATTTGTTGTTGACTGAGTGCAGCCTGGAGAGGTTTTTCAGTTGCTATAACAAAAGAGGGCAGGCTTGCAATAAATGCACTTAATAGCCATAGGGTTCGACTCAGACCTCGTGATTGATGCTCATCACGCGAACGAGGCTGGGGGAGACAGAAAAACATTGAATTCATAAAAGCCTACATCAATAAATGACTAACGATAAGTTATGGTAGCTGATGATAACCTCGGCTGATACGCATTTGATTATTTTTCCATATTTTTGATGCGATGAATGTGCCTTTATCTATTTAATGAAGCCGCCTTTGCTGACTAGTTAGCAAGCAATCTGGCTTTAATGCACTAATTTTTGACAAAAAAGCACACTAAAATCGTTACTAAGTGAAAAAAATCTTGCTCATCACCTTGTTAGTCGGTAATTTCTATCAGCTTAATAGAGCGCCAAACTCCGTAATCTGTCTAAAATCGATGTTTCAGCGCTACAACTGCTTCATTTGCACAATGATTGTGGCGTTGTAAAACAAGATTTGAGTTTGGTTGACTGGCCGACATTATCATTAAGCAGTGAATTTATTACGCTAATGTTAATAGATAAAACGGTCTTAATAGTATTGAAAGAAACATTGTAAGTTGAGGCTCAAGTTTGCTGACTATCATTGATAGTAGCCTCTATTAGTTTAGTCAACTTGTCGTGTACTAAACGATGCTATTGATTGCTAAACAGTTCAACAGCGTACTCAAAATTACCATATATCGCTGTGATGTTTTTTAAATTCGTTCCCATTACTGATTATTGTAATGGTCACCCATTTTAAGGAGGATGCCTTGCTGGATAAGCTAGGTGGTATTGCCCTAAATGCAGATGCTGTGTCTTGGTTGCTTAATCCAAAAGATTTTAAGCAAGCCATATTAACTAAAATTGCATCGGCAACATCTTCAATTTACATCGCGGCATTATATGTTGAAGATGATGAAGCAGGCCGTGAAGTATTGCATGCGCTATTAGACGCAAAAAAACAAAATCCACAATTAGATATCAAAATATTAGTTGATTATCATCGTGCACGCCGTGGCTTAATTGGCCAAAAGGGTGACAGTGGTAACTATATTTTATATCGTAAATTGATGGCTGAAGCGTCGCACCCATTTGACATTGTTGGCGTGCCGGTAAAGTCTCGTGAATTTATGGGTGTGTTGCACCTTAAAGGATTTATTATCGACGACACTGTTATTTACAGTGGCGCGAGTATTAATAACATTTATTTACAGCAGCAAGAAAAGTACCGTTTTGATAGATATCATATTATCGATAGCCCAGAGCTGGCTCGCAGTATGCGTGACATGATAAAACAAGACATTGTCAGCGATCCTGCCGTAAGTATATTAAACCAAGCTGCTGATAATGAAGATAACCCTGAAAAGAATGATATTAAAAGTTTTAAACATCGATTATCTCAGGTCCGTTATCAGTACACGTCAACTACTGTAGGCAATCGTGTAACACCTTTGATTGGCTTAGGCAGAAAGAATAACGAATTAAATGACACAATCGTTAAGTTAGTCGATTCATCAACCAAAGAGTTATTTATTTGTACGCCTTATTTTAATCCACCAACAATATTGACCCGTGCGTTAGCGAGACATCTACGTGAAGGTAAAAAAATTGATATTGTTGTTGGCGACAAAACAGCTAACGATTTTTATATCCCACCTGATCAAGACTTTTCAACCATTGGTGCATTGCCTTACATGTACGAACAATCACTGCGTAAGTTTGCCAAAAACCAACAGTGGGCGATTGATAATGGGCAGCTTAATATTCATTTATGGAAAGATGGAATTAACAGTTTTCATTTGAAAGGGATAAGTGCTGACAACCGTAAACATTTGATCACTGGATCGAATCTAAATCCACGGGCGTGGGCATTAGATTTAGAAAATGGTTTATTGTTGCATGATGACTCAGGTAGCTGGAAAGAGTCGTTTATTAAAGAACAGCAATATATCTTGCTTCACACTGAACGGTTATTTCATTACAGCCAAATTGATACCTTACAGAAATACCCCAAACCGGTGAAAAAGATTATGAATCGTATTCGCCGTTTAAAAGCAGACTTTTTATTGCGTCGTATTTTATAATTACCTCATAAGACCTACATTAATTCATCACCAGTATTGGTGATGAATTTTTTTCACTTCAGAGTTTTCTAATGTCAGACATATCAATAAAATCCACCAAAGCACCTATCCACGCGGTACATCGTTTGCATGAATACCGAAAGTCTTTGTCGACTAAACCTTTTGGAGCGCGAGGAAAGAAACTTGTTAGGTGTAATTTATGCTTGTTGGGTGAATTATTTTGTACCTGTATGCATCGACAATATTTAAGTACTAATGTCAGTTTTATGTTGATTATGTATAACGATGAAGTATTAAAACCAACTAATAGCGGTAAGTTAATCGCGGATTTAATTCCTGACACACATGCATTTTTATGGACTCGCACAGAGACAGATAGCACAATGTTGGCGTTATTAACGGATCCACAATATCAACCTTTTTTAGTTTTCCCACAACAATATCTTGAGAGCGATCAAGCCGTTGTTGATCAAATAACCGCAGCATCGTTATCAACGGTTCAAGGTCAATCAAAAACACCATTGTTAGTCATGCTCGATGGCAGTTGGCGTGAAGCGATAAAAATGTATCGTAAAAGCCCATATTTACATCAAATGCCAGTACTATCATTTGCACCTGAGACCTTAGCCACTTATGCGCTACGTAAAGGTAGCCATGATTTTCAATTGGGCACTGCTGAAGTTGCAGCGTTAGCGTTAACCGCCGCCCAAGAGCCACTAAACGGTGTCGCATTGTCCACTTGGTTTGATTTATTTGTAGAATCTTCGTTATTGGGGCGTAACCGCCGAGCCAAAGAAACGTTAACGCCGATTACGGTGTATATTGATGCGTTTAAACACGCTTTAGCTGCCAGTTATAAGTAAGCTAAATCGACGATCTTAGTGGCTAATTAAATGGATTTATCCCCGCTAAACGGTTGCATATTGTGACCAATTACGCGATGCTAACTGAACGCCTATGGTATGAGTTACGGCTGTGGTGCTATAGCCTTGTTTAACGTTACAATTTTTGCCGGGATATCATTTTAATCTGCAGCTTTCTATTAAGGATAGTGTCGTACACGTTATGGAAGAGTTGATCAAAAGCGCTAGAGAGATAAGTACTAAGAAATTAGTTGTTTTATACCGTCTTGAACCTGGTTGTTTAGGGCCTGATGGCGTCGATCATATCAATGCTTTTTGCCAAGTTGCCGAACGTGCATTAGTCAATTTAAATGCTGATGTGTGTCATTGGTTTCTTGCGCCTCGCTTAGATAAAAGCTTAATTGAAATTCAATACAGTCTTGCGGGTAAGGTGTTGTCTCGCGATAAAGCGATTAAGTTTATTGGCTCTTTTGATCAAGACCTTGATGTAATAGAAGAGCATTTTGAAGACAAACTAACACAATTGATTAATCAGTATATTGCCCGTAAACCTTAGTTTTGGTCCGCTTTACTGTAGATTTAACCCACAGAAATAAAGGCTCACTGCCTTGTTGTTAATTGTATAATCCTATTATGTTTGGGGTTAATAACAGGATTTATTATGACTCCCTTTACACATCCAGCCACACTAGGCCCTGAAGCCTCCCAAACACCTTTTGATGATCTGGCGTTGCATCACTTATTACAACAACAATTCGGTTTTACTGAGTTCAGAGAAGGTCAGCAAGCCGTTATTGAAACGATTTTAGCGGGTCATTCCGCATTAGCAATATTTCCTACCGGTTCGGGTAAATCTTTGTGTTATCAGTTTTGCGCTCAACAATTACCTAATCTCACGTTAGTGATTTCTCCCCTGTTGGCATTAATGAAAGATCAGTTAGCATTTTTAGCCAGTAAAGGTATTGCAGCAGCCAGTATTGATTCAAGTTTAACCTATGAGCAAACTCAACAAGTCATGCGCGACGTAAGAGAGCAACGTACGCGAATTTTGATGGTGTCAGTTGAGCGTTTTAAAAATGAACGGTTTAGGCAATTCCTTAACTCGGTAGCAATCTCTTTGCTGGTGGTCGATGAAGCACATTGTATTTCAGAATGGGGACACAATTTTCGTCCAGACTATCTAAAAATCCCTCAATACTGCCAAGAGTTTTCAATTCCGCAAAGTTTATTATTAACTGCGACAGCGACTGAACAAGTTAAATTAGATATGGCTAAACGTTTTAATTTAGCACCTCAACAGGTGGTACAAACGGGGTTTTATCGGGCCAATTTAGATTTGACGGTGATTGCTGTGAGTCAGCAACAAAAGCTCACTAAGCTAACACATACCGTAAAAGCCTATACCGGTGCCGGCATTGTCTATGTCACCTTACAGCAAACGGCTGAGGACGTTGCTGCACAGTTAATTCGCCAAGGTGTTAATGCTGCTGCATATCATGCGGGAATGGATCAAACGCTGCGTCAACAAATCCAACAACAATTTATGGATAATCAAATACAAGTCATTGTCGCGACCATTGCCTTTGGTATGGGTATTGATAAATCCGATATTCGATTTGTTATTCATTTTGATTTACCTAAATCGATTGAAAACTACAGCCAGGAAATTGGCCGAGCAGGGCGCGATGGTCAATTATCCCATTGTGTAACGTTAGCAAACCTAGACGGATTAAACACCGTTGAAAATTTTGTTTACGGTGACACTCCAGAATCACACAATATTGGTCAGTTATTAGAGATCATTGCGAGTGAGACCGAAAATGGTCGCTGGGAAGTCCAAGAAACGCCATTGTCGACCGCGTGCAATATTCGTTCGCTGCCGCTGAAAACACTTTTTGTCCAGCTAGAGCTTTTGGGCGTGCTCCGTCCAAGTTATGCTTATTTTGCTGAATTTAAATATCGATTTATTGAAGACAAGCAAGCCATTCTCAGTCGATTTAATGATCAACGTCAACAGTTTCTTACCCAAGTGTTTGCTCATACGCAGTTTAAAAAAGTGTGGGGACAGTTGGATTTTGACAGTTTATATCAACAACATGGTTGTGAAAGGCAGCGAGTTGTTGCGGCATTAGACTATTTAGCTGAGCAGAATTTGATAATTCTTGAGACAAAAAAAATCACTCAAGTGTATGATGTACAACAGCAGGCATTAGCGACACCGCAACAATTACAACATTTGACTCAGCAACTCAGTCAATATTTTAGTGAGAATGAACATAAAGAGATTGTGCGGATTGGTAAGCTAGTCGATTTTTTTGAACTTGATCGTTGTTTAAGTGCGAATTTAGCTCAATATTTTGATGATCACTCGGTACCACAACAATGTGGACACTGCAGTGTTTGTCGTGGGCAAATTGCCGTCTTATCCAAACAAGCTGTGGCTCCGTTACCAGACTCGGCTACAGTGACAACATTGCTTGAACCGTTAACCTTAGTGGCTCAAGCAAAATCGTTACCCACTCCAACCACTGCCACGCAGGCTAAATTTCTTGCTGGCATGATAATGCCAATGTTTAGTCGTTTGAAAGTTAAACAATTAGATGGCTTTGGACGTTTTAGTGCTTATCGATATCAAGATATCCTGGATACTGTTAAGAAGGTAAATTCATGAAACCGGTTCCTAAAATACTGTTAGAGCGACACGGTGAGTTAATACAAAGTGAAGGCGTGACGGTGGTGTCCCATATTCAACGTCAAGTTGGAGAATGGGTGGTACAAACATTAATGATTAAAGATTGTGATGTGCCATTTAAATACAAGCGACCTCAACGATTTAAGAGTTTGTTAGACCATAAAGTCAATTTAATTTACTACCCGGCAAAAGAAGTCGTCGGCGGTTTTGAAATTGAAATAATGCAAGTAGTAAGGGTTCGCCGTTACTAGAGCTTATATATTAAGCTCAGCACACTAACGACTTTATCAGTGTGCTGAGTGTTAATTGTTGGGTTATTTAAGTTTTTTAGCAATATTATTTAACAACTGATGAGCCATTTTCATATCACGTTTACCCATCATGGCAATGCCATCGCTAAGCCATTGCACAAGCTTGCTATCATCTCCAGCATCAATCTGTTCAACTAATGCCATTGCTTTAGCCTTTAAGGCTTGCAATTGATCTGTCGCAGTATCAGTGGCCAGTGCTTGTTGTAGACCTATTTTTGTATTTATCTGGCTGAGTTGATATGCAAACACCATGACTGCTTGCGCTAAATTAAGTGAGGGATATTCAGCCGCTAATGACACGTAGCTGTAAAGATCACATAGGCTTAATTCGTCATTATTTAATCCGCTAGACTCCCGACCAAAGATAATTGCACACGAATGAGCTCTATTTTGTGATGGATGGCTATTTGAGTGAGGTTGAATATCTATTGGCCGTAATATCTGTTTGCTTTGTAATGTGCTAACTAACTCTGTAGGTGATAAATAACGCCTTGGGCTGCCTCTTTCACGCGCGGTAGTGGCAACCAGTAAGTCAGTTTGTTCACGCACATCGTTTAAGCTGTTAACCATAATCGTATTGGCTAATATATCTTGTGCACCGTGAGCCAACCACTGTGCCTCAGATTCTAAATGCAGTGCAGAATTAACTAAAATAAGCTGTTCAAAGCCCATCGTTTTAATCGCTCTGGCCGCAGCACCAACATTGGCCGCTCGGGTGGGTTCAACTAACACAAATGAAATAGACATAAATCAACAACTGATGAAAAGTGGCTCAAGTATAAACTTAAGCCGTTTGAGCCTCAACGCCTACTGTCCACTAAACACAAACTCGTTAGTTGTTTTCCATACTCGGTAACGTAAATCTGTATCTTGTGGTAAATAAAACACCTTTGGCTGACGGCTGTCATAGCTGAGTGTCATTGCTTTATTGAGGACAATAAATTTGGCCGTTTTAGCTTCAGTACACATCATTCTGGTTGTCGGCCCCTGCATTATGTTGTCTACTTGATAATAGGTGTATCCCCAGCCAGCTAATGACAGAGTGTTAATTTCACCAATGAGTTGAGCCTTATTACAATCGACGATTTTATTTTGACCTATTTGTACTTCAAGCATGTAATCTTGTTCATCTGTTAACGCTGGCAAGGTAAGCACGTGCTGTACCATTCCAGTGGTAGGGGCTGGGTACATTTTACTGGCATCTAGCGGTTGATAATGGCTCTGATCCATAACCATGCTGTTAATTTTAATGGTGTTGAGGTTATTGTTGTCAATGGGGCTAGTAGCATAGGATCCAAATGATAATATGCTAGCCATGATAACGGTTGTAGTAACCGAGAGTTTCTTTGTATAAGCAAGTGATACCTGGTTCATATTGTGTCCTCATAAAATAAATTTACTACCGTATTGCATTATAACGGCATACTATTTCTGCTCATCACACTAAAAAGAGTTAATAATGCGTATCGGTTTAGCTCAGCTATTTACTGTAAACGCTGTTTTGCATTAAAAGGGTTAAATGAATAAACATTATTTACACTCATTTAATGCTCATCATAACGATCAATAATTGAGTTTAGTTAATAAGTATGACATAACATACTGATAACCTTTGACACATTGTATTTATTAATAAGGTATCGTCTGCGATGCATAATAGCCAAAATATTGAACAAACCTCGCATATCCTACATTTAGCATTACCTAAAATGGCAACTCTAGCGATTCCTGTCACGCCAGAAAATTATGCTATTTGGTTTGATTATTTCGCCGAGACGAACCTTAACCTCAAACGAGCTATTGATGGTTTAATTGCTAATGGTGTCCAATTTACTCCCGAAGTTAATTTAGGTTTGTACAATCGATTTATTGAAGAACGTTCACCAGAGATTATTGAAAATGTACAAATCGAAACTCAGATCCTGATTAATAGTCTGTTAAATAAAATTGAGCAATTAAATGTTGGTACAGAATCTTTTTCAACTAATCTCAATCAATTTGGTGAAAAGCTTCAAACTAACCCAAATGCTGATGAACTTAGCTTTATTGTCATTAGCATTGCGGCTGAAGTCGATCAAGTCATTGCTAATAATCGTCACATGGCAGCGAGTCTTGAGTCGCTATCTGATGAAATAGTCAATCTTAAAGACGAAATGGACAACTTAAGTAAAGTGGCCATGACGGATGAACTTACATCATTAAAAAATCGTCGTTCATATGAATTGTTTGCCGCTGAGCAAATGACAAAGTTTATTGATACCCAAACGGTATGCAGTTTATTGATGATTGATATCGATGATTTTAAACTGTTTAATGATACTTTTGGCCATTTAATTGGCGACAAAGTGTTGGCTTATGTTGCCTTAGCGATGAAAAAAACAGTCAAAGGTGACGATTTGGTCGCCCGTTATGGTGGTGAAGAATTTGTGGTGATGTTACCGAATGCAAAACTTAATGATGCCGTTAATGTAGCTGAAAAAATCCGTGACAGAATTTCGTTAAAACAACTTTCTATTGGCAAAGAAAAGAAACAAAACCTAGGCCATATTACGGTGTCAATCGGGGTGGCTACAATTCAAACCGGTGACGATGTGGATACTTTATTTTCACGGGCGGATGAACAGCTTTATATAGCCAAATCAGCCGGTAAAAATTGCGTGAAGTTTGCCTAATTCAACTTGATTGATATTAATGTTTTGGCTCCGACACCTCACTCAGTGGCAAGTGTAATCCACTATGTGGTTAGCGATTACTCTATCTGATTAGTTATCGATTGAACCAAGTATTGCAAATGATGGGTGTTATTAATGTTGTCTTTGCACGCACAATGCTTAGGGCCTGTTGATCTTTCAAGGTTATTTTTGCAGCGAATTGTTGGCCATTTGTACAAGGCAGAGACTTTGAGGTGTAGTTATTCTACATAAAAAGTCGATAACACAGTAAAAATGGCCAACAAACGCTGCCCGAAGGGTTCGGCTAAAAACGTTTTACTCTTTGTTGAATGCATTTTGCTTAGATGACTAGGCATCAATCCATTCGCCTCGATTAAAACGTTTTTAACTCGAACAAAATTCAACCAGCAAAGATCAACAGGCCCTAGTGTCAGCGCAATTATTTGTTTATCCTGCAAAATGCTATGTGGACCTATTTAAGCCTAGCAATGAAATAAAGCTTTATGAGTCATTGCTAGGCTGGTGCTTATCTAGCGTGAATCAATACCATGTGATAGTGACAATGTTATTGTTCTTGTTCTTGTGCTTTAGGTCATAAATCCATGTGCATTTTTATCAGATGTTCTTCCATATCAAATGACACCGTAAAGCCAAGTGACTTAGCCAGATTGGCCATGTTACGGTTTTCAAACATGGTAAAACCCATTAAAACAGGTGTATTATTCGTTTTGTAGTAGGCAATCAGTTTTTCGAGTAATAACTTACCCAAGCCGATCCCTTGATAGTTACTGCGCACAGCCATAGCAAACTCAGCTTCGGTATTATCTGGGTCAATAGAGGCTCTTACCGCGCCTAAAGTGAGCTCTTCACCATCATCAGTCATAGTGGTGGCAATAAATGCCATTTCGCGCGAATAATCAATTTGGGTTAATACCGCCATTTCTTCATGGGTCATACGTGAACGCACCCCAAAATAGCGTTTATAACGGTCTTCATCACTTAATGAATTATCAAACTCTAAGTGCCTGGGTTCATCTTCTGGCAAAATGGGCCGGAGCATCACATGCAAACCATTTTTTAACACAGTAGTTTGTTCTAATTCCTTTGGGTAGGGCAAAATCGCTAAGCGGTTAATGTTGTCTTGTGGGGTGTCATGCAAGCGCATATTGACGTCTAACAAGGTAATTTTCTCACCTGCAGCCAACACTGGGTTTATATCAATTTCGGCGATTTCTGGACAATCAATAATTAAGTGCGAAATTTGCGTTAGCATTACACACAAAGCGTTCATGTCTAAACCTAGCGGTAAGTGACGGTCACGCAATTTATGGGTTTTAAGCGCTTGGATCACCATATAGCGCGCCAATGCCATATTTAACGGTGGCAGGGCAACCGCAGCATCGCGAGTAGGGTCCCATTCGGAGCCTCCTTCACCTAAACAAATAGCCGGGCCAAATACTGGATCATTAATCACCGACACTCTAATTTCTTGTGCGCCAGCGGTTAAGGCCATTTTTTGAATAATTAAGCCGTCTATTTTTGCCGTAGGATTAATTTGATGAACTCGTTCAATAATAGAGTGAGCTGCATGACTCACTTCTTCATCTGAAGTTAAATTTAACACAACTCCATGTACATCAGATTTATACAGTATGTCGGGTGATTGTACTTTTAGCGCCACAGGATAACCTGCTTGGTTAGCGACGTTAACAGCTTCATCAACATCTTTTACGAACCAGGTTTCAATGGTATTGAGTCCGTATGCGTGTAAAATATCCACCGCTTGATGGGTTTCTAGTACGGTTTGTCCGTTTTCTAAGGCGCGCTGCAGTAATGATCGTGCTGCTTTGCTGTCGGTTGGTATGTTATCTGGTATTGATTGTGGTACTTCTTGGAGTAACTTTTGGTTACGTCGATACTCGACCATGTGCATAAAGGCTCTTACTGCGCCTTCTGGAGTTCGATAGGTTGGAAGACCCGCAGTAGTAAAGCGCTTACGAGCAAGATAGGCTGAATCTTCACCGCTCCAGTTAGTCAGCATATTGATTCTATTTCGATTGGGGTGTTGATTGACCGTTTCAATAATGCTGTTAGCAATCTCGACACTCTCACCTAATATTGATGGTGAATGCAACACTAAAATGGTATCAGTATCGTTACTGCTCATTAGCACTTTTAAGGTATCAGCGTAGCGTTGACTGTCGGCATCGCCAATCATGTCGATAGGATTCTGTTTCGACCAAGTATTGGGCAAAATAGCGTTAAGCTCGGCGACCGTTTTTTCTGATAATTGCGCCAGCTTACCCCCTTTGATGATTAGCTCATCTGCTGCCAGCACAGCAGGGCCGCCGCCATTGCTCATTATGACTAAACGCTCACCTTTAAGTGGGGTCGAATGCGCCAGACTTTCAACCGCGGCAAATAATTCAATTAAGTCGTTAACTCTTAGCATACCCGCACGTCTAAACGCAGCTTCATAAACGGCATCATTACCACCGATCCCGCCGGTATGCAGCATGGCGGCTTGCACGCCTTCTCGGCTGCGGCCTGATTTAATCACGAAGATGGGTTTATTGCGTGAGGCAGCGCGGGCGGCAGATAAAAAGTGGCGTTTTTCGTTAATAGAATCGATGTACAGCATAATAGCGCTGGTTTTACTGTCGCGACCTAAATAATCGAGTAATTCATCAAAATCGATATCGGTGGCATCGCCGAGTGAAATAAACGATGAGAAACCAATACCTTTATTGTTGGCCCAATCGAGGACTGTGGTGCAAATGGCGGCAGATTGCGACACAAATGCAATTTTGCCGACGTTGGCTCCTGCGTGGGCTAAACTGGCATTGAGCCCTATAGGCGGTAAAATCATTCCTAAACTGTTAGGGCCTAACAAACGCATACCGTAGCGTTTGGCATATTGTTTGGTGAGCGCCAGTAAATTGTTACCTTGCTCATCAGTTTGCGATGCCATACCTGAGGCCATAATAATCGCCACTTTACAGCCAAATTGGGCTAAGCGCTCAACAATACTGGGGACTTTTAAGGCATTGGTACAAATAATGGCTAAGTCAGGCTTAATGGGTAACGCTTCAATATTAGGGTAAGCCAACACCCCCATAACAGCGGTATACTTAGGCGTCACCGGCATAATGGGTCCTGAAAAACCACCAGAAAGGAGGTTTTTCATTACCGCTTTACCTGCGCGTTTATTGCCATTAGATGCGCCTATGACGGCAACGGATGTGGGCTTAAAAAGTGCACTAATGCTGCGTTGACTCATAGAATGTGACCTTAGCTGTATGGCAATAAACACCGTAATGAAGCTTAGATTAGCATAATATTTTATCGAATAATGTTAAACAGACTATTTTTACGCAGTCGATATTTTATGCATAAAACCAATTACTCAGTCTGTCTGTAACAATCAATCAAAGCATGATGAAATAGCGTGCTGAACTTAGCCCAAGACTAGAAATCCGTCTTCAAAGAATAATAGATAAGGGTACATAGAAAGCGATAATAAAAAAGGGCCATTTATGGCCCTTTTTATTATCGTTGCTAATCATTAATGCTAACGATTAGTGCTCTGTTGCGGCATGCGGCGTTGGTACATAAATGTTGATAAGTTTGCGCATCATCGTTTTACCATCTTCAATCGCAATGTATAAACAAGGAATGAGGCATAAGGTTACGACTGTGGCAAACAATACCCCAAACGCTAAAGACACAGCCATTGGGATCACCATTTGTGCTTGCATACTGGTCTCAGCCATAATCGGCACTAAGCCAATAAAGGTCGTCAATGAGGTTAGCATTATCGCTCTAAAGCGTCGGCAACCAGCATTGAGCACGGCTTCTTTCATGGCTATACCGGCTTTGCGGGAGTTGTTGACATAATCCACCATCACTAGTGAATCATTTACGACTACGCCTGCTGCGGCAATAATACCAAACATTGATAGAACACTTAAATCAATGCCCAAGATGATGTGACCCATTACAGAACCGATAACACCAAACGGGATCACCGACATGATCATAATTGGCTGAATGTATGAGCGCAGTGGAATAGCCAATAAGCTATAAATCAGCAATAGCGATAAAATAAAATCACGCATTTGTGTATCTGCGCTGTCTAATTGCTCTTGAATACTGCCAGACACTTCGCTGTGTACCCGCGGATACTTAATCAATAGCTCAGGCATAAAGTTATCGCGAATATCTTTAGCTAACTTAAACGGTTCAGTTTGTTCAGCATCCACATTGGCCCATACGTTAATCGTTCGGTTACCATTTTCGCGGCGGATACTGTTAACGCCTTGAACCACCAATATTTCAGCCACTTCAGATAGCGGTAATTCTGCACCTTGTGGGGTGTTAATCATCACATCTTGTACCAGTGCTATTGAATTACGTTGCTCTTCAGGGTAGCGAAGCATCACTTTTATTTCTTCACCATTGCGAATAATACGTTGTGCTTCAAGACCGTAAAAGCTGTTGCCAACCTGTGAGGCGATATTGGCTAAGGTTAAACCCAATGCATTGGCCAACGGTTTTAATTGGAACTGCACTTCTTTGGCACTTGATTGACGGCTGTCGTTTACGTCACTAACACCTTTAAGTGAATTTAGTTTGGCTTTTAGGGCTAATGACGCTGCCACTAATTGGCTTTCATCTTTGCCTTCAAGCCTGAAGCTAATATCGCCGTCTTCACGACCGCCGCCCATTAAACTGTCTTGAATACTAAACGATTTAACCCCAGGAATTTGCGGCATCGCCTTACGCCATAAGTCTGCTAACGCAAAAGTATCCATTGGTCTGAGTGATGGGTCGACCAATTTAGTCATCACTTCAGCAGTGGTTTGCCCTTTAAGATCGACTTGCATGTCAGAAATCATTTTCTGGCCATATTGCTGTTCAATCTTTTTATCAACATCATATAAAGTCTGCTCTATGGCCAGTGCGGCCGCGAGTGTCGATTTTTCTGATGCATCAACGTTCATTTCAACGGTGACTCTTGGAAAGTCGTGGGGGATTTTTGGTTGCCCAATAAAACGCACCAAACCGCCCATATAAAGCCCAACACAGATCAAAATCAAGCTAATAAACAACATAATAACCGCGTAACGATACTCAACCGCTAATTCAAGGGAAGGGCGATAGACAGACTTAATAAATTTCGTTAAGCCGCGATCAATTTTACCTTGAACAAAATTAACCCCGTTACGCAACCAATCTAATGGGTTTTTTGAACCGGGTTTAACAATGGTTGGCTTTTTCATGTGCGCTAAATGCGCAGGTAGAATCAACTTTGATTCTATCAATGAAAATAATAAACATAAAATAACAACAAAACCAATAGCTTGACCAAATGCAGATGATGGGCCATCGTCCATGGTAATGGGAAGGAAAGCGGCAATCGTCGTTAGTACCCCAAAGGTAGCCGGCATGGCGACTTTTTTTACTCCACGGATAACACTTTCAATACTTTGACCATGTTCTTCAGATTCGCTATGGGCACTTTCGCCCATCACAATCGCATCGTCGACCACGATCCCCAGCACTA
The DNA here is from genome assembly GCF_003855395.1 of Shewanella livingstonensis. Classification (NCBI taxonomy): domain Bacteria; kingdom Pseudomonadati; phylum Pseudomonadota; class Gammaproteobacteria; order Alteromonadales; family Shewanellaceae; genus Shewanella; species Shewanella livingstonensis. The sequence goes on along the minus strand of NZ_CP034015.1, from coordinate 2,768,953 downwards.
AGATAAAGGCAAACAAGCTAATAACGTTAATAGTGACATCGATAAAGGCCATTGGCATAAACAATAGGGTGCCTAAGAAACACACTGGTAGTCCCATCATTACCCAAAATGCTAAGCGAACGCGCAAGAACAAAGCCAGCATGATAAAGACTAATATGGCCCCACTTTTCATGCTGTCGAGCATCAGTTCTAAGCGGCCGTCTAGGTAGTAAGTCATGTCTACCCAGGGTTCTAGTATTACCCCTTGTGGTAATATTTTTTGCTGTTTATCAACAAAAACATTAATGGTTTTGGCAACGTCAGTAATACTTTGGTTTTTAGCCGCGCCAATAAAAAAGGTTACTGAATTTTTGCCATTAAACTTTGAGTATTGAATGCCTTCTTCAAAGCCATCATTTACCGTAGCAATATCACCCAATAGAATCTTAGTGCCATCATCTAGAGTCAGTAAGGGGAGCTGTTCAAACTCATAACCTACATAGGCTTGGTTCTGAACGCGTAAATTGATGTAACCGTTTTCTGCTTTAATTTGTCCAGCAGACATATTGCGTGAATAACCGCGTACGGCATCAGCAACATCATTAAAGGTTAAGCCAAACTCTCGTAAACGATCTTTACTGACTTCAATACCAATTTCATAACCTAAGCCACTATAATATTCGCTAATATTGACGCCTGGCAGCTGCATAATTTCGTCATTTATGCGTTCGCCTAAGTCTTTGAGTTGTTTTTGATTTAAGTCACCATACAGACTTAAATACATGACCTCTTGTCTAAATTTGATTCGTTCAACTTGAGGAGGTTCCATGCCGCCAGGGAATGTTGATATAGAATCAATTTGAGATTTTACTTCTTCAAGTACCACCTGTGGATCATAAGATTCTTCAACCTGAAAATACCCCTGAGCTATGTTGCGGTTAGAGTAGGTAATAACCCTTTTTAATCCTTGAACACTTTCTAATGCTTGTTCAATTTTGATGGTAATGCCTTCTTCCACTTCTTGTGGGGCTGTACCGGGATAAATGGCGCTAAACTGAATCCAACTAATTTCAACGGCAGGGAAGAACTGTTTACGGATAGTATTGGCCGTCAACAGACCACCCAATATAATAATGATCATCAACAAGTTTGCCGCGACACTATTACGAGCAAACCAGGCGATAATTCCTTTGTTAGTATCGTCCATGATGTTTATTTACCTTCCATCGCAAGTTCATTTTTGTCGGTTTCTACTGAATCTTGCTGGAGGACTTTGTCTTCCGGCAAAGCCAATTTCATCCCTTCTAATGGATAATCAAGCGCTGACGTTATCACTTGCATTCCTGACTCAAGCCCTTCAGAAATAACCACATTGGCTCCTTCTTGACGGATAATGGTTACGGGCTTATAACGTAAGGTTTTGTCGTTATCCATTACTGCAACTAAGCCATTTACAATTAAATGGCGTGGAATTATGGCGACATTACCGGCATTACTGCCTTCTACGTAAGCGGTAACATAGGTGCCAAAACGTAATTCATTTTTATCTGTATTAAGCCCATACGGGTCATCAATTTCTGCCACTAGGTAAGTCATGCGACTTTTACTGTCGACGACGCCTTCACTGCGAACGATTTTTCCAATCCATTGTTGTTTACTTCCGGCAAAGTTGCCCACAATGCGGACTTCAGCATGGGTGCCTTTTTGATCTAAATATTGCATTTCTTTATCGGCGAGTGGTAAGCGGATCTCAGCCGTATCAGTATTGTATACATGACCAATTTTACTGCCAGTAGTGACATAAGCACCTAAACCAATTTCACGACTGGAGATGAGTGCGTCGTACGGGGCGCGGATAATGGTGCGTTCCAGGTCGCGCTGTGCTCGTAATAAACCTGCTTCTGCACTTTTTAATTTGGCTAACTCTTGGGCTAATTGCGGTTTACGCAAACTGAGATCGGTAGGCTTACTGCTGGTGATCTCTGCCCATTCTCGTAAGGCGACTTCAGCATTGGCTCGTTCTTGCACCATATTGGCTTTAGATGAGGCTATATTGGCTTGAGCGTCTAATAATCCTGCTTCATAGTCACTAGGGTCAATTTTAGCTAAGACATCCCCTTTTTTGACAAAGCCACCCTTAACGAATGCATCGGCTAAATAAATGATTTCACCGCTTACTTGGGACACGAGTTCGGTATCGTATTTTGCTGCAACAACCCCATATGAACTAACCGAAAAGGTCATTGGTTTGTATTCTATAGCTTCAATTGACACTAAAGGCGTGGTATCAACAGCGGGCTTTTCTTCTGGGGGCTTCTTTAACGCTGATATCCCAACTAAACCGGCTATACCAATTCCTAATACTATGATGGGTAATATGATTTGTTTCTTAGTAGCCACAATCCTTCCTCTTCGTCATCCGTTATTTTTGCTGCCAGTGTATTTATCGACTGCCAATAGTCTTTTTTCTACTGTATATGTTAATCGATATGTTTAGTGTTTGTTGTGCCATTGTGTAAACTTGTGTGTCAACCCAAGGAGAAATACTATGTTGGTCGCCAATACCCCTAGATTGCAGTTATCACTAATGACCCTTAATGATAGTGCATTACTATTTGAACTCGACCAAGATGAAAGAGTGATGCACATCCTTAATGGTGGAACCAAAACGACTCAATATTAAATTGATACGGTGATGATCCCCAGGTTAGCGCAATATTTAAATCCAGCAAAAGGCTGGGGGCTATGGAAAGTCCATGCGCTCGATTGCGACGCCAATGATCAACACGGGTTAAGCGGCGAGTATTTAGGCTGGGTATTAGTCAGGCCAATGCACTTTTTCACCCAAGCACAACCGCATAACTTGGAATTAGGTTGGCGTTTTAAGCATATTTGTTGGGGTAAGGGCTATGCTACAGAAGCTGCCAAAGCGGTTATGGATAAAGTCAGTGAGCCTGATGGCGTGACTCATGTGAGTGCCGTTGCTGTAGAGGACAATCTTGCCTCAATTGCGATTATGAAAAAACTCGGTATGACGTTTCAACATAAAAGTATTCACCGCGATCCTTTAGGCGATACTGAAGCAGTGTTTTATCAAAAAGCGGTGTAATGTTTTTTAAGGCAATAAAAAAGAGCAGCCTGAGCTGCTCTTTTGTTGTATTACATCCAGTCGATTACTTTTTTGCGTCTAAATAACGCTCAGCATCAAGTGCTGCCATACAACCTGTACCGGCTGAAGTGATGGCTTGACGATAATGTTGATCCATTACGTCACCACAGGCATAAACACCTTCGATGCTAGTTTGTGTTGCATTGCCTTGTAAGCCACTGTTGACTTTTAAGTAACCGTGATTCATTTCTAGCTGATCAGCAAAAATGCCAGTATTTGGGCTGTGGCCGATCGCAACAAACACACCAGCGACTTCTAAGTCGGTAACTGAACCATCTTTAGTGCTCTTTTTCTTAAGACCTGTCACACCCATGTCATTACCCGTCACTTCTTCAAGTGTTTGGTCTAGATGCAAAATGATATTACCGTTAGCGACTTTGTCCATTAAGCGGCTAATCAAAATCTTTTCTGAACGGAAGCTGTCACGACGGTGAATTAAGTGAACTTCAGATGCAATATTACTTAAGTAAAGTGCTTCTTCAACAGCAGTATTACCACCACCAATCACCGCAACTTTTTGGTTACGATAAAAGAAACCGTCACATGTAGCGCAGGCAGAAACACCGCGGCCCATAAATGCTTCTTCAGATGGAAGACCTAAGTATTTAGCAGATGCACCAGTGGCAATAATTAATGCATCACAGGTAAATTCGCCATTGTCGCCTTTTAAACGGAAAGGGCGCTCAGTTAGGGTCACTTCATTGATATGATCGAAAATAATTTCGGTATCAAACTTCTCAGCGTGCTTTTGCATGCGATCCATTAATGCTGGACCGGTTAAGTCTTCTGCATCGCCTGGCCAGTTTTCTACTTCAGTCGTGGTAGTTAATTGACCACCTTGCTGCATGCCTGTGATCATCACAGGATTTAAATTTGCACGCGCAGCATAAACAGCAGCGGTATAGCCGGCAGGGCCAGAACCTAAAATTAGTAGGTTAACGTGACGAGCTTCACTCATGATTTTTTTCTCCAATAACATGCCTTAAGCAATATGCATGGGATTGTAGGGAATTTACTACTGCGGGTAAAGTGAAGTTGAGTGTAGGAAACCGATTGGGCTAATCTATTGTGTAAATAATCCTTTTCAGGTGAGTGACGTTACCTGACATAAATCAAAACTACCCAGCACCTGTTGATCTTCATTCGATATAATAATCAATCGTTATAATTTGCTTAGGTAGAAGTAACCACAACGAGAAAATACACCAAATGAGTACTGACGAACAATATAAGTGATATGAAAAATTTTTATTATGAACAAATTATAACTGGTGTTCAAAAAATCGTTTTTGAAATAGCGCCTGAATAATTGCTGTGTTTAAAGCATACCTTGGATCAGAAAAATAATATTTATTCCAATGAAATGAAATGAAATGACATTGCTAATAGCTAAGGCTTTATATTACTTTAAGAATTATACATCGTTTTTTTTTAATGGTAATATAAACATTACTCACGGAATGAAGTTCAAACGATTCATCGTAACTTCAATAGGATTGATTTTTTAAAGGACTAAACTATGTCAAATGATATAGAGCTATGCTACAGCAAAAGTAATATCTATCCAGTAAACCCAAATAACGAGCAAGCTTTTGCTACGTTTCAACAAGACAACCCACATATTAATAGTGCCTTTGTCTCTGCGGGCACTCCGTTTATTATGCGTAGTGGCAACACTAATGGCACTAATTGGCGCCAAGAAAGACCGGAATTAGTCTGCACGCTTAATCAAATACAATCATTACCACAACAAGCAAAACGAAATATCGCTTTGATGGATGATATGTTTTGAGGCGAAAACCTACAAGCACTCGCTGATTTTTATCAAGCAGAATTAGCACCCATGCTGCGCAATGAAAGCATAGGCGCCATAGGCGCAGCATCAACTGCCTTAGATACAAGATTAAGTAACTTTGCTAAAGCCGCTAATAAACTTCAAGTTGCATTAGAGAAAGTAAGAATTGGCGCACAAGCAAAATATCCTAAAGCCCAAATGATGATGCTAGAACAAAACGCAAGGGAACTAGGGAAAGACTTTAATCAAAAATTCCAAGCAGAAATCAATAAATACATTGGTCGGGTCAAAAGCAAAAGAGGTACTGTTTACAGTAATGCTGATCGTGGTATCAATAAAGCAAAAAGCGGTAGGTCCATAAAACCGATTCAATTTACCTCTACAGTTGATTTTCAAAATTTACGCGCTTTTGAAATGGGAGCAAATCTTCTCGGTAAAGGATTAATTGTGCTTGATGCTGGGATACGTGCGGGCAATGTACATGTTGATTATTTAGCTGGAGCTAATTGGCAAAAACGTGCCGCGGTTGAAACAGCCGGTTTTGGTATGGGTACTGCAGCAGGTTTATGGGCAGGCCAGGTCGTTGTGTCATCAGCTTCGGGTTTGGGTTTAGCACTGTTGGCTACCCCAGTTGGTTGGGTCATTATTATCGGTGCGGCCGTAACTGTTGGTTTTGTGGCGGCTAAAGGTGGTGACGCGATAGGCAAATGGTCTGCCAATAAAGCCTTTAATTTAGGTTACTGGTTAAATAGCCTATAGCGAGGGATTTATGTTAGAACTATCAACTGAAAGTTGGATGGCAATATTATTTTTTATTGCTCTTTGTATATGGTGTATTACAACTTTTTTATTTGGCCGCATTAGCGTTAAGCATATTCAGAGCGAAATGGCGAAAGAAGGTATAGCTCCGCCTGTTTGGGATAAAGGAATAGGTACTATTATCGTTACTTACTCCTTAATTATGGTGTTCCCAAAGTTGAATCCAATAATTATAGATTTTGAAGCTGTTAGACGACATACGCGGAAAAAGGATAAAAAACTCGCATCATTATACGTTGCTTCCAGTGCTATTATTTTTATTATTGGGGTAACAATCTATTATTCATACATCTCTGATAGCTAGCCGATTTGATTGAGTGATTATAATTGGTTCATCCATTGAGGTTAGGGGGCTTGGCTAAATAGATGATGGCTTGGCAATGAGTCCTATCATATAGGTGATTGTTTAAACAGTTTATAATCGAGCTTTTCATGGATGAACTATCTGCAGAAAACTGGATGGCTATTATTGGAGGACTGTCATTTCTTATATGGGGGATCTCCATATTATTATTTGGTCAAATTACCGTTAAATATATTGAACGCGAGATGGCGAAAGAGGGGATATTACCTCCTGAATGGGATAAAGGTATCGGTATGAGGTATCCTGCATACGCCAGTATCATTATGCGCCCTAATGCAAAAAGAAACGCTTCCACTGTCGACATAGAGGCGACTAGACGTTTAAGTCGAAAACTCGATTGGTACTTGGCTGTATTCGTTCAGGTTTCTAGCGCTATTTTTTTTACTCTTATATTTACAGCCTATTTTTTATATGGTTCAGAAGACTAATTTGAAAATTATTTTTGTACTACTGGTACTACTGGTACTACTGGTACTACTGGATATCTTGTAGCTAAAGTGGTGATTAATTTGATCAATGGACTGCATAGGTTCATGGTTGAATAGTTTATAATCGAGGTTTTCATGGATGAACTATCAACTGAAAGTTGGATGGGTATATTTTTTTTTATTACCTTCTGTATGTGGAGTATTGCTGTACTTTTGTTTGGCCGAATTACCGTTAAGCATATTGAGCGCGAAATGGCAAAAGAGGACATATTGCCGGCAGAATGGGATAAAGGTATAGGTATGAGATACCCCGCTTATGCGAGTATTATCATGCGCCCTAACGCTAAAAGGCATGCTTCTCTTGTTAATATAGAGGCAACTAAACGCTTTACCCGGGAAAAAGATAAAAAACTTGCGTGGTTGTACATTATTTCTTCGGTGAGTATTTTTGCTCTTGGAATATTTATTTACTATCTATATATCCATAAGAGTTAATAGTGTGACTGGGTTATTGATTTTACATCGATGAGTAATATTAAGTACAAGCTAACAAAAAAATCTATCCTCTGCCGTTGCTCAAATAGGGTGTTTTTGTTTCATTGTTGAAATAAGGACATCTCCCTTATTTCAACAATGTGTCGTAAACTCAAAAATCTCAGTGATCTTGGTTGATCACGCAATAAGAGAAGTACTATTTATCTCAATCCAATTAATAAACCAAATGACAAGTTGGTAAATTATTTTTTTCTAAATAATTCTGATGGTATTCCTCGGCAATGTGGAATGTTTGTATCGGTACAATTTCAGTCACAATATGACGCTGTCCCCATTTACAGCTGCGTGCTAATGCCAGTTTTGAGCTTTCAGCTTGGGCTTTTTGTTGTTTATCGTGAAAAAAAATCGTACTGCGATATTGTGTACCAATATCGCCGCCTTGCATGTTCAGCATGGTTGGGTTGTGATTTTTCCAAAAAGTATCCAACAATTCGTCATAACTGACGACTTCTGGATCAAACTCAACTTGAACCACTTCTGCGTGACCAGTGGAACCCGTCTTCACTTCTTTGTATGTCGTCGCACTGTCTTTGCCACCCATGTAGCCACACGTTGCGTTACTGACGCCGTTAATTTCACGGAAAAAATATTCAACACCCCAAAAACAGCCTGCACCAAATGTAGCTAACGCCATGACATACCCTTAAAACAAATTATAGAAGTCTAGATGGCTGTAATTGTGTTGAATATTGACAATATTTGCAAGCAAACTTTTATTAATAAATAAATCTAAGTTATGCCACCAATAAAATAGCGTTTGGCTATGATAGAATCCGCGGCAATAGGCACAATAGTTAACATCGTTTTACGTCAAAGTTAACTACGCCATATAATAATGAGACAAGGAGTTGATAGTGTTATCTGACCTAATGATAAACCACGATTTTTTAGCCTATACCTTAGCAAACCCAACTCAACTACCTAGCGCGTATGACTTTATGTTATCCGACCATACTCGAGTAGATGTATTAGACACTGGGGTGATTGTGTTTACGCCAATTACTGCTACCAAAGATATTGTGTTGTCTTGCGCTGTGCACGGCAATGAAACCGCGCCAATTGAAATATGTAATCAACTGATTAAAGACTTGCTGACCCAGCGTATTATTGCCAAGCAGCGTGTGATGTTTTTAATTGGTAATCCGGCTGCGATCGTCAATAAAACCCGTTTTATTGACGAAAACATGAATCGTCTATTTAGTGGCGCGCATTCTAAAGGCGAGGGCTTAAGCCACCCAGAGCGTCATCGTGCAAAAGCGTTAGAGCAATACGTGGCAGATTTTTTTAATGCCAATAATGACAATCAACGTATTCATTACGACTTACATACAGCCATCCGCGCCTCAAAACATGAAAAGTTTGCTATTTACCCATACCGCCCAGGCCGTGCTTTCAGCGGTGAACAAATTATGTTTTTGGCGGCATGTGGCGTTGATACTATGTTGTTTCACCACGAACCAACAACGACGTTTAGTTATTATTCGTCAGAGCAATTTCAAGCAGATGCTTTTACGATGGAATTAGGCAAAGTGATGCCATTTGGCCAAAACGACATGAGTCGTTTTGCACAAACTCATACTATGCTTGAAAAGCTGATTACTAAAACTCAGTTAGCACCTGTTAAGTTCGACGCTGGCAAGGTCAACTTGTATAAGGTATCGCGCTCTATTAACAAGCACTTTGATGATTTTGAATTTAGCTTTGCTGGTGATGCAGAAAACTTCAGTGCCTTTAATCAGGGCGAGGTGTTAGCGAGAGAAGGCGGTAATTCAATCACTGTTGAACATCCGCAAGAAGCGATAGTGTTTCCTAATGCGAATGTCCCTATAGGACAGCGCACTGTGCTCTGTTTAGTGCCGGCACCAAACGAGTCAATTGTATAGCCGTAAAGCAATATATACATGTCAATCGTGAGTAAAATGCGTTTACAGCAAGAGTAAGTATTGATAGGTAGTTTACGTTAACGTAATGTCTACTCGCATAGAATAAATAGAGCCATGTTTATGTTGAATATGGCTCAACAATAACAAGAGCATAATATGAGCAACGCACCACTGACCAATGAAACAGTGCACCGTGTCAGCTTCTTAGACAAAGCGTCATTGCACATCCCCATTTTGCGTATTTTGCAAGCAGATGGCACCACTTATGAAAATGCGGTTCTACCAGTAATCGACAAGGCTTTGGCCGAAAAAATCTTTGATACTTGTGTTTTTACACGCGTATTAGACGAGCGTATGTTGGGTGCGCAGCGTCAAGGTCGTATTAGTTTTTACATGACCTGTACCGGTGAAGAAGCCTCAATTATTGGCAGCACAGCAGCACTTGATAAAGATGATGTCATTTTAGCTCAATATCGTGAACACGCCTCATTGCGTTATCGCGGTTTTACCACTGAACAATTTATGAATCAAATGTTCAGTAACGAGAAAGATTTAGGTAAAGGTCGTCAAATGCCGATTCATTACGGCAGCCGCGAACTCAACTACCAAACCATTTCATCACCACTGGCAACTCAAATTCCACAAGCCACTGGTGTTGCTTATGGTATGAAGTTGCAAGGCAAACGTAATGTCGCTATTTGTTACTTTGGTGAAGGCGCAGCGTCAGAAGGTGACTTCCATGCTGGTTTAAACATGGCCGCAGTGCTTAAGTCTCCGACCATCTTTTTCTGTCGTAACAATGGTTATGCAATTTCTACCCCTACAGAAGAGCAATTTGCCGGTAACGGTATTGCTAGTCGTGGTGTAGGTTATGGTATGCATACCATTCGTGTTGACGGTAACGACATGCTCGCGGTATTAGCGGCTACGCAACAAGCGCGTGCTCATGCACTCGAATTCAATGCACCGGTATTAATTGAAGCGATGACGTATCGTTTGGGCGCGCACTCTTCATCAGACGATCCATCAGGTTATCGTTCAAAAGAAGAAGAAGCCAAATGGCAAAAACATGATCCGGTGAAACGCTTTAAATTGTGGATGATTAATAAAGATTGGCTCACCGAAGCTGATGAAGCTAAATTATTTGAGCGTTATCGTGAAGAAGTGTTAGCCGCGGTAAAAGTAGCTGAAAAGTTACCAGTACCAAAACTCGACGAGATTATCGAAGATGTGCTTGATAAACCAACTCCAGCGCTAAGAAAGCAGCTAAAAGAGTTGAAAGAGCATATTGCTAAGTATCCAAAAGCCTATCCAAAAAGCGCAGGGAGACTCTAAATCGTGGCTCAAATGAATATGTTACACGCCATCAATGAGGCGTTATCAATAGCCATGACTGCCGACGAGCGCATGGTGATTTTTGGTGAAGACGTTGGCCACTTCGGTGGGGTTTTTCGCGCGACTTCTGGTTTACAAGAGCAGTTTGGACGCGACCGTTGTTTTAACACGCCGCTAACGGAACAAGGTATTGCTGGTTTTGCTAATGGTCTAGCATCTTATGGCATGACTGCGGTTGCTGAAATTCAGTTTGCTGACTATATCTTTCCAGCATTCGATCAAATCGTGAATGAATCAGCAAAATTTAGATACCGCAGTGGTAATCAATTTGATGTGGGTGGGTTAACCTTCCGTACTCCATACGGTGGTGGTATCGCCGGTGGTCATTACCACTCACAATCACCTGAAGCCTATTTTACCCAAACGCCTGGCTTAAAAGTGGTTATTCCACGTAACCCTGAACAAGCTAAAGGTTTGTTATTGGCGTCTATTCGCGATCCAAACCCAGTGATCTTCTTTGAACCTAAGCGTTTATACCGTGCATCAGTGGGTGAAGTGCCTGCCGGTGATTATGTTATCGAGCTAGGCAAGGCACAAGTTATCAAACAGGGCAGCGATATTACTGTACTGGCTTGGGGCGCACAGATGGAAATTGTTGAAAAAGCTTGTGAACGTGCCGAAAAAGAAGGTATTTCATGTGAAATTATCGACTTACGCACTATCGCGCCATGGGATGTTGAAACTATCGCAAAATCAGTGACCAAAACAGGTCGTTTACTGATTAACCATGAAGCGCCATTAACCGGTGGTTTTGCGGGTGAAATTGCGGCAACCATTCAGCAAGAATGTTTCTTATCGCTTGAATCACCGATCAGTCGTGTGTGTGGATTAGATACGCCTTATCCATTGGTGCATGAAAAAGAATACATGCCAGATGAGTTAAAGACCTTCGAAGCCATCAAGGCCACAGTGTCGTTTTAGGAGTAAGGTATGATTAAAGATTTTATTTTACCCGACATCGGCGAAGGTGTGGTGGAATGTGAATTAGTTGATTGGTTAGTTAGCGAAGGTGACATTGTCACTGAAGATCAACCGATTGCTGATGTAATGACAGATAAAGCCTTAGTGCAAATTCCGGCGCCGCATGCTGGAAAAATTACCAAGCTTTACTACGCCAAAGGTGAAATCGCCATTGTGCATCAACCATTGTACGCAGTAGAAATGGATGGAGATGACAACGATAGCGTCATTGAAGCCCCTGTAGCTGCCATGACACCGGTTAACGATTCAGCTGTTAACAACAGTAATGCTGTTACGGCCACAATCAGCAGTCAGTCAAACATTGAAGAGTTCTTATTGCCTGATATCGGTGAAGGGATTGTTGAATGTGAATTGGTTGATTGGTTAGTCGAAGAAGGCGATATCGTCGTTGAAGATCAACCCATCGCTGATGTGATGACCGATAAAGCGTTAGTGCAAATCCCGGCCATGAAAGCCGGTAAAATTGTCAAACTGCATTATCGTAAAGGTCAGCTTGCTAAAGTGCACTCACCTTTATTCGCCATTGAAGTAGAAGCTGAAGTTAATGCTCCGTCAGCTCCTGTTGAAGTGGTTGAACAAGCACAAGCAGCTGCGCCACAAGTTAACCTTGAACCTGTTGCACAAGGTAAAGCTTTAGCTAGCCCAGCCGTTCGCCGCATGGCACGGACTCTTGACATTAATATCGCTCTGGTTGTCGGTAGCGGCAAAAATGGTCGTGTTTACAAAGAAGATATTGAACGTCATCAGCAAGGTGGTTATGTTACTCAAGTTGCAGCGAGTGCAACAACAGTGTCATCAACGAGTCAAGTGAGTGCTAAAGCTGGCAGTTCTGTTAACAGCGACTCAGTGACTAGTGTAACGGCAAGTGATCGCGTTGAACCGATCAAAGGCGTCAAGGCTATTATGGCTAAAATGATGGTTGAGTCAGTATCGACTATCCCACATTTTACTTACTGTGAAGAGTTTGATTTAACCGAACTGGTGGCTTTGCGTGAAAGTATGAAGCAACGCTATTCAACTGACGAAGTTAAGCTGACCATGATGCCATTCTTTATGAAGGCCATGTCATTAGCGATTACAGAATTTCCGATATTAAATAGCCAAGTGAATGCCCAATGCACTGAACTCACTTATAAGTCGCGTCATAACATCGGTATGGCTGTTGACTCAAAAATGGGTTTATTGGTACCGAATGTTAAAGATGTACAAAGTAAGTCTATTTTGGATATTGCTGCTGAAATTTCACGCTTAACCACTGCCGCGCGCAGTGGCCGAGTATCACCGGCTGATTTGAAAGACGGTACGATTTCGATTTCTAATATCGGCGCATTAGGCGGCACCATTGCAACGCCGATTATTAACAAACCGGAAGTAGCGATTGTGGCGCTAGGTAAGCTACAAATACTGCCACGCTTTAATGCTAAAGGTGAAGTTGAAGCGCGTAAAATTATGCAGGTAAGCTGGTCTGGCGATCACCGCGTTATTGATGGTGGCACCATTGCTCGCTTCTGTAATCTGTGGAAACACTACCTAGAGCAACCGCAAGAAATGTTATTAGCCATGCGCTAATGATGATTAGTGCTAATTCCACTATCTTATCCAAAAGGACGCTAACGCGTCCTTTTGTTTTAAGTGGCTTTTTCGTATAATACTCGGACAATGTAAATCGATTGGAACCTGTATGAGTCTGTCGGCACCTAAAATTGAAACTATTGAGTATCCGTTTCCGCCAAAACCTGCCGTGTTGTCTGACACTGAAAAAGCACAGTATAAAGCACATATCAAACAGTTATTGATTGATCAAAATGCAGTACTTGTTGCCCATTATTATACCGATCCTGAAATTCAAGCATTAGCTGAAGAGACGGGCGGTTGTGTGTCTGATTCATTAGAAATGGCCCGCTTTGGTCGTGATCACCCAGCCAAGACATTAATTGTTGCTGGCGTTAAGTTTATGGGCGAAACCGCTAAAATCTTAAGCCCAGAAAAAACCATTTTAATGCCAACTCTTGAAGCAACCTGTTCATTAGATTTAGGTTGTCCGATTGAGCAATTCAGTGAGTTTTGCGATGCCCATCCCGACCATACGGTTGTGGTATATGCCAATACCTCAGCCGCCGTAAAAGCACGTGCGGATTGGGTAGTCACCTCAAGTATCGCACTTGAAATTGTTGAGCACTTAGACAGCCAGGATAAAAAAATTATCTGGGCTCCCGATCGTCATCTAGGCGCTTACATCAATAAACAAACTGGCGCCGACATGCTGTTATGGCAGGGCGATTGTATTGTGCATGATGAGTTTCAAGCCAAAGCATTACGCGAGCTTAAAAAGCAGCACCCAACGGCAGCTATTCTAGTACACCCTGAGTCACCTGCTAGTGTAGTCGAACTTGCCGATGCTGTAGGTTCAACTAGTCAGCTGATTAAAGCTGCGCAAACCATGCCTAACGACAAGTTTATCGTCGCTACCGATCGCGGTATTTTTTATAAAATGCAGCAAGCGGCTCCGGGTAAAATATTACTCGAAGCCCCAACCGGCGGTAACGGCGCAACCTGTAAAAGCTGCGCCCACTGTCCATGGATGGCGATGAACGGTCTACAAGCCATTGAACAGTCATTAATCAATAGCGATAAAACCAATCACGAAATCTTTGTCGACGATGCATTACGTATCAAAGCATTAATTCCACTGACACGGATGCTTGATTTTGCCAAAGAGTTAAACATGAAAGTGAAGGGCAACGCTTAAACTGATTATTAAGGTTAAGTGTTAAATCAAAAGCCGACATCAAGTCGGCTTTTTAGTGCAATACAGCTTATCATCCGATCTGAATTATACAGTTAGAGATACTGTATTTATCTCTTGTTAAGTATCGAAGTATCGCTATTTATTTCGCTGTTTCCTTACATATTCTGACGTTCGGCCATTTTGAAATAAATTATATTCATATAAAGGCAATCCATCGATACCAAAAATTTTGATCACTATCTTTCGTTTAACGCCAAAGGTAGGTTGATTACTGATCCAATATCCCTCTCTAAATTCCGTATAAACTGTTTTCTTTAAACCTGAATGACTCACAGAACTACATTTACCAATGACAAATTGACATTGATAGTTATAAGGTATTTTGTATTCGTTTTGTATTGTTTGTTCTGTGGTAGATTGAGCTCGAAGATATAGATCTCCATGCTGATATTTGTAAAGGCTTTCTCTTTCAACAACGCCATTATTTAAAAGTGAAAAGTAAAACGCATTTTGATCTACTTTTACGAGTTTTTCTGAATAAGCCCTTTTCTCTATTGCGCCTATTTGGTCCATGCTAAATTCGTAACCTATCGTTAGATGTGGCACTAAATTGAAACGATTTTCAGGTGTCAGGATTTTATCTTTGTGTTCTAACAGGATAGCTTGGCCAAGTGCAGTTAATTTAATATTAGAAATGGATAGGTCAGGTGTTTTCAATACTTCACATTGATTTAACTTATCTGAATGTTGAATCATAATACTGGCTAGTTCGTTTATAGATGATGGATCACCGCCAACTGTTTTCTGTTTAATAGCTACGGGTGTAACGTCGGATAATACGCTAACGAAGCATGTGCAGAATTGATGACTGTCTGCATATTGTATTGAACAAGCTAAACGGTTCGCGTTATCAAACATGCTATTAGTATGCGATGATGTCGTTTTATTATTGGTTGAAGAACAACCAAATAAAACTAATAATGGAGTTAAATAAAGGAGTCGTTGCATCAAGTAAAAACCTTCAAAGTGAACTGAAAAAATAATCAGTATGTAAACCACAGACAACAAAAAGCCCCGCATAAATGCGAGGCTCTTAAGCTACTATATGTCTATCAAGTATTAAATAATACTTTGTAGATTACTTCGCATTCATTAGTGCAACAGCGTTGTCTAACATGCGGTTACTGAAACCCCATTCGTTATCATACCAAGACATCACTTTCACTAAACGACCTTTAACACGTGTTTGTGTTGCGTCGAAATTCGAAGAGAAAGGATTATGGTTAAAGTCAATAGACACCAATGGCTCTTCATTAATCGCTAATACTTCAGACATTGGAGACTGTAGTGAAGCACGAGTAATGATGGCATTTACTTCTTCAACAGTCGTGTCACGAGATGCTAAGAATGTTAAATCAACTAAAGACACGTTAATGGTTGGTACACGTACCGCTAAACCGTCAAATTTGCCTTGAAGCTCAGGAACCACTAAACCTACTGCAGCAGCTGCACCGGTTTGAGTTGGGATCATCGACATTGCCGCAGCGCGAGCACGACGTAAATCTGTGTGATACACATCAGATAAACGTTGATCGTTAGTGTAAGAGTGGATTGTGGTCATTAAACCAGACTCAATACCAAGCTCATCATTTAACGGCTTAGCAATAGGTGCTAAACAGTTAGTTGTACAAGAAGCATTTGAAACTACTGTCATATCAGCAGTTAACACTTCGTTGTTTACACCGTAAACAACTGTTGCATCTACATTCTTACCTGGAGCAGAAATAAGCACTTTCTTCGCACCAGCGATAAGGTGCGGTTGCACAGATTCTTTAGAAGTAAAAATACCAGTACATTCGAAAACGATATCAATTTTCAGCTCAGCCCAAGGTAACTTTGATGGGTCACGTTCTTGGAAGGTTAAAATTTTATCACCATTAACATAGATAGCTTCATCGTCGTGATCAACTTTTGCGTTGAAGCGACCATGTACAGTATCGTACTTAGTTAAGTGAGCATTAATAGATGCGTCACCTAAATCGTTTAATGCAACGATTTCGATTGGGTAATTTTTTTCGCTTTCGTACAGTGCACGTAAAACATTTCTACCGATACGGCCATAGCCGTTAATTGCTACACGGATAGTCATCTCATATCCCTCAAGTTAAAATAATTAGGTGGCATGTAAATCGCCTAGTTGTAAAATTACCAAATTGGCCGTAATAATCAAGTTAAATCACCTAAATATGCTTAATTAAGCCAATAATTTTGTATTTTTTTTACATTAAGCACATTATGAATATAAATTAAGCACAGTTTTGTAAGTTGAACACTACCGTGCGTTATATAATATTGGTCTATTAGCGGGCTGATTAATGCCTATTTTAGTAACATTTCACTGCGACTCTGTGCAAATTGCTTACTCATTACCGCTGAGATTAATTCAAGTGCTTGTTTATCGAGTTCAGTCGCTAATGTTTTATTACCATTAATGATAGCCAATAACTTTTCTTCATCAGCATGGTGGTCACTCATTAACAAATTTGCTCGAGTTAACAGGTATTCTTTTTCAGCATTTTGTTGTTGTCGATATATCGATGCTAACGCTAAAAACCAATCAGGATCGATTTTGGCGGGTTCAGTTGTGGCTAACAAATGCAAATAAAGTGTTTTAGCGTCATGAGGTGAAACTCGCACATAATAAGCAGCAAGCTGGGTAATGATGTCATTGTCAGTGAGGACACCTTGCTTATAGGTGTCTTCTACAATAGCGAACGAGTCTTGATCGTTGAAACGCATCCAGCGATAAAAGGCTAAATGTACCTCATTATTAGTGCGAGTAAACTCTTGAAGTTCAGACAGTGTTTGAGTACTTACCGCAAATGCTCGCTCGCGATCACGTGTACGGTCGGTATTCAACTTATGTTGAACCCCTGCGGCTAATTCGATGCATTTACTGTAATTTTCTAGATATACCAACTGTTGATAAAGTTGCTTGCCTGTGGGCGACGAGCTCTGTTTTAACGCGTATCGATGACGGATCAAGTCGCCTTTTTCAAATCGGCACCAACTATCTTTGTGTAAATCGCTACAAAGTTCGGGATTATTTTTACAAATGAGGTCGCTATTACGGTCATTATCGCAGCCAAAAAGGCCAAATAATGCCCCAATAACTGTAAATGATGTAATTAATACAAAATTATTGCTCAAAATGCTCTCCGAGAGGTAAATTGTCTAATAAAATTACACATTTACCGAAAATTTGTTACTAGCGAAATAGCCTGTATTTCATTACAATGTCGGCGACCAACAGGGGCCACCCCCATACAATATACTAAATTATTGGTCTTTTCTTTTTGTTACTCAAACCTTTCTTAAAAAAATAGAAAAGCGAGATAAAGGATCCCTACATGAGCGCAGATAAACATTTACAAAGCTGGCAAGAACGTTTCGAAATGGCAGAAGCAATGCAACCATTGCTTGGCAAATTGTATCGTAATCAGGGCATTGAAGTAATGGTATATGGTAAACCGTTATTAAATGCATCAACCATCGAAATCATTAAGTCACACCGTTTAGTACGTCGTCATGTCGGTGAAAAATTACGTCTTCGTGAAAGTTTCCCATTTGTTGTAGCACTTAGCAAATTAGCGATTAAGCATTGCAGAGTGGATATCGGTAAATTAGCAATCAATTACTGGCGTGATAATAAAGATGCCAGTGGTATTGAAGCTTATATGGCACAGGAGTTGTCTGAAGCTGTCAACCATGGTGATGATACACCTGCTCGTGATGTAGTGCTTTATGGTTTTGGTCGTATTGGCCGTTTATTAGCACGCTTATTAATTGAACGTACGGGTAAAAGTAACAAAATGCGCCTCCGCGCCATTGTGTTACGTGGTGGTAAAAAGGGCGATTTAGAAAAACGTGCTAGCTTACTACGTCGCGACTCAGTACACGGACCATTTAATGGTTCTGTCGAAGTTGATGAAGAAAACAACGCAATCATCGCAAATGGTACTTATATTCAAATCATTTATTCTAATTCACCTGATGAGGTGGATTACACTAAGTATGACATTAACAATGCATTGATTGTTGATAACACAGGTATTTGGAAAGATGAAGCCGGTTTAGGTTTACACCTTAAAAGCCCTGGTGCAGCAAAAGTATTGTTAACAGCACCGGCTAAAGGCGCCATTAAAAATATCGTTTATGGTGTTAATGAAAACGATATCCTTGATGAAGATACCATTGTATCGGCAGCCAGTTGTACCACCAACGCTATTACGCCGGTACTGAAAGCGGTTAATGACAAATATGTTATTGAGAATGGCCACGTAGAAACGATTCACTCGTATACCAACGATCAAAACCTAATTGATAACTATCATAGTGCCGACCGTCGTGGTCGCAGTGCACCGTTAAATATGGTGATTACTGAAACAGGTGCTGCTAAAGCGGTTGCTAAGGCATTACCTGTTTTAGCGGGTAAGTTAACTGGTAATGCGATCCGCGTTCCAACACCAAATGTTTCGATGGCTATCATTAGTGTTAATTTACAAAACGAAACGAATCGCGATGAACTGAATGAATATCTAAAAGATGTCGCTTTACAGTCTGGATTGCAAAATCAGATCGATTTTACTGAATCGACTGAAATTGTATCTAGCGACTTAGTCGGTTCACGTTATGCTGGAGTGGTTGATTCGCAAGCGACGATTGCAGAGGGTAAACGCGCTATTTTATACGTATGGTACGACAATGAATTTGGTTATAGCTGTCAGGTTGTTGGCGTTATGCAAAAAATGCTTGGTTTAACCACTTTATCGTTACCAAAAAGCTAATGTATTATAAAAACTAACCATTCATGATGGTGGTGACTCATAAAGAGCGTAAGCTTAATATCGCGGTTTATTGAGTACTTACCATCATACTAATAATAAAGCATCTCTTTGGAGGTGCTTTTTTATACTGTTGTAATTTATTTAATCACAATGATGATTTATGCATCAAACAGTCATTTTGTTGCAATAAATGTGTTTTTATTGATTGACTATCGGAGCTAAAACGGTAGAATGCCATTCCGCAGTCAGGGGAAACAACCTCTAGTTGCAATGTGTTAATTTTTTAATAACATATTAGATATAAATGCGACATTAGCTCAGTTGGAACAGGTTGAAAGACGATACCTTTCCTGCAGTGTTAAAGAAACATTACAGAGATATAAATGCGACATTAGCTCAGTTGGAACAGGTTGAAAGACGATACTTTTCCTGCAGTGTTAAAGAAACATTACAGAGATATAAATGCGACATTAGCTCAGTTGGTAGAGCGATACCTTGCCAAGGTATAGGTCATCGGTTCGAACCCGATATGTCGCTCCAATTTCTTATCCCCTCCGATGGATTTGATATTGGTTAAAGCATGGCGCGATGGCAGAATGGCTATGCTACGGATTGCAAATCCGTCTATCTCGGTTCGACTCCGGGTCGCGCCTCCACAAAATTGCGTTTAATGGTTACTTTATGTTTTAGTAACGGTTAAAACAACACTTTGCCCGAGTGGTGGAATCGGTAGACACAAGGGATTTAAAATCCCTCGCTGAATAAGCGTGCCGGTTCAAGTCCGGCCTCGGGTACCATCATTTACATACGTAAGTATGGTGTAAAAAAGCCTCAACATTAGTTGGGGCTTTTTTACATCTGAAATTTGTGAATTAGATTGAAAGATTAAAATCCCTCGCGCTCTGGTTGAATATCAGGCGTGCCGGTTCAAGTCCGGCCTCGGGTACCATCATTTACATACGTAAGTATGGTGTAAAAAAGCCTCAACATTAGTTGGGGCTTTTTTACATCTGAAATTTGTGAATTAGATTGAAAGATTAAAATCCCTCGCGCTCTGGTTGAATATCAGGCGTACAGGTTCAAGTCCGGCCTCGGGTACCATTATAATCTCTAGCAATAGAGAGTGGTGTGAATAAGCCTCAACAACAGTTGGGGCTTTTTTACATCTGAAATTTGTGAATTAGATTGAAAGATTAAAATCCCTCGCGCTCTGGTTGAATATCAGGCGTACAGGTTCAAGTCCGGCCTCGGGTACCATTATAATCTCTAGCAATAGAGAGTGGTGTGAATAAGCCTTAACAATAGTTGGGGCTTTCGGCTTTTTTACATCTGAAATTTGTGAAGTAAATTGAGAGTTTACAATCCTTAGCGCTCTGGTTAAATATTTGGTGTTATGGCAGATATTCACAATAATGTGCACTGTCAGGCGATGAAACAGTACTGTTTCAAAAAGATGACAATAACCGTTCGAAGGGAGGTGAACGTTAAGATAGACCTTATAACGCAAGATGCTTCTCGCGCTATAGGCAGGAAAGGGGGCTTATTGAGCGGGGTCGTCTACTTGAATTTGGCCGACGTACAATACAGGCGCCGCATCAATATCATTTGCATCCATCATTGTGGCGATTCGTTCAACGGCCGACAATAATTGACTTTGTTCCCATTCTTCAAGGTTTTGATAACGCATAATAAAATGCTCTTGCAAAGGTTTTGGTGCACTATTTAATAATGTTTTACCGCATCACTTAACGACAAATGGACTTTACGCTTGTCAGTTTCACTGCGCTTTCTAATCACCATGCCACGATTTTCTAGTCGGTCAATAATGGTCGTCACAGTTGCTGCGCTGAGATTAATCTCTTGGGCTATTTGTTTAGCCAGTGGTGCGTCAAGTTGATCAATTTTCTGTATGACCATGAGTTGCGGTCCAGTTAAACCTGATAGTTTATTTAATTGACGCGAATGTATATCAATAGCTCTGATCACCCGGCGCAATGAAATTAATAGTTGTTCGTATTTTTCCATAATCCCCTCATCATTAATCACGCACCATAACAGAAATCAGCTTATTACTCATGCCCAATATTAAAAAAGCAGAACAATGTCATAGACATTATTCTGCTTAGCTACTTTATCGTGTCGACAAATTACAGACTAAAAGTACGAGATACTGATAATACTGCACGTGTATCACTTAAATCTGTATCCATGCTAGTGTCTTCAACCGCGACGTTAAAGTCAAAACCTTCCCAGCTGGTTAAGTATTCTGCACGATAATGGTTGTAAGACTTGTCACCGTCCCAGGCCCACTTATCTTCATCTTGTGATGTTGACCGATCAAAACTCACTCTAATGTCATGACCTTCTGCAATGGTAAAGGTATGTGCTGCCATCATGATGTAATGACCAGCATCAACACCAAAGTAATCCCATGAGTACCAGAAGTTTAATTCACTTTGACCAAGTGATGAGGTATAGCCAAATTTGGTATATATTTCTGGGTAATAGTACTCATCCGATGCATCATCACCATGGTATGTGTAGTAAGCGATACCCGCATCAACAGAGACGCGATCTGTTAACTCAAAATATTTACCAGCATAAAAATCAAGTTCTAACCAAGTGTCATCAGCGTTACCAAAGTCAACGTTTGACGCCCAAGCACCCACATACCAACCATCATCGGCTGCATAGTCTAGGCTTGCTTGCAATGCAGGATCATTATCTGTTTGGCTAACACCATTAAAGGTGTAATCAGAGGTTGCATTAATCGTGGTGCTTAACTCACCAGCCATCACTGTAGTAGGGAGTGCAAATAAGCTTAATAGGGCTAACTTTTTTATCGTTGTGTTCATCTTTATTCCTTGGGTTATTATTATTTATTTAGTCTAACAATTCGATTTTATTGAAATCAATTTTATTATCTTTTGGAGAGCGTTCTATATCAGCCACTTTACGTAAATGGTCTTTTAATATATAGAAAAAACAACTTAAAATGAGGAGTATAGCTAATGCGCCTACCCATTGAATTTCTAAAAATTCTAGTTTAAATAGTAAAGTTAAGCCACTTAATACCACAACATTACCGATGATATAAGGTATTTTACCAAATCGCTCAACCGTTAGGTTTAAGTTGTCAGTGTATAAGCGCACCAGAGAATCGAGTGAGTTAATAACAAACGTTATCCCAACGATTACCATAGCAAGGTTATAGAACCCAGAGGTATCAATCCCATTCGCACTATAGTAGTAAAGTACAGTGAACCAAATAGCGATTGGAATGGAAGGGAACACCATCATAGCGATTAACACTTGATAGGTTTTCATTCCACCAACAAAACGTGCAGTAAATTGACCAATCATAATACTCCATGCAAACCACCAAAATAGGTAGAATTCATGGTAATCATTTATTGGTAACACAAAATTGTGAATGCTACCAAAGTAGTCACCGATTAATGCAAACGTGGTAAAGAACTCACCAATACTTGAGTCGTCTGATAAAAATGCGCCAGACCACATAATGGCGATTAATCCTAAGAACAACCAAGTACTGCCTAAACTAAGGTAACGAACATAGCGAATACTGGTGCTTGAATACACTGCGGCGGCAATAACCATAAATACGATTAAGTAGAAGCTACTAACAATGGTTTCACCATCACCTAGTTGTGGTAAATACCACGGTAAATTAGATAACAGTAAATAAGCAGTGAAGGCACATGTACCAATAATTACGATGTTATTAATAAACTTAATTAATGGAATTTCAAAATACTTTACCCTTGGTTCAATAACACAAAAGTAGAAGCACGTTAAAAAGTAAAATGCCCAGATTAAGCAGGCCCAAAAGCCAAACTCAATCGCCAGCGGATTACTAAAGCCATATTCTGGACTGGTGGCTAAATCTGCATATCCTGCAAATTCAGTCAGCGGGAACATGATTAAGCCCACATCAAGCCCAGAAGTGAACAAAATAGCAATAAAAGTAAACTTACGTACCGGTGTGACACCAATACACTGCATATTACCCCAACGATAAATTACAAATGCGATAGCGGCAAAAGTAAATAAAATACCTATTGATAACCAGGTCGTCATTATTTAACTCCTGAATAAAGGGTGTGTGCGAACATAATGTTGGCTCCTTGTTGTATGTTTTTAATGCCATAGAACAATTTTTAAAGGCAAAATGCCCTCAAGCCTTAAGTATCGTGTTGACGATAGTTAAACCCTGATAGATTGATCTCAGCTAAATTGGTCATTTACAAAAAATGGAGGTTGACCATCAACCTGTTGCCGATGTGCATTAATGAATACACATCGGCGAATGTGATGTTATTTAACGATTCTTTTCGGTGCTTGTAAGCGTTGTGATGTTTGCCACTGCTTGGCAATGGTTACTTTTGCCAAACTTGGTGCCAGCGGCTTGTTACCTAATATGATGTCGGCAGCACGCTCGGCGACCATGATGGTCGGTGAGTTCAAATTACCATTAGGAATGGTCGGGAAAATTGACGAATCAACAACTCGTAAACCCTTAATACCATGTACCTTTGTTTCTGAATCGACAACAGCCATATCATCTTCGCCCATTTTGCACGAGCAAGAAGGGTGATAAGCACTTTCTACTGAGCTTCTTACAAAACTGTCTATTTCTTCATCAGTCTGTATGGCTAAGCCTGGCTGAATTTCTTCGCCACGGTATTCATCTAAACCCGGTTGATTAATAATTTCGCGGGTTAAGCGAACGCATGCTCTAAAGCCTTCAATATCATCTTGATGTGATAAATAATTGAACTGTATTTGTGGAGCAACTTTGGCATCATTTGACACTACAGTTACCGCACCACGGCTTTTAGGCTTATTGTGACCAATATGAACCTGGAAACCATGACCCGCAAACGCTTCTTTACCGTCATAACGCATTGCCGCGGGTAAGAAGTGGTATTGTAGATCTGGCCACTCTAAACCGGCTTTTGAACGGATAAAACCACACGATTCAAAATGGTTAGTCGCGCCTAAACCTGATTTATTTAAAATCCAGCGCGCACCAATAAATAATTTGTTTAATGGATCAATCTTGCCATTAAGCGAAATCGGCTTTAAGCACTTAAATTGGAAGTAAAACTCTAAGTGGTCTTGCAAGTTTTGGCCTACGCCCGGTAATTGATGAACTTGCTCAATACCTGCGCTAGCTAACGTACTTGCATCGCCAATACCCGACAGTTGCAAAATATGCGGTGAACCAATTGAACCTGCAGATAAAATCACTTCTTTATTGCAGTTAACATCTATTAACTCGCCTTTACGTTCGTAACGAACGCCGACAGCCGTTTTGCCTTGCATAATCACTTTATGTACAAGCGCATGAGTGACCACGGTTAAATTTAGGCGTTTCATCGCAGGGCGAAGGTACGCATTTGCCGTAGACCAACGTACACCGTTTTTAACGGTCATGTGCATTGGGCCAAAGCCTTCTTGCTGACTGGCATTGTAATCATCAGTGGCTAGGTAGCCGGCATCGACACCTGCATCAACAAAAGCTTGATATAACGGGTTTTTCATTTCATTACCGTTATTAACCGCTAATGGACCTTTATCACCGCGATAAACATTACCGCCAAAAGACCATGTTTCAGCTTTTTTAAAGTAAGGCAGACAATGAGCGTAATCCCAGTCTTTTGCACCTTGTTGCTGCCACTCGTCAAAATCACGTGCATGACCACGTACATAAACCATGCCATTGATTGATGATGAACCGCCTAACACTTTGCCACGTGGGCAATGCATACGGCGATTGTCCAAATGTGGTTCGGCCTGGGTTTCAAACTGCCATGCATACTTTTTAGTATTCATGGGAATTGAAAGGGCGGTTGGCATTTGGATAAAAATGCTCTTGTCGCTACCACCGGTTTCTAAAATTAATACTTTATTGTCTGGATTTTCCGTTAAGCGGTTGGCTAAAACACAACCTGCGCTACCGGCACCAACAATAATATAATCGTATTCATGAGACATTTGCGTAGACATTAATTGGGTCACTCCTAAAATGGGCTTTCAAGTGACTGCATACCAACGTAAACAGCTTTTATTTGGGTATAGGCTTTTAAGGTTTCACTGCCATTCTCGCGGCCAATACCTGACATCTTATAACCACCCACCGGCATTTCTGCAGGAGAGGCACCATAAGCATTTATCCAACAAATACCGGCTTGCATTTGATGAATAACCCGATGTGCACGGGTAATGTCTTGCGTAAATACACCCGCGGCTAAGCCTAGGTGAGTGCTATTGGCACGCTTAACGACTTCATCTTCATCAATAAAGGTAAAGACTGACATCACAGGGCCAAATATTTCTTCTTTCGAAATCGTCATCTCATCAGTGCAATCTGTAAATACCGTCGGCGCAACAAAGAAACCATTCGGTGCATTGTCAGGCGTTAATGCTGTTCCGCCTGTTAATAAGGTGGCACCTTCTTTTTTACCGATTTCAATGTAGTCGAGTACTTTTTGTTGATGGTCGCGTGAAATCAATGCACCAAAATTGGTGTCAGGATGCATTGGGTCGCCACAAACGATGTTTTTCTCAGTACGTTCTTGTAAACGTTGGATAAAGCGCGGATAAATATCTTGCTGCACAAATACGCGAGTACCGTTGGTACACACTTCACCTTGAGTATAAAAATTCGCTAACATTGCTGCTGATACCGCATTTTCAACATCGGCATCGTTAAAGATAATCAATGGCGACTTTCCGCCTAGCTCCATGGTCACTTCTTTTAGTGAACCCGCAGCAGCAGCCATCACTTTTTTACCGGTTCCGACTTCACCAGTAAATGACACTTTAGCGATATCTTCATTGGTGGTTAGCCATGCGCCAACGCTACCGTCACCTTGAACAACGTTAAACACGCCATCTGGTACACCCGCCTGAGTGAATATTTCAGCTAAACGCATTGCGCCACGTGGGGTTTCTTCTGAAGGTTTAAAAATCATTACGTTGCCGCAAGCAAGTGCAGGGGCTGCTTTCCAGCAAGCAATTTGTAACGGGTAGTTCCATGCGCCAATACCAGCACAAATACCTAATGGCTCGCGGCGCGTATAATAAAAGTCTGCGCCAACGGGTTGTTGATTACCTTCAATACTTGGGGCGAGGCCGGCAAAGAACTCAATAGAGTCGGCGCCAGTAACAATATCGACAACTGAGGCTTCTTGCCATGGCTTACCCGTATCCAATACTTCACCTGCAGCAAGTTCATCATTTTGCTCACGAAGTAGGGCAACGGCTTTAAGTAAAATACGGCTGCGTTCTATCGGCATCATCGCTGACCAAATAGCAAAACCGATTTTGGCACTCTCTATTGCGGCTTTTTGCACAGACTCGGTTGCCACTTCAACTAAATAACTGACATTTCCAGTAGCAGGGTTGATGACTTCAAATGTTTCACCGGTACCGTTTGGCAAGTATTTGCCATGAATATAATTTTGATAAATTACTAATGCTGACATTATTTAACTCCGTTGTGCACGATCACAGCCGTTATAAAGGCTTTAGATAAAATTTGGGCTTGTTTAAAATCTTCTATTGGGTTGGCACTCAGCGCGCTACGTAACCAAAAACCATCAATCACAGCAGCGGTTTGCTTAGCAGCATTAATCGCGGCGGTGCTGGGTAATAATTGTTTAAACGAAAAAAGCAGGTTGCTGTATAACCGCTGACTATTAATGTTTTGCAATCTTGCTAACCCAGGATCGTGCATCGCTTGGGACCAGAAGCTTAACCATGTTTTAGTCGCGGCTGTTGAACGTTGTAATTCGGTAAAGTTTGCTTCCACGATCATTGAAAGTCGATCTATTGGGGTTAATGTTTTGCCTGACGTTCTCGTCAGTAATGCTTGCTTCAATTCCTCTAACAGAAACTTCTGCGTGGCTTCAATTAACCCTTGTTTACCACCAAAATAGTGGCTAATAATTCCTGATGACATACCCGCCAATCCACTAATAGTATTAATCGTGGTGTGTTGTAACCCATGAAGCTCAACTGACTTTAATGTGGCTTCTATCAGCTGTTGTTGTCTTACGCTTTTCATTATAGGTCTTGGCATAAAAGGGGTCCGTTATCTGTATTAAGAGTTGTTAATTGAACGCTCAATTAATAAGGATACTAATGATTAGTGCTGTAACTATCAAGTTAAAATTTGATATAGATCACAAAGACATGGTCTAAAATTAAGGTGGAAATCTATTATTAAAAACTAACTATTTGTTTTTTATAGGTTAAAAGTTATTTATGTGAAGTTGATGTTTTGTTGTTAAAAATCAAAGTATTTTACATTTAATCATTACAGTTGCAGTTATTTTAGGGCTAACCATTTGTAAAAATACCATCTAATAATGGTTTCTAATTCCTATGGGCTACTCAATATTGCGCTTGTAGATAGTGTTACTTGAATGATTATTGCTCTCACTGGTGTGATAATATTACTCGCTCAATTTGTTTGGCCATGGTTTATCGTCTACAGGCATAATTTGTATAGCTGCTTGATATTGATTGACGGTAAGCTAGTTTGTCGTGGCAATCGAATCGGTCGCCGAGGCATTTATTCGCCAGGCGGAAGGCAGTGGGAGTAAGTAAATTAACGTTATGTGCTTGTACTGTGCATTTTGGCGATTGACTGGATTAAATCCCAAGCCCAAAATAATCCAACTGATTATCTAATCTATTCATTGTTAGCATGTGATTTATAGGTAATCGATAAATAGTCAATTAGAGGTAAACAGATGGGCAGCGCAGCAATGATCATGTGGAGTGTGTTATTTGGCGCCATTGGAATGGGGTATTTTGTCTATGGAAAACGTCAACGAGCAATTGTTCCCTTGTGTGTAGGAATGGCATTAATCGTGTTTCCTTATTTTGTTGCCAGTGTGACCACTTTGCTGATTATGGGAATAATCTTAGTTGCAATACCGTACTTTATCCGGCTTTAGTCACCGGCAGATATTATTGTTTATCCGATTTATCACTCAGATTCATGTATGGCTTAAGTTAGTTTGGAATATGGCCCGTGACCACTAACGTCGTGCCGCTTCACCCACACATGACCATTACACACCAGAGCAAATGGGTAAAGTGCATTGTTGTTTATGGATTAGCCTTTGCAAACCCTCAGCGTTCCGGCAACCTTTTCTGAACAGCGAAAAGATAGCGACGGAAATTACTCTAGCTTTTGGCCTCGTTTGAATCCTACTTCGGTCAATCTTGTAATAAGAAGTGATTATGTTAACGCTTCCGATGGTACATCTGATGTGAATGGATTGACGAATATCACGGATGCCAAAGAGCGACCTGTACCGCGAAAGCTAAGCTCACATCGATAGGCAGGATGCCTGAATGCCTTGTAGCGCATGGATGTGCGAGAAAGGCCATGTCAGGACTCACGCATTCTTTTGCGAAGAGTCTTCAACAACCTCTAGATCAGAGTTGAATCATACTAATTGCAAGCAAGGTATATCAGGCTCAAGGCAATAATCGATCAATAAAAAAGATTAAAAATCATCAATTCAACCTTGTAAAGTATAATAGAAACAGATAATTAGGCTAAATATTGTACTAAGCGCCACTACCGCAAAAAATAACTTCCTGCAGCATAAAACATACCGATTAATATGGATGCGGCATCGACCAAGTCCAACAAGCGATTTATACCTTGCAAACAGCGTAACGCATAAATACTAAAACGTGATATAGCAAGGAGAAATTATGAAAATCATATCCTGCAATGCTCGAATAATTAGGCGTTACTCTATTGCTTGCACTATTCTTGCGGCATAATGGCGTTAAATAATTTACAGAGTCGTTATAATGGATAAGCAGCAAGACAGTTACATGACTGAAGAAACACTAATTGAAGTAGTCGAAAATCAAATCGCCGACAGTGAACCCAAAAAGGTAAAAGAAACCTTAATGCGTTTAGTCATGACAGGTACACCGCGTGAAGAAGCTATTCAATTGATGGCTTGCGCGTTGGCTATCGAAGTTTTCGATGTCATGAAAAACGGTTCCTCTTTTAACACAATACGTTATGGCCAGAATTTGGATGCACTACCGAATATGGATTGGATGGAAGATTAATAGCAACTTATTAATTCCTGTTTTTTTTATCCCGATAAGTGACATTATCGGGTCTAAGTAAGAGGTTGGGTTTGCACCTTCGATGAGTAGTGTTGGAGCCTTTTTAGATCTCGTAATCACAAGTTTAGTTTTTATTGTGCTGATTTTGCTCTCTATTTATATAAAAGTAAGTTTACAGGTCAATGTTAACTAACTTACGAAGATTCACAGGGTTTATGAATGCTTAGATTTGAACAATGTAATGTTAAAAATTGTACTAATGAATTACTCGCCTTGGGCCAGGTCAACATGAAAATGTGGTACATTTTTGAATGGTTAGATAAGCATGAGGAATTACAAAATGGGACTCAAGCAGAAATAATTAAACTATATGTAAATGATGAATTGGTAGGGTACAGTCTTTTTGAAAACTTTGAAGCACGTGCAGACAAAGTCACTTGTTATCAAGGTGTGAACTATAAAGAGTTAGGTATTATTCATTTTGTAACAGTCATAGAGCATCGTAATAAAGGTTATGCTACGTTGTTGGCAAATGCGTTGTTTAAAAATATTATTGAGCCTATGTTGGCACGTTATAAAGATTTTCATGTTTACGTCATTGCAACTGGTCGGGCAGTCCCATTAATGGAACGGACTGATATCCCTTCAAAATACCTAATCAAGCAATTCTATTCTGATTTATCGTTTAAAGAGAAAGTAGTAAATTACCTAAGAAAACAACAACAAAATGCATTGAATGCAGTTACTTGTGAAATTTAAAATAAACAGCTAACAAGTTAATCTAAAGCATATTTATCATAACGTGGTTGACGCGTTTTTGCCTCAAAATGTGTTTGGAATATGGCCGCAGGCCATAAGTACAATAAAAAAATACTTGGATCCCCGCTCAAAAACATTACCGGGACGACATGACAGTTGGGGTGACCAGAAGACTGTTAGTAATCATCTGTTCATTTATGAGTAGAGGCCTTAGCTTATCAATGTCCTTAAACGAGTTCGATGCCTTACTTGAAAATGGATAAATTCAACTCTGAACTTGAGGCTGTTGAAGACTTTTTATAAAAGAATACGTTAGCTGGCCCTGGACGGCCGTGTATCTAAGGAAACTGCCTCAGACTTGTTTATGAAAATACAAAGCTTCTCTACGGTTAAAGCTTATCAAGAGAAAATTGTTAATCGACTTGTAGAGTGATCAAACGCTATTACCAGTAACAGATTAATCAATCCGAATGTTTGTCTAGGTCTTCAATCTCCTCTGCTATTAACCACGAGGTTGCTGATATTATTTTAGGCATTCGCACCTATAGTGATAAAAATGCCCGCCAGTTAACTGACGGGCATTTTTGTGTCGGATACTTATTCAATCAAAACACATTATTGCAGCTATTTACGTATTAAATTACCAAATACGTACGCGCTGGTCTTCTGGCAAGTACAACTTATCACCTGGTTTAACATCAAAAGCTTTGTACCAAGCATCGTGGTTACGTGGGGCAAGGGCGCGGTAACGGCCGGGTGCATGGGTGCCGGCACGTAACTGAGTTAGCATACTTTGCTCGGTACGTTTTTCTTTCCACACTTGCGCCCAGGCTAAAAAGAAACGTTGATCGCCAGTAACGCCATCTATCACCGGGGCTTCTTTACCATTCAAGCTTAATTTGTAAGCATGGTATGCCATTGATAAACCGCCTACATCGCCAATGTTTTCACCGAGACTGTTGCGTCCGTTAACAAAGTTTTCAGGGATTGGTTCATATTGGTTGTATTGCGCAGCAAGCTTATCGGCTTTAGCATCAAAAGCGGCACGATCTTCATCGGTCCACCAATTACGTTGGATGCCATTGGCGTCTGACTTAGAGCCTTGATCGTCAAAACCATGGCCCATTTCGTGACCAATTACGGCACCAATACTGCCATAGTTAACTGCGGCATCTGCGTTTGGATCAAAAAATGGCGGTTGTAAAATGGCTGCAGGGAACACAATTTCATTAAACGAGCTGTTGTAATAGGCATTGACCGTTTGCGGTGTCATACCCCAACGATTACGGTCCGTTTTTTCCAGTTCTTTCGCTACGCTGTCGGCTTGGAAGTATTTACGCAGATTTTTAATATCACCGACTAAATCATTTTTAGTCAGGCTTAAACCATCAAATTGTTGCCACACATCGGGATAACCAATTTTAGGATTAAATGCTGCTAACTTAGCATGGGCATTGACCTTAGTTTCGTCGCCCATCCAATCTAAGCCATCAATACGTTGACCTAATGCTGTGCGCAGATTCTTAACTAACTCAGCCATCTTTTGCTTAGACGACTCAGGGAAATAGCGCGACACATACACTTTACCAATAGCGAAACCTAGAGATTGGGTGCCTGACATTTCTTCTACCGCGCGTTTCCAGCGTGGACGAGGTTGCTCTTGGCCAGTGAGTTCTTTACCAAAAAAAGCAAAGTTAGTATTAAAAATGTCTTCAGACAATAACCCTGCATTATTACTAATGGTGTGGAAGGTCAGATAGTCTTGCCATACGTTTAATGGCTGTTGGTTTATTAAGCCAATCATAGCGTTAACTGGCTCCGGCTCAGATATATTGAGTTGTGGTACTTGGTAACCCGTTTGCGCAAAATATAAATCCCAGTCAAATCCTGGGTATTGTTGAGCAAGATCTTCGCGTTTAACTTGGTTTAAGGTTAAATCGCGGTCACGGCGCTTTTCGCGGGGCCATTGTGCTTGTGCTATTTTCGTTTCTAGCGCGAGAATGGCTTCAGCACGTTTTTCACCGTTATTGATACCCGCAAAAGCCAGCATTGCAGTGATATGTTCAACATAAGCTTTGCGAATATTGACAAAACGGTCACTCTCTTCCAGGTAATATGAACGGTCAGGTAAACCTAAGCCACCGGCACCCACGGTCATTTCATATTGATTGGGATCCAAACGGTTAAACCACATGCCACCCCAAATAGGGGATGATGCACCTGTAAGCCATGCTTCACCGAATACTTTGGTTAAGTCTTGTGTGGAGCTAATCGCAGCAATTTGATCTAAGGTGGCTTTAATTGGCGTGATACCTAATTTATTAATGGTGTCGGTATCCATATAGGCATGATAAAAGTCAGCAATTAATTGCTCTTCAGCAGTTAAGTCACTGCGGCTGGCGATATCGTCGATAATGGCTTTGACTTGATTTTCGCTGCGCTCAGCCAACGCATTAAACGCGCCATAACGAGTTTTGTCGGCAGGCATGACAAAGTTGTCATACCAAGTGCCACTTGAATACATAAAAAAGTCATCGCCAGGTTTTATCGCTTCATTACGTGCAGCTAAGTCTACCCCAAAAGTACCTAACTCTGCTTTAGCGGGGGCCGGAGAGGTCACGGCTGCAAGTTTAGTATTATTTGTATCAGATACGCCGCAACCACTTAATAGTGCTGTGGTTAATCCAATCGCAATTAAGGATTTATTCATTGTTATCGTGTTCCTTGGTCTATTTTTACAGAATTATTTGCCTAGCCATATTGAAAGACTGACAAAAAATGTCAATGTTCGAATTGTTAGCAAATTTAACCAACGCTGAGCTAAGCAATGAAATGAGCGCCAGAATATGCGCTGGTTTGATGTTATTTGGATGTATTGCTGATTTGAAATGCACAGATAAGGCCAGTTGATTATCATCAGCAGAATTAACCTAAACGTGGTATAAAGTGAATTAGGCTTTGTAATATTAACGCTGTCTGTGCTTAAGCCACCTAACTATGTTGGGTTAATATTTTTCTTGGGATTGGCATCAGTATTGATAGCGCTATAAGTAGTGCTATAGATAGCATTATTGTTTGAGTTTGTTTACTCAATACGCAGTAAAACAGCTTAATCGTTAGGTTTATGATTTACACAACCGCTCATACAACCGCTCATACAACAAAGTTTGCACAACATCGCTGGCGCAATAACTCTGACGTGACAACTTTGACGCGAGAATGCTGACAGTAGGCTGGAGTGTTTAATCTGAATTTTGTGGTAATGATTTTTCAATTTCCTTAGCCAACTGAGCCAATAAGTTGCTGTACGCACTGACCAACTCCGCTGCGGTCGAGCCTGCGTTAGTGACCGCGATGAAATTTTGTTTTGCCAATATTTGATTTGATGGGTTGTTTGTTAGCTCCCAGTTGGCATTGAGCCTGGTGTTAGTGCCATCTCGGTTGAGGGAAGTAACCTTGATTTTAATGCTGTACTGGGGAGTGTTGTTTGCTCTCCAAGGAAATAACACCAGATTACGACGGCGATCTCCCTGGCTTAGATTGATACTCATTACTCGGCTGATACCTTGTTCAAGCGGTTCAGCCCAATAACTATTGGCAAATCGTTGCAGGCTACCATCATCCAGTTGATACATCAGCTGCGTAAAATGTAGGTATTCGGCTACGTCAATTGGCCCGATACCAATGTCATGCTCTAACGCAGTACTGCCAGATACCGTTTGGCTGGGCATTGCCGTTAACACAAAGTATTGTTTTTCGGGAGAGCTTTGGCAGCCACTCACTAAACTCAATAGTAGTAAACCGACCCCCCAATTAATGGTCCAAATTCCATATTTTCCCATGACATTATTCTCCTAAAGGTAGGGCTTTTTTGCCGCGTATGATGGCCTCAGGTTGTTCATCTAAGGTTTCGCTCAAGCTTCGTAGCGATCGAGCAGTGCGGCGAATTTCTTCTAAGGTATTGGTTAACTCAATTAACAGTGGCGAGTTTTGGTCTACTGAATTACCCGCTTGATGAGCCAGTTGATCAATATTGGCTAATGTATCGCCAAGGGCGGCCAAACTGCGGTTGAGTGATGTCACCATTTGCGGTTCATCTTTATTTAATTGCAGCAGTAAATTATCGAGTTTAGTCAGTACTTCAACACTTTTTGTGCCTAATATTGCTTGAGTTGTGTCGATATGCAGCGCGGTGTTTCTAACTGCTGTTGCGGCGCGATCAAAATTATCCAATGCTTGTTGTATTTTGCCGCTGGCGGCAATGTCGCTAAGTTGTTGAGCTAAATTATCTACATTGGTGACTAAGCTTTTCAGGTTTAATGATTGCAAGTCTTTTGAAAGGGATTCAAAATCGGTCGCTATAGTTGGTAGTTCCAATAATGATGCTTTGTCATCATGAAACTGTGCGGTTGTGCCGGGGTAAAAATCTAACTCAACGTAGAGTTGTCCGGTGAGTAAGCTCAGGTAATTTAGTTGGGCACGTAAGCCATTCTCTATCGCGTGGGAGAAAAACTCTTCTCCTACTTGAATTCCCTTAAGATTGATACGTTTTAACAGTAAATCAGCATGAACTGAAGCGGTGACGCCTTGGCTACTGTCGTTGGGGAAATCAATGCTAATATCGCTTATTTCACCGATTATCACACCTTTTAGCTTTACTGGTGCACCCACCTGAAGCCCTTGAACTGAGTTGTTAAAATACATCACCACAGGCGCTTTTTCGGCAAAGATTCGTCCACCCGAAAAAAACAGTAGGGCAATAAACACCAAGATAATAGCGCCAAAAATAAAGGCACCAATCGCAAGGGGAAGTCGCTGGCTTTTACTCATAATGCCTCCACTTTGTCAGCACGATTGAGAAATTGTCGCACTCGAGGTTGGCTGCTGTTAAGTTTTAATTCTCTGGGATCGCCACAGTCGAGCATGGTATTGGTTTGATTATCAAGAAACACACAACGAGTACCGATGGACAATATACTGGGCAGCTCGTGCGACACGATAATCACGGTCGAGTCGAGTGCTTGGCATATTTGCACAATTAAGTGATCTAAGCGCATAGAACTAATCGGATCTAACCCAGCTGAAGGCTCATCAAAAAATAACAATTGTGGATCCAGTGCAATCGCACGCGCTAATCCTGCGCGTTTGTGCATACCACCACTTAACTCGGCTGGGTAAAACTTTTCAAATCCGGCTAAGCCAACTAATGCCAACTTATACGCCACAACTTCTGCAATTTGTCGCTCCGAAAGGTCGGTATACAGTTGCAACGGTAAAGCGACATTCTCAGCAAGTGACATACTGGAAAACAACGCTCCAGTTTGAAAGGTTATACCCCAGTCTTTGAGCATAGCCACTTGCGCCGGTTCATCAGCATCATAAAAGTTTTTACCTTGATAGAGTACTTCGCCCTTGAGCGGGTTTAGCAGTCCTACCATTGATTTAAGTAAGGTCGTTTTGCCGCAACCACTGCCGCCAATGACAAAAAAGATATCATTCTTATTAATCTCAAAGTTAAGGTGTTTTTGCACTTCGGTAGCACCATAACCGACAGACAAATCACGTACACTGATAAAGGCATCATCCACCATAATTAGATCCCTAATTTATCGTATAAGATATTGAGTGCGGCATCGGAAACCACAAGAAATACAATGGCCTTAACCACCGCACTGGTAGTGGCTAAACCCACCGCATTAGAATCGCGGCCGCATTTAAGCCCCGCCTGACAACCGGCAATCGCAATCAAAAAACCAAAAATGAGGCTTTTTATTAACCCAGTAGAGATGTCGACCCAATCAATGGCAACCTGAGTCTGTAAAATATATTGGGTGTAACTCACTCCCATGCCATTGGCCACAATCGCGCCGCCGATCATGCCGATCACATCTGAATAAATACACATCAACGGCATAATGAAAATCAATGCCAGTAAGCGAGGTAATACTAAAAATTCCATAGTTGAAATGCCCATTACTCGCAGTGCATCAATTTCTTCATTAACCTGCATGGTGCCGAGTTGCGCCGCATAAGCCGCCCCCGTTCTACCGGCCATGATAACTCCTGTCATAAGGGCGCCCATTTCGCGCACCATTCCGATAGCCACCAAGTTTGCCACATACACTTGAGCGCCTAATTGGCGCAATTGAACTGAACCTAAATACGCTAAAATCATTCCCACAAGCAGACTAATTAGGGTGACAATCGCCAGTCCCTTAGGGCCGGCTTGTTCGATAAAAAATACGATATCACTGCGCCGAGTGCTGGCTTTACCTCTTAACCAACGCCCTAATGCCAGTGTACTTTCACCGACAAACACTAAACCATCGTGCACCTGTAAGCCTTGTGTAATTAAGCCTTGGCGAAGTATTGCCCACATGCCACTAATGGCATCATCATTAGCCGTTTGATACACAGGTACGTCGGTAGCCAGCAGTAATAGTTGCTGTAATCCTTGTGGGGTATTTTGCACATTGAGCGGTAATTTTTGTTGTTCACACCAGCGGGATAATTGTAATAAGGCAATGGCGAGGCTTGAATCCCACTGCAATAACTCAGTGGTGGTTAACGTGACAGCATGGCAAGTTGCGGGGAGGGCGGCACAAATATCGGCACCTAGCGGTGCTTGGCCCAATTGCCAATCACCTGCAAGACTCAGTACGCAGTTATCGTCGTGCATGTCGATATCAAAAGTTGCGAGTGTCATACTAGGGCCTGTTGATCTTTGCTGGTTGAATGTTGTTCGAGTTAAAAACGTTTTTAGCCGAACCCTTCGGGCAGCGTTTGATGGCCATTTCTACGGCGTTATCGACTTTTTATGTAGAATAACTACACCTCGAAGTCTCTGTCTTACTGTTATACATGTGAGTAATAGCCAACAATTCGCTGCAAAAATAACCTTGAAAGATCAACAGGCCCTAGACCCCGAGCGAAAGTAATCATGCTATTGGTTTACGTTATACATCAACTAGATTCATTGCTCTAACACGGAATGTTGGTCACAACTCTATTCTCGAACAATCTATAGCTGTAACAGGTGATAGAGGTATTCGGTTAATTGTTGTGCTGCTCACAAGTGTAGACCAATCGCTAGCATTGTATTTTGACTTTGAACAAATAAACTCATTAATAATTAAACTGATAACCTTACCCAGTAGATAGCCAGAGTCTAGCGACACGGGTTTAATCGCTGAGTATGCCACCAACATGTT
Organism: Shewanella livingstonensis; assembly: GCF_003855395.1. Lineage (NCBI taxonomy): Bacteria > Pseudomonadati > Pseudomonadota > Gammaproteobacteria > Alteromonadales > Shewanellaceae > Shewanella > Shewanella livingstonensis. The sequence goes on along the minus strand of NZ_CP034015.1, from coordinate 2,731,882 downwards.
GCCGTTTAGCGCAAATAAACTTGCACTGTCAAAATATAGCGCTACTATGTACTGTATAAAAATACACTGTTTTTTTATACAGTTCTTTTGTGCTGTGCATTGTAAATTTACGTTGTACGTTTGCATGGTAAGTTTGTGTTGTGAGTTTGCGAGGTTATCGTATGCGCTTTATTCCCATTGCTGCCAGTGCTGGTATTACCGGTTTTGAAAGCCCAGCCGCAGAGTACCTTCAATTAGGCTTAAGTCTTGATGAGATGTTAGTTCAACATCCAAGTTCGACTTTTATCGGTTTAGCTCAGGGGGAGTCGATGCAAGGTGTAGGCATATTCGATGGTGACTTACTGATTGTCGATCGCCATGAAACTGCGAGAAGTGGCGATGTCATAGTGGCTAATTTTAATGGTGAGTTTGTGTGTAAAATTCTCGATATGCAACGGCGAATGCTCGTGTCATCTCATGAGCAACATTTACCGGTGACCATCTACGATTATGATGATTTTAGTATCGAAGGCGTGGTGATCCGCTCAATTCGTTGCCATCGTCAAAGCCCACTGTTTGTCGGCCGAAAAGGGTAAAAAACAATGTTTTCCTTAGTCGATGCCAATGCTTTTTATTGCAGTGCTGAACAGGTGTTTCGCCCTGATTGGCGTGGTAAACCGATAATAGTGTTGAGCAACAACGACGGTTGCATTGTGGCGGCTAATCGACAAGCCAAAGAAGCAGGCATTGAAAAGTTTTTACCTTATTTTCAAGTTAAGGCCTTATGCGCTCAACGTAATGTGATTGTGTGTTCATCTAATTATGAACTCTATGCCGATTTATCTGCCAAGATGATGGCGATAATAGGTCGCTTTGCACCTGATCAGCATGTGTACTCCATTGATGAAAGCTTCCTGTCTTTTAAACACAGTTATCCTGCCATTAAATGCTTGCATACCCAAGGCCAGCTAATTCGCCGCGCGGTATGGAAAGAGGCGCGCTTACCTGTTTGTGTGGGGATGGGCGACACCTTAACCTTAGCGAAAATTGCCAATCACGCCGCCAAAAAAATTCAAGGATACAAAGGGGTTTGTGTTATTGAGACCCCAGAGCAACGTACCGACATTTTACGCCAACTTAGCGTTGGCGAGGTGTGGGGCATTGGTCGGCGCATAAGTAAGAAGCTTGAATCAATCAATATTCGCAGCGCATATGATCTTGCCTGTATGCCGCCGAGCCTAGCGAGAAAACAGTTTAGTATTGAAATAGAACGCACGGTTCGTGAACTCAACGGTCAAGTGTGTAAACAATGGGATGAGGCGCGAACAGATAAAAAACAAATATTTTCCACTCGTAGTGTCGGTGAGCGCATTACCGATTATGAGTCACTATTACAGGCCTTGAGTAAACATATCGGTATTGCCGCGCTTAAAGCACGTCAGCAAGGCTCGTATTGCAAAACCATGTTGCTGTTTGCCAGTAACTCTCCTCATGACGAACGGCCTGTAAGTTATAAAGTTATTGTTCATTTTCCCTGTCCAACCCATTGTACTGTTGAACTCACCCAAGCCCTGACACAAGCAGCTTCAAAGCTATTTCGTCCAGGTGTGCGGTATTACAAAATTGGCGTAGGGCTCGTTGATTTAGCCAGCGAAAAGCATTTTCAATTTGATTTGTTTACTCCCGCGAAAGTTAACCATGCCTTGATGCACACACTTGATGGCATCAACCAACGTTATGGCCGCGATACCATGTTTCTTGCCGCACAAGGCATACAGCAAAAGTGGGCCATGCGGCGTGATTTACTCACGCCGCAATATTCAACACAATGGCAATGTTTACCAAAAATTAAATGCTAACATTTTTAATGGCTTACTCATTAAAACCACTTTATATTACATTATGGCTAAGCCATTTTTAAGATGGTTGATGTCGCAGTAAACAGTGCAAGTGATCACAAAACACTAATTATAATTGGCATATGCTATTAATAAGTGTATATATTGCATATGCCAATAAATGTGAGTCGATGACACCAACACCTAACATTCAGCTAATCATTTGTGGTGCAACAGCTACACGCTGTTTTAAAGCCAATTGCATGTTAATCGGTAAACTTGAACACATTAATGGTAACGCGCTGTTAATGCCAAATGCTGTGAGGAAAAACAAATGATTACTGCCATACCAATGAAAGCTGAAAATATTTCCAGCCATTTTAGTAAAGCCGATGAGATACTGTTTATTGATGTTCAGGCTCAAGTGATAGGACGTTTTGCTAATCCTGCTTTACTTGATGGATGTGAGGGGAAGCAACAATTAGTGAGCTTACTACTGGCCCAGGGCGCTAATCGAGTGATTGTGCGCAACATTGGTCAGCAGTTATTGTCGACACTACTAAGCCAGCAATTGATGGTGTTTCACGCTAACAATGGCCGTACTGCTATTGAATCTTTTGCGGGTGCTGTGTTAGCTGACTGTGAACAATACACTCAGGCTTCTCAGGGGCGTCCGTCAACGAAGCATATTGCTAAACAAGCAGATGGCGGTAGTTGCGGCCATCATCATGACCATGATGAAACTAGTAGCCAAAATGGACAATGTAATGGCTCTGAAATGGCGACAAAGACACGTTGTTGTGACGCTAAAGTGGCCACAGAAAACACCATAATGAAGTCTTGTTGCCATAAAATAAATTCACTCATACATCAGCATTAATGGTCAATATGCTTAGTATCGCGATATTACAGCACTGATAGCTTTAATTCATAGCGCTGTAATTTACGATATAAGGTACGCACACTAATATTTAGTTTAATGGCTAACTCTGCTGAAGACCCTTTAAATTGGTCACACACCTGAGAAAGATACGCGCATTCTGCATCTTCAAGTGACATCAGATCCGCTGCTGCAGTTTGTGATGATTTTTTTTCATCGATTATGATATGTTGTGGTTGAACGCTTTCTGGTAAATCACTGCTGTGAATAATATCTTCATTGGCAATTAATGCCGACTGCTCGATAATATTTTTTAATTCACGGATATTACCTGGATATGCATAAGCACTAAGCAGAGTTAATGCATTAGCCGAAAACTTTTTATGTTTGTATTCAGAATATTTAATAAAATGATTAACCAATGTCGGAATATCATCATGGCGTTCACGTAGCGACGGTAAGTAAATGGGAAACCCTGCAATGCGGTAATACAAATCACGTCTAAACTCACCTTTTTCAACCAACTCGAGTAAATTTTTATGACTAGCACTGACCAATCTAAAGTCAGAGCGTTTTTGTTTTAATCCCCCTACGGCGCGATAGCATTGGGTTTCAAGTAATCTGAGTAACTTTACTTGCATATTCATTGGCACATCGCCAATTTCATCGAAAAATACCGTGCCACCATGGGCAATTTCAATTAAGCCTTTTTTGCTGGTGGTCGCTCCGGTAAAGGCGCCTTTTTCATAGCCAAATAACTCACTTTCGAACAGGTTCTCACTTAGCCCAGTACATTCAATTACCACAAAGGGCTTATCATTACGACTACTGGCTTGATGCACTGCTTTAGCGACTAATTCTTTACCTGCACCCGTTTCACCTTGCAATAACACTGCAATAGTTGATTGCGATGCGCGGTTAATTCTGTTGAGCATTTGTTTAAACGGTGCGGATTGACCAATCATAGTGCCTTTTTTCGATTCTGTTGACGCATAATCAATCGCATCTAAAATCTCTAAAAACCCTAATACTTTGCCACTGTCATCTTTAATTGGTTTCATTAAAATATCGCAATATGACTTACCCTGTGCAGTGCTATGGATATGCACGGCATTGGCTGCTCTTGCCGTACTTTGACATTGTTGCAAAGGACACTCTTCGCCGTGTTTATCGCAAGGCTGGTTACTGTGATGAGATATTTGATGACATTTACTTTGGCCCAATATCACCTGGGTGTTATAGGTTTCTATATACGCTTGATTAACCGCATGTATGACATAGTCCGGGGTAATAAATATAGCCGGCTTATCAATTGCATTTATCATTGATTGTACAACAGTGGTGTTATTCATTCATCGTTCTCGCTTGCAGTAACTATTCATCAACCAATTTCTATAATGACATAGTTAGCACAGTATTTGTCATAGCAATGCCATATGTGTCACTTGATAAATAAGTATACACCTAGGTAAAACATTAATTATTTTTTAAGTTGCTGATTTTAATTGATTAAAACTTATCAACATGATCTGGCATAAGCTTTGTATTGATCATACTACATAGCTTACAAATGCACTCGAACATCGGCTTCGTATAAGCCCCAAATGGATTGAGATTCAACGATGTCTAATAGAGGATGACCCATAATGCGCCTAATACACACTCAAACTAAATCGTTAACTAAGTCTAGCCAAATGACGGGCTTAATTATGCTGATAAGTGTCTCGACCATAGGGCAAGCTGAAACGATAACAGAACAACAAATACTTGAGCAACAAGCTAATCAGCGTATTGGTGAGTTTAGCCAGGCATTAAAAGGTCAGTTACAAGCGGCTATCAAACAAGGCGGATTAATGAATGCCGTGACGGTATGTCAATCGGTAGCACCTGCAATAGCAGCACAACACTCGAAAGATGGCTGGACACTTACCCGAACCAGTTTACGGGTACGTAATGCAGGCAATAGTCCAGATGCTTGGGAGCTAGCTCAATTACAGAAATTTGAACAGATGAACGTTGCTATTAACCAAGCGGGCCAACAAACGAATAAACCCATAGTCGCCAGCGCATATATAGTTAATGGTAACAATACTGCGTTTCGTTATATGAAAGCCATTCCAACTCAAGAATTATGCCTAGGTTGTCATGGTAGTAATATTAACCTTGAACTGAGTGCGTTGATTCATAAAACCTATCCAAATGATAACGCGATTAACTTTGCCCTTGGTGATATTCGCGGTGCGTTTTCACTACAAAAGGTTATTGCTGAACCTGCGCCATCAATAACAGCTAAGCCGTAATTCAAGACCCTTAATAGTATCTGAGGTTATAGTAACTGAAGTAATAGGTAAGGCTTAGCAACACCGTTAAGCCTTAGTGGTTTCCCCTCAACACAAAGCGTTCAACGATTACTTAGCAATTGTCTGGTCAATTATTTCTGGATAACGATTTATAAACAATTATGTCAAGTTAGCGATTGATTGCTAATTAGTACGTCAGTGTTTGTTGTTTGTTGCGACGTAATGCGCAGATTCTGCTAGCGGTTTAATTTACTATTATGAGGAATTAAGTCATCTACCTCAGTACTTACACCATTATGTTGGCAAGATATTTATCATTAATATGAGGTTTTATCTAACAAATGCCTTGGGTATGTTGTTGGGAGTTAACGTGCCATGAGTAAAATCCGCATCGATCCTTTTTATCATCAAGCAAGTCATACTATTACCTATGTGGTAATCGATATTGCGACTCGCCAATGTGCGATTATTGATCCGGTTTTAGACTTTGATATTGCATCTGGCACTATCAGCACAAATTTTGCCGACAGCATCATAGATCATATTAATCAACAAGGGGTTGAGGTTGAATGGATTTTAGAAACCCACGCCCATTGCGATCATATTTCTGCAGCGTCTTATATTAAGAAAAAGTGTGGCGGTATGACGGGAATAGGTGAGCACATCACCAAAGTTCAACATACCTTTAAGCAAATACTCAATCTTGATGAAAGCTTTCAATGTAACGGCGAACAGTTTGATCAACTCTTTGTCGACGAAGAATTGGTGAAGTTAGGTCATTTAAATATTCACATCATGCATACACCGGGTCATACCCCTGCTTGTGTAAGCTATCTTATTGAAGATGTCGTTTTTGTTGGTGATGCATTATCAATCCCAGAGCTGGGCACAATGAATACTGATTTCCCTGATAGCAGCGCAGTTACGTTATACCATTCTATTCAACGAATATTAGCGTTGCCAAATTGCACCCGTGTGTTTGTAGGGCACAGTCCACAGGCCAACACACGCACTTGTGAGACGGTAGAAACATCAGTTATTGCACAAAAACGGTGTAATCGTATTGCTGGTGGCAACGTCACCCTCACTGAATTTGTTAAGCGGCATCAACAACACCATGTTAGTGCTGTTATATCGAAATTATTATTACCGGTAATACAAATCAATATTCGTGCTGGCAATATGATGCCTGCAGATATTTTAAGTAACGATTTACTTAAGGTACCGCTCAATAAATGATAAAAAATGAGCCAGATTTATGCGAACATATCACTGGCTCATGGTTATAACTGATTCTACATTAGGCTTTATGTGGCACCAATGGAAAACCATCTAGTTGCCATTGCATCATGCCACCAGCAACAGAGAGTGGTTTAGTAAAACCCATATGTTGTAATGAATCTGCCGCAAGTGCAGAGCGGCCACCCGTACGGCAAATTAGGTATATGTCTTTTTCAGCTAATTCATTTAATGCCAATAACCATTCACAGTGATGACTCACCGAAGGATGCTCGTGTATTTTCATCTCTAATACGCCACGAGGAAAATTGATCGCGCCAGCTAAATGGCCTGTTAAAAACTCTTCATGCTCACGGACATCAATGATGACGACCTCATGATTACTCATTGCAGTATGCAATTCATGAGTAGTCACCTCGATGATATTAACCTTGATTTCACTTATGTATTCTTGAGCTGTTTTCATGTGAACCTCGTGATATTAAATAATAGATTTTGATAATATAAATAAAGCCATTACCCCTAAAAACACCGCAAATAATTTTTGTAACATGGGTTTGGGTAAATATTGGTTTATCCATTGACCCGCCATACTGCCCACGATGCCGCCGGCAATCATGATCCCAATAACCGACCAATTGAACTCGAAGCCTTTGTCTGACAGTAAGCTGTAATATTTAACAAAACCCACAAGTGAGTTCATGGTAATAATCAGCAAGCTGGTACCAATCGCCAGTCTCATTTCTATGCCACCAAGCAGTACTAGGGCGGGCACAATTAAAAATCCGCCGCCTACGCCCACAAAACCTGTGACCACACCAACCGCTAAGCCTTGCAAAAGGATTTTGCTAATATTAAGTTTGCCCGCTTTACAGCGGCTAGATTGATTGCGCCACATCATGACGGCGCCAATGAGCATTAAAATAACAAACACCGTTAGCTGTATGTTGCTGGTGGAAAAAGTACTGGTCCAAGCGCCTAGGTAAGTCCCTAACATGCCCGGTAAACCAAACAACAACACATGGGGCCACGAGACCTTTTTGTGCTTAATAAAGCGAATACTACTGAGTAAACTTATTACCCCTACGATGCATAATGATGAAGCAATGGCCAACTCGGGTTGCATACCGATGAGATATAGCAACACCGGAACCGTAAGAATTGAGCCACCAGAGCCCAATACACTGAGCACTAAACCAATGAGTAATGCGCCAATAATTGCTGGTATCATTTTGATTACTCTTTGACTTACAGTAGGTTGATAGGGATCTTTAAATACACAGTCCCGTTGGCTTCTGCTGTGGGCATTTGTCCTGCCCGAATATTAATTTGAATCGCGGGTAATATTAGCCTTGGCATAGGCAGTGTTGCGTCTCGTTGTTGGCGAAGATCAACAAAATCAGCTTTTGCCATGTTGTCATTAACATGGATATTATGTTGTTTCTGTTGGCTTATTTGAGTATTACACTGGTGGTCACGGCCCTCAGGTGGATAGTCGTGGCATACATAGATATCAGTTGAGTCAGGCAGGCTAAACAAGGTCTGAATTGAATCGTATAAGGTATTGGCATCACCACCGGGGAAATCACATCTGGCGGTACCCACATCAGGCATAAAAATAGTATCACCCACAAAAGCGGCTTGTTCATTAACGATATAGGCTAAATCTGCAGGTGTATGACCCGGCGTGTGCATAATACGAATCGACATATTACCGACCTGCAATAAGTCATCATGCTTAAATAACCGATCAAATTGACTGCCATTAGGCAAAAAATTAGGCTCTAGATTAAAAATCGTTTTAAAGGTGTCTTGCACCTGAGTAATGTGTTCACCAATACCTATTTGACCACCAATACTGTCTCGTAAAAAACTGGCAGCAGATAAATGGTCGGCATGGGCATGGGTTTCTAATATCCATTTTACGGTCAAGTTTTGACGTTCTATCCAGTGTAAAACCCGCTGCGCACTGTGGGTGTCAGTACGGCCCGATTTATAATCAAAATCTAAAACAGGATCAATAATCACCGCATATGAGGTGGTATTATCGACAACAACATAGGTGAACGTTTCACTATCTTCATCTAAAAATTCATGCACACTAAACGTTGAAATCATCATAAACCTCCTCTACAAATCAACATGATGCACAGGGACTCGCATCCCTGTACAAGTAACGGCTTAAAGCGATTTTTTACTAAAGTACCAATCGGTATATTTAAACCCTTGGCTTAAACGGGCTTTAGCTTCTTCGGTAGTCGCCGGCGGAGGTACTATTACATCATCACCGGGTTGCCAGTTTTCTGGAGTCGCAACGCCATTAGTGTCACTGGTTTGTAATGCTTTGACTAATCGAACAAATTCATCAATAGAGCGGCCATTGCTCATTGGGTAATACACCATGGCGTGCAATATACCTTCAGGATCGATAATGAAAGTGGCACGAACCGCTGCAGTATCACTCGCGCCAGGTTGGATCATGCCGTAAGCCTTAGCCACAGCCATTGATAAGTCTGAAATGATAGGGAAGGTGATCTCAACACCAAAGTTTTCCTCAATATTGCGAACCCAGGCAATGTGTGAATGGATACTGTCGATAGATAAGCCTAATAACTCGGTATTTAACTGCGCAAATTCTTCAGCGCGTTGGGCAAAGCCAATAAACTCGGTAGTACACACCGGGGTAAAATCTGCTGGATGAGAGAACAAGACTAACCACTTGCCTTTATAGTCTGTAAGTGAGCGCATTCCGTGAGTCGTTTTGGTATTAAATGCCGGAGCGGGTCGATTTAATTGGGGGAAATTGACAATAGAGTCAGTCATGTTATTACTCCAAAAGAATGGTTAAGTTAAATGTAATCTGTAAAATAGATTGCAAACATACTTAGTAATAGCAATAGATAGGCCAAGTTAGCTTTGGTAGAAATAGAAAAAGTGATTTTTATTATGCTGTTGATTTATATAATTTTTATTAAAACAATATCTAATGAGTAAGTTGTGTTGCAATTCATTAACTGTTTTAAGGTTTTTACCTAGCGACAAATATGACGCATACGACATTAATGACAGCGTTTATTGTCACTTTTAACAGTGAGTAGAAATAAATGGACCGATTAGTTAGCTTTGAAATAGATTTAACCTAGAGACTAACGGCACAAGAATGATTGTTGTTCATTAAGATATTAATAAGCTTGCTGGATTAAATCATCTACATCTTAAAAAACTAAGCAGAAGCTTTGATCCCAATCTTTTAATCAACGAGTAAAGCGCTAAATTTAGCTAATTCAGCAGCATTATGTACGGCCAATTTTTTGATTATTTTTGAACGATGAACCTCTATGGTTCGCAATGATACAAACAGAATTTCTGCCATCTGTTTATTGGTTTTTCCATCAATTAATAGATGTAATACCTGATTTTCTCTATCGGTTAGTGTGCTGTAGCGTTGCCTTAGTTGCATCGTTTCAAATGCGTGCTTGCTAGTGGTTAATGCTTTCTCTATTGCCATGACAAGCTCTATACCTTTCACTGGTTTTTGGAAGAAATCACAAGCACCTTGTCTAAAGGCATGTACCGCCATCGGTAAATCACCATGGCCTGTCAGAAAGATTATCCCTAGTGGGCTTTTGGCTGTAACCAGTGTTTGTTGTAATTCTTGGCCGCTGATTTCAGACATTTTACTGTCGACAATCAAACAGCCTGGTTGCGTTATATCGCTACTAGTCAGGAATGCAGTAGCAGATTCGAATATTTGTAAGTTAAATCCATACTGCAATAGCATAAATTGCATTGAATCAAGGATCGCAAGATCATCATCAACCATGAAAATAGTATTTAAAATCTGCATTTGGCTATTGGTTACTTGATAATAAATTAATTTAAATACAGTTTAATCGTTGTTTTAAATTGAGCAAATTGTTCATCTACTTTTGTGGGCTATACATCTTTTTTGTTTTTATAGCTGCATTACACTCGGTCTTATGGTGTTTTATCAACATTGATTAAATGAAAGGTGCTGATGCATTTTGGAATATTGTTATGGTTAATACCAACGTTACTATTGATTCATTCAACAGTAAGTTTTGCGCTATCTGACGCCATTGATCCCGTTGTAGAACAGCAATCCCCAAAAGATAATCTTGCCCTGGTTCACTATCGTGTGGCGGTGCTAGCCAACTATGGCGTCGCTAAAAGCATTGAGCGATGGCAGCCATTAATGGACTATTTAACCAAAAGAGTTCCGAGAGCAAGTTTTGACGTTGTGCCGTTAGATTTTAATCAAATGAACCAACAGTTACTGAATGGTCAGGTGCAATTTGTGGTCACTAATCCCGGGCATTACTTTAATATGAGTAGCGATTTTCCTATTTCATGGCTGGCAACCATGAAAAGCAATCAACATAATGGCAGCACCTTTGCGATTGGAGCGACAATCATTGTTCGTAACGATAGTTCATTTTTTAGCATTGAAGACCTCGAGGGCCATTCTGTGGTGGCGAGCGATCCTAGTGCATTAGGCGGTTATCAAGCAGCTATAGGGCTAATTAATTCCAAGGAATATACGACTAATAATTTTTTTAATAAAGTCACTTTTCTAGGATTCCCTTTAGAACCATTAATTTACCAAGTTCGTGATGGCACCGCGGATATTGCCATTACTCCATTTTGTACTTTAGAGCAGATGATTGATCAAGGGTACATAGATGCTAAAGACTTTAGAGTCATCAATGATGCCACCCCAGCAGGCTATGATTGTGCGGTGAGTACGCCGCTATACCCAAATTGGTCGTTTGCCTCCTCAGATGCTGTGCCATTAACCGTTAGAACCGATATTACTCGCGCATTGCTCTCTATTAGTGCGACTCACCCAGCTTCTGTTATTGGCCTAAATCGTGGCTGGGCAGCCCCTATAAGCCAGTTTGAAGTGATAAAATTGTTTAAAGCGTTAGATATTGAGTCCAAAAAAATACCGGTCATGTTACAGGTTTGGCAGTGGATTAAGTTAAATCAAAAGTGGGGCTTTGGATTAGTTGGCTTCTTTGTAATCGCCACTATTTATCACTTATGGCTTGAATATCGATTTAGACAAAAGAGCGAACGGTTATTCAGTAGTGAACGCCAGTTAAAAAACAAAGCATTGCAATTTGAACGTTTACAAAGTGCCGCCATTCTGGGTGAAATAGGCGCAGGTCTAGCTCATGAGCTTAATCAACCTATTGCTGCCATAACCCAATACAGTGAAGGAGGAATGATTGAGCAAGCCAATAATATAGGCATAGATTCTAAACAGTATCAGTTGCTTGAAAAAATACATCAACAATCAATTCGTGCTGGCGAAATCGTTCATAGAATAAGGGGTTTGTTGCAACGAAAAAACGCTGAGCCTACCGAGTTTTATGTGCATGAACAATTAATGATATGCCTGGAGTTATTCGAGCATGAGTTTAAAAGCCATAATATTAAACTCAGCACACAACTGACGAGCACTGATATTAAATTAACTGGCGATAAAGTGGGCTTTTGCCAGGTATTAATGAATGTATTAAAAAATGCTGTTGATGCTATGTCTGAAGGGACGTTATCAACTAAACACACCAACCGGATACTGATTGATTTACACATTGTTGATAATACAATACACCTTAAAATTTATGATAATGGCATAGGTTTGAGCTGCTCTGCTGATGAGTTTAAAACTACCTTCTTCTCCACCAAAGCAGAAGGGTTGGGGCTAGGATTAGCTATTTGCAATGATGTTATTATGCTATTTGGTGGCCAGATAAATTTATCTAAATGTGAAGATGATCCTGATGCTCCTTGGCAAAGAGGTTGCCGAGTATTAATCGACATTCCATTAAAATATTAACCCTATCAACTGATCAATCTATTCAACCTTTCATGCAGTAAAAACCTCATTAACGATCAATTGACTCGTTTTTATGCTAATTCGCTATTTGCGAGTGTAAACCGTGATGTCAGTCAAATGATTATCTTCAATGTGGTTTACCACAATACCCTTAAGTTATTAGTGGGTTAATAATGTGGTTAGCGATAGTACTTATTATGTTATGAGCATGCTAAGTACCATTAAACCTACGTTAACCGTAATAACTTCGTGCTTGGTTGAAGATGAAGGGGGCAATTATGATTCAGTTAAATCGGCGTCATTTTTTAAAGGGAGCAGGTGCAAGTGGTGCAACTTGTGCGCTGGCAAGTATTTTACCTGGCTCGCTAGCAGCATTAGAAAAACAACCTTTAAAAGGCATTTCTTCTGAAGTGGCCAGTATTTGCGAAATGTGTTCCACACGTTGTCCAATATCAGCACGAGTGATTGATGGCAAAAATATTTTTATTAGCGGTAATAAAGAAGCTAAATCGTTTGGTGGCAAGGTATGCGCAAGGGGCGGTGCTGGCCATAGTCTTTTATATGACCCGCAGCGTATTGTTAAACCGTTAAAAAGAGCCGGTGAGCGTGGTGAAGGTAAATGGACCGAAATTAGCTGGGACGATGCTTATCAATTTATCGCCGAGAAACTCAACACCATAAAAAAACAATACGGTGCAGAAACTGTCGCGTTTTCATCTAAATCTGGTTCGTTAGACGGCCATGTTTTTCACTTAGCGGCGGCATTTGGTACGCCCAATACATTCACACATGCTTCAACATGTCCTGGCGCTTATGAAATTGCCGCGAAAGCCATGTTCGGCACCAAAATGAAACGCGACCTTGGTAACTCTGAATACATCATCAATTTTGGTCATAATATCTATGAAGGTATTAACATGTCTGAAACCAGAGGCATGATGCAAGCGCAAATGGACAAAGGGGCTAAGTTAGTTGTATTTGAACCTCGTTTTTCTGTTGTCGCTGATAAAGCCGATGAGTGGCACGCCATACGTCCAGGCACTGATGTGTCAGTGGCATTAGCCTTATGCCATGTACTGATTTATGACAATTTGTATGACAGTCAATTTGTTGAACAATATGTTGTCGGTTTTGATGAGTTTGCGGCTGAAGTTAAACAATATACTCCAGAGTGGGCTGAATCAATTTCAGATGTGTCTGCGGTTGCCATTCGTCGTATCGCACACGAATACGCCAGCCATGCGCCACATGCAGTGGTTGATTTTGGTCATCGTGCTACTTTCACACCAGAAGAATTTGATATGCGCCGCGCTATTTATGCAGCCAATATTTTGATTGGTAATATTGAGCGTAAAGGTGGCATATACATGGGCCAAAAGGCCTCTGGTTACAACAAATTTGCCGGTGAAGCTGTCGCGCCAGAATTAGCGACACCGGGTGTTGAAGGTATGCCTAAACCTTCTGCTATCCGCATTGATCAAGTTGAAAAGCAATACAAACTCATGTGGTCGTCAGGTGGTGTGTATCAAACCATCATAGATGCAACATTAGAGGCTAAACCATATCAACTTAAAGCCTGGGTGATGAGTCGTACTAACCCAATGCAAACGCTAACAGACAGAGCAAAAGTCGAACAAACACTTAAGGCATTAGAGTTAGTGGTGTGCTGCGATCTGTACATCAGTGAAACAGCGGCGTATGCCGACATTATTTTACCTGAGTCTACCTACCTTGAACGTGATGAAGAAATTTTTGATAAATCAGGTAAAAACCCGGCTTATTATGTGCGTCAACGTGCGGTGGAAACCATTGGTAATACACGTCCAAGCTGGCAAATATTTAAAGAGCTAGGCCATGCGTTAGGACTTGAGAAGTTTTACCCATGGGAAAACATTGAAACCTTACAACTCATGCAGGTTAATCGTGATCACAGCCTACTAGCACACATCAAAAAAATGGGTTACGTCAGTTATGGCAAGCCGTTAATGTTACGAGAACCGAGTATGGTTGCCGAATTTGTTAACGCCTATCCTAATGCTCGACATGCTGATCATGACGGCAGCTATGCATCGGCAATGACATTTAAAACCCCGAGCGGAAAAATAGAGTTAACCTCTGCGCAAGTTGAAGACATGGCTCCTGGTAGAGGTGTGATTAAGCATCGCCCAGTGCAGCTTAAGCAAGCTGACGAATTGTATTTTATTCAAGGCAAAGTGGCCGTCCATACCAACGGGGCAACGCATAACATTCCAATGTTAGCCAACTTGATGTCTGACAATCCTATTTGGATCCATCCTATTACGGCAGGTCGTTTAAATATTCACAGTGGTGATGCCATTCAATTAACCAGCAGTGTCGGCAGTGAACAAGGCACCGCTTTAGTCACGCCTGGAATTCGCCAAGACACAGTATTTGCATACATGGGCTTTGGATCCAAAAACAAAGAATTGGTGCGTGCCACAGGAAAAGGTATTCATTGTGGAAATCTACTACCAAATTCTATCGCGCCAGTTTGTGGCATGAACATACATACCACTGGTGTTAAGTTGGCAAAAATTTAGCCGTAACTAATTGATTTGGAGTCTCCTATGAATAAACGATATGTCATGGTGCATGACGAAAACAAATGCATCGGCTGCCAAGCGTGTAATGTAGCCTGCCGTAGTGAAAATGATGTACCAGAAGGGGTAACCCGCCTGCAAGTACGAGTAGAAGGGCCATTTGGTGAAGCACCTAATCTTCACTTTAAATACCATAGAGTGTCATGTCAGCAATGTGAGGACGCGCCCTGTGTCACTGTGTGTCCTACAGGTGCAGCTTACATCGATGAAAATGGCCTAGTGTCTATCCATAACGATAAGTGCATCGGTTGTATGTATTGTGTGGCGGCGTGTCCTTATAAAGTTCGATTTATTAACCCCATCACTAAAGCGGCTGACAAATGCAATTTCTGTAAAGACACGCGTTTGGCAAGAGGTGAGCAACCCGCTTGTGTGACGGTGTGTCCTACCGATGCATTGTATTTTGGCGATGCTAATGACAGTAACAGCGACGTGGCTAAGTTACTCAATACCAAAATAACCTATCAAGATAAAACCCATTTAGGCACCAAACCTAGGGTTTACCGTGTTCCGACTAAACGTGGAGGGATTCAATCATGAACAATATCTGGGGCGATATGGCGCAATACGATCCTGTGGTGTGGAACTGGATTATTGCCATTTACTTATTTATGGCCGGGTTATCGGCAGGTAGCGTGCTGATTGGTATTGTTATGCGTTGGTATAGCAAAGATAAACAGATTGAAAGCCCAATCTTAAAAGCTTCTGCGATTATTGGTCCTGTGGCGATTAGCTTAGGGCTTGCATGTTTGGTATTTGACTTAACCAAACCATTTCATTTTTGGTTGATTTTAATCAATTACAATTTCGACTCTGTGATGGCCATTGGTGTTGTTGCGTTATTAGCGTATTCACCTTTGGGTATCGCGTATTCGATGATTGTACTACGCGATGAACTGCCAAAATGGAAATTGGGGTTCTTAGTGCCGATAAGTCATCTATTAATGCCATTTCGTAAAGTGATTGAAATACTATTGTTTGTACTTGCGATTGGTGTGGGAGCCTATACCGGTTTTCTGCTTTCGGCGATGAATGCATACCCTATGTTAAATACGGCAATCTTACCGGCGTTATTTTTAGCATCGGGTTTATCAGCTGGTGCTGCAGGAAACTTAATTGTGGCATTAACCTGCTTTAACAGCGCAACACATGACGACGATGTGATGAAGTTACACGGTTTAGATTTACCGGTGATCATTACTGAAATGATGTTCTTAGTTATGTTGTTTACGTCACTGTATTTTACTGGCGGCGCAGCGGCCGAGTCTTTGGCATCATTGAGTCAAGACATCTGGGGCAGCGTATTTTGGTATGGGGTTGTTGGTATTGGCTTTGCGATACCGATTTTGTCGATGTTTTTACCGTCAAGCACACGCCATACAAAAGCGATGATGATAACCGTTGCCTGTTGTAGTTTAACCGGTGTGTTAGCGTTACGACATTTCATTATCTATGCTGGTCAGAGCTATATTAGCTAACTTTACGAACAAGCTTTGCTAATGATCTCAGTGAATAAGTTCTTTATATGAGCTTGGTAATATAATCAGCCTAATATCCTCGATGACTTGTCTGAGAGGATATTTTTTTAGGTGAAATATATCGTTAGTACTGAGTACTCAAATCAGTGGCGGTTGTTGAATATTTTGGTGATTATTCTAATGTATCAGTCACCGGTGTGAAGCATGTCTTGATTATGACGTTGTTATCTATCCCCCAACGTCATTTACCTTTATATTTTAATCATTAAATCCACGACTTATAAAGGTTCAATACGCTAATGGATTTGGCAAAGCTTTCCCGTATCAGCATGAAACACTTAATCACTTTACATGTCATGCTCGATACACTCAGTGTCACTGCCAGTGCAGAGCAATTATGTTTAAGCCCTTCTTCGGTGAGTAAAACCTTGAGCCAGCTTAGAGACAGCCTAAACGATGAATTATTTTATCGTCACGGCAATTCACTTATTGCGACACCTTTGGCACGCAGACTTGGCCCAAGCGTGAAGCAGATGATTAATGATATGAACCATATCATGAGCCAAGATGTGTTTACTCCTGCCGATTATCAAGGACGTTTCTCACTCGCGATGCGTGAGAGTACCTTTGAACTACTGGCGGCTAAAATAAGCGCTCATATTCTAAAGCTAGCGCCTAACATCCATCTAGCTATTTACAGTAAAGACAATATAGGTTTTGACGGCTTAATAAAGGGCTCGTTAGATTTTATTATGTTACCCCATGACTTAAGTCAGCCAAGCCATATCGATGATGATTTGGTCTGGGAAACCTTGATCAATGATGAGATGGTTTGCTTAATGAATGCATCACACCCTTTAGCGTTGCAACCAGGCATCAGCCTTGATGATTATTTACGTTTCAGCCACATCGGTATCACTGATATTGACTTAAGTACGCCTTTTTTTGATATTTTGCTGGCACAACAATCTAAAAAACGCGCGGTACCCATTTCAGTGGCAGACTTTGGCAGCGCAGCGTTAATGTGTCATCACAGTGAATTACTGTTTACCTGTTCGCGCCGTTGGGCATCAATGGCTAAACAAGCCCAAGGGCTGATTATCAAACCTTTACCGATAGATTATGGCAAAGTGGCTTATAGCCTAGTGTGGCATAAACAGAGTATGAACGACCCCGCACACCGTTGGTTGTACGAGCAAATATTACTGTGCAGTTACTAGGTTGTAATAGGGTATTGATATTAAATCGATTTCAATCAATACCATTGAATTAAAGATATAAGGCTGGTAGAGCGATATTAGTCACTCCTCGTTGGCTAAGTAGCGTAGCGAGGCTTTCTATATCAGCTTGAGTGCATTGCGGCCATGTTGAGGCAATGTCTCCAACACCATGATGGTGAAATGCATTTAATTTAATTCGGGTATCGCTTGGCAGTTTAGCCAAATAAGTCGCGAGTGCGTCAATCTCCACATCATAGTCTGTAATGCCTGGAATATGTAATAGTCTCACTTCATAGAGTTTATTGTGCTGGGCAAGTAACGCTATGGTGTTAAATACAGCCTGATTGTCACGACCCGTAATGTAGTGATGAGTGGTTTGTTGCCATGCTTTTAAATCGACCATAGCGCCATCTAAATATGGCAATAATTTATGCCACCCACTAGTACTTAAGCTGCCATTAGTGTCGATCATGCAACTAAGGTGTGATAATGACTCAGATAATTTAATCGCTTTAAACAAATCAATCACAAAGGGTAACTGCAAGCTCGCTTCGCCACCGCTAACGGTAATGCCATTGATAAAATGATGCTGACTACTAATCACCGTCAGCATTTGCTCAACCGAATAATGCGATATTTTAGGCGACGATTTTGTAGGACATACCGTCAGGCAAGTATCACATTCGATACATAACGTGCTATTCCACACGATATGCGTTTTTTGTTTTAAATCGATCTCTTGCGTTGCAATAAGTGTTAATGCTTGCTCAGGGCAATGATCAACACAGTCGCCACAAGTATCACACAAGCTTATTGTTTGCGGATTGTGGCAATTTTTGCATTGATAATTGCAACCTTGCAGAAAAATCACCAATCGACTGCCTGGACCATCGACACAGGAAAATGGCAATATTTGGCTTACAATAGCGTGTTTACTCATACACAAAAGGCGACTGTTCGTGAGCGATAACCCGAGCTTGGCGCTGTAATATGCCAGTATTAATGGCAGCCTCAGCCGCTAAACCCGTGGTATTGGTGCGTGAACCACAATGTTTAAAGGTTTCAATGTCGGACCGCTTAACCATATAACCTGTCACGCGAACTAAATCATTGTTGGCAACATTGGCGGTAAACTCCCTAAAACCTAAGCTAAGAGCGCCTTTACACAGTTGCAACATGGCTTGTGGATTCGATTTTACGGTTTCATCTATGCTGAGAATATCGCTAATCCCCGCGGTATAATATTGGTGATGTTTCGCTAACGCTTGAATATGGCTAATAGGGTCTGGTTCTGTGCCATAAGGAATACGAACGCCTGGAGTGACACCTTTATCTAAGCTGATACCGCTTTGAGAATGTAATAATGCTCGACCATTATAGCCATAGGTCACTGGAGTCGATGTGACAATCTTATCTAATGCGGCAGAAATCTTCAGGCCTAATTGGTTGGCGGCAAGGTTGTGGCCATAACCGTTACCATATGAACTCACACCTTTAGTAGAGTTAACCTTGGCAATTGGATCGGTAGCGGACAAGGCCTGTAAGATATTCACCGCTTCAGCCATACCATAAATCCCAAACATTGGTGCAAAACGTGACTCATCAATGAGTTGCTCTTTAACTAAAAAACTGTCGAAAAAATGCGATTTTTGATGTAAAAATGCTGAACGTGCTTCAATAAGCTCAAAAGTAAGTTGGCAATAATGAGGCAATGTTTGTTGAAAAAAGTCGTCAATACTGGTGGCTTTTAACGCGACTTGTTTCAGATTAAGTCGTACTAAGGTATTAGCACCTCCAGCTAATGGCAATGCGTTATAGCAGCTGACAATGCCAAAACCACGTTCGTCAAAGGTATCAGCATGCAATGGGTAGTTGGCAATGTGAGGCTTATTGCACAAACAAATATTGGTGGTTGCCAGTAGCAGTAAATCATCAGGGGTTACCCCTGGATCGTACATAAAGGTTAAATTAGGAGCTATTTGTTGTAACTCAACATCAATACGTAATAAGGTTCGGCAAATAATGTTATCGGTGGGGCCAATATTCACATGCATAAACGCATCGGGTAAGGTTCGATCTAGCATTATCCAAAAGCGTTTTAATTTACGATAGATAACATCAGCATCAAGCCCTGAGACAAAAGGCATTAATAATGTATCTACATGGCCTAAAAATACCGGAATATTGGTCACCGACGGCACATGATGATACAAAATTATTAATGCATTGAGCGCGTCATCAAAATCTTCAGCGGGCGACAATTCTAAATACTCAGAGCCTTGTTTGAGGTATTTAGCATAATCTGGCAGCACATAACGCGGTTTAAACGGTGCGTGGCCTTCAAACATATCGCAGATAATGCCGTCCTTCATTGCATGACTAGTCGATTCAGACACTGTCACATATGGCAGGCTGTTTTCAGCCTCTAATGCTAAGTAATTTGATTTTTGCTTAGGAGAAAGGTGAGGGTGGCTGACGATTTTGACAATATTTTCTTGTAATGCCATGATGAAACTCATTTTTTAAAAGACGAATGTCTAGTGTCTATTGATAGCTTCTAATCTACGGAGCCAAATAGGTTTTAAACAGTGAAAATAACTGACAGTGGCATTGATAAAATCGAAATCCGATGATGTAGATCACAAGAGGCTAGAGTTTATTGCGGCATGATGTCTTTTGAACAATTGATATTATGATGGAACATGACCTCATTAATAAGGTGAATATATTTATCGCTAAAGCTATTGGTGAGCGTTGCTAAATAGGCTTTTTAAAACTGATGGATAGAAAAATAAAACTCAATTACAATATAGGACTTTTGCTTTAAAAAACTCGCGCTATAAACATAAAATAACAGCGTAATATTTGAGGAACACCTTTAATTGAGAACACCAATTTTCCTTATCGCAACAGGCTTTATCCTGTTAAGTGGTTGTCAAACGGTTGCAATTAAAGATGCCGATGCAGATAACAATATAAATGCTGCTAATAAAACAATCTCATCAACGATCCCTAAGTTCTTAGCTCGGCGAAATTATCAAGACAGTGGTGATGTGTGGGAGCGTATTCGTTATTCAATGGATATGCCGATTCCTGATGAGCAGTTAGTTAACCAATATCGACAATGGTACATTGATAATCCACAACATCTTGAGAGCATTTCGCAACGCGCCAAGCCGTTTTTGTATTTAATTGTGCAAGAGTTTGAACATCGAGATTTACCTATCGAATTGGCTTTATTGCCTATGGTTGAAAGTTCATTTAATCCCTTTGCTTATTCTAGCGCCGATGCATCAGGGCTATGGCAGTTTACTTCGCCGATGGCGAGCCATTTTGGCTTGCAAATGAATTGGTGGTACGACGGTCGAAAAGATGTACCTGCAGCAACAACTGCAGCATTAGATATGCTTCAATACTTGTATAAAAAGACCGACAACTGGTTATACGCATTGGCCGCATACAATGCTGGTGAAGGCCGATTACGTGAGGCGATTAGATATAATGAATCTAGAGGGCTAAGCACAGACTTTTGGTCTTTGCCATTACCTAAAGAAACCAGGCAATACGTGCCGCAATTACTGGCTATTGCTGACGTAATAAAAAATGCGCAACATTATGGCATTAATCTACAATCCATTCCGAATAAACCGCTGGTTGAAGTTATTGATATAGGCAGCCAAATAGACATCTCAGTGGCAGCCGACCTTGCTAATATACCCATTGCTCGGTTACAAAAATTAAATCCTGGATTTAATCGCTGGGCGACATCACCAGATGGACCACATCAATTGATTGTACCGGTGAGTAAAGTCAGTGAGTTTAAAAAAGCACTGGCAGATACAGATATTAGTGAACGAGTTAAATGGTACAAATACCAGATAAAAGCCGGTGATAATATTAGTACTATTGCCAAGCGCCATCAAACTTCGGTGTCTAAAATTCAAGCAATGAATGACATCAGTGGCGATAAAATCGTTGCCGGTAAATTTTTATTTATGCCACATACTGCATCGCAAATTATTCTCGATGTTGAGTTTGCCGCAGCTCAATCTGCTCAACTAATGGCTCAAAAACACACTATCCCTAATAAACCAGTCTTAATGACAGTGGCCAGTAGCCCTCAAGTTAACGGTAATCATACGGTCCAAAATGGCGATACACTGTGGAGTATTGCTAAAGTCTACAAGGTTAGCGTTGAGCAGATCACTAGCTGGAATAACATGACCGACAAAGACACGTTAAGCGTAGGTAAAACCTTGAGATTTTATCACCAGCCAGTGAGCAAACAACAACAGCTTTAATGTTAACCTCAACACGCTCAAGTATTTATCCCAAATTGCGCCTCAGCTAACACCTCAGCTAACACCTCAGCTTAAAAGTGAGGTTTTACGCTTTAAAACCAAAAGTGAATATGGTGAGCTTGTCATCTTGAGTTTCACATCATGCACACTGACTAAGGTGAAGTGGGCAAGCTAGTCAAGCCGCGTTAGCAATACCTCTAATCATCAATTTTGAATCAAGGCTGCTTTTAGCCTCAAGGCTGACCTACTTGTTTTGGCTCAATTTTAGATGCAAACAAACGTTTATTCAGGTTCGATAATATGACCCAGATCATGTTAAATATTGGTGTTCATAATTCTTCATATTTGTTACCTATCAATTCACATCACACTCAATAGCCATTCATAAGTTTTGAATATAGTCGCTCTATCAACGAGAACATTCATTTTTAGGGTGATAAATATGAACATCAACACAACTCAATTAGCTCAGTCAATATTGTTAAGTAGCTTAATCCTATCGGCGAGTGCTTTTGCCGATACGACAACGAATCAAGATGTCTTGGGTGGCACGATTAACGGTAAATTAACCTTTGCTTCTGATTATGTTTTTCGAGGTGAATCAGAAACCATGGATGGCGATGTCCCTGTGGTGCAAGGCACTCTTGGTTGGGGTAATGATTTTGGATGGTATGTCGGCGTGTTTGCTTCAAACGTTAAGTTTGCTGATCCCAATTTAGAAATTGTCACCGCACCTTATATTGGTAAAGCAGGCAAATTTGGCGATAGCAGTATTAGTTACGACGTTATGGTATTTTCTTATCTTTATCCTGGTGCCTCTTATTCTAATTACACTGAATTATGGATTAAAGTCGGTAAGCAATTTGGACACGCTACGGTTCAACTTGAAGTGACTCCAACAATAGATGATTGGTTTGGTGTTGATGGCTGGCAAGGTATTAACTACGCCGTTCACCCAAGCTATGCATTTGATAATGGTGTCAATGTTTCAGCCAGTATCGGTTATCAAGGTTTAGAGGGTGAAGGTGCTGAAGGCTGGGGACACTGGAACATTATAAAAAAGAGGCTAAGCCGTTACCCTCTACAGTAGTTTATTAAACTCTGGTATGGCTTATGACTTTATGGATGGAGGATGCGTTGCTAAGAATTTTTTTACCGCCAATACTGTTGATTGCGGATCTTCTTCATGAGGCACATGGCCTAACTCATCAAACACAACTAATGTGCTGTCAGCGATATCTCTATTAAATTGAATTGCATACTTAGGCGGAATTAACCTGTCTTTGGCTCCCCATAGTATCAATGTGGGTACATCAATCGTGTTAATCTTATTGACCAAAAGTCCAGGTAATGTCTGTTTAAAGCGCGCTTTCAAGGCGTCTCGATTACCTCGTCGAAGCGATAGGTCGTAATATCGGTCAATTAATTCATCGCTGACCAAATCAGGATTACCGTAAACATTCTTAACACTGCGTGCCACCAATGATTTAGGTAGAACATTTTTTAACAACACACTGGTTAACGGATTTTGTGATAATTTAAACGCCAGTGGTATTGATTCAGGTTCAAAAGGGTATCCACTGGAATCAACCAACACTAATTTCGACACTCTATTCGGGTACCGCACAGCAGTGGCCCAAGATACATATCCCCCTAAAGAGTTACCTGCTAACACGCAATTTTGTATCTTTAATTCATCGAGCACTGCAGCAACGACATCAGCGTAATGTTCAATGGTGTAATTATTGTCAGGATCGGGCCCGGTCAATCCAAATCCAGGTAAGTCGAAACGAATAACTCTGCGCTGTTCTTTTAATGCGTCTGCCCAACCATCCCAAGTATGTAAAGACGCACTTGTACCATGGATTAACACTATGGGTTCTTGATCAGACTTTGGCCCTTCATCTCTTAAGTGAATATTCATTCCTGCAATGTTAACAAACTGCGAAGGCGGTTGAGCCCAACGCTTACTCAGCTCTGCAACTGACTTATCAGGTGCTTGATTAAGATAAATAAAAATAGCAAGGCAAGCTAAAAGAACCAACAACAGATATAAAAAATATTTCAACAATCCGAACATTTGTGCACCTTATTATTGTTATAGGTATGATTGCTAATAAACATTAACAACAGTGTTCGTTAGGTTAGATTTCCACTTAAGACTACATTGCAAATGAGATAAATCTTTGCTCAGTAGCTTCACATAACGACAGCCAAATAGTTACAATAATGTTAATAGCTGGCTTGCAGCATACACAATGACATTTGTTATCACAATATCCCCACAACAAGATGCATAGGCTCTCTTAAGTGCAAAGTATAGCTTATATTGTTGAGGTTTATTGGTCGTTAAATATGTTGGAAATTATATTTATCATGATAAAACAATAAGATAATTTTATGCTAAAGAGTTTGTTAACAAATACTAGCCTAGCTAATAGCATTATATAACTGATATAGCATGCATCAGACCGTTTTAGGCAGATAGAGGCGTTCTCTGTCGTGCGGGTATTAACGTATTTAGCTCTTTAATCACTGACTAGGCATCATATCGTTAGTCGCTAAATGTATGATTGCTAAATGTGTAGTTGCTAAATGTGATGTGAGTCGAATAAATGTTACTGAAAATTGCTATAGTGAAATCATATTCGGTTTCTTGGACACCATAAATGCTAAAAGTGTTGTTAAATATAGCGATTATATTATCACTAGTAGGGCAATTGTTGATGCCTAGCTTCGCTATGTCTAATGAAATGCTTAAGTCTACACAAATGACGATGTCTGACGCACAATCGAGCAGCTCTCATCAGTCAGTAATGATGGACACTGACTGTGATAACGACCCTAATTGTTGTTTAGGTGATATGAGTCAATGTATTAGTCATTGCCATGCGATCGCGAATACTTTTACGTTGTTTACAGCCATAGAGCTTATCACTATAGGGCTAACCAGTGCGAAGGCCAGTTTGCCTTTATGGGTATCAACCCCTTCTAATCTATCCAGCCAAAACCCACCTCCAATAGCTTAACTCTTTATCCAAATTAATCATCTATATCAGTTACCTATATTAATTTATAAAGATTTTTGTTGCTGTCATTATCAGTATCAAAAAGCTAACGGAGTTTATTATGAAAAAATTTATTGCTATCTCAATACTATCTTTAGCCAGCTCAGTATCAATGGCTGCCACTATCTCATTACCAGACTATTTGATTTTTGCTGCAGTCGATGGAGAACCGGTTTCAAATAAAAGTCAATTAGAGGTTTCACCTGGTCAGCATTTAATTGAATTACAGTTTTACGAACTGTTTTCCTCCGGGCCTGATGATACTAATTTCATTAAGTCTGATGCGTTATATTGGAGTTTAAATTTAACAAATGATGAAGATATTCAAGTTAATACCAAAGATATCCTTTCTGCGAAAAATGCCAAAAATTTTATCAAATCACCACTAATAACATTAGATAGCGCCAGTATTAAAGGTGAAACCGTCAAGTTAGTTAATCACCAAGAGTTAATGGCTATCATCATGAAACAACACAGTAAAATGATGCAGCACTAACCTTCTAATAATAGGGCGCTCAAATGCGTCCTATTATTTAAAATTCAAACCTTACTTGACCTGTGTGTAACACATAGGTTTATAGTCAAACTATCGTAACGGTTAACGTTAGCTTTGGGAGGCATATGAAAGTGAATCAACTTGCTAATGACTTAGGCATTACCGCTGACACAGTGCGATTTTACACTCGCATTGGATTGCTGAATCCTAATAAATCTCCAGTAAATGGTTATAAAATCTATAACGACAAAGATAAGTCGCGTATGCAATTTATTTTAAGCGCTCGTAAACTTGATTTTTCAGTTGATGAAATTAAAGTGATTTTTTCAAAAACCGATCACGGTGAAAGTGCATGTCACCTTGTGCGGGCATTAGTAAAACAAAAACTGGATGAAACAGAGCAACAATTTAATGAAATGGTCAAACTAAGATCACGACTTTCACAGGCCGTAGACCAATGGTCAACCATGCCAGATAACCTGCCGACAGGAAACATGGTGTGTCATTTGATTGAAGGTACCCACCAAGCTAACCTTCCTACAGCAAGTGTTCCTCAGCATAACAAGGTTACCTTAACATCAACGGAGGTTAAGTAATGGATCACACTACACACTCACCTATGCAACTCAATATCCTCGGCGCAGGCTGCGCGAGTTGTGTTGGCAAAATTGAAAAAGCGATTAACAGCGTGCAAGGCGTTGATTCGGCCGAAATGAACTTTGCCGACAGAACGGTACTGGTTACGGGTAAAGCGTCTGCCGAGTTGATTATCAAAGCGGTAGAAAGTGCCGGTTATAACGCCACTCAAATACAGGCTGAGTCGGCAGAAGATGCCATGAACGAGAAAGAACAGGCTGATTTACAACATTATAAAAGTTTATTGCGCCATACCTTTATCGCATTGTCCGTCGGTATTCCGTTGATGATTTATGGACTTTTTATTGGCGAAATGACGGTATCAACCCTATCAGAGCA
This sequence comes from Shewanella livingstonensis, assembly GCF_003855395.1. Classification (NCBI taxonomy): domain Bacteria; kingdom Pseudomonadati; phylum Pseudomonadota; class Gammaproteobacteria; order Alteromonadales; family Shewanellaceae; genus Shewanella; species Shewanella livingstonensis. The sequence continues at coordinate 2,705,621 of NZ_CP034015.1, read as the reverse complement.
AGTGGTGTGGGGACTGGTTGGTGTGATGACTCTGGCCATTATGCTGATCTCCGGTAGGCATTTTTATATCGGTGCCTGGAAATCATTTTTAAACCATAATGCCAATATGGACACCCTCATCGCCTTAGGAACCGGTACAGCTTGGGTTTACTCGATGTTGATTGTTGCATTTCCACAATTATTTCCCGAGATGGCAAGGCATGTTTACTTTGAAGCGACCGCAATGATTATTGGTTTAATTAATCTTGGTTTAGCACTCGAAGTTAAAGCACGCGGTAAAACCTCTGAAGCCATTAAGCGTCTCATTGGCTTGCAAGCTAAAACGGCTCGGGTTATCCGTGATGGAAAAGACCTCGATATCGACATTGCCCATGTATTACTTAACGATCACGTTAGAGTTCGCCCAGGCGAAAAAATCCCCGTCGATGGAGTGGTTATTGAAGGTAACAGCACCATTGATGAATCAATGTTGACCGGTGAGCCAATGCCAGTTGAGAAAGTGCTTGGTGATGATGTGGTCACTGGTACTTTGAATAAATCAGGCTCAATCATATTTAAAGCCACACGGGTCGGAAAAGATACCGCATTGGCGCGCATTATTAGTATGGTCAAACGGGCGCAAAACTCTAAGCCGCCGATTGGACGTTTAGCTGATGTTATTGCCGCTTACTTTGTGCCCGCCATTATGATCATCGCGATAGTCAGTGCCATGGTGTGGTTTAACTTTGGCCCTGAGCCATCGAGCGTATTTGCCATCGTGTCAGCAACAACGGTATTAATTATTGCTTGTCCTTGTGCGCTAGGACTCGCAACGCCAATGTCGGTCATGGTCGGCGTAGGTAAGGCGGCTGAATCAGGGGTGCTTATTCGTAACGGTGAAGCATTGCAAACCGCGTCTAAAATCACCGCCATGATATTAGATAAAACTGGCACCATTACCGAAGGTAAACCGCAAGTTACCGATATTATTTTGGTTAATGCCGACAGTGAAGAGCAGGTACTTGCCTTGTCTGCTGGAATTGAAAGTCACTCAGAACACCCATTAGCTCAAGCCATTGTTGAAAGCGCACATGCTAGAGGCATTGATGCGATTAACACAGAACACTTTACTGCCATTTCGGGCAAAGGTGTCGAAGCTGAAGTGGATGGACAGATATTATTATTTGGTAATAAAAAACTGATGCAAGACAAACACATTGATATTGGTCTTCATGAAGCAAAAGCTCAAATATTAGCAGAAGAGGCTAAAACACCAATGTATTTGGCTCTTGCGGGGAAGTTACTGGCCATTATAGCGGTATCAGATCCAATAAAGCCTGACTCAATCGAAGCGATTGCGAGACTGAAACGCAGTGGCATTAAAGTGATTATGTTAACCGGAGACAATAAAGCGACCGCAGCAGCAGTGGCTAAAAAAGTCGGTATTGATGACTTTTTCGCAGAAGTCATGCCAGAAGATAAAGCCAATAAAGTGGCAGAACTTCAGCAACAAAATGAAGTGGTAGGTATGACCGGCGATGGCATTAATGACGCCCCCGCATTAGCGTTAGCCGATGTCGGCTTTGCTATTGGAACAGGCACAGATGTAGCGATAGAAAGTGCTGATATTACCTTAATGCGTGGATCACTTCATGGCTTAGCCGATGCGATAGCCATTAGTAAAGCAACGCTGCGCAACATTAAACAAAACTTGTTTGGCGCTTTTATTTATAACGTTGCGGGTATTCCCTTAGCGGCAGGTGTGCTTTTCCCTGTTTTTGGTATTTTGCTAAACCCAGTCATTGCAGGGGCTGCGATGGCCTTTTCATCACTTACCGTAGTGAGTAACGCTAACCGTTTACGTTTGTTTAAAGCCAAAGAACACTAGGAGGCTTAACATGTTAATTAATTTACTGTGTATCGCATTAATCGGTTTTATCATTTGGTGGTTTTGGCTGTATAAACCATCAAATGAAACTAAGGTTGATGCCAGCACATCGATACTGGTTAAAGACGGGGTGTATTCGCCTGCAAGAATTAAAATAGCGGCTAATACACCAACGGAGATAACCTTTTTACGCCAAGACAAATCCGGATGTTCCGCCACAGTCTTGCTACCCGACTTGGAGATTAGCCAAGATTTAGCGCTGGATAAACCGACGACGATAGCCTTACCGGCACTAGAAAAGGGTGAGTATCCATTTCATTGTCAGATGCAAATGTATAAAGGAGTATTGATTGTTGAATAATCACTAGTTACCCATAAGTCTTTTTCAATATGTTGGTATCAATGATGAAGATAATTGCAGCACTAGAATGTGCATTTTTTAACTTTTAAATCAAAACTTTGATTCTAACCTATGCGGTTTACCTCTTAGGTTAGAAAATTGGCCGTTTTTTAATTACCTTTTACCTAAATCATCAGAATAATGATGAGTTAATGATTAAGAGAGGCATTATGAGTGATTTTGAACATAGACCGGGCGTTAAAGAAGCCACTTTAGTTGTCAGAAACCTAAGATTAACTGGAGTAGATAATCAAAATTTAGAAGCATTAAAGACTGAGATAGACAAACTGTTTGGCATAGACGAAGTGATTTATAATGACAAATCGGGATCTATTTATCTAGCCTATGATGCCAGTCATATCAATTTAGAAGGTATTGAAGCGGTTATCAGAAAGCATGGTGCTCATATTCATAACGATTGGTGGACTAATGTGAAGGAAAGTTACTACCAATTTGTGGATCAAAACATCAAAGATAATGCAAATCATCAACCACATAGTTGCCACAAACCCCCACCAGGATCCAAGATAAGTTAAGACAATTAGATGTTGATTTTTATCGACACTGACTATCTTTTGTAAGAGCTTTCGAAGTGTGATCTATGTCAAGTATCAGTAGTTTAAAGTAAAAAAACACTACAGTTAACTAGGATGATTTAGTCAAGTTGAGTTAACATTAATAGCACTAATTATATTGGAGTTTTATCTTGAGTCGTATGCGAATTATCACCGTGATGCTTATCTTGATGACATTTGTCAGTCAAGCTTTTGCGTCTGTGATTTTGCCATGCCCCTCTGATATGAATTTAATGTTAAGTAAATCAAATCCAGTGAATACCGCTGCGACTAACGCTTGCCATCACCAATTAACATCAGATGCTGATGCCGTTAAAACACTTACAGCAGACACTGCTGATTGTTGTGATAATCAATGTGATTGTCCGATAGGTACTTGTTTTTCAATTGCCCTTGAAATGAAAATTGTCCAATCAGTAACTATCTCAAGTTTGAGTAGTTTTATATCTGGTTTGACTCAAAATACGACTCCGCAATATAACTCTTCTTTATATCGTCCTCCAATATTTTCTTGTTAGATAGGAAAGGCTTGATCAATTTTTGATCGCCTTCCTGTTCATTTATCTTTTTTAAAATAAATTAACAAGATATTACCTTTGTTCGAATTAAATTCGAGCATTGGTGATTAATTTGGAGGCTTTATGTCTTTAATTTACAAGAAGTTGAGTGAAATTTACACTCAATATATTCTAATAGTAGTGATGCCCTTTATTGGTATTAGCGCTGCGGTATATGCGGCAGAACCAGTACAGACATTATCACTGGAAGAAGCAGTTTATCTCTCTCAATCAAACGATCCCTGGTTAGTCAGTAATCAATTTCAACAAGATGCTATTAAATCTGAGAGTATCGCGGCAGGAACCTTACCAGATCCAAAAATCAGTGTTGGTTTAGCTAATTTGTCCATAAACACTTTTGATTTTGGACAAGAAGCAATGACTCAAATGAAAATTGGTGTCACTCAAATGTTTCCCCGTGGGGATAGCTTAAGTTTACGCCAACAACAACTTGAGCTAACGGCTGAGCAATATCCTTTCTTAAGACAAGATAGACGAGCAAAGTTAAGTGTCACCACAGCTCAAATTTGGTTTGATGTATATAAAGCGCAAGAGAGCATTGCACTGATTGAGCGCAATCGTAACTTATTTGAACAACTATCAGATGTTGTTAAAGCAGGGTATTCATCTGCTTTAGTTAAATCTAATCAGCAGGATATTATTCGTGCTCAGTTAGAGGTGACCCGTCTTGAAGATAAGCTGACCGTTTTGGCTCAGCAAGAAGATATGTTTAAACAGAAATTATCTGAATGGGTGGGTAAGGCATTTGTTGATGAATATCGAATAGATCATGAACAAGATTATGAGCTGTTATTTTCGACGTTTACCGTCCCTAATATACTTCCTCAAATTAAACTAACGAATCCTAATCTTTATTTCGATGAGGAAAAAAGCCAACATTACCAACAGGCTCTGTATGAAGCGTTCTCTGTTCATCCACTCATTTCAGCATTAGAGCAAAGGATTGAATCAAGCCGAAAAGGTGTCGAGTTAAAAAAGCAATTGTACAAGCCTGAATGGGGTGTAAATGCTGGATACAGTTATCGAGGCGATGATCCTATGGGTAATTCTCGCGATGATTTGCTATCAATTGGCGTGAGTTTTGATTTACCAATATTTACTTCGTCAAAACAAGACAAGCAAGTTCAAGCCGCTATTTATCAATCTGAATCAATTAAAACGGAAAAGTGGTTACTGCTTCGAAACATGATGGCGTCATACGGTACTGCTAAAGCGCAACTTCTTAAATTGGAACAACGTCAGACACTCTACAACGATTTTTTATTACCTCAAATGCAAGATCAAGCTGATGCGTCGCTAACGGCTTACACAAATGATAAAGGTGATTTCGCTGAAGTCGTACGTTCCCTCATTGCTCAATTAAATACTCAATTAGATGCTTTGGCCATTAACGTTGATTTACAGAAAGTTAAGGTTCAATTGAACTATTTTTTTACCCCTAAAGTGGGTCCAGTTAGTATCTCGCATGAATCGTATGTTGATGGAGAAGCAAAATGAACAGCAATTTGAAAATGATCAGCATATTAGTTATCGGTATTCTTACTGGTATTAGTGCGACAATCCTATATACACCACAGAATCAAGTAGTTTCAGAGGACAAAGAAAAAGCTAAGCCATCATATTGGGTCGCACCTATGAATCCTAATTTTCGTAGCGATAAACCCGGGAAATCACCCATGGGTATGGACATGATACCAGTGTACGAAGATGCAGCTGGCTCGACAGATTTTGGGCCGGGAGCCGTTACTATATCGCCAGCTGTTATTAATAAACTGGGTGTACGCACAACTGAAGTCACTTTAGGTACACTTCAAAATAATATTAAAACAGTGGGTTATGTTCAATATGATCAAGACCACCTTATTTATATTAATCCTAGGGTAGATGGATGGGTTGAAGAATTATATGTCAAGGCTGCTGGTGATCCGGTTATTAAAGGACAACCTATATATTCAATTTACTCTCCAGCTTTAGTTAACGCGCAAGAGGAAATGTTACTCGCATTAAATCGAAAAGATCAGCGCCTAATTACAGCATCTGAAGAACGATTAAAAGCGTTACAAATACCAAGCTCGGCAATTCAAGCGCTACGTAAAAATAGAACGGTCAAACAAAATATTACATTTTATGCTCCTCAAAGTGGAGTGATTGATAATTTGAATATACGGGAAGGATCTTTTGTTAAACCGGGTATGACAATGTTTTCAATTGGTTCATTATCACAGGTATGGGTCGAGGCCGAGATTTTTGAACGCCAAGCCAACATGGTTAAAGTTGGGCAAATTGTTGAAATGAAATTAGATTATTTGCCTGGTCAATTTTGGCAGGGCAAAGTTGATTACGTCTATCCGACATTAGACAGTAAAACAAGAACGTTAAAAGTGAGATTACGTTTCGATAATACCAATGCGGCATTAAAGCCAAATATGTTTGCACAAGTGTCGATCAAAACATTAAGTGATGAGGACGTATTACTGTTACCAAGGGAGGCGGTTATTAGAACCGGAAACTCTGATCGAGTAGTACTTGCTCTCGGTGAAGGTAAATATAAATCTGTTGCAGTGACGGTAGGGCGATTAGATGATGACAGTATTCAAATTGAATCAGGGCTGTATGAGGGCGATGTTGTCGTCTCATCTGCACAGTTTTTATTGGATTCAGAATCAAATAAAACCTCGGATCTTAAACGCATGACAGCACATGAAGATGAGCAATCCGATATCCAAGCCATCACCTCTGATACCGCCTGGGTAGAAGCAAAAGTAAATAGTCTTATGGCTGCACATCGAATGATTAATGTGGACCATCAAGCTGTCAGTGAATGGGACTGGCCATCAATGACCATGGATTTTACCGTTGATGACAGTGTGGACTTCTCTGTATTTACCGTTGGTACTGTGCTTCATATTGAATTAGAAAAAACATCAGATGGCGCGGTAAAAGTGGTGGATATACGCACTCCTAAAATCACTGATGAGGTTTCTAATACAACACATGAAGCTGATCATTCAGGAATGGAATCGGGAGAATAGCCATGATTGAATCAATTATACGTTGGTCTGTTGCGAACAGATTTTTTGTCTTGCTTGCCAGTGCTATTCTCGTCGGCGCGGGTTTATTTTCACTTAAAAATACCCCTATTGATGCTTTGCCTGATTTATCTGATGTTCAGGTAATCATTAAAACAAGTTATCCAGGTCAAGCCCCTCAAGTGGTAGAAGACCAAGTGACTTATCCATTAACGACAGCCATGTTATCGGTGCCAGGTGCAGTAACGGTCAGGGGCTTCTCATTTTTTGGTGATTCATATGTCTATGTCATCTTCGATGAAGAAACCGATTTATATTGGGCTCGTAGTCGTGTGTTGGAGTACCTCAGTCAAGTCGTTTCAACGTTACCGGATAATGCAAAACCTCAATTAGGCCCTGATGCAACAGGAGTGGGCTGGGTATATTTATATGCACTCGTCGATAGAACAGGTAAGCACGATATTAGTGAGTTACGCAGTCTACAGGACTGGTTTTTAAAGTATGAATTACAAACTGTCCCTGGCGTGTCTGAAGTGAGCGCTCTAGGCGGGATGGTCAAACAGTATCAGATTAAGGTAGACCCTGATAAATTACGTGCCTTTGGCATACCTTTAACGGCTATTCAAATGGCGATTAACCGTGGTAATCAAGAAATTGGTGCCTCAGTTGTCGAAATTGCTGAAGCAGAATATATGGTTCGCGCAACAGGGTATCTTGAGAGTAAAGAGGATATAGGAAACATCCCTTTAGGCGTTAACAATAATGGTACACCATTACTGTTAAAAGATGTTGCGGATATAGGGACTGGACCGCAAATGCGCCGAGGCGTAGTCGATCTCAATGGTGAAGGTGAGACGGTTGGCGGCATTATTGTGATGCGATTTGGTGAAAATGCACAAAAGACTATTGATGGCGTTAAAGCTAAATTAGAGACATTGAAGAAAGGTCTTCCTGAGGGCGTGGAAGTAGTGACCGTTTATGATCGCAGTGGTTTGATTGAGCGAGCTGTATCAAACCTAGGTTTTAAACTATTAGAGGAATTTTTAGTCGTTGCTTTAGTCTGTATGGTCTTTTTGGCGCATGTAAGATCATCACTTGTAGCGATTGTTAGTTTGCCTGTTGGTATTTTAACTGCATTTACTATCATGCACTTACAAGGTTTAAATGCCAATATAATGTCTTTAGGTGGTATTGCTATTGCGATTGGCGCCATGGTCGATGGTGCCATCGTCATGATTGAAAATATGCATAAGCATATGGAACGAACGCCATTAACTCCTGAAAACCGTTGGCAGATCGTTGCGCGCTCTGCCAGCGAAGTTGGCCCTGCATTATTTTTTAGTCTACTGATTATTACTGTTAGTTTTTTACCGGTATTTACCCTCGAAGCACAGGAGGGAAGGATGTTTTCACCACTTGCATTTACTAAAACTTACGCAATGGCTGCATCGGCAGCGTTAGCTATTACCTTAGTACCAGTGCTAATGGGATACTTTATTCGGGGAAAAGTGCTTCCTGAACATAAAAACCCCGTTAATCGATTGTTAACTGCTGCATATATGCCAGTGTTGAAAAAAGTACTGGCATTTCCGAAAATAACACTTTTATTTGCGTTATTCGTGTTGGCAATTGGTGTATGGCCACTAAATAAAATTGGTAGTGAGTTTATGCCTCCATTAGATGAAGGAGATCTAATGTATATGCCAACAACTTACCCTGGTATTTCTATTGGTAAAGCGCGCCAATTAGTGCAACAAATGGATAAGTTAATTTACACAGTGCCCGAGGTTAAAACCGTATTTGGCAAGGTTGGCCGAGCAGATTCGGCAACGGATCCTGCACCTTTGACAATGGTGGAGACGTTTATTCAACTTAAGCCAAAAAGTGAATGGAGAGAAGGCCTGACGACTGAGAGTTTGAAACAAGAATTAGACTCGTTAGTTAAGTTACCCGGTGTGACGAACGCATGGGTAATGCCCATTAAAACCCGAATTGATATGTTAGCGACGGGGATCAAAACGCCAGTAGGCATTAAAATTGCGGGTCCTAGTCTCAATGAAATTGAGAAAATAGGTAAACAATTAGAGGAAATCCTTAAAGATGTTGAGGGCACCGCGTCAGTATATGCTGAGAGGGTTGCAGGTGGACGGTATATCAAAGTCGATATTCAACGGGAGAAAGCCGCTCGATACGGTCTAAATATTGCTGATATTCAACAAGTTGTGTCCACTGCAATCGGTGGTATGAATATTTCACAAACAGTTGAAGGATTAGAGCGATATCCTATTAATTTACGCTATCCTCAGGATTATCGAAATTCTCCTGAAGCATTAGCTTTATTACCTATAGTCACTCCGCAAGGTTTAAGAATTTCTTTGGGTGATGTAGCAGATATTGTTATTGAAAATGGTCCTCCAGGCATTAAAAGTGAAAATGCTCGCCTTAATGGTTGGGCTTATATTGATATTGATGGTGTCGATATCGGTAGTTATGTTGAAATAGCCCAAAAAGTTGTCAGTGATAAACTGGTACTACCCGCGGGTTACTCTATCACTTGGGCTGGTCAATATGAATATATGGAAAGAGCTAAAGCAAAGCTTACTTACGTAGTGCCATTAACGTTATTTATTATCATTATTTTATTGTTTATGAATTTCCGCAATATTGTTGAGGTCGGGATTATTGTAGGAACATTGCCTTTTGCTATGGTGGGTAGCATCTGGTTAATGTATCTACAAGGTTTCAACTTTTCAGTTGCTGTAGGGGTAGGGTTTATTGCATTGGCGGGTGTCGCTGTCGAAATTGGTGTCATTATGCTTGTCTATTTAAACCAAGCTTATAGAGAAGCGATTGATCATAGTTCGCAGCAACTAGAAACGTTTGATGAACTAAAGTTGACTCAATCTGTTATTCAAGGTGCAGGTATGCGTGTACGTCCTGTAATGATGACCGCAGCGGCAATCATAGCAGGGTTATTACCGATCCTTTATGGTACAGGAACTGGTTCCGAGGTGATGAGTCGAATTGCTGCGCCAATGGTAGGCGGAATGGTCAGTGCAATCATACTGACACTATTAATTGTTCCTGTTGTGTTCTTCTTATGGCGTCGTACTCAATTGAGACATGAGAAACGATAGTGGTAAGTTGATTAGAATATCGATGCAGATAAAACTATCTGCATCGTTATATTTTATGTTTAATTGATTTTAATTCTAGTTATTAGAATGATGTTCTAATAACTATTTAATGTAATATTGTTAATAAAATATTCATTGCTAAACTAAGATTTTCTTATTATTATTACTCTATAATCATTGGAGATATATTTTGCGTAGAGTCCATTTAATCATGATGTTTGTTTTACTGACGTTTGTCGGTCAAACTTTTGCGTCTGTGATTATGCCTGGTACTATGCCAATGAGTTCAATGACGACTTCAAATATTCCTGCTGAAAATGGCAAAGCATGTCATGACGCTAGTATGCAAATGAACATGGATATGAATGATAGTGCGGATGATAGTTGCTGCGCCCAAGCGTGCCATTGTCCTGTCGGCTCATGCTTATCTGTTGCTTTAACCATGGCAATGCCAACACTTAAATCAGAAGTCAGTTTAGTTAATTCTGCAACAATGTTTACCTCAGCACTAATGCCTCAGTATTTTTCATCTTTATACCGTCCTCCAATATTTGCCTAACATAGGCACAGTTACGCCCTTTTTTTGCTAACTGTCCTAGCCAATCATGTAGTTTCAATTTTTTAACTTTTTCGGTTAATAAACTGACATTAAACCGCGTTGTTTAATGTAACGAAATTTGATTTGGAGGCAATGTTATGTCTGCCCTATATCGCAATACTATTAGTTTTTTTCGTGTCATAGGTACTATGTTTATTCTGCAAATTATGGGAGGGATATTACCTGCCAATGCAGCAGAGCCCGACACTACGGCGCCATTACTCACTGTTTATAAAGATGCCAATTGTGGTTGCTGTGAGAAATGGCTTACTCATATTAGTGAGCGTGGATTTAGTGTTGATGCCTACAATATTAACAACCTTTATGAGTTTAAACTGTCAAAGGGTATTCCTGCTTCAATGCAATCTTGCCATACCGCAGTGTCATCTCAAGGTTATGTGTTTGAAGGGCATATCCCTGCAATATTCATTAGTCGTTTTTTAGCAACACCCCCTAAAGATGCTATCGGCCTAACCGTACCCGCTATGCCTGTGGGCAGCCCTGGTATGGAGTACCAGGATAAATTTATGCCATACCAAGTATTACTGTTGAAAACAGATGGCAGTAGCCAGGTTTATGCCCAAGTAAACTCGCTTGAGGAGTCAGTGCAATGAAATCTCAATACATGATAAAACCCATGATTCAAAAGCCAAACAGTGAACTGAACAACAGCCGACGTCGGTTTGTGTTTGGTGCATCTGCCATGTTGGCATTGATGTCGATCCCTTTTCCTAAAAATGCCTTTGCCAATGCGTTAAGCCAATCGTTGAGCCAGCTTTCTGGCAAAGTGTTCGACTTATCAATTGATTATAAAATGGTTAATTTTACCGGAAAATCTGCTCGGGCCACTGTGGTAAACCAATTACTGCCCGCGCCGTTATTACGTTGGAAAGAAGGTGAAACAGTCACCTTAAGAGTAAAAAACAATCTCGACCATGATAGCTCTATTCACTGGCACGGTATTATTTTACCCACCGAAATGGACGGTGTGCCTGGCTTTAGCTTTGATGGCATTAAACCCGGTGAAACATTTGAGTATCAATTTACAGTCCAGCAAAGTGGCACATATTGGTATCACAGTCATTCAGGCTATCAAGAACAAACCGGTTTATTCGGCGCTATTGTGATTGATCCAGCGACCCCCGATCCGGTCATATATGACCGTGACTATGTGATCATGCTGTCTGATTGGTCTGACGAAGCCCCTGAAAACATTTATGCCAAATTAAAGAAACAAGCCGATTACTATAATTACCGTGAGCGTACGGTAATGGATTTTTTCTCTGACGTGAATAAAAATGGCTTAGCCAATACCTGGAACGCCCGTTCGATGTGGAATAACGCGCGCATGAGTGACACAGATATTTCTGATGTGACTGGTTCAACTTACACCTATTTAATGAATGGCAACCCTCCACAACAGGGCTGGCAAGGGTTGTTTGAACAAGGTGAGAAAGTGCGCTTGCGCTTTATTAATAGTTCTGCAATGACCATATTTGATGTGCGTATACCGGGTCTCAAAATGAGTGTTGTCGCCAGTGATGGTCAGAACATTCAACCTGTATCTGTGGATGAATTTCGAATAGGTGTTGCTGAAACCTATGATGTGGTTATTGAGCCAGAGGTTGATAATGCCTACTGTATTTTTGCTCAGAGTATCGACCGCACCGGCTTTACGGTAGGTAACCTTACCTCAGATGCCAGTTTACATGCTCCTATTCCCCCAATGGATCCTAGGCCAGTGCTTGGCCACAGTGATATGGGCATGGACATGAATGGCATGGACATGAATGGCATGGACATGAATGGCATGGACATGAATGGCATGGACATGAATGGTATGGATCATAGCAAGATGGACATGGGCGCAGGTGAGATGTCAGGCATGGACCACAGCAAGATGGCTATGGGTGGCAGTGATATGTCAGGCATGGATCACAGCAAGATGGCTATGGGCGCAGATGATATGTCAGGCATGGATCACAGCAAGATGCCTATGGGTGGCGGTGATATGTCAGGCATGGATCACAGCAAGATGGCTATGGGCGCAGGTGATATGTCAGGCATGGATCACAGCAAGATGGACATGGGCGCTGGTGATATGTCAGGCATGGATCACAGCAAAATGGCCATGGACGCTGCGAAAGCGACAGTATCAGGATTAGGGCTTGCAGGCTTTGGCAGTAACAATGAAATTAAACACATTGATACTGAGTTTGGTCCGCAAGTGGATATGCGTGCCGATGCACCAAAAAGTGGCTTACACGATCCCGGCATTGGGCTGCGCGACCATCAACAACAATTCAACCGTAAAGTATTAACTTATGGCGATATTAAAGGCTTACATCCTACTTACGACACGCGCCAACCAAGCCGCGAAATTCAACTGCATTTAACCGGCAATATGAACCGATATATGTGGTCTGTAAATGGGGTGAAATTTATGGACGCCGCGCCATTAGAGTTTGAATACGGAGAAAGACTGCGGATCACCTTAGTGAACGACACGATGATGACTCACCCTATGCATTTGCATGGTATGTGGAGTGAGTTAGAGACAGGCGACCCTGATTTTATTCCACGTAAGCACACGGTATTAGTTCAGCCGGGCTCTAAGATCAGTTACTTAGTCACCGCCGATGCCAAAGGGCAATGGGCATATCATTGCCACTTGTTATTCCACATGCCAGGCATGTTCAGAAAAGTCGTGGTGAAATAAGGGGAATACAGATGAATAAAACGAATTTAATGGCCTTGGGACTGTTGAGTCTGAGCGCCACATCGACCAGTACAGCTGTGTTTGCCGGCGGTAATGATGACCCTCTATTAACAAAAGTCATGCTGGATCAATTTGAAAAAGGCGTTGATCCGCAAGATCCTACCCAGTTTAGTGCACAAGCCTGGTTAGGTTACGATTTGAATAAGTTGTGGCTTAAAACTGAAGGTGAATATTCAAATAGTGATAAACAAGATTTTGAAATTCAGGCTCTTTACAGTAAGCCCATCGCACCATACTGGGATGTACAATTCGGTATTAAAACCGATATCAAACCTACGCCGAACCGTAATTGGGCTGTGATTGGGGTTCAAGGGTTAGCGCCATATTTCTTTGATATTGACGCTGCCTTATTCATCGGTGACCAAGGCCGTACGGCTATGCGCTTGAGTGCGGAATATGAACTGTTAATCACTCAAAAATTGATACTCACACCTGAAGTAGAAGTTAATTTATTTGGTAAGGACGATGCTGAACTTGGAATAGGCTCAGGCTTATCTGACATCAGTGCAGGGCTGCGATTGAGATACGAGATTGTTCGAGAGTTCGCGCCCTATATCGGTGTGGATTGGCGTCAGAAACTTGGTAATACCGCCGATTACGCCCGAATTGAAGGGGAGGATACACAAGAAACCCAGTTTGTCATTGGTTTTAGAGCGTGGTTCTAAGACCTCGTTCGTACACTGAGTTTTAAGCTTGGCGCCAAGATGCTAGATAAGCCAATATTTAATCATTTATATAAACCGTTTTTCAATTGTTATAAACAATATAAAAGGAAATATCATGAAATTATTTAACAACGTTTTAGTCGTAACAAGTCTATTCCTGAGTGCTTCAGCATTTGCTCATGTCGGACTGGGCAGTTCTATGCCCGCTAACGGAGCCATGCTAAGTCAAGCCCCAACAACCCTTGAACTGACCTTTACGGCTCCGGTACGTTTAGTCAAATTAACAATGCAAGATGACAAGCAGCAAAGCGTACCGCTAACATTACCTTCAAGTGCGACCAGCCAAGCAGCATTTTCGTTCGCTCTACCAGCATTAAACGCAGCTAATTACACAGTTAACTGGATGATCATGGGTGACGACGGTCATAAGATGAAAGGCAACATGAGCTTTATGCTTCACGACTCTGGCATGAACACTCGCAGTGCACCGCCTATGACAATGGAGCATGAGACTAGCGAGCACACTGCACATCAATAAGTGGATGAGTAAACATGATATTAAGCGTATTTGAAATATCGGTGTTGATATCTAAATGGGTTATCTATCTGAGTGTTGCCGCCGTTATTGGCGGCACATTGATGCAATATCTCATTAAGGGTCAACCGAACCTTGGTATTAGCGTTACAAAATATACCGGCTTAGGTGCTGTTTTGGGGTTGATTGCCGTTAGTATCAATTATTTTGCTCAAGTAGGGGCTTTTGCTGAAAACGGCTTGATGGGAATATTTGATGCGCAGATGCATGCTTTTCTGTGGCCAACCCAGGTAGGGCAAACGGTGCTTTGGCGCTTAATCGGCTTTGGGTTAATGCTAGTGGCTAGTGGTTTACTGTTACATAAGAACCGATATATCAAAACGTTTTCTGCGGTATTAGCCATTATCAGCTGTCTGTTAATTGCTGTCACGTTTACTTTTATTGGCCACAGCACTGAAGTTGGATTACTTGCTCAAGGCTTAATACTGATACATGTGCTAATTATTGGTAGTTGGATAGGTGCTTTTTATCCATTATGGAAATTATGTAGCACCGATGAAAACATCGTCATCAAAAATGTCATGGATACATTTGGTCGTTTAGGCATAGTGATTGTCATTCTCGTGTTGCTTTCAGGCATGGGAATGGTGTGGATGTTGTTTGATAGTCCCACTGAATTATTCAGTTCCAATTATGGTATTGCGGTCACCATCAAGCTCTGTTTGGTGGCTATCATTTTGTTTATAGCAGCATGGCATAAATTGGTTTTAGTACCGAAATTAACGATTGAGAACCCATCACTCGCCAAACAAAAACTACAAAAATCGATTGGATTAGAAGCATTAATAGCAGTACTGATATTAGCGACAACAGCGGTACTTTCGAGCGTGCTAGGTCCTATGAGCCTTGGGTAATGGATATAAATAAAAGTAGAGGAATAATAATGAAAAATAGACCGATAACAATATTACTAACGGGCGCGATGTTATTAATATCAGCAGGTTACAGTAGCTTAAGTTTGGCCCATGGAGATGAAACTCATGTTGTCGAAAAAACTCAGTTTATTGGCATAGATTCTGCTGCAGGCAAGGTCGTTAAACAATTCCACAATGCTTTAAAAACAGGAAATGAAGCGCTTGTCAGGCAATCACTAGCTGAAAATGTCCAAATTTATGAAGGTGGCAAAGTGGATCGTTCACTGGCTGAATATGCCAGCCATCATTTACATGCTGATATGGCCTACCTAAAAGGATTAACCATTACGCTCACAGAGCATCAAGTGGCCATAACCGGTGATATTGCGATTTCTACAGCAATCAGTCATGCACAAGGTGAGTATAAAAGTAAAAGTGTTGATTCAATCAGCATGGAAACGCTGGTACTGACTAAACAAGTCGATGGAACTTGGAAAATAATCCACGTGCACTGGTCGTAATATAACGCTATCTAACATATAGAAATAGATTATTTGTTAGCATATTTAAAGCACCACATTGATAAATATCAGTATATCTAGAGTGCCAACTGAAGCTAATATTTAGGTTAACTTCGGTTGGGCACTTCTAGCAATTGCACAAGATAATAAAGTTTAGGACAATAACATGGCGATTAAATCAGTAGAAGGCGACTTACTACAGCAACAAGATGTTGATGCCATTGTAAATACAGTTAATTGTGTTGGCGTAATGGGCAAAGGTATTGCGCTGCAGTTTAAGAAAAAGTGGCCCGCTAATTTCAAGGCTTATGCCGCTGCGTGTAAAGCGGATGAAGTCAAACTAGGACAAATGTTTACCTTTGAACTAGGCGCGATGGCGTTACCTAAGTTTATCATTAATTTCCCTACTAAAGGCCACTGGCGCAATGCTTCTCGACTTCAGGATATAGAAAGCGGACTTAAGGATTTGGCTAAACAGATCCAATTACACAATATTCGTTCAATTGCTATTCCTCCATTAGGCTGTGGCAATGGTGGTCTTGATTGGGCTGAGGTTAACCCACTGGTTATTCAATATTTATCGGCAATAGAGTTACTCGAAGTTCGCCTGTTTGAACCCACAGCTCTAATCAAAGCAACAGTATTGGTAACTAATCGCTCAAGGCCAAAAATGACACCGGGCAGGGCAGCCTACTTGCACTGCTAGAAACCTATAAAAGTGTTAATTATGGTTTATCAAAAATTGAAGTACAGAAGCTCGCCTATTTTCTTCAAATTGCTGGCCAAGATTTAAAACTCAAGTTTGTTAAACATCACTACGGTCCTTATGCCGACGCATTAAGGCATGCGCTTGAACGTATGGACGGCCACTATATTCAAGGTGTCGGCGATGGCGTTGTTGAGGCTGAAATAGCGCCTGTAGATGAAGCCTTAATTGAAGCTAAGCTGTTTTTAGGCAAAGCAGATTCGACCATAAATTCAAAGTGTGGCTGATTTAATTGAAGGCTATCAATCTCCTTATGGAGTGGAGTTATTGTCTACAGTGCATTGGGTTGCTAAAAATGAAGGTGCGAATACGCAAGAGCAAGCTTTCGACTTAATTCAACATTGGAATGATCGTAAAAAGCAGTTGATGACAATGCAGCATGTCGAATCTGCGTGGGTGCGATTAAAGCAACAGTCTTAGATTTAATAACGGTATATTTACGCGCAGAGTTTGACGACAAATGTGGTTCAGTGACTGTAATTGAACATTTAAGGCTTCTGATTTCAAATGATGGTAATACAGAACTTCTAAGTACTTAAAATATCTTTCTCATTAAAAAATTCTTAATGCTCAAACTTTTGGTGCTAAGCGTATTTTTCTCAAACATACTGACTTAACGCGCTATAAAATTGGAGGGTTAGATAAAAGTAGTTATCTATTTACCCTTAAATAAGGGTGGAGTTAAGACCCGTTTAATCTTAGGAAGTTAAACGATAAATAGGTACTGGCTAAAAACGATAGGTTGGACTATCCGGTAATTCTCAAACTTTCTGACTTTAAGCGCTTTTTTCTCATACATTTTGACTTTAAGCGCACACAGGTATTAAGTAACAATACACACATACTCTATTTAACATAATATACATTGTGCGCATAGTTATGTGCAGGTCATATATGCGTACATTTGCTGTTATGTTAAATATCGAGATTGATAGTTATTGTATGGTTCCTGTACGTATAGCGTAATTTATCGCATCAACACGATGTTTAACATCGTGCTGAGATTGCATGCTTTAAGTTTTTACGGCTTGTGCCTAACAACTATTTAATCTCAGCAAGATGATTTAACGGTTTGTTGAATGCACTTTGATGTCGTTCAGTTTGTGTGGTGTGTAAATACTGTGATGTGGTGTCGATGCTTTCATGGCCAGCATCGGCCTGGACATGTGATAACGGTCGACGGTTGATATTGATGTCATGCGTGATCCCGGTGTGGCGAATATTGTGGGCGCTGAGTTTTCGCATCAGTTGACTGTCATGCTCAAAACCATCCTTGGCTGCATTGTCTGCGGCTAAGTTAATCAGTTTATCTATTTCGTCACGTATGTGCCTAATACCAAGATTGGCATTGATGACACCAGATTCACGCCCGTGGGCTGCAGCTTTGTGGCGCACAAATATAGGATGCTGATCGTTGATATTAGGTAAATCACTCAAGTGTAGAAATCGTCGATAATCAACTAAGCCTGCCAGTAATGCTTTTGAGATTGCAATATTGCGGGCTTTGCCGCTTTTAGAAAATGGCACGTGAAAATACCAGACACCAGAATGTGGATCTTGTCTAAACTGGCTCATGATTGGCGCATAACCTGCGCGTGCACTGATTTCAGAGATACGTAAATAGCAGCTATATAATAGTGTAATTAAAAATAAGCTGCGTTGATGTTGCTCTGGTTGGGCAATCGCTAACTGGCTAACGGTGCTAATAACATAAGACCATTGAAGTTCGGTAAAAGCATGATGATTGTTGTCTTCATCTATGGTGAATTTGCGTTTTATGGCAAACCGACTGTGCTTTAACCATAACTGAGCTGGATTTCGCTCGGTGTATTCTTCACTAATTAAGTAACCATAAAATGATGATAATATGGCGACTTTAGTCTTTAGTGCATTATCACTGAGTTGATATGGCAGGCATTTCCCAAGGTGTTTTTTACCAATAAACGGTCGCCATTGTGGATTTGGTGCTCGTTCATTAGCGGTTTTATCGAGTTTAAACTGTGCGACATTGAAATAACCTATTAATGCTATTGGCGGTGATTGGCAGTAATCGATGTATTTGGCGATGTCTTTGCGCGTTACGGAAATTGGCGATAATGCGACGACGTCAAAACACCAATGTAGATATGTGGTCAATTCACTTCGATAGGCTTTATAGTTATTTTCAGACTGCTTTTGTTCAAATAACCAATCAGAACAGTGCTCTATAATGAGCCCTGCATCGGCCACCTTTTCAATAGAAATTCTAGTAATATACTGATTTACGTAAGCATTACCCTGTAAAACATACTCTGGCGCATCAAATAGTGGCAATACTGGCGGTAGTTCATCAAGCATAATATTGGGCATAGGGGTAAATATAGGTTATTGATTATATTACTTTATTATACTGTTTTTTGGCTGATGCCGATAATGTTATTTATCGGCATCAAGCTTGCTGATGTTAACTATACGTTTTGAATTCATGCCATTTATATATGTTGTTACGGCTATATCCTGGTCTGATATAAACTGTTGTATGCAATGATCTGCTGCGTTTAGTAACTTATACGGTTGTTGGCATTGCTTATTGTTGCATGTAGACCTTTTTTGGCAACTCCATAGACATAATTGCCAAACCGTTTGTTTACTCGCCCTATCTAAACATTGCAGATCTGCTGCACATAAATGACCTGCTTTGATTAATTGGGCTACTTTATCTGCATCAATAGATACATTTAATCTGTTCATGTTTGCTCCTTGTTTATCGCAATGCCTAGTAAGTGCTAATTTCATATATATATGTTGATGACACAAATACCTCGGCTTACATTGCTGTATATCCCCTACTCAACATGTTTAGTTGAGTGTTATGGGTTAATGATACATTAATGAGAATAGTTATCAATTGCATTGTTGGGCGTAGCAGCACTTCTGTGCGGTTGATCATGATATGACATGAACAAAATTATGCAGATTATCTGTTTGCAGCTTTATCGTGATTAAAAACGATGTTTACTTTGAAGAAAATGTGACACAGATTGTCATATTTTGATGACATTAAATATGATGGTAGCAACATTATTATAGGGATAGAGATTAATCTAAGGTGATAATAATTACGCTATAAAACAGCTAAGCCTATTTGAGTTTACCTCTGCCCTAGCCTGCAGAGGAATGGTTAATTGAGGTTTTTCTTATGACCTATTTTATAATTTTTCGTTATCAGCTAAGAAATCGAACATTAATGTTCGTGGTCGTTGTTGGTAATCAAATGACACAAATACTCGCCATACCATATAATTACTGCTGCATGAGCCAAAAATTAATGCACCTTGATAAGCATTATCTTTTATTAGGGACAATGAAACGGGTATAACGCCCATAAACATATCGCGCCCTTCTATTCTCATTGAAATATTTGTGATCGCTTGATTGCTGTTAAGCGTAACTATTAATGGTTTTTCGCTAGGAGTATTGACGGGATCAATCAGTAAACCAACTTTTAAGTCGGCTACATTTTGATAACATTCTCCTGCAGAAAATTGACATAAACTGGTATCAATACCTAAATCTTTGTTTTCTTGCGTTTCTGGTCTGTCACAGGCTATTAAAAACATTAAGAAAAAGTGTAAAATAAAAATTTGGATAATTTTGTGCACGATTTTTAACCTTTATGGTTGAGTTAGTAACATTATCTTCCAGAGATTGATCTAGATCAACTTTGATATCTTTTGTGAAGTATCTTTTTTGACTTAGCTCAAGTATCATTACACCGCCTCGTGCTAGAGAGAGTTAACATGAGGTAACACCTTGACAAATGGCCTTAAAAATAGCTTAAAAAGCTACTTTTATTAGCCCATGTCAATCTAACAGGTAAAGTTCGCTTTACTAAATATTAAAAGTATAAGTAATAAGCCGTGGAAGCATTATGATGAACCATTCCCAGTCTACAGGCGCTGATTACAACTACACTATTGTCCGCCAATTCGCACTAACCACAGTTTTGTGGGGAATCTTTGGCATGTCAGTAGGCGTATTGATTGCGGCTCAGTTAATCTGGCCACAACTGAACTTCGACACTCCTTGGTTAACGTACAGTCGTTTACGACCATTACATACCAATGCGGTGATTTTCGCGTTCGGAACATCAGCTCTTTTCGCTACATCCTACTATGTTGTGCAACGCACTTGTCAAGTCCGCCTATTTGCGCCTAAATTAGCCGCATTTACGTTTTGGGGTTGGCAAGCCGTTATTATTGCAGCTGCTATTACTCTACCAATGGGTTTCACCCAGGCGAAAGAGTATGCAGAATTAGAATGGCCTATCGATATCGCAATTGCGATTATTTGGATTAGCTATGCAATTGTCTTTTTTGGCACAATCGCTAAACGAACAACCTCCCATATTTATGTGGCGAACTGGTTCTTTGGTGCCTTTATCATTACTGTTGCAGTACTTCACATTGTTAACTCAATGGCAGTACCAGTAAGCTTGTTTAAGTCTTACTCACTGTACTCCGGTGCGGTCGATGCGATGGTTCAGTGGTGGTACGGTCATAATGCGGTAGGCTTCTTACTTACTGCTGGTTTCTTGGGGATGATGTATTACTTCGTGCCTAAGCAAGCTGGTCGCCCAGTGTATTCATATCGCTTATCAATTGTGCATTTTTGGGCATTGATCGCGCTATACATTTGGGCTGGTCCTCACCACTTACATTACACTGCCCTTCCTGACTGGACTCAGTCTTTAGGCATGGTAATGTCATTAATCTTATTTGCGCCTTCTTGGGGCGGTATGATTAACGGTATTATGACCTTGTCTGGTGCGTGGCATAAGCTTCGTACAGACCCTGTTTTACGTTTCTTAGTTGTTTCACTGTCTTTCTATGGTATGTCTACCTTCGAAGGCCCAATGATGGCAATTAAAACGGTAAATGCATTATCTCATTATACCGACTGGACTATTGGTCACGTTCACTCTGGCGCGCTAGGCTGGGTTGCAATGGTGTCTATTGGTTCTTTATATCACTTAATTCCAATATTATTCGGTCATGGTCGTATGTACAGCATGAAGCTGGTTAACGTTCATTTCTGGTTAGCCACTATCGGTACTGTGTTGTATATCGTTAGTATGTGGATTTCGGGTGTTATGCAAGGTCTTATGTGGCGTGCGGTTAACTCTGATGGAACACTAACGTATAGTTTCGTTGAGAGTTTAGAAGCCTCATATCCATTCTACTTTGTACGCTTTATAGGTGGTTGTTTCTTCTTAACGGGTATGTTCCTTATGGCTTATAACGTTATTCGTACCGTTAAAGCACCTAAAGATACATTACCTGCTATTGCAGAAGCTTAAGGAGCAGATTCGATGAAATTTAATCATGAATTAATTGAAAAAAATGTTGGTCTGCTTGCTATCTTCACGGTTATCGCCATTAGTTTTGGTGGTTTAGTGCAGATTACCCCACTGATATTTCAAAAAGACACCACTGAACCTGTTGAAGGTCTTATTCCTTATACAGCGCTACAGATTGAAGGTCGTGATATTTATGTTCGTGAAGGTTGTTACAACTGTCACAGCCAAATGATCCGTCCTTTACGTGCTGAAACAGAACGTTATGGTCATTATTCTGTTGCGGGTGAGTCTGTTTGGGATCATCCATTCCAATGGGGTTCTAAGCGTACTGGTCCTGACTTAGCGCGTGTTGGTGGACGTTACAGCGATAGATGGCATGAAGTGCATTTACTTAATCCTCGTGATGTTGTACCGCAGTCAAACATGCCTGGTTTTCCTTGGTTAGCCGAGAATAAACTAGACGGTGTACTCACTGGTGACAAGATGACTATTCTGCGTAATCTCCATAAAGGTGGTTATAAAGGTGGTGGTAAAGAAGGTAATGACCTTTACACAGATGAAGAAGTCGCCGGCGCTCAAAAAGCGGTTGAAGGCAAAACTGAAATGCAGGCACTGATCGCTTATTTGCAATCTTTGGGTCACGCACTCAAATAGGAGGCAATAATGGATTATGGTACTTTTCAAGGTATTTTAACCATAGTTGTTATGGTGACTTTTGTAGGCATATTTTTCTGGGCATACAGTAAGCATAGCAAGTCAAAGTTTGACGAAGCGGCTAACTTAGTGTTTACAGAAGATGAACTTGCAAAAATGTCAAAAGACTCGGGAGATCAGAAGTAATGATTATGAGTAACTTCTGGAGCATTTGGATTTCTGTACTGACGATTGTGGTCATTGCTGGTTGTTTTATCCTTCTTAAACTGGTTAATAATAATTACACCGGTGTAGAAGAAGGTAAATCAATGGGCCACAGTTTTGATGGTATTGAAGAACTGAACAACCCACTACCAAAGTGGTGGGCGTACATGTTCTATTTAACCATCGTATTCGGTGTGATCTATTTAGCTCTATATCCAGGCCTAGGTAACTACAAAGGTCTGTTTGGTTGGACAAGCTCTAACCAAAGTATTGGTACTGACAAAGGCATTAAAGTTGACTCAGCTGCAGCGCTTGAAGCAGCAAAAAATGAAAACCGTTTGTCTCAGTATGACCGCGAAGTGGCTCATGCTGACGAAAAATACGGTCCAATTTTTGCGGCCTATTTAGCGACTCCGTTAGAAGAGTTAGTGAAAGATCCTGAAGCATTAAAAGTGGGCGGACGTTTATTTTTACAAAACTGCTCACAATGTCATGGTTCTGATGCTCGTGGTTCTAAGGGCTTCCCTAACCTTACTGATGACGATTGGTTATATGGTGGTGATTTAGCCACGATTAAAACTACTCTGATGAACGGTCGTAACGGCATGATGCCGCCAAAAGGTGGTTTACCTATCGAAGACAGCGAGATTAAAGGTCTAGCTGAATACGTGATAAAACTATCTGGTGGTGAACATGACGAAGCGTTAGCTGCTCAAGGCCAAGGTTCATTTATGAAAGGTTGTTTTGCATGCCATGGTATGGATGCAAAAGGCAACAAGTTCATGGGTTCGCCTAACTTGACAGATAATGTTTGGTTGTACGGCGGAAGTCGTGGTGTGATTGCAGAATCGATCATTAATGGCCGCGCAGGTGTTATGCCAGCATGGAAAGACATTCTCGGAGAAGAGAAAGTTCACGTCATTACAGCTTATGTTTATAGCTTATCAAACAAATAGTTACTTATAAGTAACATCAAGGCCTCGAGATTATCGAGGCCTTTTTTTTAAGTGATTATTAAGCCATAACGGGGTAAAATGTCCCCCGAATTATTACCACCATTTTAGGACGTATTATGTCGGATCAACTCCCTTGGTATAAGCAGTTTTGGCCATGGTTTTTAATCATTTTGCCAATGTGTGCGGTTATCGCTAGTTTAACTACATTAAAGATTGCTTTAGATAATTCAGACTCATTAGTTGCTGAAGATTATTATAAAGAAGGTAAAGCCATTAACATGGATTTGCGTAAGATAAAATACGCTCAACAAATTGGCATGAAATTTTTAGTGACTGTTGCCGATCAAGAATTAAAAATCACTCAACAAGGTGGTCCTGAATATCGTGCTGCATTGAATGTTCAGTTTTATCATCCGACGATTGAAGAAAAAGATTTCAGCTTAAATGCCACAGCAGACGCTAATTATGTTTATCACATCCCATTAGATGCTGCGATTACCGGCCCTTGGGAAGTGCGCATAGAAGGATTTGATGCTAAGTGGCGTATACAACAACGTATTGATATTAAAGATGACGTTGAATATTGGCTAAATTAATAGTAAATCGATTAAGTCTTTGAATGATGACATATTTAATTAAGCTGGTATAAATAGATGACATCTTGCTTTCATTGCAATGAGCCGGTGCTAACGGGTGAACAGTTTACAACCGTGATTAATGGGCAACCACAACCTATGTGCTGCCCAGGTTGCCAGGCGGTTTCGCAAGCGATTATGGATGCTGGCTTAAGCAGCTATTATCAATTTCGCAGTGAGCCAGGTAATCGCCAAACTGCTTTGATACCAGATCAATTGTCGCAGTACAGTGCTTATGATTTACCTGAAGTACAGCAAGACTTTGTCCATAAACAAGGGGCTATTGATTCGACCTCTTTGTCTATCGACGGCATTACCTGCGCTGCTTGTGCATGGTTAATTGAGCATAAACTCAAACCCATTGCTGGTGTCACCAATGTATTGGTTAACTCAACTACACAACGCGCATTGGTAAGTTGGGATAGTCAAATTATTCAACTCAGTGAAATTTTGCAGATTATCAGTAAAATTGGCTATCAAGCCGCGCCCTACCAAGTTGATGAGCAAGAAAAACAATCAAAAGCAGACAGTCGTAAATTTTTACTCCGCCTAGGCCTTGCAGGTTTTGCCACCATGCAGGTGATGATGTTTGCTCTCGCCTTATATACTGGATACTTTACCGACCTAGATGTCGAGTTTCGCGATTATTTCCGCTGGGTGAGTTTAATTTTTGCCGCTCCAGTGGTGTTGTATTCTGCTCAACCCTTTTATTTCAGTGCGCTTCGGAGTTTATTAAGTGGCAAGCTTAATATGGATGTCTCTGTCTCCATCGCTATTTTGGGGGCTTATGTCGCCAGTTGTATTGCGACGATTCAAGGCAATGGTGAAGTGTATTTTGAATCAGTATCGATGTTTACTTTCTTTTTATTATTGGGCCGTTATTTTGAACAATCTGCCAGACAAAAAGCCTCTGTAAGTTCGAGTAACTTGCATAAACTCGTGCCTTTGACCGCGCATTTATACCGTGATGGCGAGATGACTGAAATTGCTGCTAAACAACTCGTCATTGGCGATATTATTTTGGTCAAACCTGGTGAAGTCATTGCAGCAGATGCTGAGGTGGTTAATGGCCTATCAAGCGTCAATGAAGCCATGCTAACCGGCGAACAAATGCCAATAGGCAAACAGATTAATGATACCGTTTATGCCGGAACGATTAATATTGAGCAACCTCTAGAGGTTCGCGTTATTGCATTAGGACAAGATCAACTGGTAGCAGAAATTATTCGCCTGCAAGAGCTTGCGTCAAACAATAAGCCGGCGATTGCATTAGTTGCCGACCGTTTAGCGCGTTACTTTTCCGCCACGGTATTATCTATAGCAGCAATAACGTATTTAGTCTGGTTAACCATCTCTCCTGACGACGCTTTTTGGATTACTTTGTCGGTATTAGTTGCAACCTGCCCTTGTGCCCTCGCCCTGGCGACGCCAACAGCCGTTACCTGCGCAACAGCTATTTTTACTAAGTTGGGCGTTATTCCCCGTAGAAGTGGAATTTTTGAAAAGCTGACTAAAATTAATCATGTAGTGTTTGATAAAACTGGCACACTGACCTGCGGCCAGTTATCGATTGGTGATGTGCAAACCTTTGGTGGCTATTCCTCAGAGCAAGTCTTATCGTTGGCCGCAGCAATTGAGCAAGGCTCTTTACATCCTATCGCTTTAGCTTTTACTTCGTTTTATGATAATCAACATTTGGTTGAAAATATCGAACATCATATTGGTTTAGGTATTCGCGCTAGTATCGGTCAGCTGCAAGTTTGTATTGGTACGGCTCAATTTGTTACCCCAGACGCAAATGTAGCGGCTTCACAGGCAATTGAAACCCAGTGGATATATCTGTCTGTCGATAATAAATTGGTCGCTAAAATTGAAATGCTTGATGAGTTAAGAGTCGACAGTTTAGCCACCGTAACTGCATTAAAGGCAGCCAATATTTCTCTGAGTATCGCCAGTGGTGATAACTCAGGACATGTTGAGTTTTTGGCAAATAAACTCGGCATTTCAGATGTTCATTCAGGTTTATCGCCTCAAGGTAAGCTAGCCTTAGTGAATAAATTACAACAACACGCTCATGTGGCCATGTTTGGTGATGGTATTAATGATGCTCCCGTACTAGCAGGTGCTAATTTATCTGTTGCTATGGGTAGCGGCAGTGCTATTGCCAAAAATAGTGCCGACCTAATTTTACTAGGCGATCATTTGTCACGTTTTAATGATGCTATTGATGTGGCTAAGCAAACTCAGCGCATAATTCATCAAAATTTGTTATGGGCTTTTGCTTATAACATGGTTATTTTGCCATTAGCAGTTACCGGACATGTAGCCCCGTATATTGCCGCGATTGGCATGTCTGTTAGTTCACTGATTGTGGTGAGTAACAGTTTACGGCTTCTTAGGATAAAATTATGAGTATCATTTACGTATTAATACCTATTGCAATGTTGTTTGTATTAATTGCTGTCTCTATTTTCTTTTGGGCGGTAAAGTCTGAACAATTTGATGATCTAGACAGGCAAAGTGTGTCGATTTTATTTGATGACGATAACATCAACCCGAATAACACAGCTAATACCAACGGTATTGATGACCGTACATCTCCCAGTCATTCATCAATAAAATGCTCTACCATAAAAACCAGTGTAGAAATACCTAATTCACTTATTAAACCAGAGTAAATACAGTGATTGAATATAACGTTGGTGGCGCATTTATTGTTGGCTTAATGGGCGCGGCACATTGCTTTGGTATGTGTGGTGGGCTCATTGGCGCTTTTTCAGCAAACATACCCGCCAATGGCCAGTCACGTTTAAGCAGTCAATTGACATTTCTTTTCAGCTATAACCTTGGGCGTATTTTTAGTTACACCGTTGCCGGAGCTTTAGTCGGTGGCAGTGTGTCAGCCCTAGGCCATTTGTTTGATGCCGACAATTATTTAATCGTTTTGCGGATTATTGCCGGAATAATGATGATATTAACGGGGCTGTATATTGCGCAGATATGGTTTGGAATTGTGCATATTGAAAAAGTCGGTAAATTATTATGGCGCTATTTGCAACCGTTAACACGCAGATTTATCCCTATAAAGCATCCATTACAAGCCGTTATGGCCGGTATGGTTTGGGGGTGGCTACCTTGTGGGCTAGTATACAGTACGTTAACTTGGTCGGTTGCATCTGGTAGCGCATTGCAAGGTGGTTTGATTATGTTTGCATTTGGTTTAGGCACATTACCGGCTCTATTTGCTGCTGGATTAGCAGCAAAAACCTTGGCTCAATGGGTACAAAAACGCGCTGTTAGACTGTTCAGTGGCGGCTTATTGGTTTTATTTGGACTACAAACACTTTACATCGCTGTTAATCAACTTAACTAGTGCCAAAGGAGCCTTTAATCGGTTATGTCAGCTATATAATCGAAATATAGTAACTGATTAATATACAACATTATTTTTTAGCGTTTAAAATCAATACCTTTTAAAGGTTGAATGAATTTCTAGAGTGCTTATCTACAGCAGCAAAGTGTTGATGCAGATTAACGTTACCGCTCTTTTACATACGTTTATTGTTGCTAATATTACATAGACTAACCACTTCATTTATCAGCACGACTCACATGTTGAGGAGTACCTTATTAGTGCTGAATGGTATAACATAGTAGTGTCTTCACCAATTGAGAATGGGTATGTCTTCAGATTTGCTAAAAACTCGTAGTCCATCAACCAGCGGTTGTGCTATTCACTGTCACGACTGCAGTATGGAAGCCCTGTGTATCCCTTTTACGTTAAATAATGATGAGATTGATAAACTCGATAATATTATTGAACGTAAAAAACCCATTCAAAAAGGAGACCTTATTTTTAAATCTGGAGACGTGCTTAAGTCATTGTATGCAATTCGGTCTGGTACCATTAAAAGCTATACCATTACTGAACAAGGTGACGAGCAAATCACTGGGTTCCATCTAGCCGGAGATGTTATCGGTTTTGATGGCATTCATGCCCAACGTCATCAAAGTTTTGCTCAAGCATTAGAAACTTCAATGGTGTGTGAAATCCCTTACGATACCTTAGATGAGTTATCTGGTTCTATGCCTAAATTGCGTCAGCAAATTATGCGCTTGATGAGTAATGAAATCATGAGTGATCAAGAAATGATCCTCCTACTGTCAAAGAAAAATGCTGAAGAACGTTTAGCTGCATTTATTAATAATCTTGCTAACCGTTTTGGTAATCGTGGTTTCTCTCCGCATGAATTTCGACTTACGATGACTCGTGGTGATATTGGTAATTATTTGGGCCTAACGGTTGAAACTATTAGCCGCTTATTAGGCCGATTTCAAAAATCAGGCTTAATTGAAGTCAAAGGTAAGTATATTTCTATTATTGATCATCTGACCTTAAGTCGTCTGGCAGGCAACGCTCGCATCGCTACTTAAATCGGATTTTATGATCTATCTCATGGTTTCTTTATTAGGAAACGGTAATACTATCAATAGATAATATAAATAAAAAACTCAACAGCTTTGGAGGTTATATGAAGGATTATAAGAAGATATTAGTGGTGATTAATCCTACAACGGATCATCAACCCGCTTTGGCACGTGCTGTTGAATTAGCGTCAAAAAGTCAGGCAGAAATAACTGCTTTTTTATCGATTTTTGACTTCTCATATGAAATGACGTCTATTTTGTCTAGCCAAGAACGTGAAGCGATGCGCCAAGGCGTGATTGATCAACGTGTTGCTTGGTTAGAGAACGCAATAAGTGGCTTTAGTAAGTTTAATATAAACATTAATACTGAAGTTGTTTGGCATAACCGACCTTTTGAAAGTGTGATTAACCATGCAATGAAAGGTTATTATGACTTAATTGTTAAAAGCACACATGAACACGATAAATTAAAAGCCGTTATTTTTACTCCAACTGATTGGCATTTAATGCGTAAATCTCCAGTACCGGTGTTACTTGTAAAAGAACATGATTGGCCAGTGGCAGGTAAAATTGTCTGTGCGGTTAATGTCGTATCTGAAGATGAAGATCATCAAAAACTTAATGGTAAAATCATTAATCATGCACTCGACTTAGCCAAAAAATTCTCTGCCAGCGTACATTTAGTTAATGGTTATCCTGGAACACCTGTTAATTTAGCAATAGAACTCCCCGACTTTGATGCCAATGTGTATAACAACACAGTGCGTATGCAGCATGAACAACGAGTACAATATTTAGCTCAGGCCTATAATATTCCACTTGAAAACTGTCATGTTGAAGAAGGTTTACCCGAAGATGTTATTCCTGAAATGGCTACCAAGTTAGATGCAGAATTAGTAGTACTGGGTACGGTAGGCCGTACTGGTTTTTCAGCAGCATTGATTGGTAACACTGCGGAACATGTTATCGATAGCATTAATTGCGACTTGTTAGCGATTAAACCTGATGGATATAAATCACCTTTAGAAGATTAGTCATAATAGAATAGGTTAACTACTTTACCCTGACCTCGAATACTGGAATAATACGCGCCCTGAAACACTTGGTTACTGGGCGCATTTTTTATGTCTGAAGTTGAAGTTGATACCCTCTCTAAAAATAATAGTACTCGTATTAAGAAACTGCAAAAACGTCTACGACATGACGTAGGTTCAGCGATTGCAGATTACAATATGATCGAAGACGGTGATCGTGTTATGTGCTGCCTTTCTGGCGGTAAAGACAGTTACACCATGCTGGATATTTTATTAAACCTTCAACAACGTGCTCCAATTAAATTTGAAATTGTAGCTGTTAACCTCGACCAAAAACAACCTGGTTTTCCTGAACATGTTTTACCAGCCTACTTAGATGAGTTGGGTGTTGCTTATCATATTCTTGAAAAAGATACTTACTCCATTGTCAAAGAAAAAATCCCCGAAGGTAAAACGACATGTTCACTCTGTTCTCGCCTACGTCGCGGTACTCTTTATGGTTTTGCCCAACACATAGGTGCAACTAAAATTGCATTAGGCCATCATCGTGACGATATTATCGAAACCTTATTTTTAAATATGTTTTTTGCTGGTAAACAAAAAGCGATGCCACCGAAACTCTTATCTGACGATGGGGCCAATATAGTGATCCGTCCGTTGGCTTATTGTCGTGAAAAAGATATTGAGGAATATTCGACATTAAAATCATTTCCTATCATTCCTTGTAACTTGTGTGGCTCGCAAGAAAACTTAAAACGTGGCGCTGTTAAAGACATGCTGCAGATGTGGGATAAACAACATCCGGGTCGTCTAGAAACAATTTTTACGGCAATGCAAAGTACATCTCCTTCACAGGGGGTAGATCGTGAACAGTTTGATTTTGTATCACTAAAACGAAATCCCGATGTGATTAATACTGGTGATGTTGCAGATGCTGATTTGCCTGCGTTTGATTTTGTTGATATCAATAATAATGGTCATATTAATTTAGACATCAGTAATAGAATCGATGTGGTTGCGACGTTTAAACCATAATAACGTTATTATAATAGTAATAGATCAATAAAGGCGTTGATATCAACGCCTTTATTATTACTGGGTGCTTATTATTTGTAACTATTAATTCATTACCAAAGGACTTATTACACTAGGTTTTTGAGTAAATGAAATTTGTTTCAGTTGATTGATTTGTTCAATTGTTAAAGTAAATTCTTCGCCAGCAATAGTTTCTACATTATCAATAACGACCTTTATGATTTCGTTTTGCGTTTTAGCAAAATCAAACGTTAATCCATTAATCGGTTTGCGAAAATACTTCATCGGGAAACCTTGCAATCCATCAAGTAGATTATTCATATCATTTGTTAAGGCTTGTAGCTCTGCTTGAGTAAACTGCAGTTTTGTTTCTTTAGCTCGAACCTGCATGGCTATACCACATTGATTAGCTGCACCCATAACATTAATATTGACTAAACCTCGGTCAGATTTTAGCTGTGGATCATAAGGAATAAATAATCGTTGTTGCTTGGTATACGTTAGTGGAAACTGTTCTTTTTCGGTCGTGATACTGCCAGATACTATGGTGCAATCAGGAGTAATAGGAACACTAAAGGCCAACTCAACCAATGGATAGCTTTGCTTGTTCACTTGCTTTAATCGATCATAAAAACCGTTATACTCTAAAGAAACGGTTTCAGCTAAACTATTACTAACCATAAAAATAGTCGATATAAAAATAAATCCGTTCACTAGCGTACGATTACGCATTCGCGTTGTTTCCTTGTAAATATGGCTTATTGTGTTTAAGCATTTCGAGTAATTCATCAATGTATTGATCTCTTCGTTCTGAATAATTAATTAATCCATAAACTAATCTCTCAGCAGTGGGTCTAATTTTCTGAGCCCGTAAATCGGCACGAATAGAACGAAATAATTTATATGCAGAATGGGTATTTAAGTTAATCATGTAGGCAATAATCGAGTCTTTAGGTGAATCAAATACTGCAACTTCATGATTCTTGCCATCACCTCTTGAGAATGGTACTAATCCACATCCATCGGTAAAACACCATTGACCAAAAAAATTAAATCCGTCGATAGCAAAACGAGAACTCCCCCAACCACTTTCGGTGGCAGCTTGTACCAATACCATCTCAACTGGAATGATATCGATGCGCTTTAATAACGGCATTAAGGTATAGCGAGTGAATGATTTAATATCATATTGATATTTGTCTAGAATCGATTTCAGCCTATCATTATCAGGCTCACTTAATCCTAAACCATTATCGATTTGTTCGATTGCTGCTAATAAAAATTGACGTTCGTGAATAATAATTTGATTTTGAGCTTCAATAACCGGTCGTAAGTAATCAAAGAACGTTTGTTTTTTTGTGGCTATATCGTCTATCTCAGCAAAGACCGGTACCTCACCAAGATCTATATAATTAAGCTGACCCGATACTGATACTTGAGTCGTATTAGGAATGATAAATAGTCTCAATGCCAACAATGCAAATACGGCTAAGCCTAACGCAAATGTCACTTGACCTATATTGCCTATTTTCAATAGTACCTGCCTTATCTAAAATTCATTTCTAACTTATTAATCTTGGTAATTATAACCTTAAAGACAGATAGGATACAGCAAACTGCTTTTGTGAATAAAGTCCTTATCGGCTATGGATCACGGTTGTTCAGGCTATGAGCTGAAAAACATTAAAATAATTACACTTTAATGACTATATACAGTTAAAATCGATAGAATGTGATATCTGGGCAGTCTTTTATCGGCTGTGTATCGTCTTGTTCAACGACTCAAGGACTTGAGATCTAATGATGTTGAATCAAAAACTCAATAATTATCATCATGTGGTAGCCATAGGTGGCGGACATGGATTAGGCCGTATTCTAGCCGCATTATCTTTTTTAGGACCAAGATTAACCGGGATCGTGGCAACGACTGATAATGGAGGGTCTACCGGTCGACTAAGGCAGGACCAACAAACGATTGCTTGGGGAGATCTACGGAATTGCCTTTCCCACTTAGCTCATAGACCATCACTTGGATCTATGTTATTTGATCACCGTTTTACTGGTAATAATGAACTCTCGGGTCATAATTTAGGCAACGTTGTTTTGCATGCGCTTGATCAACTATGTGTTAGACCACTTGAAGCAGTTAATTTAATTCGTGGCCTACTTAAAATTGAGACGCAAATTATTCCTATGTCTGAAGCTTCGACTCATCTTGTTGCGCTAACGCATTGTGGTAATAAAGTATTTGGTGAACTTAATGTTGATGGCATGACTGAAGCACCGATTGCATTATTATTAGAGCCCGAAGTTGAAGCTACCTCAGAAGCCTGTATTGCACTGGCTGAAGCTGATTTAATCATCATCGGTCCCGGCAGTTTTTTAACCAGCATATTGCCGCCATTATTACTGCCACAAATAGCCAAGAGTATTCGTGAATCAAACGCGCATGTGATGCTGATTGATAATTTAACAGCGGAATATTCACCCGCTAGCACCTTTAGTATTGAGGATAAAATTGCCAGGGCCACCGCATGAGTGTTTAATTTTTAACCGAACCACTAAATCCAGTCTTTAATACTGCTTCAAGCATCGATGGATTCATCATGCATCGCTTTTGTTTTCCAACAATGCTTATCTTCGTCGGCTCTGCACGTAACATATTCAAACTCATATGACGCAGGCATGACAGATTTTCCGCCCCATGAGCGTTGTATATTTGACATGCATCCTCACTCATACTGACATCAAGCACCCAGTGCATCGATTCGATGCCCCAATGTTCTCGAACGGCTATCGCTGCTTGTTCGGCACTTAACTCTTTAGAACTGATGTAATAACGATACTCAAGCTCGATTGGCTTTCCTTTCTCAAGGCGACAACTTTCAACCATAACGATATTTTTTAGCCCCTTCCACTTTGAAAAGTCACCGAGTAAGTTTTTACTATCAATAACATAGCACTGGCGACACTCAGTACGTCCGTGACCGTGTTCAATCACTGATTTGTCCGTATTGTTAGCTCGCTGGAAAGCGAAGGCTTGTACTATCGCTTCGCGTAGCTTTCCCTGGTTACTTTTAACGGCAAGCAGATAGTCACCCCCTTGGTCCACAATGGTTTTGGCTATCTTTGTTTGACAAGCCATCGCATCGATAGTCACTAACGCCCCTTTGATATCTAACATCTTTATCAACTCAGGAATGGCGGTTATCTCATTGCTTTTTTGTTCTGTTTTAAGCTGACCAAGCACTAATTTGTTTGAGGAAGCGTAGGCACTAATCATGTGTATGGTACTGGCTCTATCTTCACGATTGTATGACCCTCGAAGCGTTTTTCCATCAATAGCAATAACTTGGCCTTCAGTAAGGGTGTGTATCGAAGACATCCAATTGATAAAACATTGGTGAAACTGCTCAGGTTCAATGGTTGATATGATACGAGCAATCGTGTCATCAGCGGGAATGCCGTTCACGAATAGTTTGTTGTTTTTAAACCAATCATGATGCCCAAGAATGTATTCGCGAATATCAAACCAGCCTTTAGCGCCTGCGATAACGGCACATAGCGAACCAAACAGTACCTCAAAAAGGCAATAGGTCACTTTAGCCCCTTGACGCTGGTCTGTTATTGTTTGGAAATTCTCTTTGAAGTGGTCAATATGCATGGTGTGCTCCCAAAAAAAGGGAGTATAAGATCATAGCGAGATGTTAACGTCAAACCTTATGTTAAATTGATTGAAAAACGTTCACGATCTCGCCCTGATAAAATTGCTTGGTTTAACCAAGTTATAGGTAAAGAAGTTATTGCCGATGTTATCCAACATGGAAATGAGATTAAGCTCGCTTACTCTGCGATCAACGGCGTTCGCTTTAATCACTTTCCGTTAGTCAGCCAACACCATCCAGGATTACATGACAAAATGGCATTAGCTGAAGCGATTAGCCAAGTTTGCAGCTTGCATAGTAAACCGATTGATTTGACTGAATATCGTTATAGCGGTATTAACTAAATAACCTGCCTCTATTTAGTTAACAGCGTATTAGTCATAAGGGCATTGTAAAATTCCTTACTACTTTAGTTAAGTCCTCGGCATTAGCTAAAAAATTTAACTATAAATAATCTATAAATAAACGCGGTTATGGTTTAACCATAACCGCTAGGTAATGTTAATCATCAGTGAGTCATATAATAGGTAATAAAAAAGGCTGCATGGCGCAACCTTTTTATCGCTATACCACAATCTAAGACAAGATCACTTGAGCAATAGCCTTACAAACTGCTGGCATGTTATTTTTGGTTAATCCGGCAACACTAATACGACCAGAACCGACAATATAAATCGCGAACTCATCTTTTAGGCGTGCTACTTGGCTTTTAGTTAAACCAGAAAAACTAAACATACCATTTTGACGAGAAATAAAACTAAAATCTTGTTCGACACCTTCAGCTTTTAGACTTGCAACAAACAAGCCGCGCATCTCTGCAATACGTTCACGCATTGACGTTAACTCTGCTTGCCATTCTTGATGCAGTGAAGCATCAGCTAAAATTGTACTCACAATTAAGCCACCGTGTGCCGGAGGGTTAGAATAATTGGCACGAATTGTTTTCTTAATTTGGCTAAAACTTCTAATGGCATCATCTTGATCTTCAGCAACGATAGTCACAGCACCAACTCGCTCGTTATACAAACCAAAGTTTTTAGAAAATGAATTAGCAATTAATAACTCTGGAACTACGGCCGCCACTGCACGTAAACCTTGTGCATCTTCGTCGATACCTGCACCAAAGCCTTGGTAAGCAAAATCAAATAACGGCAGCAATGATTTCTCTAAACAAATATTTGCAACTTGCTTCCACTGCTCAATCGATAAATCGATACCTGTTGGGTTATGACAACAGCCATGAAGCAACACTACATCTCCTGCATTCGCATTCGCCAAATCAGCGAGCATAGCAGCAAAATCCAAATCATTAGTTTCAGCTTTGTAGTAGCGATATTCTTTAACCGTTAATCCTGCTGTTTCAAAAATGTTCTGGTGATTCGCCCAAGTAGGGTTACTTACCCAA
This sequence comes from Shewanella livingstonensis, assembly GCF_003855395.1. Lineage (NCBI taxonomy): Bacteria > Pseudomonadati > Pseudomonadota > Gammaproteobacteria > Alteromonadales > Shewanellaceae > Shewanella > Shewanella livingstonensis. The sequence goes on along the minus strand of NZ_CP034015.1, from coordinate 2,669,903 downwards.
ATCGTTGTTGATCCCGTATTACGGACCAGGAATTCAGAAGCCACGCGTAATGAACCTGTTCCGCCAGGAGCCTGTGCAGTAACAGCGCGTTTATTTGCAATAATAGAGCTCTGTTCACCAAATAATAATTTTTGAACCGCTTGGTTGTAAGCTTGTACACCTTCAATTCCGAGATAGTTTTTGCTCTTTTCGGTCTCAAGTAATATAGCTTCAGCTTTTTTTACACAAGATAAAATAGGTGTTTGCCCTGCTTCATCTTTATAAATACCGACCCCTAAGTTAACTTTGTGAGGGCGAACATCTGCTTTAAATGCATCGGTTAAGCCTAAAATGGGATCTGCTGGAGCAAGTGTGACTTGAGAAAAGATCATTACTACTATCCTAAGTGAAGTGAATGGACAAAATTTATTTAGTTATACCACTGTATACCAGTGGTGAGTAGTGAGACTTTTGATAGTTGCCATAAATTTGATTATAAATGAGATATTCTTCAAAATTATGTTCATTTTACTATCACTTCAATAAACCATGTCGCTCAGCTAACTTAAGTTTCGATAGTTTACCGATACATTATAGGTATGCTCTGTACTAGTAGCAGATATCAAATAGCAATAACATTGATTACCGTGGCTCGTACTACCGATATTGTGCTTAAAGATTGCGATACAAAGACATAAAAAAAGGAACCCGAAGGTTCCTCTTTTTAAGCAATAAACTAATTACTTAGTTTAACGCTTCTTTTGCTTTTTCAACTAAAATTGCAAAAACAACTTTGTCGAAAACAGCGATGTCAGCCAAAATCTTACGATCGATTTCAATAGACGCCTTTTTCAAGCCGTTAATGAAACGGCTGTAAGACAGACCATTTTGACGAGACGCTGCATTAATACGTGCAATCCATAACTGACGGAATTGACGTTTTTTCTGACGACGGTCACGGTAAGCATATTGACCAGCTTTAGTTACTGCCTGAACAGCAACACGGTAAGTACGGCTACGAGCGCCATAATAACCTTTAGCTAATTTTAAAACTTTCTTGTGACGAGCACGTGCGGTTACACCACGCTTAACTCTTGGCATTTTTTATCTCCTAAATTAAGCGTATGGTAGTTGACGCGCGATTGCTGGAACGTCAGATTTAGCAACTAAACATTTAGCACGTAAGTGACGCTTACGCTTAGTGCTTTTCTTGGTCAAAATGTGACGTAAGTGTGCTTGCTTGCGCTTGAAACCATTAGCGGTTTTCTTAAAACGCTTCGCAACACCCTTGTCTGTTTTCATTTTAGGCATTTCTAAAACTCCGCATTGGGACGTTAATAAACGTAAGGCGAGCAAAAGCCTCGAGAGACTTTTGCTACTTTAGGTTGCCCTACTATTTCTTTTTAGGTGCTAGCACCATAATTGCTTGACGACCTTCCATTTTCGGGAAAGATTCGACAACCGCATACTCTTCCAAATCAGCCTTGATACGGTTCAAAAGATCCATACCTAGGTTTTGGTGTGCCATTTCGCGACCACGGAAACGCAGCGTAACTTTCGCTTTGTCACCATCTTCTAGAAAACGAATCAGGTTGCGTAGTTTTACCTGATAGTCGTTTTCATCAGTACCAGGACGGAATTTAATTTCCTTAACCTGGACCTGTTTCTGCTTCTTCTTTTGTTCCTTTTGAGCTTTCGCTTTATCAAAAAGGAACTTACCGTAGTCCATTATGCGACAGACAGGAGGCTCAGCATTGGGACTGATCTCTACAAGATCAACTCCGGCTTCATCTGCAACGATCTGAGCGTCTTTTATAGTTAATATACCAATTGGCTCACCATCTAAACCTGATAAACGGACTTCAGGTACACCAGTGATTTCATCATTGATTCTATTAGGGGCTGGCTGTCGCCCTGCTGTTCTTTTGATCTTTATGACCTATTCCTCCAACAATTTGAGACTACGGAGCGAAATCTGTTGACGTATCATCGCGGCGAAATCTTCTAGTTTTAACTTGCCTAAATCGATACCGTCACGTGTACGCACCGCTACTTCCTTATTTTCCATTTCTTGATCACCAACGACCAATAAATAAGGCACACGTCTTAGAGTGTGTTCGCGTATTTTAAAGCCTATTTTCTCATTCCTCAAGTCAAAAGATGCTCGAATACCCTGTTCTTTGAAGAATTTAACGATTTCTTCAACATAATCAGCTTGTTTATCGGTAATATTCATCACAACCACTTGCATCGGAGCAAGCCATGTTGGAAATTTACCGGCGTATTCTTCTATCAATATACCTATGAAACGTTCTAAAGAACCTAAAATAGCACGATGGATCATTACTGGCGTCTGGCGACTGTTGTCTTCTGCGACGTAAGTGGCACCTAAACGAGTCGGTAATGCATAATCGAGTTGTACTGTACCACATTGCCATGCACGATCTAAACAGTCATGCAAAGTAAATTCGATTTTCGGGCCATAAAACGCGCCTTCACCCGGTAATATTTCAAATTTAATATTTTTATTGGCCAGTGCTTGCTTTAAAGCGTCTTCAGCTCGGTCCCACATGTCATCATCGCCAATACGTTTTTCAGGACGCGTTGACAGTTTAACCACGATGTTGTCGAAACCAAATGTCGCATATGTGTCATATACCATTTGGATACATGCACTGACTTCTTGTTGCACTTGATCATCAGTACAGAAAACATGAGCGTCGTCTTGAGTAAAGCCACGTACGCGCATTAGACCGTGAAGCGAACCTGATGGCTCATTACGATGACAACAACCAAATTCTGCCATACGTAACGGTAGGTCACGATATGATTTTAATCCTTGATTGAAAATCTGTACATGACCAGGGCAGTTCATTGGTTTAATTGCGTACTCACGGTTTTCACTTTTAGTAGTGAACATCGCTTCTGCGTACTTATCCCAGTGGCCAGAACGCTCCCATAACACTCGGTCCATCATTAGTGGGCCTTTCACTTCTTGATAAGTGTATTGACCTAGCTTTTGACGAATGAATTTTTCGAGCTCTAAAAATATGCTCCAGCCATCGTTATGCCAAAACACCATTCCTGGTGCCTCTTCTTGCATATGATACAAATCTAATTGCTTGCCAATTTTACGGTGATCGCGTTTAGCTGCTTCTTCTAAGCGGACTAAATGGGTTTTAAGGGCTTTTTTGTCAGCCCATGCTGTACCGTATATACGCTGCAGCATCTTATTGTCTGAATTACCACGCCAATAAGCACCTGCGACACTCATTAATTTAAAGTTCTGACAAAAACGCATGTTTGGCACATGTGGACCACGACACATATCAATGTATTCTTCGTGGTTATAAAGCGCAGGCGTTGCGTCTTTACTGATGTTTTCATCAAGAATGGCAATTTTGTATTCTTCGCCACGTTCGCTAAATGCATCACGAGCTTCTTGCCAAGAGACTACTTTTTTGACGACATCGTAATTAGTTTTAGCCAAAGTCAGCATACGCTTTTCTAAGGCTTCAATATCCTCATGCGTTAGCTTATGGTCTAAATCGATATCGTAATAGAATCCGTTATCAATTACTGGCCCGATCGCCATTTTAGTTTCTGGCCACATTTGTTTGATCGCGTGACCTAATAAATGTGCACAAGAATGGCGAAGGATTTCAACACCCTCTTCGTCTTTAGCCGTAATAATAGCTAACTCTGAATCTACAATGATTAAGTCCGTTGCATCTTTTAGCTCACCGTTTACACGGCCAGCAATACACGCTTTAGCTAAACCAGGGCCGATGTCTAATGCAACATCAAGAGTTGATACGGGATCTGCAAACTCACGTTTGCTACCATCAGGCAGTGTAATAATAGGCATGAAATTTCCTTTTCCAGTGGTGACCCACACGTAGGGCCACATGGTAATTAAGTATGTTCTATTTGAACGAGAAACACGTTAATGAAATCAAGACAGTACAGGAGTCTTAGTTACCCAAAAACGTAAGCCTCTATTTTATGCGATAAGCGGATTATCGCGCAACTACCCAATGATGAATTAATGATAATTTTTTCGGTTTATGCGGGTCGATATGTTTTAACAACGCAATGCTTCATTAATAGAAGTAGCACGAATAAATATCGTTTTGAAATGAGATACCTTTTACAGATGAAAGAGAGTGCTGTAAATCATATCTGATGAATATTGTTCACTCAAAAAGTCATTGATTACTAAAGATTATGCTGATTTTGTTAATTATAAATCAATAAAAGATGAATATAATTCTCACTAAATAGAATCATTCTTAGGGATGAACCAAAATATAAAATGCTCACTATACTTATTGATATCTTGTCTGTGAGGAGTATTAATAATGAGACTACTTTCGCATACTATCTGCTGTCCCCATTGTGGACACAATCAATATGTCATTTTAGATGCCAGTTCAGGCGATCAAGAATATTATGACGACTGCCGTATATGCTGCAACCCAATACACATTAGAATGCATCTTGATGATAATCGCAGAACAATAGAGCTTCATATCGATTCTGATGATGAACAGGTTTATTAGTTAGACACGGCCTACTTAAGCTATAGAGCAGGCCTTTAAGACTGATAATTACAATGGGCTATTTATGCGAGTTGCTTTTTAGCTAAAATCCGCTCTACCGTATCAACAATAACTTGGGTTTGGCTGTCTATTTCGATATTAATCTTATCGCCAATGCGGTAATGATCTAAATTGGTCAACTTTAAGGTTTCTGGGATTAAATGCAGTATAAAGCCACTGTCATTGACCTTTCCTACGGTTAAACTACAACCATTAATCCCCACAAATCCTTTATAGAAAATATAGTTCATCCACTGTGTATCTACTTGAAGCTCGATATTGTAATGCTCGGCAGTATTACTCACATTTTTAACCGTGGCTAAAGTGTGCACATGGCCAGATAAAATATGCCCACCAATTTCTGTCCCAAAAGTTAAGGAGCGCTCTATATTAACCTTATCGCCAACACTGGTATTACCTAAGTTAGTTATGGCTAATGTTTCTTCCATTACATCGAAAAAAACCTTATCATTTAGTATCTTGGTTACAGTAAGGCAAACACCATTATTGGCTACGCTTGCACCTGTTACTAATCCTTGTGTTAATGCTGGTGTCATAGCGACTTCAAAGGTTTTAAGGCCTGTAGCATTGTTAATTGATACCACTTCACAAGTGGCTTGAACTATACCAGTAAACATAATTCTCTCGTTCCGTTATAGGTTTTTTAATGAATAATACAGGGTTTCAAATATCACGCTTGATAAAATTAGCGCTTCCAGTTCTGATTGCTCAAGTTACTCAAACCATGATGGGCTTCATTGACACAGTTATGGCCGGCCGCGTCAGTGCAGTTGATATGGCTGCTGTAGCAGTGGGGACCAGTCTTTGGTTACCTGCAATCTTATTTGTTCAAGGCTTGCTCATGTCTTTTACGCCTGTATTTGCTCAACATCATGGCGCAAATAATCAACAAGCCATTCCTGCAATACTGTTTCAGGCTGGATATATTGCCATAATTGGTGGTATTGGTGTGATGTTCTTTCTAGCATCTTCCACTTATTTACTGGATTTAATGCATTTAGACCCTAAATTACATGGCTTAACTGTTGGATATATAGATGCTATTTTATGGGGAGCAATGCCCTTTGTGTTGTATCAAGTACTACGCGGTTGCAGTGAGGGAATTTCATATACTATGCCAACCATGGTGATTGGTTTTATTGGTTTAGCTGTCAATATACCTGCCAACTATGTGTTCATTTATGGTGGCTTTGGTATTCCTGCAATGGGTGGTGCCGGTTGTGGAGTTGCTACTGCACTTGTCTTTTGGGCAATGCTAGCCGCCATGATTATTTATATGTTGGTCGACAAAACCTTTAAAGAACTTAAACCGTTTGACCAATTTTATCGTCCTCACTTAGCGAGCATGTGGTCAATGACAAAATTAGGAATGCCAATTGCAATGGCACTCTTTTTTGAAGTCAGTCTATTTGCCATCATCGCGTTATTCTTAGCCCCGCTGGGCGCAAACGTAGTAGCAAGTCATCAGATTGCGCTTAACTTCTCTTCTATTGTATTTATGTTGCCTTTATCTATTGGTATTGCAGTGTCAATTCGGATTGGTTATTACCTTGGCCGAGGTCAACCTGAGATATCTGCTTTGGTTGCTAAAGTGGGACTAGGTTTGTCTTTATCGTTAGCGGTCTTAACCGCCCTATTAACAGTACTGTTTAGACACGAAATAGCATTATTATATAACGATAATCCTGAAGTGGTTGCCTTGGCGGGCAGCTTGATGATGTTAGCGGCATTTTACCAAATATCCGATTCTATTCAAGTTGTCGCTGCTGGCGCCCTTAGAGGCTACAAAGACACTCGAAGTGCATTTTACATTACCTTGTTTTCATATTGGTGTATCGGCATGACTACTGGTTATGTCTTGGGCTATACCGATATTATTCGACCTCCTATGGGCGCACACGGATTTTGGATTGGATTAATTGCAGGATTAACATCAGCGGCAATTTTGTTTGCAATAAGGTTAAAGTACATTCAAAAGAAAGGTTTGGTATTTGACCAGATAGGTTAACAAGTGCAATTTGTCAGCGTTAAGTGTTTCATTTTGCTTAACGTTGAAGCAAGTTGCACAGCAAATCACCATTTAGTCATAAAAATGTTTTTTTTGCTTGCAAGCGGTAGGCTATCCCACTTACTATAGCCACCGCTTTGAAGCAAAATGTTTTGAAGTTTTTGGTTTCATTAAAAAAGAAACGATATACTCGAAGCTCAGTTGCTAGAAAGAGTCGAACTACATTCTTTTAAATGCAAATCCTAGGCGTTGGTATTCTGTTGAAATAATAGAAGTCCACTTAGTTATATCACTCTTTCACAGAGTTTAAACAGTGAGATTTTATTACAAAGTAAACAATACACCCGTAGCTCAGCTGGTTAGAGCACTACCTTGACATGGTAGGGGTCGGTGGTTCGAGTCCACTCGGGTGTACCACTCTTTTCAAAGAGTCTAAACATTGGAATTGTAATAAAAGTAAACAATACACCCGTAGCTCAGCTGGTTAGAGCACTACCTTGACATGGTAGGGGTCGGTGGTTCGAGTCCACTCGGGTGTACCATTTCACTATAAAATTCAATCACTTATTTATTAGATTTTTTTTAAAAAGTGTGCCTTACTCCGAATACTAATCTAAAACCCCTTTGAGTATTCAAACAAGATTATACGTTTAAGCCATCACTAAAATAAATTCTTTAGACGTCAATAAAATAATAGTTAACAGCATTTGTGCCCAAATTTGTGCCTAAGTGCCCAAACTATGTTTTAAGCAATTCCGACTATGACCACCATACTGAATACCCTTGAAGCCTAAAGATATTTAGATGAAAGTAAGGTAGGCGGTTAATTAATCGCCTACAGGACAAGAAATCGGAAGTACATTCGCGTACATTTTTCCAAGTTGAAATTGTTCCATCGTATCCCTTGTGCAGCTTTGCCGTACAAGGTGTAGCCCGTCATCCTTTGGTGCCGATAGGGTCAATTAATGTGTCTTACCAAGCATAATTAGATACTTTTGACGAAGAATAGCCCATTTTCTCGCACTATTGTCTTCACAAATTTCTTCAACATGCTCAAATTAATTCACCTAATCTGGTCCAGATCGCGAACGTTTTTATAAACATATTCCGTGTATTTATTAAACTACATTTGTACAGAATGTTATCAGTTTATGAATGATAGGAGGTGATTTTATAATTAAATTATTCATTGTGATCAAAAAATCTACAATCATACGTTTGCCCTATTCGACTAATAAGTAAGTTTAAGCTCTAAATTAGGCAAAATTGCTTTTTATTGAAGCGTTTTTTTAATTTATTTATTTCAAACTGGTGATGTGATTTGCATTTTTAAGGCATATGTTTGACCCAAAAAATTGAACTATATTAGAAATAGTCAGATTCACAATATATTCTTCACTAATCTCAATCCCATTAAACCTTATATTCTTCAATTAACTCGAGAGATCAAGGTAAGGTTTTATTTTCAATGGCACAATTTCCAATTGAAGAGTACATAGAGTTAGTTGACAATGTACTTGCAGGGCGAGATCGCGAACGTTTTATGAACAAGTTGAGTGTGTTTATCAAACTACATTTGTTCGGAATGTTATCACCTCAAGAATGATTGGAAGTGATTCTATACTGAAAGCATTCATTGTGAGCAAAAAATGCACACTCATGCGGTTGCCCTGAATGTACTTGCCCCTAATCCTTGGCCAGATGATATTAAAATATTCGTATAGAACATATAAAAATGTTTATGCGTACGGCGAGCGACCAAGACTTTCGTTCAGTAATTTAGACGGTATTAGTGATACATGATCAACAGTATACTTATCAACACCACGGTAGAACAATTAAGCCGATGATAAATAATTTAGTAAAACTAATAGCGTGATCTCTAGCCTAAATCTAATTATAGTTACAATCAAATCAATGCTAATTTGCTATAATTTATATGTTAACCATCTGAAGTTAAGAATTTTTTATGCCAGTATTTTTTTGTCGTCATGGTCAAACCCATTGGAATGTAAAAGGCCTTATTCAAGGGCAATTTAACAGTGAACTCACTAATGTTGGTAAGTCACAAGCTTTAGCGTTGGCGAATAAAGCAAAGACTCATCAAATAGAGCATGTCGTATGCAGCGATTTAGGGCGAGCGGTTGAAACAGGTACTATCGTGTCGACATTTTTAGGGAGTAAACTTGAAATAATGCCTGAAATAAGAGAGCGAGGCTTCGGTATTTTACAAGGGATTTCTCGTACTGAACAACCCCAACTCTGGGATGCTTTTGACAATAAACACCTTAACGATGAATTGAATATTCAAGGTTCTGAATCTGCATCTCAAGTTGCAATTAGAATAGCTCGTACAATTTCATCTTTATGTGATAACAATACAGATAGGAATGTATTATTAATTGGTCACGGGGAATGGTTACGCATTTTTATCAATATTCATAATGGTCATCATCCTTGGTCAGATTTTAGTGTATTGCCAGATAACTGCGAAATAATAAAAATAGAAAAGCGTTAAAGCGGAAATATTGTTACATGTCGCAAGTCTATACATTAAAAAAATTAAAGCTGTTAATACAACAGCCCTAATTAATTTGCAGGAAATTACATTATTAAAAAGTCGACGATAATATAAAGCCGACTTTTTAATCACTAACCTGTTTTAGCTTATACTGCTATGCGGCGCGGGAACATAAAATTAATGATGAAATGTCTAATTCATCGAAAGAATCATTTTTAGTGATCAAATATGATTTCACATCCGTATCAGACAAAAACTCTACAACCTCTACATTGCGCGTAAATACTACGGCATCATCTAGCAATAAATTATTGTTGATCAAAAATTCAACAGCAACGATTTCATTCGTCAATGCAAATGATGAGGGTGACAGTTGATAATTTGGTTGTATCAAACGAACTTGTCTACCACATATACCATGACTCTTCGTTGACGCTACAATGCAAACATGATCAACAGGCTTGTCATTTATCGTAATGAAAATACCGAAATGCTGCAGATAATCAGCAGCATCTTGGCTGCCGGATATATTCCAATGCCAATCTCGAATATCTAATCTATGTTTACGAGAACATTCAATTAAGCTTTTGGCCGCTTCTTGAGAATCTAACCATAAATGTTTGTTTGTTGTAATGGTTAACCAATCTTCGCTATCAAACTGGTAATTAACTTCAATTTTTGGTGCGTCAACTATGGTTGCTCCAAGTAATTTTAGTTTATTACGACTTTCTTGGTCATTAGAGCAGGTTAATACTTGCTGTTGACTTAGGGGTAATACGTCACGCCAATTTAATTCGTTGGCTAAACTCACTACTTCTCCCAATGCAACAAGCATTGGATCACCATTATCAAACTCAATTATCTGATCACCGATTTGATCGATAGTTGAAATCAATGTACGTTGCTTAAAACTGGTGGCCGCTGCAATAACAGCAACGGGCGTGCTGGGTAATTTACCAAGAAGCATCAATTCTTCTGTATGTTTCTTTAATTTTTTTGCACCCATATAAAGGATTAATGTGCCGGCAGCATCACCGGCTAATGCCCAAGATTTAATAGTAGGTGATACCTTATGACCACTTGCAAAAGTAACATCAGAAGCCATGCCATTACTTGTTAATGGAAATCCGGCATAGGCTGCTGCGCCAAGCGCTGAACTAATACCGGGGATCACCTCATATTCAATGCCATGATGTTGCAAGCTGCGGCATTCTTCGGTTGCACGACCAAAAATAAACGGGTCACCCGCTTTTAATCGCAACACCGATTTCCCGGCCAAAGCTTGTTCAATTACAAGAGGGTGCATGCCATATTCTATCGTTGCACCACAGTAACCTCTATACCCCACTGGCAACATTGTTTTATCTGCGGGGATCATAGAGAGTACAGCTTGATCGATCAATAAATCATAACAAACCACATCACAGTGACTCATTAGTTCAACGGTCTTTTGAGTTAATAAACCTGGATCTCCAGGTCCTGCTCCTGCTAAAAATACTTTCCCCGGCTTAGACATTAGATAACCTCCTCTTCCTTGTTACCTCGACGGAATCCATGCGAAAACTCACTTGCATAAAGTCTTGAATCTCTAAATTCGGTTTGATTTAATACTTTACTGACAATAATCATTGCTGTTGAACGTATACCAGCCGCTTCTACTTTTTCAACGATGTCATCCAAGGTGCCTCGGATAATTCGCTCTTCTGGATGTGAAGCTTTTTCAACAACCGCCACTGGCCAATTACCTGGATAGACTTCTTTCAATTCTCGAGCAACTTTACGGATTAAGGTTGCCGATAAAAATAGACACATGGTTGCTTCATGAGCCGCGAGTGATTTAAGGTTTTCTTTTTCTGGTACTGGTGTTCTACCCGATGCACGACTTAAGATAATGGTTTGGCACTGTTCCGGTAATGTCAGTTCTTGTCCTAATGCTGCCGCTGATGCTTGGAAAGAACTGACCCCAGGTACGACTTTCCAATCGAGGTTTAAGTCATCTAACCGACGGGTGGTTTCAGCCAAAGAACTATAGATTGATAGATCGCCCGTTTGTACTCGAGCAACATCTAAGCCTTTGGCATCTGCGTCAACACAAACCTGTATGATTTGATCAAGGTCCATATCTTCAGAGCTCAATACCAATGCCTCTTTATGAGCACGAGCAACGACTTCTTTTGGCACTAATGAACCGGTATAAAGTACCACTGGACACTCTTCCACTAAACGAGCACCTTTTACGGTAATTAACTCTGGATCACCCGGCCCTGCGCCAATAAAAAATACGGTCATACAACTTTCTCCAGCTGAACTTCATTTAACGAGCGGCCGCGTTTTTGCCCCGCCTTAATTGACCCAGTTTCTAGGTCGTATTTTTTGCTATAACCCCGAGGCGTTATAATTAAATTCTCAAATTCATAACTTTGACTGTTACCGACTATTACTGCTGCAGTCATACCAAACTCACAATCTGTAAACTCACTGAGTTTTGAAATTTGAATTGATTGTTCTGGACGATAGGCATTGTCAACAATTGCAACAGGCGTATCTGCATGACGATGTTTTAATAGAATTTTTTGGGCTGTTAAGATTTGCTCTGTTCGACGACGAGATCTAGGGTTATAAAATGTTATTGCAAAATCAGCCACTGCTGCAGCTTCAATTCGCTTTTCGATGAGTGACATTGGTGTGAGTAAGTCCGATAAGGAAATGGTACAACTATCGTGCCCTAACGGCACTCCGACCAAAGATGCACAAGCATTTGCAGCTGTTATTCCCGGTATCATTGTTACCTTTACCGTGTCATCGTTCTTCCATTCTTTTTGTGCAAGCAGCTCGTATACAAGTGGGCCCATGGCATACATGCCTGCATCACCTGAAGAAATAATCGCTACGTTACGTCCGGCTAATGCCGCATCAACAGCCACTGCTGCGCGGTCTACTTCCCGTGTCATACCACTGGCGGATGTCTCTTTGCCCCCCAGTAATGGGCTTATCATATCTAGGTACGGTTTATAACCGACAACAAAATCTGCATTGCTAATTGCAATTTTTGCCATAGGCGTCATTAGAGACAATGAACCTGGCCCTATACCTACTACATCTAATGTTCCACTCACAGAAACCTCCAAAAACTCTTATTGGCACCACAATTGACAACTTTAATCTATGATCGTGGTGAATTTATTTGTGACTTAATGCCTAATTACATGCTTCTACTTCTGCAATAAAATCAGTATCTAACAATTCATTCAATGGTGCTGAGTCAGCGATAGCTTGTAATACTTGCCGCCATTTTTCTTCTGTTAATAATTCTAAAGATTGTAACCACACACTATGATTGGGATCTTGTTGCTTTCGAGCGTATATGGCTGCTGTAGCACGTTGTCTACAAGCGCCAACGCAATAACTACGGGTAACTTTAATCCTTCTAGTGCCACTACTTAGTTGCATTGATTTAAGAATTTGACGAATATAATGTGCTAACCCTGCGGCGCCTTCGTCCTGACAACGACCCCCTTCACAAACAAATAAATGATGGGCATATTGTTTAATTGGCTTTGCTTTTGTCTCTCTAATTAATCCCTTATTTTCTTCTTTCTTATGCCCATGACTTGCTCTATGTGAACTGTGTGAAATAGCGATTGTTTCACCACAAATATTTTTGCGCTTTTTTGCTAACATGGGTTCATTGAAATGCCTTTCACATGCAGCCAATGTCATGTTGAAACCGTCGGCATTAAATTTAAACTTAGGGATAAGGAGTTTGTTTCGTTGACTACCATGCAAACATGCCGCTTCTGCTACAGAACTAATCCCAATGCAACGTAGAACAGTTTCAGAAGGATTTTCTATCCCCTCAACCTCAGCAAGCGTTTTCGCTGGATAACAGTGAAAATTCAATTTAAGTTGTTTGGCTAATTCAATAATGCCAAGCTCGTTGGCTTTAAGTTCTGCAGAGTGCACACCTGCAATTGAATTAGGGTGTAAATTATTTTTTTCTAAAAAATAAGCTAAACCTTGCTGTAAAACATGTAGGGGAGTATTTCTGTCACAACCAATACCTATTTCTATATTGGTGGGACGCCAAATAACATGAGGTAAATCAGTATCAATAACATGCTGCTTGTTACTAATGATTATCGCAGCTGAATAAGTAGATAAATCAGGTTGCTGTTGAGTTTCACTTACCCAAATGTGCTCTGGCATTCTTTTAGCGTAGATCCACCAGTTTTTTTGACCACTTTGTTGCCAAATAAGTGTTGCTGCGCCATTTACAACAGCACTCGATACGGACGTTATATGCTCCTCAGACTCGGCGGCTAAATGCCATCCTAGTGGCTTGCCAAACATATCAACACTTAAAGTTTCAGATGTATCCGAAGCGGTGGTGATCACCGCTTGTGCCTTGAGTATTTTTGCCACTTTTTTGGCTATTTCATTGGCTCCGCCCCGGTGGCCACTTAACACTGGCACGACAAACTGCCCCGCCTCATCGACACATATCACCCCTGGGTCAGTGCGTTTATCCTGTAACAATGGAGCGAGTAACCGTGTTGCAATGCCTACACTGAAAATACCAATATGTTGATCAAATTGACTAAAGCTATCACTCAAATGATCTTTAAGTGTCTGTTTTGAGGCGGTATCTCCGCCCCACTCGCCACTGCGATCGAGAACAAATACTTCAGCATTTTCTAACCTAGAGGCAAGTTGCATGGCTAGCAACTGCCCCTTACGGGTAATAGCGTGAATGGCAATGCGCATTACGCAGTACCTTTACGTAAAATACCTTTACGTTTACGAATGGAGAGTTGTACCATCGCAAAATATTTGTGTTCTTTAGGGACATCACGTAAATCTGTAAATACTTGTTGGTTTTCACCCGTTGCATACGAGACATAGGTTGCACAATCCAACATGTTCATAGGCTCTAGTAATTTAATCAAAGGCTCAACCATTCGACCCGCTTTGATCAAAATAATGGTATCGAACTCTTCCATCAATCTCGGCAACATTTCAATGCCATAAGTCGCTGGCACGACGCAGAATCTTTCTTCTCCATCGGCTAATGGAATTTGAGTCGCAGAGGGTACTGCCGTAATGGAACTCACTGCCGGAACTATTTCTGTTTCGACATGTTCCAAACGTTCTGCAATCTCTTCTTGAAGGTAAGCCCAAGTGCTAAATACTGATGGATCCCCTTCGGTAATAAAACCGACATCTAAACCTTGCTTCAACCGTTCAACAATTTCGTCAGCAGCTCTGTGCCAAGCAGGTACTGTAATGGTATGGTCTCGACTCATTGGAAACCAAAGAAATAGCTTTTCGCCACTTACCTCTTCAGCGGGCACTTCTTGTTTAGTAATCGCCCATGCAAATGAATCTTGTGCACCTTGAGTCTTTTCAGGTATTGCTATTACATCAAGTGATTTAAGTAGACGCACGCTTCGTAATGTCATTAAATCGCCCGCGCCAGGACCGACACCAATGGCATATAATTTTCCAATTTTAGTTGTCATACGTAGATTATCTCTTTTCTATAATAAATAAATGAATAGGGTTTTCTGCTTGATAGCAGGTGTAATGTGCTAAGGGTTTTGTCTTTGAGATATTAAGCATTAATATTTGTGGCTCTATTTCATGCTGTCGACATAAGTTAAATAACTCAGTGACACTGTCGAGCGTAACGGCAGACACAATAAAACGCCCTCCAGTTTTCAAGACTTGCATTACATGGGTGAAAATAGCGCTCATTTGACCACGGCTACCGCCGCAAAATACTGCATCTGGTGCCGGTAAATCAGCTAAACCATCCGGTGCTTTATGCTTGATGATGTTCATATTATCGACTTTATGCAGTTCACGATTTGCTGCTAACATTTCAAAGCAATCACTATTACATTCAATGGCATAAATCTGACCACGCCATGCCTGCTTTGCACTTTCTATCGCCACCGAACCGGATGCTGTACCGATATCCCACATTATGCTGTCGGGTGTTAAATTAAGATTAGCAATGGCTACAGCACGAATAGGCGCCTTAGTAATGAGCCCTTGTGAAGGAATCCGTTTAGCATATTCTTCATCTGCAACATGACCCGGTTTGCCATTCCAAGGGGCTTGATCTCCACGGCGCAATAGCATTAAGTTTAAAGGGTTTACTTCCCCTGCTTCCCCTGCGACCAGTTCAGCTACTGTGAATGTTCGGCAACGTTCATCGACGCCACCTAGCGCCTCACAGACATGGATCTGCCAGTGTGTTTCGGCAAACGTTAATAAATGAGCGGCTACAACCTGAGGGGAATTAACACCATCGGTTAATAGTGCAAATTCATCAGCTTGCTGTAATTTTGCAACGAGTCCAGTTAATGAACGGCCATGAACTGACAACATGGTCAATTGTTGGCTTGACCATCCATAACGGGCACAAGCAAGTTGTACACTTGATAGTGATGGAATAATGTCTACGTCGACATTTGCTTTCGCAGCAGCTTTTAGCAATAACTGACCAATTCCGAAAAACAAAGGATCACCAGATGCGAGCACACAAACATCTTGACGGCTGGCAAGCTCAACGACTTGGGTAATGAAACCAGAAAGAGGCGAAGTCATTGCAAGCTTCTGACCTGTGTATTGCGGAACAAATGCTAAATGGCGCTCGCTCCCAGCTAAAACTTCAGCTTCAGAAATTGCATTCATTGCACGACTGGTTAGGCTTAAACAGCCATCATCGCCAATACCGACTAAACGTAATTGACCTCTCATTTAGCTGCCTCGACTAATAATGCATGAATACTAGAAACAACGAGAGGACTGCCACCTTTTCTGCCCAAAGAGGCTATATAGTCAACTTGGTTTTGATCTACGAGTAATTGTTTAGACTCAACGGCTTTAACAAAACCGACTGGAATACCAATAATGAGTGCAGGTTTTATTTCACCCGCTTGGATCATGGTAAGCACCTCTAGTAATGCAGTTGGCGCATTACCCACACCAATAATTGCGCCGTCGAGCAAGCCTTGATCTCGTGCATATCGCATAGACTCTATTGCTCTTGTAGAACCACTTGCCTTAGCACGTTCAATCACGGTTTCGTTGCTAATAAAACAATAAGCCTGGTTACCAAATACGGCTTTGCGTTGGGCGCTTAGCCCTGCGGTAATCATGGTAACGTCGGAAATAATATTACAACCATTTTTCAATGCGTTAACGCCTGTTTCCACCGCTTTATCACTAAATTGATATAATGTTGCAAATTCAAAATCACCACTGGTATGAATGGCTCTTCTCACCACATTCCACTCACCGTCAGAAAAGTGGTGACCACCGTGAAACGTCTGTATTTCATGATCGATAATAGAAAAAGAATCATTTTCTATTTGGCGGCCTTGTGTCGTCATCTGTGACATAGCTGTCATTGTTTTTCTCCCAGAGTCACGCGTGCGATTGTTGCGCCGTTAAAGTCAACCAGGCGCAAACTAAATTGATATGAATGATGTGCATAAGCTATGCAGTGTTTTGCAGCAACTAAACAAATTTGTTCAAAGAAGGCATCAGGTAACGGCGGTTTCATTTGCAGGAGATGCCGCCCTGTTAAAGCATGACGAATAGCATCTACATCTTGTTCTTTACACATAGTGGCGGCGATGTCTGCAAGATGGTTGAAATTAATTGCCCTACCACTGACATGGGTCAACATATTTCCTGCGGTTAACTTGCACAACTTACCTATCATGGTGACAAGTTCTACATGTTTCATTTCGTAACGGGCAGCCGCTCGTAGCCCCACACCACTAAAATCACCCACTTGAACGAAGGCTAATTCTGGTTGTTGAGGAAAATATTCCATGGCAGCTTTTTCGGTACGGCTGCCGGTGGTGAGATACACAGTGTCTAGACCTTGTGCTTTGGCAACCATGATATTTTGTCTAATAGAAGCGGAATACGCAGAGGTTGAATAAGGGAAAACGGTTCCACGAGTACCTAATATTGAAATGCCACCAATGAGTCCTAATCGTTTTGCAATCGATTCTTCTGCCATCTTTTCGCCATTAGGCACTGATATTTCTACTCTTGCGCCACCTTGACTATATTTTGCAAGTAAGGGTAATAGATGTTCTCGGATCATCTTACGGGGCACAGGATTAATTGCAGGTTCGCCCACAGCAAGTTCTAAGCCGGGTAAAGTTACAGTGGCCACGCCATTTCCTGCGACAAATGTTATACCGGGTTTGTCGGTTAAACTGACTGTTGTTGTGATATGTGCTTTGTCGGTACAGTCTGGGTCATCACCGGCATCTTTGATGACATAACAAGTGACTTGTTGAGGAGTCTGTAAGATTGTCTGCAAATTGAACGTGACTTGTTCAGTTGTTGGTAAGGTAATTTGAATAGTTGATATAGATTCATTTGTGAGTAATTGAGATAATGCGCCTAAAGAAGCTGCAGTTGCGCAGGCACCTGTAGTATAGCCTTTTCGCAATTCCTTGCGATTTCGACTTTTCTTTATCTTTGTCACTTGCGAAGGAAAATCAGCTTCCATCGGTGAGTTTTTTGACGTTATATCCACAATTAACCCTAAAATTGAGTCTTTATAAAACTCAAGCAATTCATCGAATATTGAGTACTGAATCAAGGGCTGTTATCACTGAGGTATAAACTCACTAGGAACGCCCGCCCAGTTTTTATCATGATGGTTAAAGTGGGTATCCTGGCTCAAGATTATACTGAATCTCACCTTCCCAGCTTGCGCCAGTGGTATTGAGTTCAGCTGCGTATTTATCTACGCTTTATCTTTTACAGTTGCGGGTACAGTCCAGAAATTTCATCTGGTTCCCCTAACTCTTATAGGTATTATTAAACGATGGAATTACCGATGTGATTATCGATGTAAATATCGCTTTAATAACCTAATAGAGTCGCCTTAAGGCGCCTTAACTAAGATTAATTTTAGGGACTAATTGCTGGCAAAACAGTGTGAGAAATATCAGTAATTTAGATTGTTAAACCAAGTTGTGATCTATAACCGTCTACAGATCACATCAAAACTTATGATTTGTTAAATTGACGATTTAATTCTGCAGCAATATAAAAAGATTGGCTATTGGCTCTAGAGTAGGATAATTGTTCAACTTGTATAAACTTGCTCGGTAACATCTTATATAATTGGCGTGTTTCAGGTGGTTGTGGATTGGGGTTCATTGGACCTATTTGATAAAGGTAATAATCAGGCTGGCTAACGAGCACAGATTCCACATTAAATTTAATCAGCTTACGAGTCGAAGGAGCCATTAATTCTCCGCCCGCAGAGTGAATAATATCACTGACAATATTGCCTTTACCCGCTATGGTCAGGGGCATTTGAGTGACTTCGTAAATTACAGAAGGTTTTTTGACCAGAGGCTTAATTTTTTGCAGTACTTGAGTTAATGTAGTGACTAACTCATTAGCTTGATTTGGGCAATCGAGTAAGGTGCCAAGATGATGAATTTGCTCTAACACAGCATTTAAGGTTACAGGATTATAAATGACTGTTTTTGCGCCTAATAAAGACGCCATCTCATCACTAAAAAAGCGAGTCGAATCGATAATGATTAAATCGGGATTTAATGATTTAATCAATTCAATATTCGGCTTTATATGGCTACCTATTTTAAGTGCATCTTTAAAATCGTCATTATTACGAGTAACCCCAACGACTTTATGCTGCTGTTGCAACTGAATAAATAAGTCTCCAGCTGCAGGGGCAAGTAACACCACTCTTTCGTAGGCATAATTGTTAGTGGAAAAAGCTAAAGCTGCGATTATCAATAGAAACCGAAACATCATATACCTCAGATAATAATTCAGCGCTGACATCAGCGCGGTTAACGTCATAAAGTAATCGACCATTTTTGAAAAAAACAAACCGGTCGAAATGGTGTAATGCCAAATTAATATCGTGCACCGAAGTAATTACACTGGCATTAAGCTTGGTTAAATGTGCAAATATATCCAGCGTATGCCGAACATCTAAACTAGAGTTAGGTTCGTCTAAATAAATAATTGGCGTGTTCTGATTCAAGACCCTTGCAAGCATCACTCGACGTTTCTCACCCCCAGACAACTCGGCGTAACTTCGTTCGGCATAATGGCGAATGTCGAGCAAGTCTAACAATGCTAATGTTCGGGCATCATCTTGTGCACTAAACTCGCCTAACCTATTTTGGGCATAACACCCCAAACGAACAACCTCAAAGACAGTAAAAGGAAATGAAATCTCAGAAAATTGTGCTAACAATGAAAATGTCTTTGCTCGTGCAGGAAAAGATAACTGGCTTAATGCCATATCCCCATAAACAATACTGCCAGACTCAGGTTCAAGTAAACCCGTTAACAATCCTAATAATGTACTCTTTCCGCAGCCGTTTTCGCCCATAAGTGCGACCTTTTCACCGGATTTAATCATTAAATTGTCTACCGATAAACTAAAGTCACCACGTTGATAAATGAGGTTGTTAACTTTTATATTAACCATTCCAAAAATGCTCCCGACGAGATTGCAAAAGATAGAAAAAGAACATGCCTCCAAGCACTGCGGTCACAATGCCGACAGGAAGCTCTGCGCCACCCGGTATAACCACTCGTGAGAATGCATCTGACAAGACCAGTAACCCACTGCCCAATACAGACGAGTAGAAAATGTTGTGCCTCATATCACTTCCAAACAAACTTCTTGAAATATGTGGCACAATTAAGCCTACAAAGCCGATAATGCCCGAAAAACTCACCGCAACCGAGACAAGCAAAGTAGATAAAATAAACGAAGTCGAACGTAACTTTTTAACATCGACACCTAAACTTTGTGCTGATTGTTCATCTAAAGCCAATATATTCAGTTCCATTGACCGCCGTTGAAGATATAGATAAATAACGCCAAAAAGCAAAACACAGAGCAATAAACGATCCCAAGTAACTAAAAAAATCCCGCCCATAAGCCAATAGACAATGGCATTAAGCGAATCTTCGAAGTAATACTTAGAGAAACTGATTATTGCCGAAGCAATAATGTTCATTACCACGCCAGCCAAAATCATAGTGATAGGATTTATCCGACCTTGTGTTTGCGACAATCGATACACCAACAATAAGCCTGTCATGCCCGTTGCGAAAGCACATACCGGTATCCAATAGCCACCAACACCCAACGAAATGGCCAATACAGCGCCTAATGCCGAAGACGATGCGGCACCGGTAGTAAAACTATCAGCCAATGGATTCTTTAACGTTAGTTGATAGATGCTGCCACTGATCCCAAGCATTGCTCCTATGACAGCGGCAAAAAGTACTCTTGGTACACGTAACTGAGTCAGGATGTCGCCATCCAAACCCGACATATGAAATGGATTAATCCAATGTGGACCCACTAGTGTTGCGATCAAGCTTAATATCACTAGGCAGGCCAAACAGATTATTTTCATGTTTCTACTCGCTCGGCGATATGAAGCGCTGCAGCACATAAGACTAAATTAAAACCAATAAGGATGATTAACGACATAAAATTAAAATCACCACTATTAAGTAATGCAGTACGTATTAAATCAGCACTGTAAGTCAGTGGTGATATAGCGGCCACAACTTGAATAATCGTTGGCATCTGATCGACAGGGAAAAATGTGCCAGATAAAAACATCATAGGGGTAATAATAAATGCGGTCATTGATGCTTGGTCACGGTGGTTACGCATTTTTAAAGCAACAATAAATCCCATTAAAGAGAATGCAATAAGGTGCATTAACAGTGCAATCACAAAACCGAGCGAATAATGTAAACTCACCCCACATATCACGCTATAACAGATGATAACGCCAACAGGAATTAATCCTCGTGTCATTCCGTATAACACTTGGGCTGCCACAACCTGCCAGCGTTGATTCGGTGCTAATAAAAACTCTTCAAAAATTTTCAGGTAAAAGCGACTAATATTGATCTCAGTCGCAATATTATAACTTTGATTCATACTGGCCATGGCGAGTAAGCCTGGAAATAAAAATGTTAAGTAATCAACCCCGTTAACAGATGTTCCCTCTCCGACACCGTAACCAAATGCCATTAAATAAAGAAAAGGTGGAACGGCTGCAGCCATAACAACCCGCAACAGTTTCTTTCTAAGCACCATGGTTTCACGGTAATAAATCCCTACAACTCCACTAAGCATTTTTAACCAACCTTTGTCCTGTCATTTGTAAAAAGGCATCTTCAAGGGTTGTCTGTCTGATACTCACTGTTTCAGCTAATTCGGCTAATCGGTTCATGGCATGCCCACGGCTGGCAAAAAACTCTTGTCGACGATCTTGCCCTACTTCAAGTACATGAGAACCTAAATCTTGCTTTAATGTTTCTACATTACTGTCTGCAATAATTTTGCCACGATCGATAAAAATGACCCTACTGGCCATTCTTTCAGCTTCTTCTATATAATGAGTGGTGAGGAAAATGGTACAGTCGAATTCTTTATTTATTTTGGATAAAAAATCCCACATTTTACGTCGGCTATGAGGGTCGAGTCCTACCGTTGGTTCGTCAAGGAATAGAATTTTAGGATTGTGCATAAGCGCACGAGCTATGACGAGCTTACGTTTCATTCCGCCTGATAATTTCTCTGAAGGGATATCTCGGTGTTCTTCAAGTTCGGCGAAGGCTAAACTTTCGTTAATTCTATGTGTGAGTGCTTTGCCACGCATTTTATACAACAAACCGTGTACGGTAAGGTTTTCTACGGGGGTTAATTCTCGATCAATATTATTATGTTGCGGAACAACGCCAATTAACTGTTTTAATGCTAGTCGATCAGTACTATGTGCATGACCATCATATAAAATATCACCAGAATCGGGGGAGATTAGGCCTGTTAACATCTTAATTAACGTTGTTTTACCCGCACCATTAGGCCCTAAGAAAGCGCATATATCTCCACGATTAATGCAAAAACTTGCATTATCTACAGCTTTTCGTTTTCCAAAACTTCGATGTAAACTTTTACCTTCTAATACAGGAGTATTGATTGATAAAGGCACTTCTGAAGTTGACATAACATTATTTACTGGCATAAATTTTAATTATTCTTCAAAAAGAAGAAATCCTAAAACTGATGTTCCGGCCAAGAACGTTAAATTTTGCTGAAGAAGAAAAGGTATACTTCTTTCCCAGTAAAGGTGGTATTAAGGATATGTCTTTATAAATTAACATAATAATACCAATCTTACCTGAACTGTGATTCGGATAGGCCCGCCCGATATTCAGCTTTTTTGTTGATTAGGGTTCTCTGGCTTCTGATTTGTCTCTATGTATACGACTCATTTATAATATAAATCTAGGTACATAAAGGTAAACAGTTACAGTTGCGGGTACAGCCCAGAAATAACATCTGGTTCCCCCTCAAATTAGGGTTGAATGAGTATTAAATATTAAGACTCATTCAACAATCTGGCCAAATGGCAAATCAACTTCGCAAGTGTATTGAGATATAATGAGTAAAGCACTGTGATAATTAACAGCTTTTTTAGCAAGGTTATGGTTCTGTGATCTAAACCGTATTGGACAATGACCCAATCTCTATATATTCTCCCTTAAGTAGTGTACCTTAAATGGATATTGACCTGTTTCCCGGAAATCCCGCCATAACCAATTTGATTTCGACCTTCCCCCACGACCTTTAAATATCAACTCATATCTGTTAAAAACTGAGCTGTTATTTTAGCAATTATTAATGAATTTAATTTCATGCACCTTCTCAGCCTGAGCCTGTAGAGATTAGGGAGTAATGCGTTATTTAACTGTGTAAAAAAAATATTGATTATGGGGTTATTAACTGTTTCATTAAAACTCATATCACACAAAATATTGATAAAATATGAGATTATTAACACTAATTTTAATAAAGAACCATTTTTGCACATTACTTCTCATATTAATAAATAAATACTTGAGCCCTATGGCATAAACAATAACAATTAATATTGCATTCAATACTTCTAAATAAGTAGAGTGACCACGTCGAAATACCCGCTGATCATCTATTGTCAGTTAATTCATGCTGGAAGCCGAACAGGCTTATTAAGTTCTATTGATTTACAATATAAGGACCACATATGAAACGATTTAATAAGGTATTTGCTGTCATTATTGGTTCAACTTTACTCATCTCTAATAGTTACGCAGCGGAAAAAAATATGGATAACAAACCCCAAAACGCTATCGTTATAGCCGCTTTTGGTACCACTTATGATTCGACTCTTGCATCGCTACTTGATATAAAATCGTCAATGCAAACCAGGTATCCAAATACAGAAGTCAGACTTGCGTTTACCTCTAATTTTATCAGAAAAAAATGGCACAAAAGAGCAACAGATAAAACCTATATTGCAGAACATCAGAATGTACCCGCAACCTTATATAATGTAAAAAATGTTCTTGGTACTCTCGCTGATTTACAAGACTTAGGCTTTAGTAATATTGTTGTACAGCCTACCCATTTAACACATGGTGAAGAGTACATGGACACTAAAGCCATTGTCGATGCCCTTGCAGATATTGAAACAATAAAACCCAAATTTAAACCTTTTAAACGTCTTGCTCTTGGGCGTCCGTTACTTGGTACTTGGGGCGTTAAATATCCTTACCATCAAGATATACATTCTCTTGCAATAGCTCTCAAAGACGATGTTGCTCAAGCAAAATTACAAAATAGAGCTCTGGTATATATGGGCCACGGTAACGAACATTTATCAACGGGTTTGTACAAAGAGTTCGAAATAGAGATGAACAAAATGTATCCCCAAGTTAAAACTTTTGTGGGGTTAGTTGAAGGTTTTCCTGATTTAAATAACATCGTTATGCAAATAGAATCACAACATGTAACCAGTATAATGTTACGTCCATTAATGATTGTTGCAGGCGATCACGCCAACAACGATATGGCTGGCGATGAAAAAGATTCATGGAAAACGGTGTTAACGACACTTGGAATAAACGTTAACACTGTACTCGAAGGGTTAGGAGAAAAGCCTGCTGTACAGGCTATATTTATACAACATGCTAATGATGCCGCAAATGATTTAGGTATCCAATTAAACTAAATTTTAGTAAGTGATAGAAATTAAAAAGTGCCATCAATATAATTGATGGCACTTTTTTGCTGAATTATGCCGTTATTCGAGATATTTATATTATTTAAGAGTTAATACTTTTGGCAGTACACTTTCTAACCTGAGCCATTGATCTTCATTCAGTGGTAAACCAAACCTTAACGCATCTTCTTCATCTGTTAATCTGACAAAAACAGCCTCTTTACATAAGTTATCATGGACTTCTTTTGCATTGGGTAAGTACAAAGTCTGAAACAGACTAGAACCAGAAATCCGCCACCTTTCAGTATTTCCAGACAGATCGTGAGGGTCTTGTATTTGATTTGTAGCAATCTTAGTTAATAACACTGCAAGTCTCTCAGTACTTTTTTTGAGTCTGGCACATTGAAATTTATGCCAACCGCTATCTTCAAGTGCTTGCTTAGTCACTTCACGAGAGGGCCCAGCTATAATCCACGGCCCTATCTCTGCAGCTAAACGATGTAGGATTGGAGTATTGGCGATAACGAACCCAACTCGAATGCCTGCTAGACCGAAAAATTTACCAATAGACCTTAATATAATGAGATTGTTTTTTGGACATAAATGGCTAAGACTACTGTTATTATCAATATCAGCAAACGCCTCATCAACAACCAGTAAGCCGTCATTTGCTGATAATAACTGGTGCCATTCCAAAAGTTGTTTATTGCTGATCAATAAACCGCTTGGGTTGTTAGGGTTAATCACAACTAATGCATTTACATCGGCAACTATAGTAGAGCTAGGGACACCGTCATAATGAACGACTTGCCAACCCGCTTTGAGCCAAGCTTTTTCATGTTCTTTGTAACCTTGTTTTGGCAAACCAACCTTTAGATTAATATTTGAAGACAAATATTGCGGTTTTTCCTTAAGGTGATCCAACCATACTTTAGGTAACAATTGGATTGCCATTTGAGAGCCCGCCACGGCTAAAAGAGAATCTGTTTGATAATATTGCCGCGCCGCTGCTTCTAACCCATCTTCCTCTTCTGGTAATCTATTCCAACATAATGTGTCGACATTGGTAAATGGGTAAGTCCAAGGGCTCACGCCAGTTGAAAGATCTAGCCAATTGGAAAATGGAATTTGATATTTATCAGATGCAAGCCTCAGCCGGCCGCCATGCATTAATCCGCTCAAAGCGATATTCCTTGTGATAACAACAAACTAAAATAAACAATCCCTAAACACACAGCCCACAATATTGCACCGCGATCCACCAACTGAATCGCATTATTAATGCTGTTCCAATCGGGCTTAGGCCCTTTACCTAGTAAAGGTTTATCACATTTATAGCCGTCATATTCTGCGGCCCCGCCAATGGTAATACCTAATGAACCCGCGCCACTAGCCATAACAGGCCCACCATTAGGGCTGGCACATTGCGCCCCCTGAACTCTGGCACATGTTAACGCATCAGCCACATTTCCTTGTATGGCATAAGTCAGAACACATAAGCGTGCTGGGATATAATTTAACCAATCATCCCAATTGGCGGCAAACCAACCGAAAAGAAAGTATTTATCGTTTTTGTATCCCCATCTAGCATCTAATGTATTGGCTATACGATAGATTATGGCAGCTGGAGCCCCCCCTACAATAAACCAAAATAACGCACCAAATACCGCATCGTTTCCATTTTCAAGCATAGACTCAATCGTGGCGTTAATGACTTGAGACTCATCCAAATTTTCTGTTCGGCGACTGACTATATATCCCACACGCTCCCGCGCCAAAGATAAATCATTTTGACGCAGTGCATCAGCAACCGCTCGGCCATGTTCACCTAAACTACGACCACCAATAACAAAATATAAAACAACAGCTTGTAGCCACCACGGAATGTTGACCCAATACAATAATGTCACCGGTAGTGACAATAAAACAACGGCAACAACACCATTTATACGGCGTTTGGCATAATATTTTTTTTCGATAAAGCTAATAACATTCCCAAGCCCTATCAGTGGATGAAAACGTTTTGGTTCACCCAACAACTTATCCAAAGTAAGTGCTATAACAAGCGCTGCGCAAACTTGCCAAAACATTAAACTGATTAACATAGGGTCACCAAAGGTAATTGTGCATGAATAGACCGCTGCCAATGAGCAAGTGACGGTTGCCCAAGTTCATGGACAATATGATTAGGTTTTATTAATTCTAATAGCGGCACTAATGAGACTTGAGTGAAAGGTGAATGACTATCAATTAAGCTTACATGTTTTAAAGCGACCTCGAGCTGATGCCAAAAATCATCACAATGCAGATACGGCTGTTGGTTTAGCTTAGCCGACTTAATATAGCTCCCATTGAGATTAGCATTTAAATGTACCGTTTCAATTTCACTGCATAAGTCTAGCTGGTGGAGTTTTTTCATTAGAAATGCAACACCTTCGCTTTCATTCATAAGTTGGGTATTGGTTGCCATCATATGACCCGTGTCAAAACATAGACCACAGTTGTCATAGTTAATCAATTTGCGTAATTGATCATACTCATCCCGACTATCAAGGCGAAAACTACTTGGCCACCATAGATTTTCAAACAATAACTTACCTGTAAAATAACTTTGTTTAAGTGCAGCATTAATCAAAGCTGCACTCGCTTTTAACGTGTCTTGTAACTGCCAAGGAAATGCAAAATCGAATAAATGTTCCATATCGCAACTCACCGGATGGAAAACAACATAAGGCACATTAAGATCTTGTGCCATATTTAACTGATGTACATAAGTGTCAACTAAACATTGTGGCTCTAGGCCGCCGTAATATTGCTCAACCGTTAGCCAGTCACCAAATATTGATAATAATGCCTCAGAATCTTGCTGCCAAAACGGCAACAAGATAGGGAAAAAGGTTAGATGAAGTCCTTTCACTAATGATTTGGGTAATAAACTCGATTCAAAATTACCATGTGGAGCGATTTCAAAACCATCAAGGCCATATTGCTGCAGAAATGTTTCAGCATGCTGCCAATTATGAAGTAAATGCCCCGGTTTAGGATCGACACCAATATTGATTAGTTGCTGCATAAATTACCAATCTATCCCGATACGCGCTTTAAGGCCTTGTTGGAATGCATGCTTTTCAGGCCTTACCTCGCTTACCGTATCAGCCAAATCCTTAAGATCCCGGTGTGCTGCACGGCCGGTGATGATGACGGACATCTCGGTGGGCCTGTTAGCCAAGGTATTCAATACATCATCTAATTCAATAAATCCCCATGTAATCATATAGGTCAGTTCATCGAGTAAAATCACATCATAGTGAGGGTCAGCTAACCAAAGTTTAGCCTGCGCCCAAGCTTGTTGTGCAGCCAATTTATCGTTTGATGGATCTTTGCTATCCCAACTAAAACCGGTATTCATGGTATGAAACGGTACTCCAAGTCGGCTCAATAAATTGCGTTCTCCGCAAGCAAGGTTACCTTTAACAAACTGCACCACTGCGACTTGTTGGTAGTGACCCAATGCTCGGGTGATGTTACCAAAACCTGCAGTTGACTTACCTTTACCATTACCCGTAATGACGAGTAATAAACCCCGCTCAATGTCCGCTTTTGCTACAGCCTCGTTAACTTTGGCTTTTTGTGCATCTCGACGCTTTTGGTCTTGTGCTTGTTTGCTGATTGTATTTACATCTGACATTTATAACACCCCACAATTATTTAATAACACCAACGTTAATAGTGTCACTATTTCGATAACTTGTTCTGTCGCCCCGAGTGTATCTCCGGTATATCCTTGTAAATGCTGCTTCATCAACCTAAACATTAACCAGAACCCAATAATCCAACTGCAACATAAAAAAAATGATGCATTAATGGGGAATAAACATAATGGTATGGCTGCAATTAACACGAGTATTACTAATACACTATTAGACGGAATTAATTTACGTTGCGGGGTTTTACTCGGACCATCCACTCGGGCATAAGGAAGTAATGCAGGCATACACCCTACGCCAGCTCTACCAGCAGTGTGGCTACATATTAGGCCAAATACGGCCAACATTAGGGGTAATTGACTCAGAATAAGGAGTTTAAGGCTAAATGATCCGATTAAAGCAAGTACACCATAAGCCCCAATTTGACTGTCTTTCATGATTTCGAGTTTACGATCACGTTGCCAGGCCCCCCAAAATCCATCACACACGTCCGCAAGTCCATCTTCATGAAAACCACCAGTAAGGCGCCAACCTATAATAATGGTAAGGGCTACCGCGATCGCTTGACCAAATAACGGTGTTAACAGCCATAAACAACACCCGAGAAAACATCCCACCAATAAACCAACAAGAGAAAACCATCTTGAAGCATTAGCAACATCTTGTTGACTAAAACCAACCCATTTAGGCATAGAAATACGTGTTAAAAATCCGATAGCAGTGAGAATTAATATAGGGTGCCAAGCGCTATAAACCTTACTATTTTCTGGGGCTAATTGATTATTACTCATCATCAATACCTATTAGGAAATTTTATGTTTTGGTAAGCTGCTGCCTAAAAACCAGTTGGCAACAACTTGTGGAGCGCTGGCAAAATACCAATGAACATATGAGGCAATAACCGACCCGTGTTGGTATACGGCTTCACTCGAACCAAAACGCCCGGTGCTGATAGCTGTAGCAATAGGTTGAAGCTTGATATCGCTAGTAGAATAATGAAAACAATGACCTTTTAGTAATTCATCAGCTATTGAAACTTGTAAAATACCAATCCCTTGTAATTTATCTTTCATTGTTGCATTGCCTGGTAACACCCCGGCAAAATGAAATGTTTCATTTTGCTTATCTGTTAACGTATCAAGTAAAAACAGCATACCGCCGCATTCAGCAACAACAGGTTTATTACTCGCAACATGTTGTTGAACACTGGCCATCAAAACGTGATTCTGTTGTAAAGTGCGGCCATGTAATTCTGGATAACCACCCGGTAAATAAAGCGAATCGCAATCTGGTAAGGCGTCAGTTAGTGGCGAAAAAAGACACAGCTCAGCACCTAGATTCTGTAGTAAAGAAAGGTTGTCATGATAAATAAACGCAAAGGCAGCATCACACGCAACAGCAATTGATTGACCTTTTAGTAATTGATTACATTTTAAAACGTGCTTATTTTGTGGTTCGTATTCAAAAGATACAGCTTGTGGTAATGTCATGTCGCAACTTTCACCCAATAACGATGCAGCAGTATCTAGCCAACTATCAAGTTGTGGAATTTCCTGTGCTTGCACTAAGCCTAAATGTCTATCTGGTAGCGCCAACGCTTCATCTCTTGGTAAATAGCCACAATAAGCAATGCCGTCGGGGATACTTTGTTGCAACAGTTTTGCATGGCCAACGCTACCCACTTTGTTTGCAACCACACCAAACAAAGTGACATCCTTACGGTAATGTGCCAAACCATAAGCTATAGCACCAAATGTTTGTGCCATTTTAGCGGCTGGAATAACCGCAAGCATTGGAATGGCAAATTTAGCGGCCAGATCGGCACTGCTACTTGTGCCATCAAACATGCCCATCACACCTTCAATCAAAATTAAATCGGCATCTTTAGCCGCTTGATATAAATGACGTCGGCAAATGGCCTCTCCCATCATGCCAAGATCAAGTTGATAAGCAGGTTGTCCACTGGCAATTTCATGAAATTTAGGATCGATAAAATCGGGCCCAGTTTTAAACACCCTGACTTTTTTGCCTTTATTGCGCCAGTAACGTGCCATTGCCGCAACCACGGTAGTTTTGCCACTGTCACTAGAAGGGGCGGTAATAAACAAAGCCGGACACATTACTTTTTCCATGACAGTGATCCTCTAATGTCGGCAAATAAGGTATCAAGATCGAGGTGTGCCTCTATAGCGTCAGCAACTCTGTCTAATCCTGCTTCTCTTAATTGATCCATATCGGATGCTTGAGAATGAGCGGTTTCAAGACCTGCCCAATGAAGCAATAAATTACACGCGTCAGGATCATCGAACATGCCATGTAAATAGCCACCAAGTATGTTTCCACAACTTGATATAGCACCATCTTTTACGCCATTGAGTGTAAAAGGTTGTAAGTCGTTGGAATGGCTTTCGCCTACATGGATTTCGTAACCCGATATAGTGGCTTTTTTACCGTTAATTTCTACGGTTCCACAGACTTGTTTAAGTTGTTTTGTTCCTTGTAATCTGGTGTCTATATTGAGGTAACCTAAACCTAAACACTCCCCGGCAGGACCTTCTACGCCATTGGGATCCGAAATTTTATTGCCCAACATTTGATAACCACCACAAATGCCAATGACTTTTCCACCAAAACGCAGATGCCTTGCAATCTGTTTGTCCCAACCTTGAGTACGCAACGCGGCTAAGTCGCCACGGGTACTTTTAGAACCAGGAACAATA
Organism: Shewanella livingstonensis; assembly: GCF_003855395.1. NCBI lineage: Bacteria > Pseudomonadati > Pseudomonadota > Gammaproteobacteria > Alteromonadales > Shewanellaceae > Shewanella > Shewanella livingstonensis. The sequence continues at coordinate 2,639,239 of NZ_CP034015.1, read as the reverse complement.
ATTAAATCGGCATTAGGCCATTGATCGCCAGGGCGTACAAAAGTGAGGTCGACTTTTGGATGAAGCCGCAAAGCATCGAAGTCAGTGTGATTACTGATCCGAGGCAAACCCAAAACAACGACTTTAAAGTGCGCATCACCATCAGTTTGCTGCACATTAATAGCGTCTTCAGCCTCTAGGTATAATCCTTTTAAATAAGGTATAACACCCAGTACAGGCACGCCGGTTTTTTCTGTTAGCCAGGTTAAGCCTGAATCCAATAAACTTGGATCACCTCTAAAGCGATTGATAATAAATCCGCATACCCTAGCCTGTTCAGTTGGCGACAATAATGCGTATGTGCCATACAAATGGGCAAATACACCGCCGCGATCTATGTCAGCAATAATGACCACTTTTGCATCAACAGCTTCCGCAAAACCCATATTGGCAATGTCGTTATCACGTAGATTTATCTCTGCTGGACTGCCAGCACCTTCGATAATGCGATGTTCAAATTGTTTACCGAGATCGTCAAAGGTTTCAACCACCATAGCCAACAGCTTAGGTTTGTAGGCATGGTATTCTCGCGCATCCATATCTGATAATACTTTGCCCCGAACAATCACTTGAGCACCAGTGTCAGTATTGGGTTTAAGCAATACCGGATTCATTAGAATACTGGGTTTAAGACCAGCTGCCTGTGCCTGAACAGCTTGGGCACGGCCAATTTCTCCGCCTTCAATAGTGACGGCACTATTTAATGCCATATTTTGCGGTTTAAACGGTGCCACATCAAAATGCTTACGGGCTAATACTCTACATAACCCCGCAACCATGACACTTTTACCCGCATCACTGGTGGTGCCCTGCACCATTAATTTATAACGATTCATATGAAAACTCTGTAATTAGGCAGCATTAGAATCTTGGGCTGCTGTGGATTGTTTAATGTGCTGCTCACAGGCATTTTCAAGAACACTTATAATGTTTTCTTGGGTTATGCCCAGTTCTTCTGCAAGTACAAGCAAGCCACCAAAGCCACAGCCTTCAACAACTATGCCTTGTTCGAATACTTGTAAACATGAAAAACGACTTTTCGCAAAATGAGTTCGGTTAACCCTAAATGTCCATGACGATGGCAATAACCTGAGCACAGGTGCAATGTCGACGCCATCGCCACAAACCCAACGCGTGGTATCGATGTTTCCTTGCATTGGCATTTTATTGGTCATGGCAGCATCATTGCGCTGTAAAGCCGCGATTAAAGGGGCAACAAACATCATACCGCCAGCAAATCTTGGTAGACGGAGATTGGCAGGCCAATGAGACATCAAGGTGTAAATTGCTGCTTGTATTTCGTCGTGAAATCTTGGGTTAGACAGTAAGGTTTCAGGATTAAAATCAGATTGTAAAAGACGATATTCTAATTCTAGATCTCGAAGTATTGCTGATTTTTTAGCAAGCTTATTGCTATCTTTTGTACTACCTGCAGGTGATATTGTTAACCCTGTGAGTAGCCTTAACCACAGGGTTGAAAAAGTGGTGCCACCGACTCCGCATTCAGCTACGACACTAATATGACCTGAAATAGCTTGCTGCTGTAACTCGCGTTGTAAATGCATACGCGTTTGATCACTATCAGCGGCATTTTCACCACCATAATGAACGCAACAATTAATCCAATCACTGGGTTTTCCGGTAGGTTTAAGCACCCCAAAGTTATAACTACGAAACTTAATGACGTAACCTAAGCTATTGAAATAAGCTAATAACGAACGCGTTAACACCGCAGGACTAATCCCTCCGTTGGCGAGTAAGCCTTGGAGTGTAAGTTGGGTTGGATTTGGCAAAGTAGTGAGCGGTGTTTGATGTGCTCCGGTAGAAATAAACTCGCTATCGCGTGTCGGTGTCAGGTGCATTAAATTTTTACCTGCCCCCGCATCTGATATGCCATGCAGCTCTTCAAGTTGTGTAGCTGCAGCATTAAGAATATTAAAAACAATCACTTTCCTATTATCACTTGTTACTGAAGAAGTTGATTGTTCATTAACATACTCTATCGAGGCTGAACCATTACTGTTTTTAACACCAAGACTTGATTTCATAGCATATCCACCGTAATTTATTTTTACGCTCATCATTAAATAAAACAATAATCAATTAATTTCATCGATAAAATCATTTGTAAACAGATATTTATTTCAATATTTTTTATTAAACCTTTTTAAGGTGAATTATTTAAGCCTATCAATTGAGGCCATTGAGTACCTTCATCGTCTATAAACACCCCTATAGACAAACTGGCACCATGTTGTAACTCAACACGACTTAAATGAGCATTTCCCTGTTGTAGCCCTTGTAGTAACCAAGATAAGATGACCCGTATAACACCTGAGTGAGTAATCATGAGGATATGCTCTCCGGTAAAACGTATGCTTAATTCATGTATTAATTGACTGACGCGATGTAACAGAGCATTAGTTGACTCTCCTCCCGGCGGGATGTGGTGCCAGGGCTGGTGCCAATAGGTTTCAAACGCTTTTGTAGGCATTTGCCAAAGTTCAGCCAACGCTACACCGTCCCATTCACCAAAATCTAACTCTTGTAATCTGTTTTCGATCACCAGTGGAGTGTTGTTTTGGGCGCTATATTGAGTGGCAAAATCTGCACAGCGAATTAAAGGCGACGTAATTACTCGGTTATATTGAGCGTTACTGCATCTTGCTTTCATCTGTTCAAACCCTTTAGCGGTTAGCTGCGGATTTGTTCGACCCAGTAATAAATGTGCGTTTTGCGGTTCACCATGCCTAAGTAAAGTCATTTTAGTTAGCATAATGCCTCCAACGTCAATTGCGCTTGTGCTGCGTTTGACGTTAACTCGAAATAATCTCTACCTTTTAATACGTTGGCTAAATTAGCTTGGCAAAAAATGACATTGTCGGCACAGGTAGCAACGGCTTGATGTAACTCACCACTTGCGATAACAAATTGTTGACTCATCTCATCATCAGGAATTAATCCCAACCCTGTTTCTGTTGAAACCAAAACAATATTAGCGTTGGTGCGTTGCAGTCCATAAATAAGACGTGCTATTTGCTGTTTAAGGTCGCTTGCAGCTATAAGATGGTTGGTCAACCAAAGAGTAAGGCAATCAATAATAATCCATTGATTTACATCTGAATTGTCTAGTAGAACATCGACAAGTGCATAAGGCTCTTCAATCACGGCCCATTCTTTCGGACGTCTTTGTTGGTGCAGTGCAATGCGTTGTTGCATACTTGGTGCAGCTTCTGCGGTCGCGACATATATTATGGGTTCGCCTTGAGCTTGTGCCGTAATAAACGCTTCGGCTAAACCTGATTTACCACTGCGTGCGCCGCCAATAAATAGACTGATCATAATGCCGCCCGTTGTTCTCGTGCCGCATCAACTAATTCACATACCTTAGCCATCCCTTTTACGACTCGAGGGCCAGTTCTATGCACAAGATCGCCTTTGATTAATTGTATTTGCTGATTTGCAACCGCCGGGATTTCGTTCCACATGGACCAATCAATACTTTCTTGATTACTGTTACCGTGATAATGAGGTTTAAGAATTAGCTCTGGCATTCTGACTAGCACTTGCTCCATCGATACCTGAGGATATGCAGCAACACCGTTAGCAAAAATATTAATAGCGCCACAATCTGTTAATAGATCATTCATCCAACCACCTGACACAGTAGTAAGCGGTTCTGGCCATATTTGATAAAAGACTTTTACAGGCGTTTTATGACTGTATCGTTCGCGTAACTGCTTAAGAGTGTGTCTAAATACCTGGGCTTTTTGTTTTCCGACCTCAAAATGCCCAGTAGCCGCACCCAATTCTTCAAGTTTATCTGCTATATCGTCTAGCTTACTGACACTGGTATCTAATAAAGGTAAATGTAAATTGTTAAGCTGATCGATTAAAGGTTGGCTGGTATCTTCAAAACTTAACACCACTAAATCGGGATTAAGTACAAGCAATGCTTCCATATCGATGAAATCTGAATGACCAATACGTTTAATATTTTTAGCTTCTTCAGGAAAATCTGCATAGTCAACGGTGGCGATTATCTTATTCCCAACGCCTATCTCATAAAGCAGTTCAACTGAATGTGGTGATAGTGCAACAATACTATTGACGGTTTTGTGAGTAGGCGTATTGGATAAATCCAATAGTTCAATAACATGAGTCTCAGCAGCAAACGTTAAGCTTGATAACGTAAGCAATAAGATGATGCTAGTTAATTGAAATATAACCATAAAAATGGGATTAAGTTGCCATTTATGTTTATAAGTCATCTGCATCATAAGCTATTGCTGCTATTGATTTGTTTGCTTTTTAGTATCATAGGCAAACCCGCAATACACACAGTAACGGTATCCACTACTGCACCAAGGTGCTGATGCAGCCAACCTAACTCATCAACAAACTTACGGTTAAACTCTCCCATAGGTACAACACCTTGGCCGACCTCATTGCCAATCATGATGATGGGACAATGGCTATTGGCCACTGTCGAAAGTAACCTTGCTTTAGCCGCTAACCATTTGCCTTCGTTACTCATTAATTCATTAGCCAACCACAGTGTTAAGCAATCAACTAATATAAGCGTATTATCTGCTTGCGCATGGTCAATCGCCTCAGCTAAATCTGTCCAAGCCTCTATAACATCCCAGTCACTGGGTCTATTCATTTGGTGATGCACAATCCGTTTAGACATTTCACTGCCGATGACACCATCAGGTTGAGCCGTAACGATTAAAGTAATTTTTCCACCTGAAAGGTTTTGCCACGTTAGCGCCGTTTTTGTAGCCAACGTGCTTTTACCTGATCTCGCGCCACCTATAATGAGTTGCTTCAAAATGTTTTTCCTTTTCGCTTCATCAAGATGCCTATAAAAAACACGCTGCCGATAATTGATGTCACAACGCCAACGGGTAATTCTTGATTGTCCAATATTTGCCTGGACAACAAATCAACCCAAACCATTAATATTGAACCAAACAAGCCTGTGGCTATGAGTGTTGCTCTGCTGGCTGCACCAATGAGCATTCTGACGATATGAGGAACCATCAACCCAACAAAACCAATACCGCCACAGTTCGCCACTAACGATGCGGTTATCATTGCGGTAAGCAGTAACATGCCTAAACGTAATGGCACCACGGCAACGCCTTGAGTGTGAGCACTTTCATCACCGGCCATGAGTGCTTGTAAGGGCCGCTGAAATTGATACACAATGAAAATAGAACCAATTACAACGATGCTTGGGAATAATAAGTTATCCCAATTTGCGCGACTAAAACTGCCCATATTCCAAAAAAGTACCGACTTAATAGCTTGATCTTCACTGAAATACAGCACCATATTTGACAATGAAGACAATAAAAATGAAATGGCAACACCAGCAAGAATAAGCCCTTCAACTTGACCATCTCGAGCCATCATCATCACCACAAAAACAGCAATTAATGCCCCAAGAAATGCATATAAAGGTAGACTTGCACCACTGAACCCCATGGTAAGTGCAATAACAGCACCCAATGTTGAACCCGATGAAATACCAAATAAATAAGGATCGGCAAGTGGATTACGTGTCACGCTTTGTAACACGGTACCCGATACTGCAAGGCCGGCACCGCATAGCATTGCCAGCACAACTCTAGGTAGTCGAAGTTCTAAGATAATTCGGTCAGTTAACGAACCGTATTCTTGGCCCATCACATAGCGACTAAAGGAATTAAACACTTCAATAAGGGCAATATCGGCACTTCCCATGGCGATGGCAAATATGGGCGACACAATAAAAATCGGAATTAAGATAAATAATAGCCAGCTGGGTTTAAGCATATATTTGCCCTTTGAGTTCACTGGCCGATGAATTTACATTTTCATCTTTGTTTTCAGTTTCAGTGACTGGCTTAGGTGCGAATTGATATAACGACTTACTGGGCTGTGAAAATTTAAATCGAATACTGGGGTAAACATTATTTGAGTGGTAGTAAATATCTGCGTCTACAAGATATACATGTTTTATATTTTCTTGAGTGAGTACGTCATTGGGCGTACCAAATGCAGAGACTTTACCTTGATGAAGTAATAACAAACTATCGCAATACGCACTTGCAAGGTTCAAGTCGTGTATTGAAGCAATTACAGTAATGCCCAAACTTTTAACTAATTTAAGTGTTTCAATTTGGTAATGAATGTCTAAATGATTAGTCGGTTCATCTAAAATAAGTAACTGTGGTTGTTGCAATAATGCCCTTGCTATTAATACTCGTTGTTGTTCCCCTCCTGATAATGAATCAAAATTATCGTTAGCTTTGTCGAGTAAATTGACTCGGTTGAGTTGCGCATTAATTTGTGTTGTTTCATCTGCTTGGTTAACGCTTTTCCACCAGGGCTTTTTGGCTAATAAACCCGATCTTAAAAATTGTCGAACAGTCATGGTAAATCCTGTTGGACAATGCTGTGTAACTACTGCCACATGGCGCGCAAACTCAGCTTGGGAATAGCTAGAAATATTGTGTCCATTGAGAAAAACCTCACCCGCACTCGCTTTTATATAACGATATAGGCACCGTAATAAGGTTGACTTACCCACGCCGTTTGGACCAAGAATACCAATGAATTCACCTTTATTTACCGTAAATGATACCTTATCAAGCACCGACTTTTTATCTGTTGACCAGCAAACATCTTTCACTGTTACGTGAGAATATTGAGTTCTGTGGTGATGGCTATCGTATTGGCAGTTCATCTTAACCTCGCGTTAGCAAACCTTTGGGGAAAAAGAATGTGTTAACCTTTTAATCAGGATTAACACATTCAATTGGTAACCTTAGAATTTGTTATAACTCACACTTAAATACCACTGTGCACCGGGGCCGTAGTAATCAGCATTTGATATAATATCTTCGTCAAATAGGTTGTTTGCCTTTAACCGAAACTGCCAGTTTTGCGCCAATGTGTAACCAATACTTGCATCCACTTTATGGTAAGCATCGTTGTATTCGGCGCCATCTTTACGCTTGCCTTGATAATGGTAATCAAGTCTTAAATCCCAATCCGCGATTGGGTAGGCGAGAGAAAAGTCAGCCTCATGTTCACTTCGGCCTTCTAGCTCTACATTAGTGAGTTTATTTTCAGTATCTAGGTAGGTATAACTCAGTGTGTGCTGTAGGCCATTAACCGTAAAGTTAACACCAAATTCAGCACCTTTAATTGAGGCTTCATCAACATTTTCAGGACGATAAATATCCCAATCATTTTGATCTTTTTCACCCGTGTTCACCCAGTTAATAAGATCATCGACTTCTGTATCAAATACACTGACATAAGCATTATAATCTTCGTTTGTGTAACTTAGTGTTAAGTCGACATTGGTAGAGGTTTCTGACGTAAGATCTGGGTTACCAGAATTGGGCCAGTATAAGTCATTAAAAGTAGGTGCTTTAAAACCAGTTCCATAGCCCAAACTCATGCGCCAATTATCATCAAATCGATAACCCGCACTGAGATTGAACGATGTTTCACTGTCAATATTTTCGACATCGTCGTAACGAACTACGCCTTCAAGTAACCATTGATTAATATCAACTCGAGCAAGAGCAAAAACCGCTGTTATATCACGTTCATTTTGGGCGTAATAGCCGTCTACTTCTTCGGAGATGTAATCAGCACCCGCATTAAACGTCAGCATGTCGTTTACTGTAAACTGGTTTATCCAACTCACTTGGTCACGCGTTGTTTCGTATAACGACTTGCCCTCAACGCCATTACGGAAATTTTCATTTGAATCTTGGCTCTGACCAATTAACAACTTAGATTCCCAGGCATCTGACTGGTATTGCGCTGCTGCGTTAACGTAGTAATTATCAAAATCAGCTTCATTACCGCCCCAAGAACTGTCGTATTCAGAGTTTCCTGAAGAATATTGACCATTCCAGCTGATTAACCATTGATCGGTAATATTTTGTAATCCATTAAGACCCACGCTCAGTCTGTCATATCCATCATCATCAGTCTCAGCGTCACGCTTAGCATCAAAACCATCACTTTGCTCTTTTGACACGGTCACACTGGTTAATCCATCACCATGTGAAATGCCGCCGCCAGCGCTGTAGCGAGAATAATTATCGCTACCTAATTCAGCACCAACAAAGCCTTCGTCTTGTGCATATTTACGAGTAAATATTTGGATAACCCCACCAATGGCATCGCTGCCCCATATAGACGCCCTCGGGCCTTTTACCACTTCAATACGTTCTATTTGTTCTGGTGATAGGCCATTAAAACTAGCGCTACCTAGGGTTGCTGAACTAATACGGGCACCATCTACAAGCACCAAGACATGATCTGAATTAGCACCACGAATACTCACACTAGCGGTTTGACCCGCACCACCGGTACGGGTAACACTCACACCGGGTAATTGTTCTAATAAATCAACCACAGATTTAGGATTAATCTGTGCTATTTCTGTCCGCTCAATGGTATTGACGACGGCAAGACGTTGTTCAGGGGAAGCGTCAAAGCGATCAGCAGTGACCACCATAACGTCATCCATTTCTTGTGAGGCTACCTGGAAACTTGCTGCACACATTAAGGCAACAATAGATAAGCGCGTTTTTAACTGCATGGTTTTTCCTTAGAAAAAAGTTAAAAGCGCGGGAATGCTCCCTTTGGGGGAGATAATCAAAATAGAGGTTGTTTCATCTTATTCTGATCACAACAGATAAAACCGAGTGAGAGTGAAGCCTAGTGTTAAATACACCCTAATTGCCGACACTATTATACTTGGTCGTCTGCTCAAGAAACCCGCTTGAGTCAAAGTCTAATAGAGGTCGGTCTCCTGGCTCTCAGCGTCTAAACATATTCCTTCCCGATCGTCGACCAGTGGTATTAATATGTTGCTCTGATTACAGTTGCAGGCACAGCCGCGGTATCTCACCGCATTCCCATGAACTAGTTATATATTGTTTATATTACTGTCCACCTCTACATGCCAAGCAAGTTACCCCCAGTTTTATTATTCGCCTAGGAGCAAGATCACAGATACATTTTTTTCAAATAAAGTGTGTGATTTCTTACAGTACTTTTGAAGGTTTTTGACTGACTTTTATGTGAAAATCTAGGTCTATCTTCATCAAATCATTTTTCTGGCACGAAGAATTTCTGGCTCTATAATCAATACCCAATTGTTGCTAAAGGGTTTGAATATCCTCTAGACGTCAAACGAAATTCAAACAATTAAGTGACACACTTCATAATTTGACAACTCACGCGGCTTTTTTTACAGAAAACAACACTGAACACTAATCAACTTAACCTCACCATACTTGTGCAAAAAAATGTGTTTAAGACTTAAACATAATAAATAGGTATGTATGATGAAATTATATAATAAAACACTGATAAGCTTATTGATGGTGAGTTTATGGGGCTGTGGTTCAGAAGACAAAACTGTGGTCGATGCACCACAGCCAATCGTTACCGAAACGCCTGCGGACTCAAAAGTCGTTAACGAAGCCTGGAATTACATTGAAACTCCTTATTTCGATATTAAAGGGTTTGAATTAAGAGGAAATGTTGGGGTTAATATTGGCCGACTTGAAGACAATACCACCAAATGGGTTGGCACAGGCCTGTATCTTCAAGCAACTGGTGACAGTTCTCGAGATATAAATGGTGATGGCAGAGTTGCTTTCAACGATGCAGCACTAGCAGGCATTGTTAATAAAGAAACGGGACCTGCTTACACCCAAAATACACAAGCTATGATTGATTATCTTGCAACTAACCCCGATGGGCTTGGCGCGGGCACTGCAAGACCTGATATCTTTAAACCAGGTCACTATAGTCCGTTTGATTTGCTTCGTTTTATTGTGGGTACCCGTGCTGATATGCGCTGGGAAGGTGATATAACCTCTTATAAAGATTCACAATATAATACGTTTGAATACAAAATTTCTTGGGATGCTAACGGTGATGGCCTGTTTGATGAAAATGACGGTGAACACTTTAATAGTGAAAACTGGCATTTTTCAATATTCCCATCAATTGGTCAAAATAGACAATATGGAAACCGATCGTTTGAAACGAGTTATGACCGCATCGACCAATTTTGGTTGAAACGAGAGATGAAAATTAGATTCTTACCATTCACTGATGAGATGACCAATAGACGACATTGGGTGTGGCAGCAAGAACAGGATCGTCTAGCGGCTGATGATGGGAAATACATTATTCCAAAAGTATTTCATATTAATTCTTTTACAGGTGAACTGCAGGTAGTTGCTCAAAATGTAGAAGTACACCCTTTTAATCTTCGCTCTGATGTATTCCAAGAGGGAGTTATGACTGAAATGGATGCCTGGTTGTCTGTTGCAAAACAAATTGACGCAGACATTAGGTTTACTTGGTGGGCAACCATGAGTTCTGGGGCTGTAGTAGAACATTTTGCAATGATGTATGACCAATGGACTGGCCCTTATGGTGGCTGGACCGCTACATCTCCATCACGTGGTGAACTTGCGACTGCAGGTGATTTCACATATACACCGCCTGCGTGTAATTTTAATCGAGATGGCTCTTCGCCGGCATCAGGTATGGACCCAATCAATCCAGCTGTTTGCGCAAAAGAATGGCAAACTTTTAACGGAACTGGAGCGGTAAACAATGAGTTCACTTATGACTCAAGAATAATGACATACCCTTGGGAATATCTTCAATTAGTATCATTTAAGTTTGAACAGCGTAACTCTATTGATGTGGATTTACACAAAGATCATAAAATTGATGTCTATATTGCAAAAGATGAACTCCAGCATACGACACTCGATAGCCTAGGTGATTTCGACATGTACCCAACTGCAGATGTAACAGGTACAGGGACATTAAGATACCTCCCCGCAGCAACGAGTGAAACACAAGTAGGTAATGCTAAAATTCTCGACCAGACTCATTTTGGTTGGAAAATAGCCGATTGTACTGAATGTCACAATGATAAAAAGGATCCGCTAGGCCATGGTGGGCAAAGCTGGCCAACAAACAGTGCTGATGGATTTGATTATCCCCAACCTAATTATTGTGCAACTTGCCATGGAAATAACGGCGCGCCAGAAGGTCATAACCGTGGGGCGCGTTGCTTCTGGTGTCACAATACTAATAATGAAAGTCAACTCCAAAAACATCATGGCGATTCCAACTTAGCCAAGTTTATTCCTAAAGAAAAGAATGTTTCTAATCAACGTCATGCAAGTACAGCTACTGTGAACGAATTAGGCAATTATCAACCGTATGGTGATCTTTGGGTTCCGAGTCATAATAATGATTACACACTAAGTAAGGTATTCCCTGATCCATACACTTGTGGTACTTGTCATGGTTATAACCATGAACCGAAAAAATATAATGTAAAATAATCTATCTTTAATTGATGAAGCCCTGCAGAGTAATAACGACTGGGCTTTTTTATCATCATGTTATTAATAAGATCTTGATAACTATTATCCTTATATTCATTAACAAAAAACGATCATATCAACAGCAAAGGGTTGTATATGGTAATCCCAAGATGATGTCCTTGTTCACATATCAACAAATGCCTAATGGTTTACTTCATAAAACAACAGTGTTTTATTATCATCAAAACTATAATGTAACCAGCATTAAGCTACTAAATTAATGTCTATATTTTGATAACTTTACAAAAAGATAAATCTGCTAATTTCGATTTTATAGTTAACTTATTCCCCAGTAAAAAGTAAATTAATTGCTACTCAACATTTATGTAAGAGGTTTGGTATGAGTTTGACCTTGAAAGAAACACTAGATTTAATGAGCGACCTCAAGGAGAAAATATCCAGATATGACAAATTAGAACTTGCCTATAAAATCTATCCTAGAGAAGGCCTTGGTGAATTAAAAGGAAAAAAACTATCTATTGCTAAGGCATTGGTTATTCAAAATAATTATCCATTATTGGTCACTAATCTGAAGATATTGAGAAAAATAACTCCAATAACGACATTTGCATCTGTCAATAGTATTTCGTTACCTGATTTTGCACTTAAAGGCGACTGGCCGAAAGGTTATTTACCATTATCTAGTTGGTTTTCACAAGACAGTAATAAGCCTTGGTCTGATACATTAAAAGACAGATTTAATTTGGGTTGTGAATCGTGTCTAACCATTATTGTGAGTAGTCCTGAACAAGATTTTGTAGGTGGTTTTGCTATATTCAGCGAACAAATAAAGCAAGATGACTTGGAAGACTACTTAGAAAAAAATAAAATCGCTGATTATCTCGATTTAATACATTTTTATATGTCCCGAAAGTACTCTAATTTGACTAGCCCAAGCCAATATAATGGCACTATAAAACCTAAAACACGCAAAGTGATTGAGCTTACTGCCATGGGATTTCACGTCAGTGAAATTAGCAACATGTTACATCTTACTGAAAGAGGCGTAAGCTATCACCTTGATTTAGCTAAGGAGGTGTTGGTTGCAAAGAACAAAATGGAGCTCATTTACAAAGCGACCCATGAGTGTATCATCTAACAAGTACACCACTATCTCAATGTTGGAACAGAGTTCTTTACCAACTTAACGAACCAGTCTCTTGTATTAATATCCAAACTAATTGAATGTCGAAAAAAAGCTAGAATATTTACATATTCTGACCTTTGAATTACAGATAGTTTTCTATTCTTCTACTTTCTTTTTTTACTCATTTTCAAAACCTTGACATGTACCGCAGCATCACCACGTTTACTGCCAAGATCTTTTGCATAAATCTCGGTTCGTATCCCGCTATCAGTCACAGTGGCAGCATTTGCATCAATCGCACCTGTAAAACCGTCATCATAACCTAGCGCATTGGCACTGTGGTTATCATCATCACTAATAGAACCCCCCATACTTAGCCTAAGTTTTATCCAATTTTTACAAGACTTTTTTCGATTTAGTTAACTGTTAACGCATAAATAAGTAACACCGGTCACATTTGTCAATCAAAAACACCTTTTTTACATTAAATAACACTGTTTTATTTGTGGGCTTGTTTGACCATAGTCGTGTAAATAAAAGCTGTTATAAATAAGAAAAAGGTAAGAATGATGAAAATACAAAGCAAAACATTAATCGCATTATTGATGATTGGTATGTGGGGCTGTGGATCTGATGACAAAACAGTAGTCGCATTAGATCAACCCGTTACTGATAATCCAACTACACAAACCCCTGCAGAAGGAAAAGTGGTTAACGAAGCCTGGAATTACATTGATTCCCCTTATATGGAGTTCGGTGATTCAAGCTTAAAAGGACAAGTCCAACTGTACGTGGGCAGGATGGAAGACAATGTTCAACCTTGGGTTAGCAGTGCATTGCTGCGCTCTTTTAGCGGTGATCTTTCTGGCGATATGAACGGTGATGGTGTTATTAACCACCGTGATTCAACCTTAGCAGGGATAAAGAACGTTGAAGCAGGACCCATTTCTTATGTTCAGACTGAGGATATGCGTGAATACTTAGCCACCAATCCTGATGGACTGGGCGCGGGGACTTCACGGCCAGATATTTTCGTTGAAGGCATTTATAGTCATTTCGATCTTTTACGCTTTGTCGTCGGCACTCACGATGATTTACGCTTTGAAGGGGATATCATTTCTTACAAAGACTCAGCCTATGATACCTATGAATTCAACCTTTCTTGGGACCAAAACCAAGATGGTGTGTTTGATGAAAAAGACGGAGAATATTATAATAGTGATGACTGGCATTTTGCATATGAAAATAGCAGAGGGCAGAATACGTTTTATGCTGGATCACGCCTAGACTATACCTACCGCCGGATGGACCAAACATGGTTACGTGAAGGTCAACAGGTGCGTTTTTTACCCCATCACGAAGCTATGACCAACCGCAGACATTGGATTTGGAAACAAGAGCAAGACCGCTTAGCCGCTAGTGATGGGAAGTTTATTATCCCAATATTGATGCATAGTGGGGGGGCCGAATTAACCATCCCTGAATTCCAAGCTCAACGAAATCCTTCCCCAGAAATTATCGCGACAAACGTTGAAGTCAAAGCGTTCAATTTACGTAGCGATGTATGGCAACCAGGGCACATTACCTCTATGGATGTATGGATGAGCGTTGCAGAGCAAACCGGAGAAAGGTATAGCTTTACATGGTGGCCTGTTATGAGCTCTGGCGCGATTGTCAATAACTTTTCTTTAATGGAACACCCATACTCAGGGCCCTATGGTGGCTGGATGGCATCGATTCCTTATCAAGGCGAATTAGTTGCGGCGCTTGACTTTGCTATGGCACCTTTTCCAACTTGTGACTTTAAGTTAGATGGTTCGCCAACTGCAGCAGGTGAAGGCGAAATACCCCAAGACATATGCAACCAAGAATGGTTGTCTTTTCAAGGTATCGGCGGAAATAATCTCAGTGAGGTAGCTGGTGCTAATTTATTATCTTATCCACCAGAGTACATGGCGTTGGTAACGCTAAGTGCTACAGCGTTTAACAATGTTGATGAAATTGACATGCATTATGGTGATAGAGACAGTAAAGAAATGTATGTCGCTAAAAGCGAGTTACAATTCTCTACATTAAATTCACTTGGTGATTTTGACCTGTATCCAACTGTGGATGCCACTCAAACGGCTAGACTGCGCCAAGTTGTTGCCGCCACAAAAGACACTACCGTCGGAAACGCTAAGATATTAGATCAGACCCACTTTGGTTGGAATATTTCTGACTGTACTCAATGTCATAATGAAAATAAACAACCTTTAGGACATGGCGGACAAAGTTGGCCAACTAATAGTGCTGATGGCTTTGATTATATTCAGCCATACTACTGCGCGAGTTGTCATGGTAGTAACGGTGCATCCGAGGGACATAACCGAGGCGCGCGTTGTTTCTGGTGCCACAACACCAATAACCCTGACGGCCTTCACATGAAAAATCATGGTGATGCAAGTTTAGCTAAGTTCGTTCCCGCTGAAGAGAATGTCTCCAATCAACGTACCGCAAGTGGTCAACAATTAGATTTTGATGGCACCGAAAAGCCATATGATGACCTTTGGTTCCCAAGTCATAACAGTGATTATAACTTAAGTAAAACCTATCCCGACCCTTATTCATGTACAGCATGCCATGGTGTTGATAAAGAACCTATAGAATATGTTGTTGAATAAAATACATTAAAATCTTGTATGGAACGTGTTTAACCGCCTCACTTTAAACACACTGTAAAATACTCGAAAAGCAAGCTCCAGAAATGGAGTTTGCTTTTAACCTTTAATGCAAAGACGCATTGATCGTTTAACCCATAACAATAGTTAATAGCCCTTAATAATAAACCCCACAGCCTGTTAGTGATGGTTACGAACTAGGGAGCTAGATCAGGGCGAGATCGCGAACGTTTTATGAACAGATTCAGTATATTTTTAAAACTACATTTGTTCAGAACGTTATCATTTCATGAGTGATTGGAAGTAGTTCTATATTGATACTTTTTATTGTGAACAAAAAACGCACACTCATGCGGTTACCCTGGGAGCTAGATCCGCCAATAAATATTTAATCATAAAAAATATCGATTGATGACCTAGCGCACATTTCAATAATTCTCCTTAGTTTACAATGATTAACAATAGTATTTCATACATTACACTTTATAACTTATGTTATTAATTAGACAAGTTTATTAATAACTTACGTGCAAGGCGCATTGATTTCAACCGAACCCAAATATTGAACATCAATGCCCTATCATTGTTAGTTGTCTAGCTGTTAAAGAGGTTTTTACATGATTTTATCCTCAAAAGAAACATTAACCATCATGGCTGATCTCAAGAGTAAAATGGCTCGATTTGACGATTTGGAGATAGCATATAAAATATACCCTAGAAAGGGTCTAGGCCATTTAAAAGCTAAAAAATTAACTAATTCAAAAGCATTTGCAATTCATAACAAGTATCCATTGTTAGTTTCAAATACAAGTTTATTAGACCTAGTTTCTCCGGTACTCTCATTCGCAATTACACAAAATATGCCCATGCCTAATTTCCTTCTAAATGGTGATTGGCCTACTGGTTATGTTCCACTCTTAAGCTGGATGTCACAAGACAGTAATAAGCCTTGGTCTAAAACCATAGAAGCGCAATTCGATTTAGACAGAAAATCATACCTAACAGTAGTTGTTGGTCACGCGGAACAAGATTTTGTTGGTGCATTCTGCATATTTAGCGATAAAATAAGACAAGACGAATTGTTAAGCTACCTTGAGGACAACAAGGTCGCTGAATACCTCGAACTGTTACATCTCTACATGACTCAAAAATACCCCAAGCTTATCCACCCTAGTTCGCATAACGGCACAATTAAACCTAAAACGCACAAAGTGATTGAGCTTACTGCGATGGGATTTAACGTCAGTGAAATCAGTAATATATTACATCTCACAGAAAGAGGTGTAAGCTATCACATTGATTTGGCTAAAGAAGTCTTGGATGCAAAGAACAAGGCGGAGCTCATTTACAAAGCGACTCATGAGTGTATTATCTAACAAGTACACCACTATCTCAATGTTGGAACAGAGATCTTTACCAACTTAATGAACCAGTCTCTTATATTAATATCCAAACTAATTGAGTGTCAAAAAAGGCCAGAATATTTACATATTCTGACCTTTGAATTACAAATGGTTTTCTATTCTTCTACTTTCTTTATTAACTCATGTTCAAAACCATGACATGTACAGAAAGAGTAAGGAGCTGGAAATTTTTTACTCAGTGTAAAGTCGCTGTTTTGAATTGAATATCGAAAGACTTTATACAAATCTAGCTCACCTTGGTATCAGGTCAGTGCTTTATAAGTAATGGCATTTTAAGATAAGACGGTAGTCTTGAAAATTGAAGGGTTCAGAGCAAGGTTGTTTCAGAGAGCAAACCCTATCTACAACAAAAAGGTTAGGGTCTCCCCTAACCTTTTAATTTTATCACCAATTTAACAATGACAAACTCTATACAAACTAGAATGTATAGTTGTACGTCGCCATAATGAGGTGAGCATCGTAATCTTGTGAAAGATAACCCAATGTAGTGAGGTTTGTCACTCCGTCCCCGGCTTTATTCACCACTGGGATTTCTGCATAATCGCTATCTTGGTAATCAGTATATTGATACTTCAATCCGACTGTACTGGTTTGTGTTAACGCATAAGTGGCATTAAATTCAAAGCTATGTTCTTCAGATTCGTATTCACCTAAATTACCAATACTACCACTTACCGCAGTATCGCCTTCACTATAACTAAAGCAATATTCTGCTGAAAGTAAAACACCATAATCTGCTAAGCCAGTATATTGAGTCGATAATCCAACAAAGCCAAACTCATCACTGTTCTCTGCAGCCCAATCAGCATAGCTTGATGTTGTACTGCCAAGTTGGTCATTATCAATCCATTGGTATCCGCCATACACAGTCACATCTAGAGTGTCTGCTAGTTGCAAATTTGCACTTGCATCATAACCATAATCTTTCGATTCAGTTAGGCCAATGTCAGTATCATTGTAATCATCTAAAGCATAATAGCCTCTAAAATCAATACTTAGATTGTCTAAAGGTGTATGAGTAACATCGACAACAAACTCAGTACGTTCGCGGTCGGCCATGTCATATTTACGCATAAATTCATTTTGTAAATAATCACTGGTTATGTACTTAGTAAACTCAGCACCATCACGTTCAGCGTAACTGGCTTTAAAGCGCATATCCCACATTTCAAGGCTATCATAGCGATATTTAACCCAGAGTTCTGTTTCATCCTTTTCTTCACGAACGGTTATTGTTTGCTCCGAGTCTTTATAAGCTAAGCCTGCTGATAATTTATGCCCAGACTTAATACGATAATCAGCACTTAATTTTGATGTGGTACTTTCACGATCCATTGCGTTGGTATAAGCAATTAATCCCGTTAACTCATCGGCTTGGTATTGATCAAATTCATATGAAGGAGAGTCATTGTCTCTGTCACTATAAACAAAACTCCCTTTAACCGTTGCTTTGCTGCTGATACGAGTGACAAAAGCCAAATTCGCATCGGTTGTGTTAAGCGTTAAGTCTTGTGAAGTTAACCCCGCAGAAACACCTAGTAAAGATGAAAATGATTCGTCTTGATTCTGTTCACCATTTGAAAACTTACCTGTGATAGTCGTGTTGTCAAAACGGTAACGACCAGAAATATAGAAACTCATGGCACTATTATCTGGAGAGCCTGTTTGGATTAATAGTGGGTTAGTTTGGTCCAAGTAGACATTATCAACATCGTTGTCAAACCAGCTCCCTTTAAACCCAACTTCTGCCAACCAATTTGATCCAGACATATTAATAGCTGTATGCAAATTAGTCGTTTCACTGTTTACGGGTTGAACAAAATTAGTTGCACTGTATAAGCCTAAACTATAACTGCTTGCTCTTTTACCGGTTTTCTCTTCGTTAGAAACACTGACAAATCCGCTCCAATTATCGCCTCGATATTTGGCATCAATATTAACGCGGTCTCTATCTTGATCTAATGTTTGTACAACAAGACCATCTTGAGCGACTAGGGTGTTTCCTTCACTCACAAGGTTTGATGACGCCGTAGTGCTATCAACGCGGTATTTTGCATCATAACCCGCAGCGACGCTCCATAAACCAGGCTGACGGATAGCAATTGCAGCATCACCACGTTTACTGCCAAGTTCTTTTGCATAAAACTCGGTTCGTATCCCGCTATCAGTCACAGTGGCAGCATTTGCATCAATCGCACCTGCAAAACCGTCATCATAACCGAGCGCATTGGCACTGTGGTTATCATCATCACTTATAGAACCACCAATACTTAGCCCTACATTACCTGTAGTGCTTTGTGCATTGCATTTTTTGCATGCCCATTTTGTAGTATTAGCATTTTGACTGTTAACCGCTTTCACCCCGAAATCAAAAGCGTGTACTGGCGCATTTACCGTCATTAACAGCAATGCAATTATGCTTAATTTAGTTTTCATCATGACGACACCTTAATACTGAAACGTTCTGCCCGCAGGATTATTAGAACCGTGAATTTGTGTATGGCAATTTAAACAACCCTGTCCAGCGGTTTGAATACTAGTGTTACCACTTGGAATACCGCTTGGGTGATAATCATTACCATGGCATTGCTTACACAACATAGGCACACGTGTTTTCAACATACGTTCATTTACTGCGCCATGGGCATCATGACAATTGGCACAATTTTCGATAACAGGTGCATGTTCCCATAAAAACGGCCCACGCTTTTCAGCATGACATTGGTAGCAAGTGTCATTAATCGTGTCTTGATTCATACTTGCTTCAGCCATGGTGCCGTGTGGATTATGGCAATCACTACAACTCATATCATTGTTTTTAATGTCATGTGCTGAACGTTTATGGCTGTCGGCTTTCTCTTTTGTATGGCATGACATACATTTTTCATTTTCACCTTGCTTGGTGAGCACCTTATCTTTAGGTGTATGCAATTGATGACAATCAACACATGCTACGTCTTCAGTAACATGCACTGAACTGTGCCAATCGAGACGAGCGCTATCGTTATGGCAAGCTAGACACACACTATTTTGCATTTCTGCTGTTAAAGGTGATTTTTTACCAAAACTGATCATGGGTTCATTTTTACCAATATGCTTGCCTTTAGGACCATGACAGGATTCACATTGCAAACCCGCCATAGGACCATTTACAGTATTTGGATTACCATGCACACTGCTAAAAATATCAGCAACACCAGCTGTTTTTTTATGGCAAGCCATACAAGTGTCAGCACCCGATTTAGAATACTTACCTTCGGTAAATTTCTGTTGCAATAACTCCAGTTGTTGAGTTTTTAAATCGTCTTTACTATTAGCGGTTTCACTTTGTGCCGCACCGACATAAGAGGTAAACACCAATGCAAAAGTTAAAATTGCACCGTAAAATAGCCTAGTTTTTTTAATCGTCATATTCATAGTTGACTCTACTATTTGTTAGTTTTGTTATATAAACCCCTTAAAATGTAAGGGATCATCATCCGTAAACAAACATAGAGAAATACGTTGAGAAATACTCTGGGAGTTTTAACAGTAAATTAGTTTTTGAGAGCTGGTTAACACCAATAATTTGCTTAAAAATTGCCTTTGTAAGGTGTAAGCAAATAATGAGATCTCACTTATTGAATCTGGAATGGTTCAAAGGTGATTTTTAATCACTAACAGATATGTTATATGCTCTAATAGATTAAAACGTATGATGGTAATTATTTTAAGGCTTGATGAGCAGAATAATAGATTCTGCTCATTAGCAAATGAATTAATGTCCGTGGATGGCTTCAGCAAGTAATCTTGCTGAGTTAGGAATATTAGGGCCAGCCTGTTTGGTGACCGCTGAGTCTATAAACTTAACCTGTTGTTTAATAACAGCGGTGACTTTATTGGCATTCACTCGTCCACGCACTTCATCGATAGTGGTGGTACCACTGCCTGCCTCTGTGCCACTAAATATTGGACCTGTAGCGCCTGGCCACATTGGTAATAGAATAAAATCCGGGTTTTGGTTAACAATTTCATCCCATGTCACCATCGGCGCAATACCTGAACGTTCAGCGAATACGGGCTCCCCGCCAGCTATTTTAATTAACTCTGTAATGTAAGAGTCTGCGCCGGGTACACACTTATAAAAATAATTTATCTCATAATAGACTTTAACTTTAGGCTGGTTGGCATATTGCTGTTCAATCGTGTCTAACTGAGATTTTATTTGTGAAATGAGCAGACTTGAAGCCTCGGCGCGATTGATAGTTTGTCCCAATGCGTCGATACCTCGATACACTTCATCTAAACTGGACTCTTGCATGTGGATGACTTTTACACCGCGCTTTTCTAACTCACGTTTAAGGTTTAGCTGTAGCCCCGTAGCAGTTAACACCAAGCTGGGATTCAATGCGATGACCTTTTCAATATCAATATCGGTAAACCCTCCAACGACGGGCAATTCGCCTCTGGCAATTTTATCCGGTAGGCTCTGCGGAAAGCGGGCATATCGAGTCACGCCAACTAATTCATTTTCAGCGCCAAGCGATGACACCGTATGGCTCCAATTGGGCGCCAGTGACACAATACGTTCTGCAGCTGCGACTTGCGCCACCAGTAAAAATGACGTAAATATCGCCCAAATTGCCACATATATTGGCTTGGTAAAGTGTTTCATTGTAAAAGTTAGCCCATTAACACAGTATTGAATGTTCAAAATACCGCATAAAATCACCTAAAAAGTACTCTATAACACCAGAATTCCGAACTCAATCACAAATATAACAAGTAATTATAAACACTGTCATAACTCACAGTGTTTGCAGTGTAACGAATGATGATAATGCTTAGTTATCTAAGCGATCTTCGTCGAGGCATTTTTGAGTTCAATTCTTATTGCTGACAATCTTAATTATTCTTATGCAAAACATCACGTTGTTAAAAACGTGAGTATTAATGTGGAACAAGGCTCGTGTTTTGGTCTACTTGGTCCTAATGGCGCGGGTAAATCGACTACGTTAGAGATATTAGAAGGTATCAAAAATCCGGCTACCGGCCAGGTGTTATATAAAGGTTTGCCGTTAAGCAAAAGTTACAGCAAACACATCGGTATTCAGTTTCAAATGACAGCGTTACCTGATTATTTAAAGGTGAGAGACTGCTTACATTTATTTGCCAGCTTTTATGACAATCCAGTCGATATTGAGCAACTTATCAGCCTGTGTTTACTCGACGATGCAATCGATCAGTTTCATTACCAAATTTCAGGCGGTCAGCGGCAAAGGTTGTTACTGGCGTTAAGTTTAATCAATGACCCACAACTGATTTTTCTTGATGAGCCCACAACAGGCTTAGATCCCAATGCGCGAATGGCATTTTGGCAATTACTGTCGAATATAAAAAAACAGGGTAAAACCATAGTATTAACCACCCATTACATGGAAGAAGCTCAACATCTATGCGATAAAGTCGCGATCATCAATGCTGGTGAAATTGTGGTCAAACAACCACCACAAACACTTTTAAAAGCGCATTTTTTAAATCATATCTTAACCTTACCTTTTAATGTTAATTGCCCTGTGGACAGTGCAGTACCTCAAACATTTCGGACTCGAAATCAGGGCGGACATTATATTGTCGAATGCAATGATGCCCAACAAGCCATTACTTGGTTAAATGGCCTTAACATTCCAATTACGGGATTAAATATAAGACCGCCAAATCTTGAAGACCTGTACCTTAAGTTAACCGGGAGTTCATTCGCCATATGAGAGCATTATGGGCCTTAATCCATTCACGAAATCTTGAGTTTATTCGAGATCGTTCAGCACTAGGCTGGTCGCTATTTTTCCCACTTATTCTTATCCTAGCCCTAGGTTTAATTTTCGATGACGAAGAAAAAAGTATCTACCAAGTTGGTTATATAGATGCGACATCGGTGAGTGAAATACAACAAACCCTTAAGCATGTAGAGTTTATTCAATACCCCGATCTTGCAACTGCTCAGCATAAAGTGTCACGCCACCTTGTTGATATAATCATTGATAACGATAACTACTGGGTAAATGCCGACTCGAGCCGCGGCTATATTATTGAACAATTGGTGTTAACCCGCATTCCTACGCTACAAAAGCAGCTTATTGAGGGTGACGCTGTGCGTCACATTGACTGGCTTTTACCGGGGATTATTGGCATGAATATGATGTTCTCGGCACTATACGGTGTGGGTTATGTGATTGTGCGCTATCGCCGCACCGGTGTACTAAAACGCATGCAAGTGACCCCGTTAGCACCTTGGCAATTTTTACTGTCGCAGTTACTCAGCCGTTTATTTACGCTTGTGGTCACATCCATCATTGTCTTTATGGTTGTTTGTGTGATTTTTTCGGTCAATATTGTTGGCAACCCATTATTGTTATTATTAAACATTACCTTAGGGGGCGCTGCGATGTTAGGCATAGGCTTATTGGTAGCCAGCAGAGCCGATTCTGAAGAATTTAGTAATGGCATACTCAATATATTCTCCTGGCCGATGATGTTGCTCTCGGGTATTTGGTTTAGTTTAGAAGGCGCAAAACCTTGGGTGAGAGCTATTGCAGACTTATTGCCATTAACGCACATGAACGACGCGAACCGTGCAGTGATTATTGATGGCGCTGACTTTTTTGCGATATTTCATCACTTATGGCCATTAGCATTAATCACATGTGTCACACTTGGTTTGGCTAGCTGGCGTTTTAAGTGGAACTAAGCCCCCTATTGTTCGTTGTGTGAGTAAGCCTTCGCCTTGAAAAGTGCATCATCACCTTTTTCAAATTGCATTTGATAGGCCCTATCTAACAATTTTCGTGATTTAAGTAACTCAATTATCATTTCGAATAAGTTAATGCAGACAAATTGCTTACCGGTGATTTCTGCTCGAGTGGTTAACTTTTTCGTAATCAGCGCTAAATGGTCTCTTACTGCAAGTTCATGCTCTGGTGCATAATCAAAAATGTAAAAGCCGATTTCTCCACCAAGTTCTTTGTTTGTCAGAAATGCATCACTTTTTAACTTTTCTTGAACTTGGTCAAGACGTTGTTGTAATTGTTGTAAAGTTTGCATACCTGATTATGGCTCCATTGCTCTTACGATATCATCACGATTAAGGTTTAAGAGTATCTGCCTTACATCTGGAGAAATATAAACATTGAGGAAACGCTTATGTTGGGTGCTTTCTAAATACCCTGCATCTACTAATAGCTTAAATGCTACTTGAGACACCTTATATGTTGAAGATACTGATATATCACCAAGTGTTGGGTACTGCCTTGTTTTTCCTTCCCAAAAATGTTGCCAATCATCTACATTTAACGTTTCTCTAAACATCCGTTTGGCATCGCTTACTATGCTTCTCATGAAGTCTGCAAGCAATGTAGAATTGATTAAAGTTGCTGCAAACATGAGTTGTGTCGCTTCCTCAGTACCGCTGTAAGCCAATTTTTCTAAGAATGCTTTATCTAAGCCCTGTAAACGCTTTTTTATGGTGGCTGCATTACGTTTTGCAGAAGCTGCTGAAGGTTTTTGAAGGATATTATTTTCGATAATCGCTTCGTTCCATTGCTCGCTTGTTGTGGCTTTTAATAATAAATCAGCAATGATCTGACTTTCTCTTATCATTAAGCTTCCGCCGATAAGGTCGCCTAAGTATTTTTTGTGGTCAGTCATTTAAGTGGTCCTTTAAAACTGTACTTTTTGTTGCTGGTTTAAGTTCATCATAACCGGAAGCTAGATGCAGGTTATCAACACCGTACAGTGTGGCTCGATTACGTAGCCATAAGTGATGTTCTGGGGAGTATTGTGTCGCGTTTTCTGAGCAGTCCACATTCCAGCGCCGAAGTATATAACCTGTTAATGCTGATCTCACTTCTAATTTAAGTAAACCTTGATCCATGCCATAGTCACATTCAATAGCTTGAGTGTATCTAACGTTAGTTGGATGCAGAACCAACTCTAAATGAACTATGCGCATCCATTGTTGATCAGCCAATATTTTTGCATTGTCTAAAATGGGTTTATCGATCAGTTTGGCGGACATTATTCTTGTGATAACAAAATCTTTAAATTGTTGGCTTTTCTCATCAAATGCTCGAATATGCCAATGGAGTCCGTTATCAACTATTGAATGAGCAATGACAACTCGCTGGCTTAATCCGCTCTGAGGTGAGATATATTCGATTTCGATAGCTTTGATGTTAATCATTGCCTGCGTGATTGTGGCTACGATTAGAATATTAGGAGTGACTAATTGGCTCTGCTTTTCAAAAGAAAGTGAAATTGGCGAGTCACTATTACTGCCACTGAGAATTTGAGTCGCAAATTCACGGCAAGACATATCTTTGTTGTGTTCAAATAACGGTTTAAAGGTTTCTGTTATGAAGTACCTTTTTCCGCATTATCATGGGTTAAGTTCTGCCTTGCTAAGTCTTTGTATATGTTGATATCACGAGTAGCAGAAGATAAACCTAACTTAAAGTTTTAAACAATTTCTGATCGAGTAAAATGCCTAACTAACATCAATCTAAAATCAAAGTATTTGAGTCTTTGCTGCTGCGAGAAAGAATGTTTATCCATCTATCCTTACTACATACTAAAAACGAACCTAAATTTGATTCATCTTGAATCGCACTTCAATTGTTTAGTTGAAAAGGTAGTTTTATGAGTGAATAGATTGTCAATATTGTGTGATTGATTTAAAGGCTTAACTGGGTAGCATTTCTGTTTATTATTTTTGAGGCTTACTGTGGTGAATGATGTCTTCAACTTTACAATCGAAATATATACACAGGGCGTCAAGGGTTCGTGTTGTTGTTGAGTAATTCACATTTGAGGCCATTTTTGAAATTGCAGCCTTGTTAACGCCTGCAGCGCAAGCTACTTCATCGAGTGTTATTTTTCTATTTTCTGAAGCTGACTTCTTAGCTATTAATTCTTTTATGTTATATGTGATCATATCTTTATACTTAAACGATATAAAAAGTATCCTTGCAAGAAACTAAAAATAAGGCTAAATTAGATTAAAGTTTCTTGTGAGGATACAAAAGATGAGTTTACAGCAAAAAACACTGCTTACTGCCAAAGAGCTTTCCCCGCTCATAAAATTCAACCCAGATTACATCAACAGTAAATTGAAGGACAAGGTTTTTTTTGAAGGAATTCATTATATAAGGCCATTTGGTTGCAGAAAAATATTTTATGTCTGGGAACAGATAGAAAAAGAGCTATATCAGCAAACAAACTACCAAGCCCAGAAGTTTATTATTCCGATGGCCAAAGGAGGTGTGTGTCATGGCTAGTATCAGAGCTCGCACTGGAGTACTTTTTTTTGACTTTTACTATCAAGGCATTCGCTGTCGTGAGCAAACGTCATTAAATGACACCAAACTAAATCGTAGTCGTCTTGAAAGTGTTCTTCTTAATATTGAAGCGCAGATCCGTCTAGATCGTTTTGTCTATTCTGATATGTTCCCTGATAGTAAACGTTGTAGTCAATTTAAAAAATACGACGACCAGATAAGGTTAGTTAAAGAAAGCGATCCTGAACCGTCAAATCGACTGTTGGCTAACATACCAACTTTCAGTCAGTTCTCTGATGAATGGCTTGCAGAAAATAGAATCCAATGGAAGATTAGTCATAGCAAAAACGTGTCTATGATATTCGAACGGTATTTAATCCCTGTATTTGGGACATACAGCCTGGATCAAATTACAAGGCCACAGATTATAAAATATCGTGCAAGTATTATAGAACCCAAAAGAAAGTCTAAACACTCAAAGAAACTCAGCAATGATTGGATAAATCATGTAATGACACCTCTACGTGGCATTTTAAATGAAGCAGCATTGCGTTATGACTTCCCTACTCCATTTATCAATATCAAACCTTTGAAAATTGAGAAGACCACTATTGAACCTTTTTCTCTGGCTGAAGTTCAATTCTTTTTGTCTAAAATTCGGGATGACTTTCGTGACTATTATACCGTGAGATTTTTTACGGCACTGCGAACTGCGGAAATCGATGGTTTAAAATGGCAGTTTGTAAACTTGGACCGTAATGAAATATTAGTTCAAGAAACACTGGTTGATGGCAATGTTGAGACGCCTAAAACATCAGCATCATATCGTAGTATCCAATTATCACAACCTGTTATCGAAGCACTGAAAAGACAACGTAAAGTGACTGGGAATAAGACTTATGTTTTTTGTAACAATAATGGAAATCCATTAGATCATCGAAACGTAACTAAACGTATTTGGTATCCAGCATTAGATGAAATGCGTTTAAAAAGAAGACGTCCATATCAAACAAGGCATACATGCGCGACATTATGGCTAGCCGCTGGCGAGAACCCAGAATGGATTGCTAAACAGATGGGTCATAGTACGACAAAGATGTTGTTTGAAGTTTATAGCCGCTTTGTCCCTAATGCTACCAGGCAAGATGGCAGTGCGTTCGATCGACTCATTGAACAAGTTAACTTTGACTCTACTTTGGAGAACGCGGATGAATAAGCCAGTATTTGTGTGGATAAAAAACATAAAATTCAGTGCTAACTTACCTACAGCTAACTGTGAATTTATTTCAAGCAATAACATTATTCACGCTATAACATCGGATGATATAGCAAGGAAATGTAACTTTAATCATGGACTTGCTCAAATTGTATTTAATCATGACTACCAAGGTAATACGGTTGTATGTGCAATAAAACCAATCATGACTAATTGTAAGCAAGAGCAGTATTTGAACATGGTTAATTTTGCTGAACAGCATCATGAAAACTTAGTGGGCAGGTTTTTAAAATTACTCAGCCTGGTGACACTTGAGGAGCTACAACCATTCATTAATTTTATCCTGGATAGAATGGATATTTTACAATTATTCATAAGTTCTAAAGCAAGCCATAAACATCATCATAGCTACACTGGAGGCTTGTTTGAACACAGTATTGAAGTAGCCGAAATGACGTATCAAAATGCTAGATTTTTAGACCATTCTGATGTGGAATGCCAAACAGGTCTTATCGCTGCGCTATTTCATGACATCGGTAAAATATATCCCGCTTTACATAGCAATAGTAATAAATATATAGCGGGTCCACATGATAGTTATGCTTTTGCCCTTTTAGCTACCCCTTTAGGGCAGTTAGGAACACTTAGTAGTCGGATATTTTCGATGTTATGTGATCTTCTTGCCACGAAGCCTTACGGTCATAAAACCCGATATGCCATTGAGCATGTACTTAAACAGGCAGACCGCACGTCCGCTGAATCAAATTTTGCAAAAATAAGGTTTAACGAATTACCTTCACATTATTTCTATACCCAAGTTAATGGCAATGTCATGTATAGGATAAGTAGCCTTTAACGATTTGAGAGGTTCTAAGATGGAAAGACAATATATTGGGCATTTGCAATATTTTGCAACAGGTGAAGGCCGAGCCGAAATTTTAGCTTCAGGCTCTATTGAAGAAATAGCAAATTTTGCAGGATCATTCTATGCAAGAGGTTTAACATTTTTTTCATTTGAGGAGATCCGTTTGGCAATACAACAATTGGAGAAGGATGAATACCTTGTTGATGATAGTGACAGACAAGATCATCCTGCTCTATTAGCAGCATACCATATCAATTGTCATGTACCACTCATTGCAAAGACCCTGAAAGAAGGGCTTGGGTACCTATCGTTTTCTTACAAATTTTACGTAAATCATTCATAAATTTGGTTATCATGGCGACAAAAACGATTTGCATGGCTGCCGTTTAGGCTTTTCTTAAAAAACAGATCCATTTAATTTTTTAGCCGATAACGTCTTCTTTCTCATAGCTCAATATAAGCAATAAATGTAAAAAACTAAACATGCTTTGGTGTCTCTGCACCCGTTTATATTTAGTATTTACTAGCGCGATTTCAAGAAATCCATTTCCATCATGGTTACCTAGGAAGCGCCCTTCACTCTCACTCGCAACAACAAGATTCGCCTCACTGAACCCATAATCGGTGATGGTTTTTTTCCATCGAATTTCTATTAGTTTTGCTTGGTCTGTATCTAAGTTAGCTCGATGAAATTTGAATTTTAAATGCCGATCTTTTAGGCCAAGTAGCTGACAAAACCGGATAAACATTCTTGAAACGTTTGACTCAGGGCACCTCAACGCATAATCCTTTCCTGGTACTGCGTATGATAATATCTCCATGCTCAATCTAATATTGGCTAATGTTAACGGCTCAACGTCTAGACTCTTATCGAACTTATCGCATAAATAAATAAACACTTTGCTAGATTTGGCTAACTTGTTATCAGGATCTGTAATACTGGTTATATTGCTTAATCGTGGAAATGTAGGAATTAATGGCAATTTTTTGCCTATTCGTGGGTAATGCTGATGCACTTGTTCAGCATTATTTAGTAGTTGCTGTAATTGCTCAATCGGCACATTATAATATTGAGATGATTCAATAACCGAACTTACTTTTAACGCATTGAGAGCTTTAGCCCACGTCAAGCTACTAATTTTTATATTGGGTTTTATGTTTATGATAAACGTCGATAATGTGGCTATCGTTAATGATGACGTTAATGGTGCAGGGTTAATTCCCAACTTTGCTTCGGTATCACTAGTGTAATATCGAATCCTTTCTGCCAGACTTAACCCTGGCTCTTGTTCAAGTAATGATGCACGACCAACACATTCTGACATAAAATATTTAGTCAATGTAAAGCGAGGGCTTAACTCAAGGTAATACAAGATATCTTTGAGATGAAGATAACTATTCAACGTTGATTGGACATCCTTATGCCCCATTAGATGCGCTAATATAAACATCATTTTACGAGTATTACTATTGTATCTTAACCTGGTTTGCAGTTGTTGAAGATAGTCAGTGTTGAATATCTCATGATCGAATATTGTTAATTGAGATCTTCCCTGATTGATAATATTTTGATTTAAGCGGCACCATGTCCAATTAGCAAAGCTATGGCGAAGATGATGAACACGTAAACTGTAATCTTGGGTGCAATGACGAATCAAATCAGTTATTAGCTCATAAGCTTGGTTTACCAATTTAATGTTATCAAACAACAGTGCTTTTTTACTTGCTCCAGAATTTTGATGAATTTGATACCTTACTCTTAACTTATGAATACAAGATTTCGGCCAAAGTGCATCTAACGGTAATTCACGACGAGCCGAGGTCGTTTTCAAAGTACGATGTTGATTTGGTCTTACTGAAAGGTGTACATAATCAAATTGATCGTCGCTTGGAGCCTTTGCAGCAAATGAGAAATCAGCCCATGTTAATTTTGCCGATTCATTTCTACGTAACCCGCTAAAAAAGCAAAAGCAAAGTAAAAAATATGCATATTGATAAATGGCTCCATCTTCAACATGCTCAGTTAAATAATTTAATACATCATCGATATGGGGAGCTGAAATCAAATTAGCATCGACTTCACTGGAACTGCCAATAACATCGATATCCGATAGACATAGGTCATGAACAAGGTTTGCCTCAATTAAAAAATGAGCGAAGTAATAAACATATTTTTTTCGTTGAGCTGAAGTAAATATTTCAGCAGCTTCATTTAGCTTATTAGCCCAGTCTTCTCCTGATAAAAGCCCTATATCACAGGAACTAAATAGCGTTAAAAACGGTTTACTAAGACTTTTAACGTAATCGACAGTGGTCGATACTTTTATACGACGCTTGTAGGTCCCCCCATTTTTTAGCAGTGAGAATAACCATGAGCATAATAACCAAAGATAAGGGTTGTCTTTTACTTCTGATGATTTTAGTTCGTTGCCCATTGCTGCTAAACAATTTGCTCGAGTCTCTTTATTTTCATCGAGCTTAAGTAATCTCATCAGGATTTCATCTAACTGCTTTAAGGTAAAATCTATCGCGATAAAGCCTTTATTATCACTGATTATTTTATGCCATGGCTTAAATGTAATACTACTTTCACCGCTCGTTTCTATAAGATGCGGTTCTGAATAAAGACATGCTTTGTTGGTTAATATCCGCATGAAAGCATGTTCTGGTAAAGCCTGACTGACACTGGGGAGAAAATACATCTGATACTGAACCGGCCCATAACGTAAAATGTTGTCTATTTTTCGTAAAGTGCGTGATTTCAGGATTGATAAGTCAGACCAATCAAATTCAGAGGTCGTATTTAAATATTTGATGATACATGCTGCTATTTTTACTGGTTTACCTTCATTTAGGTTAGTCCATTGTTGAAGTGCCATGACCGCGACATCACTCAATATGAATCTTGTTGAAGCTGTTTTAACCTTTTGGGATTGCCAATAACAAATGCCCCCTACATAAAAAATCTCTTGTGGGGATTCAAGTATTGAAAGTAGGTCTTGGGTTTTACTCACATTGACAGTGATATAAACTAATATTGCAGTACGTCCTAATTTTGCTTCTAGTGAGAGTGATCTATTTGGCGAAAATAATTCTTTCTCTAATAAGGTGTATAGCATCTCTACGATTGGTAATTTTACGAGTTCCACCGGCGATAATATTGGTTTATCGCGCTTTAATGTCACAATAGACGGTATGTTAGGAGAGTCGATCCCATGATGTTTTTTTGCATAATTGAGTAGAGATTGTAATATCAATAACTGTTCTTGTTTATTGAGCACTGCAGGCTTCAATTGAGCAATTAAAGCCCTCAGCTCCTCTGGTAACACTTTGGTTTCTGACTGTATGAAACGTTTTTTTAAGTGCCCAAGCAAGTTCCTATAGGATAAAAAAAAAGCTTCTTTATCCTTATTTTGTATTTCTTCATCAATCGTATGGTCGTTTTGCTTTAAGAAAGCATCGAATACCTCTAAATAAAAAGGATGTTGATTTCCTTTGCTTATGAGTTCGTTTATAAAATCACGGATTTTAGTGGTAGCCATCCAGCCTCCTTAAATAACTCATCAAGCACCGGAACGATATCGTTAATGGCTTCAATGTGACTCAATGCTGAGTAATGCCCTAATGGTACTTCTCCTGCTTGCCAGTGACCCATTTGGAAATTGATTAGTTCTGGTGCAATATTTTTCCCAAGCAAGTTAGATTTTAGCCAATGTCTCCCCGCATTCGATGGCAGTACGATTTCTTTTTGGCAAAAATTAACGAGTTCTGAAGGAGATAGATTCTTCGCAACCACACTGGTCCCTTGCTTATGAAAAAAGAAGAACGGCCCTTGCTCTTTACGTGAGTTCCTAATGACTTTGTACCATTGTGAGGCCTGCGAGTGGTTAAAGTTCAACACGTGTTGGTCAACATCCACAATACTATCAATCGTGCTGCAAATCTTAGGCATCAATACACGTAGCAATGAGCGTAAACAACTCAAATGACGTTTAAACTCTTTGAGTTGTGTTGTTAACACATTTGGGACTGCGACTATACGAGAGTGGCTAAAATCTGAATCATCTTTGTCACTTATTCCCATTAAATTCAGTGATGGCATAAAAAGAGCAAATGTCGGTAACGGATTCCAAGCAGCTCTATAACCTGTTCCAAATAACAGCATCCAGGCTGTATAGGCCGTAAACGCATTATGATATTCAATAATATCAACTAACCTGTGATGAATGCTGGGTTTAGATGCCTCAACTCGTTGAGTTAAAGAGTCGATTAATGTGGCGACAGCTGTTTTTTTTGGTGTAAATGATGAGCCTATAAATTGTTCCGCTTGGTAGAAGTTGCGTAGTTCAAATAATGAGATTGACAATGCTTGACCAGAGTATGTAGCGATATCTTGTTCTACACTTTGCCATAATTTATGTAGCTGTCGGCTTCTCTGATGATCACTCACATTTGCATAACTTCTAGCAACACGAGTTGTATACATATTGACGGCATAGCTATAGTCAATATAAATCGGGTCGATAATATCTGTTGAATTAAGATAATAACTCATAAAATTGACCAATCGCCGAACGCTTAAACGTCCAGAGCCATGTCCATCTGATAGTTTTTTCAGCTTTTGCACTACCATATTATTGATAGCTTGAGAGTCCTTTTCATTCAGGATCGGGCCAATAGATCGACAACCCATATTGACTAAAATCATTTTCAGTAAAAAGTCGGGGCATGATGTAAAAACTTCTTCTTTGGCTTCTCTTAAACCAACAATATCAATCTTAGCCTTTGCCGTATGACTAACATAGAAGAACCACCACCCTTGCCCGCTCTTATCGATGTATAAACCTTGTTGTTTTTTAGTTAGGTCGGTAAAAACGACTAAGCTCTGTATTTCTTCTACCGATTTACTCAATAACATCATTAACCAAATCACAATCGTAGTTTCAATATTTGATGATTGATTACCTGACTTTATTAGCTTGGCTATGAGGAGATTTAGCTCTTTTGGCATTAATAATTGGGTATTTTGTAATCCCATATTGTGAGAGCGGCGAACACTCGCCGTTACATCTACGGCAGTTCTAGCTTGGATATGTTTATTAAATGGGATTGCTGTATCTAATAGCTCAGTTTTATCTCGTTTAGTGTTGAAGTCACGGTTATTTACAACAAACGTCTGCAAGGGATATTGGTCATCTTCATCTAAACCATCGCTATTAGGTATCAGTGGCGCATCGGGTATCAAAGCAAAAATATCATCGGGTGCCCCCAAAATAGGGATAGCCAAAGGATCGATATATCGTTTTGGCGACCGATCCAATTTAGGGTGTTTTCGAGCAATATGTTTAGATGGTTTCCAATCATTGGAAAAAAAATGTGACAATATTCTAAGATAGCCCCGATTAGGTAAATATTGCCTTTTCCATTTAGCTACATGATATTGTTCTAGTTGAGTAGCAATAGACATTGGCGTATCAAATGCTGTGTTCGGTACGTTCTCGCGAACATAATTAAACTCTGTGGCATTATTTTGCATAAAAAGTCTAAAATTAGCACAGGCATCCTCTTCTCTAGTCGTTGACTCTCTTGCAAGGTCTTCATCTCTGAGGGTATCTAATACTGAATAGTAGTGCTTTATAAATGCGGCAAATAACTCACAAGATTTAGTTGTAAGTTTGTAGTTATAAGATTTAAGCAACACAACATAGAATGGGTACTCACTGCACCATCCTTTTTGGTAACTATTTCGATGATATTCTTTGTTGATAGACTTATCGTCAACTTCAAAGCCATAGTTATGCAATGCATCAAATATGTATTTAGGGAAATGCAAATCTTTCATTATAGAGTCTGCAGAATGGGATGAAATACTCCTTACGTTGGCTATCATACGAACCAGTTGTCTAAACCCTCCCAGAGTTTCTGGTGCAAAAATTCTCTCTGTGAGTTCCTCGAGATCTTCAAGTACTTCATCGTTTTCAATGCCCAGCATTTGATGATCACAATAATGACATATATGATCGTAAAGATGTTGTTTGAGTGTCGTCACTTTAACCTCACAGTCTTTGTGCTGATGTGTAACCACTCGCACAGCTGCGTTTTGGTTTTTATCATTGGAAACAGAGATTGCCATTCTGGTGAATTAAAGACTGATGGTTGCTCAACTGAAACAAACCATGTTGACAGCGATTGAGTAACGGTATCACCAGTTACGTTAACAAACTGCTTTAGTAGAGGTCTGACAATATCATTTAACATCAATAATCGAAGTACGTCTTTGTTGGGACGTCTGGGTAAGACAATCGCAGGCACTAAACCTTTATCATCTTCTGTATGAAGTTTACAGAGCTTCTGATACGTCAATAACCCTGAAATCAAACGATAGTATCCAGCCTGCGTTTTACTTACTAATATTGGAGCCTGATATGAATCGAGTAAAATTGAAGCGGGTGATTCGATGCTATCGTCTGAGGATGGCTTTAATGTGCTAATAAGATTATATGACTCACAAAAATCTTTGAGTGTGCGATCAAGTTGGACGTGATGAAGCCCAATCATTTCGAGCTTCACATCGACTAACAACTTATCCAGCACTTTCTTAAAATGCTCAGCATGAATGTGCATTAATATGCCTCATCAACAAATAGTGGTCATTTTTGACATTTGTATCTTGTGCCTAACCCGTGCCAAAATCAAGTTGTAAAAATCTATATATTTGTTAGAATAAGCAAGTAAACAGTCAATGAAAATGAAATTAAGCCCTATTACGCGGCGGTTAAGGCGGGAGCGTTGAGGTGGGGATGATTCAGAAATCTTGCGCGTTAACGTCTTGACATGGTAGGGGTCGGTGGTTCGAGTCCACTCGGGTGTACCACTCTTTCACAGAGTTTAAACCGTGAGATTTTATTAAAAAGTAAACAATACACCCGTAGCTCAGCTGGTTAGAGCACTACCTTGACATGGTAGGGGTCGGTGGTTCGAGTCCACTCGGGTGTACCATTTCCTAATGAGGAAATACTGGCCAACGAAAGTTGGTTTTTTTGTGTCTGAAATTCACAGACTATTAATAATAAAAAGAAGAAAGCAGAGCACTACCCTCTCTTAATTAACGGCGGCGGTAGGGGTCGGTATTCTCTAACAAAGAGAAGTCCACTCGGGTGTACCATTTTTTGCATTAACCCTCCGTTTTAAAAGCCTTTTTCAATTACTAGATTCACTACATTAAAATGTATTTGTGCCCAATCGCATTAAACTCGTGCCAACCAGTCATTTTTCGTGTCTAAAAGTTATACAATTTCTTTCTTGTTAAAATTAACCTTTTAAATAAGTAAAACTCTCAAAAATAGACAAAAAATACCAAAAAGGCGTTTTGTGCCCATTTCGTGCCAAACATGTTGGTACAAATTATTTTTGAAGCTAAAAAGTATGACCACTATTTGTGCTTAACCTTAACCGCTTAAGTGTTATTTTAAGACTTGTCTGCGGTGCGCTAATAACAATGGCTATCTGTAACGAAAACCTAAAGCAGGGTTGATAACACCTACAGTTCAAGATATTCAATATCCGAGTCATCGTATCAACAGATACTGAGAATAAATGAATTTTTAAGCAATATGATTAAAAAGTGTTGTTGGGGAAATGCAGTAGCTGAAAGCTTATTCGGCAGATTGAGACAGCAGCGAGTTCACTAGCGTAATTATCGGACACGATATGCTGCATTACAGGATGTCATGAAATACATCACAATGTGGTATTACAGTCTTAAAAACACCGAATGAATGCATACTTTGATGATCAAAGTCTCTATAAATTTGCTCATATGGGTAAGCGTTATAAGAAGTGGCTTAACGAACTTATTCGCAGGCTCCTAAAATTATCTAATGTAACCGAATTCAGTTGACCAGAACACTAGCTTTCCTCATCCCATCACTTGTTCTTGCAGCGTTGTTTTCACCCCCTTTATTTGTCGCACGCTGAGTGATTAGAGGGGCAACACGTGTTGTCCTCCCGACATAAATAAGTCACGCCACTACAGTAACGTCCCTAGCCCTCTTCTGGAAAAATCGAGCTAGGAACTTTAATCTAATAATTCAATAAGACATTATAAATGTGTTTTTATACCCGTTACTTGTATGACACTTTAGCTTTATTTTTTAACCTATCTTTGTAAATAGGATATAAGTTATAGGTCGGGTAAAACTCTGTCGAAAAGGCTTTCCATGCAGTTTTCTCTATAGCAAGGTTAACAGCACTCAATTGATGTGCCGGCACTTCTAACGTGACGACTTGCCCTATACCCATCATCACATACCAACTTACAACCGACACACCTTTAGGCGGAAAGGCGTCAAAGAATCCTTGATCCATTAAAATCTGCTGAGTTTCAGCTAAGTTATTACTCTGGTCGTGTTTTAAAAATACCGTCAACAGAATTGAATCTTTTGGTTGAATATCAATTTCAGACTCAGCTAGTGATGTGAAACTAGTTAAAATAAGTATAAAAAACATAAATAATTTAGTCATAAATTTTCCTTTTTTGAGTTGGACTTTTAACGAGGCTAAAATTGCCTATTTTAATTTTTAATTATTCTACAAATGAGATATAAGGTTCTATTTTAATTATTAAATGTATCCTCCTTACATAGTTGAAGGGCCAGTTTGCTACCAGCCCATAAGTATTCAAAGTGCGATTAATTTATTTTATTCAGCATATTAACTGTTTTTATTCTACTCAATAGAAGCAAGCTTAAGTACCGCATCATCTAGATACATATCAACGCCTACAGCGGCATTAGAAAAATAAACCGATAGCTCAGTTAAATTACAATCGGGTGTTGTGAAAGTCCCACTCACCAATGTCCATTCGCTGTTCGATACAGTAACAGCCGGGCCGGCATCACTATAAACAGCAGTTCCACCTTCACAGGTCTGTTTTATGTTAATGCTAACGTTTTCGCTTTCAGACCCCGCCACTCTTATCCAACCGCTCATATCATAAGTGGTATTAGGTTTACTCCGACCAAAAAAGTCGAAAACAGGTCCTTGCCAATCATTGGTACGCGAATTAACTAATGCAGACTTTTCACCGGTATGAGCAAAATCGGAACTTGATTCAATATTGGCTCCCCACGTTGCCCAACCATTCACACCCGACTCAAACGTTGAATTGGTAAATAAGTTGTCCGGGTCAACGGTAATTTCGCTGGTAATCGACACGCTATCTATATAAATATTTACACCAATAGCTGGGCCATCAAAGTACACAAATGCACTAGTAAGGGCACAATCAGGTAACACAAAACTGCCACTTAACTTAGTCCAAGCGCCATTTGTGGCTGTTATGGTGCCATGTTGAGTGTATGACGCATCAGCTTCAGCATCGCCTTCACATAAGGTTTTTAAGGTGATGTTTAGCACATCTGATGCAGCATTTTCGATACGCGCATAGGTTGTCACGTCAAAGGTTTTACCCGCTTCAGCATAAGGCAGTAAGTTAAATACCGGTCCTTGCCAAGTGCCAGTTCTGTCACTATGTAAAGCACTGCTATTACCGGTGTTGGCATAGTTTGTTGAGCTAGCTAACGTGCCGCCCCAAACTGACCAACCGTCGGTGTTTTGTTCAAAGTCATTGTTTGAAACTAAGTTAGGGCCTAGATTTTTTTCTTTCGCATGAAAAGTGACGTTATCAACATAAATATCGATACCTACTGCTGGACCTTCAAAATACAGAATCGCATCACTCATTGCACAAGTAGGCAACGTTACCTGCCCTGCGATTAATGACCAATCCGTCGAGTTTGCCGTTGTCGCACCTGTGCCTAAGTACTTAACGCCATCTGAACAGGTTGCACTGATGGTGGCTTTAACTTGGGCCGACCCTTCACTAATGGCCGTTCTGGCAAACAATTGGTAAGTTTGACCTGACTCAACAAGGCTTAAAATGTTCGTCGAAGGACCTTGGTATTCTTGAGTACGCGCAGTACCTACTAAACTTTGCTTACCAGCAAATACTTTAGTGGTTGTTATGGCAATTTCTGATGTGTCGTAACCTTCCCAGCCAGACGCATCAATTTCAAAATCACTATTGGCTAATATGTTTTCGCCAAAACCTTCAGTATTAGGCATTAATACTTGTGGACGAAGACTAACCGCATCTAAGTAAATCGTTTCACTCACTGCTGGGCCTTCAATCACTAAGGTTGCAACTGCTAGATCACAATCAGGAACGGTTAATGACCCCGTTAATAGAGTAAATGCGGTATTACCGGCAACCGCTGAATTAACCACGATGGTGTTAGCTGCTTCGCCGACACATTCAAGCACCACGCTGGCTGTGCTGGTTAGTGTTGATTGATTAGTCGACATCACCCAAGCATCAAGGTCATACACACTATTTGCCTTTAATAAGCCGGTAATATCCATACTTGCTTTGGCTTTAGCGGTATCCGTTGATGAGACTACAAGCGAGGTAATACCATTCTTTTTGTTAACGGTAGATCTTAATGCCGTGGCGTCTAAGGTTGTCCAGCCATCTGTTGCTATTTCAAAGTTACCGTTAGCAATGAGGTTTGGCATAACACCAGCTGCATCTGCTTCAATACCCATAAAGCCATCCGCTATTGCAAAGTAAGCGGGCTTTCTTTGGTAATCAGCGGTGTAAATGAGTGGATCATCCGGTCCAAACTCGCCATCAATCCAACTGTATTTATCGGTGAAACCCCAAATTGTCACTGCGTCACAGCGATCTACATTCATACATGCGTTAACCGCACGATGATAAACCTGTTGTTGCATAGCCAGTTTAGTCACTTGGTCCCAAGGTAACGATGATAAACGCACATCAATTTCACTAATATTGACGTCTAAATCTAAATCAACAAAACGCTGGAAGTTTTCTGTCATTTGCTGAGTTGAGGGTGCATTTGATGCGTCTAAATGCATTTGAAAACCCACCCCATCAATGGGTATGTCAGCATCGACTAATTCGGTGACCATGGTCAATACGGCATCAGATTTTGCATTGATGTTATCTATGCTGTAATCGTTATAAAACAGCTTAGCCTTTGGATCAGCCGCATGGGCTCTGGTAAACGCGTCGGCAATAAAGCGTTTGTTTAGCTTTGCAAAAAATACAGAGTCACGATAATTAGCATCATCCCCCATCACCTCATTTGCCACATCCCACGCATAAATTTGTCCGCTATAACGCGCAGCTGTAACATCGATATGGGCATTGATCAGACCGGTTAAATCTTCAGGTGTTACATCACCATTAACAAAATTTGGCGCTTGGCGATGCCACACTAAAGCGTGACCTTTAAACGCCATGTCATTTTGTTCAACAAAATCAATCATGCTATCTAAAGCATCAAAATTCCAAACATCAGAGGTTGAGGTTTGTATCGAGCCCCATTTACCGGCATTTTCAGGCGTCACATAGTTAAATTCTTTTTTTACTATGTCGAGATAATCTGTCTCGTTATTGCTTAATACCCCATAACTTAACGCTGTCCCAATGCGTTTATTCGCTTTATTTGCCGCTTCAACTAACGTCGTCACCAATGGTTCTGTGGGCGTAGGCTCAGGCTCGACTACATCGATTGGCGGTACTTCGACGGACTCTTTATCACTGTCAAAACATCCCGACAATAAAAGTAGTAGAGGGCTAACCACTAACGCTGACTTAATTAACTTGAGTTTATTGTTTTTTATATTCATTTATATTTCCTGATAAGTATTATTTTATTTTTGATTTACCATTTTTATCAATGTCACTTTTCTTAGTCTTATTTATGTCTTGTTTTTTTATTTAGCACTAATAACGTTTAGGTCATAATGACTATAACGTTAATTTAAAATAGACTACTAGATTGAAATTAACAACTACAATAATTTCATGATTAGTGTATTCATTGTTTTTTTGTCACCGACTTGCACATTTGAGTCAATGTTGGCAGGAATAAGCGAGTGGGAATAATGTTTACGAAGTACTGATTCTGCACTGATAAAGACAGACAGCTTTGATAAAAAAAGCCACTCATATCGATAATATAAGTGGCTTTACTCGTTTATTTACTTATCGTTAATAATGTGATTATAAGCTGCCGACAAAGCCTTTAATCTGCATGTTTCTATCAATTAATAATGGATAATCAGTACGGCCTTGCATTGGCCAACCATTACGCCAAGTTTGCTTGTCACTCACGCCCCAAAATGTCACTCGCCCAATACTATCACTGTGTTTTTTATAGAGAGAGAATAAAGCTTGATAGCGAGATGCTAATTGTTGCTCAACGTCTTTGGGGATACCATCTTTATACAGGTTGTATTGCTGTTGCAGTGCTACATCTAGCGACACATCAGCACCTTCTGCTAAATTTTCAGGAAAAGGTAATACCGAAATATCAAGTTCTGTAATCATGACATCAACACCCGTTGCCGCAAACGCCACAATTGAGTCTTCAACTTCTGCAAAGTCTGGGTAATCAAGTGAGTAATGTGCTTGCATGCCAACACCGTCTATTTGAATACCCTTTTGCTTAAGTCGGTTTATCAGTGCGATGGCACCGGCTCTTTTTTCAGGTTTAAACATGTTGTAATCGTTGTAATATAACTTGGCTTTAGGTGCTGCCAGGTGGGCAAATATAAAAGCTTGTTCAATAAAATCATCACCAATTATTTGCTGCCATTTAGATTCACGCAAGGTGCCGTCTTCGTTTAATGCCTCATTCACTACGTCCCACGCAAATATTTGGTCTGCGTAACGCCCTGCTACTGTTTTAATATGATGTTGCATGCGTTGTAGTAATTGATCTCGATTAAGAAGATTGCCTGATTCATCTTCAAATACCCAATCCGGTGTTTGTGAATGCCACACCAAAGTATGCCCAACCAGTTGTTGGTTATTATTTTTTGCAAAGTTAACTAACGCATCAGCGACATCAAATTGGTACTCATTGGGTAATGGATTAACTGATTCCCACTTCATTGAGTTTTCAGGCGTAAAGGTATTGAAATGCTTCGCCGCTAACAGCAATTCTGGATCACTAGGATTAAGCACTTGTGCCTTGCTAATTGCGGTACCCATTTTGAAGTTATCAGCAAACTTGTCTTTCAATATAATATTTTGTGTTACAGCTTGCGTGTTTGCGGCTGCGCCGTTATCGCTTTCACACCCCGATAGGATTAAGGCCATTGAGGCACAACCTATCAAAATAGTTTTGTTAAGAGTTTTTTTTGTCAGCATAGCCTATTTTATCCCTATTATTGTTATTGCTGGCAGAGTCATGTCAATGACACTGACCAGAATTGAGAGTGATTTAATGTTTACTCTGATTATTCATTTCACAACACAGGCGATTAAACCCAAACGTGTTAATAAGAAATTCATTTTCTCCCCATTGAGTCAACTTATTGTTAAAAACAACTGTTCAAAATCATATCGATCATTCCATTACTGCAAAGATGACTTTTAAGGAATAAAATCAAATAGTCCTTTTGACAACAAGATTGTAGTAAAATAGACTACTTTTATCTTTTTGAGAACATGTTTGTAACAATAATTTTGTAAATTGTTGCAAATAGCCAGAATAAAAATTAATTATGCACCTAATAAACAACCACTTAATGCTTTACATCAATTAAAATAAATGGAGCTCACATGAAAGGAAATCAGCGAAAAGTTAAATCAACCCGGTTATGCGCCTTAATGGGTGCAATGATATTAAGCAGTTTCACCATGAGCAGCATGTCTTATGCTAATGACGATATAAAACCCGAGATTACTTCAACCATAGTGTCACACGCCGACAGTCATATCACCCAGTACGATGGCAGTGTGTTTAACACCTATTTTTATGGTGACACCAGTGAATCAACTAATGTCATTAGTGGTGTAGCCGTTATTGAGCCGAATAATGAAATTCACCCAACCCATCAACATGAAGGCGAAGAGTTTTTGATGATTTTAGAAGGACAAGGCACGTGGAGCTTAGATGGCAAAGAGTCACCGGCAAAACAAGGTGACATGCTTTATGTGGCTGCAGGCGTTATGCATGGTATTTTTAATAGCGGAACCAAGCCGTTAAAATTTGTGGTTATTCGTTACAAGAACAAGTAAACCAACTCAGATTAACGGCTTGTTCATTATTTAGGTTGTAGTTTGAGTAAGGCTTTTAATGCTGGTTTTGGTTGTAATTGACGATCCCACAATAACGGATAATTTGTTCTTGCTGGGATTGGATAATCATTTTTCCACGACATGCCATCATGTAATCCCCACAGGGTTACCCGATCAATTTTGTCACTTTTTTTATTGAATAAGGTAAACAACTCAACATACCTTGCGGTTAACTTTTGTTGTACATCATCAGGTAACCCCGCTTTATACGGGTCAAGGTAGGTTTCAAACTCCTCTAATTGAAATTGTGGATGCATAAAGGCTTGGCCAAACACCTGACCCTCTTTGGTAAACGGCAATACATCAATATCTAGTTCGGTAATCATTACCTTCACACCCGCTGCGGCATAGGCATCAATGGCTTGCTCAATGTATTCAGTTTTAGGGAAGTTAAGCCCCCAATGCGCTTGTATCCCCACACCGTCGATACGGATCCCTTCAGCTTTTAACATGTTAATCATTTTCACAATGGCATCACGTTTTTCTGGTCGCCAAGCATTAAAGTCGTTGTAATACAGTTCAGTATTAGGGGCATATTCAGCGGCATATTTAAATGCTGCTTTAACCAATGTATCACCATCGCCTACACCGTTAACCCAGGTAGTTGGGCGGTATGAGCCGTCATTATCAATCACCTCGTTTACCACATCCCACGCATGCACCTTGCCAGCATAGCGACCTGCTACAAGCTTAATATGTTTGCGCATCACTTCTAATTGCTCAGCCGGTGTATTAGTTTGATTATCTTTATTTTTAAAGAAAAAATCAGGTGTTTGATTATGCCAAACTAAGGTATGCCCAACGATGAACATATTATTGTCTTGGCCAAATTTGACATAAGCATCTGCTG
Source organism: Shewanella livingstonensis (assembly GCF_003855395.1). Taxonomy (NCBI): domain Bacteria; kingdom Pseudomonadati; phylum Pseudomonadota; class Gammaproteobacteria; order Alteromonadales; family Shewanellaceae; genus Shewanella; species Shewanella livingstonensis. Next base: position 2,596,164 of record NZ_CP034015.1, on the reverse strand, counting down.
CGGCAAAATCATAAACCCCAGGTGTTGGGTTAACAATTTCCGCTTTCATCGCATTTTCAATGGTCACAGTATTAAAGTTATCAATGACCAACTGCTTTTGTTGATCATCTTTGCCCATGGTGACATCTTCATTTACCGCAACGCCCACTTTAAAAGCCTGTTGATACACATCATCTAAATGGGTTATCGCGTTCGAATTGGCTGCTGTTTCAACAGCCTGTATATTCACAGAGAACAATAAAGCACTGGCGATGCTTAAACCAATCGTTGTTTTTATAGCTCGATTCATTGGTATTCCTTTTGATTTTAGCTTGTTTATCCCATTTCTTAGTCCGATTTGAGGTAAGTTAATGGTTGTTTACCATAAGCTAACAAACTAATGGTCTATTTGACTATTATTATTTTAACGTTTAATCTAATTTGCATTAACAAATTACAAGGAAGCTCAATGCAATTAACGACATTAAGACAGTCATCATCAACAACAGTAAAACTCGCCAGCGCATGTGCGTTAGCCCTATTGTTGCCACTGCAAGCGTATGCAGAAACAAAGTCTAATGCCGATTTAGCGTTAATTGAACAATGCAGCAGCCACTATCAAGCTGCTGACAGTCATTCGCTTAAATTAGTTAGTGACAAATTGCTTTTCCTTGAAGGTCCTACTTGGTCTGTGGCTGACCAAGCGTTTTATTTCTCTGAAATGAACTTCTCTGGCAGTCAATTGAACGGCCCTGATGCCAATATTTATCAATACAAACTTAACCATAAGCCCACATTGTGGTTGTCACACTCTGGCAGCAATGGCTTGCTGGCTGATGGTAACGATTTGTATGTGCTAAAACACAGTGACCGATCGGTCAACAAAATTAACTTATCAACACAAAAGCAAACTGTGGTGGTCAATCAATTCGACGGTAAACCATTTAACTCCCCTAACGACATCAGCCAACATTCAAATGGTGGCATTTACTTTAGCGATCCTGATTGGCAATTGAGCGAGCGTAAAAATGAACTCAACAGCACATCAGTATTCTGGTTGTCTGCATCAGGAGAATTAGTCGAACTTGACCAATTAAATAAGCCTAATGGGGTTGTATTATCGCCAGATGAACATTGGCTCTATGTTGGCGATTACAGTAACCATATTTACCGTTACCCAGTAAATAATGATGGCAGTGTTGGAGAGCGACAACCCTTTATCGACGTTGATGGACCTGATGGGATCACCATTGACTGTGCCGGGAATCTTTATGTGGCTAGCCACAGTCAAGGCAAGCTTCAAATCTATTCGCCCGAGGGCAAATTACATCAATCAATCGCAGTTGCGCCGCAAATAACCAATATGGACTTTGGTGGTAAAGACATGAAAACCTTATTAATCACCACCGGAAATGGGTTATTTACGTTGCAAACACAGATGGCCGGAATAGCACGGAAATAAAAAAGCCTTCTTAATATTAACGTTTGATAATTCATAATGCAGTCTGATCATTTTTGAATTTTTTTGTGAGGCAACGAGTTAGACTAGCGGATTATTTCCCAAAAGTGAATTTGGAAATATGGCCTGCGGCCATTAACGTCGTGGTGCTTCACCCACACCAGACCAAGAGGGAATTAACGGCTATTCCCTCTTGGAACTCCCAGCCGCCCCAGACGAAAAATGCTACACAATTGAAATTACTCACGTCATGACTATCGCTGCATCTAAGCTATTCAATGTAGGAATTAAGTATTACAAGGTAGGTGTTGGATTAATTAACTTAAGTATTGATAAGTATCAGTAATTTGACTTATTTAATACCCGATGGCTAGGACTAGATCGCGAATGTTTTATGAACAAATTGAGTGTATTTATCAAACTACATTTGTTCGAAATGCTATTAATTCATGAATAATTAGAAGTGACTCTATAATGAAATTATTCATTGTGAGCAAAAAACGCACACTCATGCGGTAGCCCTGCCCCAATGGCTAATAACGCATTGATGAAACCATTGATGGGTTAACTTATGATATGGACGAGATGCTTTGCTCTTAGCTGCTCAAGGCATCGGGCAGAAATGGTCAATGAGACGATATTTATTGATATTTCAGTACATAATTAAAATGGGATGGTTTGCCAAAAATAAAGTGCTGAATAAATAATTTTATAAAATAGGCTGCTTATAGTATCTGGCATAGAATGCAATAAGTTTATAATGAAACCCATGATGTATTCCTTAACGCAGCAGTAATATATTAGCTCCCGTAAAGATATATTTATATTTATATTAATAATGTGTGTAGAGTTATTTATTGTTTTCGTCCAAGACTTCGCATTGTGTACTAATGGTTTATTTATAGTCGAATGCCGCTTTCTGATGACATAAACTTTTGACTTAGTTGGTTTAGTTAAATTTTTTCTTATACGTGACAATTGGTGGCTCATATTTATTCCTTATATTATTTTGACGTTTATATGTTTTAAAGTTATAGGGTCTGATCTACATATTAGCAATCCTTTTTTTTAATTTCTGGCATGGGAAACCTACGATTTGATTATTTGATAATCACGTATATTTTTATGTTTTATATAGTTTAAAGTGATATTGCAGAGATGTACTCTTCCCTGATAAGTAATTATATCAGTTGGAATGCAACGTAATAAATTTATTACTTATGATGCATTTTATTAATTAACAAGGATTTTTTACTTTAAATTTCGCGAGGATGTTTTATGCGCTATTACAGAATTTATTTCTTGATAAGTAATAATACCATTTTAAATATTCCTAATCAATACGGCTTACTTACGATGAGGTTATTTTATTTAAAATTTATATTCTTCATAAGAGATATTATCATTTTATATTTTTATAAACAATATTGACTAGGAAGGTGTTAAATGCTTAGAAGACATAATAAGTAATGCACAATATAATTTAGCTGATTGTTTCTCATAGATTGGTTATTACATTTAATATAGTCGGGTCAAATATAGTCGGGTCAGGGAAAATTTTTATAAAATAAAGTCTTGCAGGCCGCTTTTCTCCAAATATGATATTCGCTGTATCAATTAGGTCTAGGACGCTAAATATTGTTTTGATTTTAAAGCCTGCAGGTTACCCAAATACTATATAAGGCGAACCATGCGTGTTTGCGAGACGACCGTCCGACCCATGGACGGGTCGGCCGAGCTATAGGGATATACTTGCGCGTGTCGGTGAGTAAATGCCATGGTAACCTGTAGATAGATTTAAAGCCCGCTCACTTCGGTCCAGAAATGAGTTAACTCTTGTTCTGATTTAGCTTGCTGTAAATAGTAAACCAACGATTTACCGTGTTATCCCCTTACCTGTTGCTGCCCAATATATTCCACCATATAAATGCGCTTGAAATAACACGTCTTGATACACAGCATCGGTATGGCCAAGGGCGGTGTAAAATGCACGACCGCCATCGTATTCTTGATACCAAGCTATAGGATGAAATTCTCCCATGCCTTTGCCCTGCTTGGTTCCCCAGTCTGAATGAGTATCGTAACTTTTTTCGTCAACCGACAAGATGTAATGCAGTTTTGGATTGCGCGCAACGGTAAAGTCGTACCATTCGTCAGTCCATAACAAACTGTCTGGCATCGATTCTACGCCTGGGAATTGACGTGACTCGACCTGTAATCTTGCGGTTTGAATTTCGGGATGGATGACAAACGTATGTCCGACAAGTTGTTGATACCATGGCCAATCGTATTCAGTATCGGTAGCACTGTGTATACCCACAAATCCTTTACCTTGCTTTATATAACGCTCAAATGCCGCTTGTTCTGTATCATTTAACACATCACCTGTGGTGGCTAAAAATACCACTACATCTACTTGTTTGAGATAATCATCATTGAAATATCGACTTTCCTCATGCCAAACAACATTGAAAAAATGCTTGTCGCCAAGTTGTTGTATGGCTTTTACACCACTTAAAATCGACGGATGATGCCAGCCAGCGGTTTTACTAAACACCAATACATTAAATTGCTTTTTAGGCATGTGCTCGAACCCAGTTGCATGCAGCATTTGGCTAAAAAGCATCAAATATAAAGCACAACTAAGCAATGCTGTCAGCAGTACTTTGTGTAAACCTGTGTATGTCATTGGGTTTCCTTATACAAATTTAATAAATATATTGGCAGTTAATCGGCCTGTTTGTGGACTCGAATCAATATCGGTTTCGACATCGACCAAGCTTGAATGCAATAACATGCCAGGAAATACAATTAATCGATTGGCTTTATAGCCGAGCGTTTTATAACACTCAAATTCACTGTGATTAACGCTGCAATAGCTTTTAGTGCTACTGCCATTGTTACTGTCATTAATGCTACTGCTATTAATAGGACTTGCCGCTGAGAGGTTCATGTCATTAACAACTTGGTCATATTCAGGTTTTCGCAATTCGTTAATAAACTCGTAGCCAGTTCGTTTATGCCTAAAAAAACCAATGCCACCATGAGGCTTGTCATTCAAATAATGAATAACGGCAATCAAATTAGACTGGTAGGTGTCAAAGTGTGGAATGGTTTGAATATCAGTCAACTCGTTAGCGGCTGTAGTGATGAGCGAAAAGTAATTATCGCATGGCGCAGGTGTTTGAGCCGTTGAAAAACCGTAGATTTTATAAATCGGCTGCATCAGCGGTTTTAAATAAGCTAGCACAATATCTTTGGTCATTGGGCTACGAATGCCCGGGTACTGAGTATGACCGTCGGCGCTAAATTTAGCCTGTTGCGCTATGTACTGAGTTAATGCACTAACATCCTCAATATAATCATCGATGACAATTAAGGGTAATTGCCCCTCGCCAAGCATTTCTATGTGAGGAGCAATATGGCGATTAATCTTAAACAAGGCTATTTGGCGCTCGGCAGTAGTGATTAATAAAATCGACATGGTTAGGCAAGTTGTCGGCTCGTCGCTTCACCCCAGTTTCAATACTGTCTAAAAATTTAGCCAGTTGATCATCGGGCATGTTATCGACAATAGGATGATAACTTTGAGGCATAAGCCCCTGACCTATCATCACTTGTAACCAAGATGACTCACCAAACAGTTCTAAATCATTTTTATAAACTTGGCCACTTTGGTTAAATAAATCAATTCGTTGCTGTAAGCTGTTTGGCACTTCCATATTTTTACAATAACGCCAAAACTCGCTGTCGGTACGCTCTGTCACATGATAATGCAGCACGATAAAGTCACGAATATTATTAATTTCTGTGCGCATTTTTTGGTTAAAATTATCGACCACGCCGGCGTCCATCGCTTTAGTAGGTAAGTTCTGCATTAGCCGGACAATACTCTGCTGAATTAAATGAATACTGGTCGATTCAAGTGGCTCAATAAAACCACTTGCTAAGCCAACAGCAACACAGTTTTTATTCCAGTGTTTACGTCGTGTGCCGGTTTGAAACTTAATCACCCGTGGCTCATTGATTAATTCACCTTCAATGTTGGCGAGTAACAATGCTTTAGCTTGGTCATCGCTCATGTATTGGCTGCAAAATACTAAGCCATTACCCATTCTATTTTGTAGCGGTATTTGCCATTGCCAACCACTGTCATGGGCAATTGAGCGAGTGTAAGGTACCAAGGCTTTTGTTTGTTTCGTCTGCACCGCAATCGCACTGTCACAAGGCAGAATATGATTCCAATTTTCATAGCCTGTGTGCAGTGCTTGCTCAATCAATAAGCCTTTAAAGCCAGTGCAATCGATAAAAAGATCGCCTTCAATCACTGTGCCATCGGCTAAGGTAAGCGAATCAATAAAGCCATTTTGCTGATTAACATTGACCTTATCTATCATCCCCTCGATGCGCTCTGCCCCATGTTGTTCAGACAATTTACGTAAGAACTTGGCGTATAAACCTGCGTCAGTATGGTAGGCATAGTTGCGATCTTGATTAGGCAATACTGCAAACTTGCCTTGACGACATGCCAGGTGTTCTAAGCAATATTCACCAATGTCTTTGGCGATACCTTGCTGCATACCTTTAAGCCAAAAATGCTGAAAACCCGCCGCCCAACAGCCTTGACCAATGTAACCAAACGAATGCAAATAGTCTTGAGACACATCTCGCCAATTTTCAAACGAAATGCCCAGTTTGAATGTGGCATTGGTTGCCGCCATAAACTCAGCTTCGTTAATTTTAAGTAGGTCATGAAAAATATGTAATGTCGGAATAGTCGCTTCACCGACACCCACGGTAGGGATCAGATCGGACTCGACGATAGTAACGGACAAGCTGTGGCCAAATAATTTAGAGAACGCTGCAGCGGCCATCCACCCTGCGGTACCTCCACCTGCAATGACTACTTTTTTAATGTTATTATTGTGCATGAGTGCCTCGTTAACTTGCTTGGGCTAATTGTTGGTTCTTAAATTCAACGAGCTTTCTAATTTGCGCTTGAGAAGCGACGATCATATACAATGGTTCTAAAAATCTCGCTTGATGTAACTCAAACATTGCATCATGTGACAGTTGCGCCAATTTATCTTCATCTATACTATAAAAACCAATGAGTTGATGTTTAGATTCATCATTTAACTCTATATCTAGTGTGATAGGTTCCAGCAGATCATGTTTTAGCAACAAGCTTACAAACTCTCCGTTTTGTTGCATGCCATGATGTAATGCTTCCAGCATATTGGCAATACTGTCTAAATAGTCTGTATGGCCGCCAAAAGGTAAAAATAGAGATTGGCCATGCTCGGTATTCACTCGTGGTGAATCCATATCAATGGTAATAACACGTTCTTTTACGGCTACACCATTGTCGTTTTTTTGTTGAAAACCGATATAAAAAGGCAAGCGTCTTATGGATACTGGAATGTAGCTCGCGTTCCATTGTCCCGCGGATAAAAACAGATTTTCATCATGTTTAAAACCAAATAACACCACAGGACAAAATTGCCCTGTTTGAGGGTCCTTTTGAAACATAATCGGATAATGGGCTTGGACGGTTTTAAATTCGGCCACAAATGTCGGTGCATACCAAGTGCTGTCACCTAAACGCTCATTGCGTTGATTATTTATTTTAATATGTTGATGTTCTTGGTTATTCAGTAGTACATGATTCGGCATAATATTCCCCACACTATTATTGTTATTAATGGTTTCTATACTGGTGATAACCCATATTGAGCCATCTTAGTTAATAAGGCTCTATTTGTGGGCATGGCAGATAACAAGCGCTGTTGCTTCTGCTTATTTATATCTATGTGCTCAGCCAATGGGGTTAAGTATTTTGTTATCTCGTCAATATTGTTGATGCTAGTCTGTGAGTCACAAGTGTGAACCGGATCTGAGTTGTGTAACCGGTTCACATTTGCAGATTGCTGCATACCGTATAACACATATTGATAACTGGCTATTGGGAATAAAGGGTTAGCATAATCAATATCATAATGACTGGGCGGCTGATGTTGCCACAATAACAATAACGCGCTTAAATTTTCCGGGATTGAACTAGGATGACGATTGTGAATCCAATATTCACTGTCATCGCGACTTGATAACACATAATGCAGTTTTAAAAAACTGATGATATGTTGCCAGTGTTGCTGCATTCGCTTATTAAATTGTTGTGCCACTATCGGCATAACAGTCTGATTAAGCGGCAGTTTTTCAGCAACCATGGTGGCAGATTGTTCAATTAAGGCTAATGCTGAGGCTTCAAGTGGCTCAATAAACCCTGCGGCCATACCGATTGCAACGCAATTTTTATGCCAAAACGTTTGTCTGTACCCTGGGGTAAATGACAGTTTTTTAACGCTCAGTTGTTCAATTTGTTGGTTGTTGAGCGTTGAGTTGTCGCGTAAATAACCTTGTAGCCTTTGCAGTGCACTGGCATGGTTTAAATAGTCACTAGCATACACAAAACCGACTCCACGGCGCGATTGTAGGCCAATGTCCCACACCCAGCCAACGTCTTGCGCAGTGGATACTGTGCTTGAATAAATCGGAGAATCCGCATGCTCATACGGTATTTGTACTGCTAAGGCTGAATCATTAAACAAAATATGCTTTTGGCTGTTGAGCTCAATACCATAATGCTCACCGATTAATAATGCTTTACTGCCGCTGCAATCAATAAACAGATCGCCTTTAACCTCTGTTACAGCGTTAATATCATTGCTATCACTTGCTTTGTCGATGACGACACTGGCTATGTCATGGTTAGCATGGTTATTCACTTTCACCACATTGGCGGAAATAAATCTGACGCCTAGCTCATTACAGCAATGCTGTTTTAGCATTGCACTGAATTTAGCGGCATCTAAATGGTAACCGTAATTACTAATAAACTGGTATTGCGGCGTGGTTATCTGTTTGGGTGCTAATGAATGAGTCGCTAAACCTTGTTGATAACAAAAGTTGTCACAAAAACTGCTGTTCATTAAATTGACATTATTGGCTGTAGTATAGGCGCTCAATAATAGCGAGTTGCCGCTGATGCTGGGTAGTGAAAATGGGTGTAAATATCGATCATTTGATACGCTTGGAGCAACACGCCATTGGCGAAACTCAGACGCTTGCTTAAAACTGGCATCGCATTGCGTCATAAAGTCTGTTTCTTTAATGCCTATTTTACGTAAGGTTTCACGCATTGATGGCCAGGTTCCCTCGCCCACACCAATAGTAGGAATATCAGGCGACTCAATTAAGGTGACGCAAACAGACGACTCATGCTTTGGTGAATGTTGACGGGCGTGGGCAGCAATAATTGCCGCGGTTAACCAACCCGCTGTACCACCGCCCACTATCACAACCTGCATTGCCTTTGTTTGCATTAGATTACCTTTAATCGACAAAATATTATTTAAATCAGATGACTATTAATGATTTGAATAATATCTCTAGAGATAAAATAAAGCGCGACAGGATAGATCCTGCCACGCTTTGGGGGGACGTTAGAATGTGTAACGAACACCTACACCGTATCGAGCACCGGTTTGAGTGAGTTTATACACAAGCTGATTAGTACGGCCGAATTCTTTAACGTATTCTTCGGTAATGTTGATACCTTCAACAAATACGGTTAACCCTTCCACTTGTGGAATGTCATAACTGACATTGAAGTCAATTTGATAGTATTCGTCAGTATAAACAGGTGCGGTTAAGTCACCATTTACACGTCGTTCGTTTAAGAATGCATCACGCCAGTTATAAGCAACACGGGCTTGTAAACCATAATTATCATAAAATAGTACCAAGTTAGCCGTATCACTTAAGCCAACAAGTGCTTCTGTATCGTTAAGTGAGCTATTATCATATTTAAGATCAGAATTCACTAAAGTGTAGTTAGCAATACCACCAAATCCAGATTCGCCAAATAAATGCTGTACGTTAAACTCGAAGCCATCAATAGTATGTTCTTGATCACCATTGACAGGTACGTTTAGATTAAAGACCACAGCGTCATCTGTTGCAGGATCACCCACAATAGTACCACCATCTAATTCGCCAGCGGCGTCAAAGTTAGGTTGTACATTTGGATCATCTGCATAGTTTTCAAAGATATAATTTCTTATCTGTAAATTTGATGCATTAGCTCCAAGTGCAGCAACCGCGGCATTAAATTTATCCCCACTCAGCGGGTTAGAGAGGTTAAAGATGTTTGACTCTTTTGTACCTGTGCGGATCCAATTTGATACGTCTTTTCTGAAGTAGCCGACAGAAGCATAACTGCCCTCTGCATAGTACCATTCAGTCGAAAAGTCATAGTTAATCGACTCAAGCGGTTCAAGACCTGGGTTACCAGAATTACCTGAATAGCCACTTAAGCTACCGCCAGTATTAATAGATGTTCCACCCAATAAGTCATTGTAACTGGCGCGAGAAATCGTCTTGCTGGTAGCAGCACGCATCACGATATCATCTGTCACATTCAAATTGAAATTGAGGTTAGGCAAAAACACATCATAATCAGCACTTTGGCTTAAAGTTTCAATACCAGTAACACCTGTTACTGAGGTTGAAGTATCTTCTGTCCATTCAACGCGGCTGTAACCTGGTGCTGATGCCTGTGAAAACACATCCGTTTGCTCATAGCGTAAGCCAAAGTGAACACTAAACGGCATATCACCCAAATCACCTAAGTAGTTGACTTGGAAATAAGCTGCGGTCGTTTCTTCTTCAGTAAACCGGTTTGTGCCTTCATTCCAGTTGGTTGAAGCACAGAATTGACCTTCCCCATTAGGTCCTGCGGCTGCACCTGCGGCCGCTTTACAATCACCGTATAAACCATCTACGTTGGCAATTGGATCGGCAAATTCTGCTGCGTTAACAATTTCGTCAAAATCTGCGTAAAAAATACGATTAAATAGATCATAGTCAGCTTGAGTTGCTGTGCCGGCAAAATTACCCGCTGATGCATCAAACTTATCTAGAATAGTATCTTCAGTCCAGTTTACATCTGCAAAATCACCCGCTTCACCAACGCCGCCCCAATCAGGACGTTGAACTTGGGTATGTCTATAGTGGTTGTTAACATTATTCAGTGATACACCAAAATCGATATTGGTGTCTTCATTTAAAAAGTACTTACCTTTTACTTGAGTTTGATCAATTTCAGACGTGTACTGGTCATTGGCAAACCAGCTGCCCGATAAACGCATGGTCTGTGGATTAAAGTTTTCAATGTTACCCGTCGCAATACCGGGTAAATTACCGGTTAAATCTAAACCTGTACGGGTACGGGTATAAGACGGTAATTGAATGTTGTTACGTGTTCCATGACGGGGGTCCGTTGCTTTCATTTCTGCCACTGAACTGTGGTGATCAAGTTCTAGCGTTAAATCGTCACTCAATTCCCACTTCAGGTTTAAACCTATTGAATCTGTGATTTGCTCATTACCCCATGCACCCACGGTTAATGAAGTATCGGCCAGATCGGCAGGGCTATTGATATCGTAAATTTCAGAATAAATTAACGGCACCGCATTAGGGCCATCAGACCAAACAGATTCACTTCTGTCACCGGCATAGTTAAACCAAACTGACGCGTCGGTATGTTGTTCTTCAACTTTGTTTCTAAACGTTGTGTAGTCTACCGTTGCTGTAAAGTTATCGACTGGACGATATTGAAACGTTAACTGACCATTAATACGTTCACGCTGGCGTTCTTCGAACACATAACGTGGTTGTTGAGGGTTAGAATATATCCCGCTTGTAGGTCGATTAGTACCGCCTTCTGCACCAGCAGGTACACCACCCCAACCGCCATTACTGGCATCACTTGCGCGATAACCCTGGTCTGCTAAAAATTGTTGCATGCCACTTTCGCGTTCTTGATAGCTACCCGAGATAGCAATACCAATAGTATCGTCAGCAAATGTTTGTGAAAACAAACCACTCAGCTCGGGTGTTACACTGCCGTTTTGTGATGATTTATCATCAATGGCCTTACCGCCGAACGTCGCTTTTGTGCCTGGATGATCTAAAGGTTTAAGCGTACTTAAATCGATTGTTGCACCAATACCACCAGAGGTTATAGAGGCATCAGATGTTTTATATACCTTTACGCCAGTGACACTTTCAGAGGCAACATTAGCAAAATCAAAAGTACGGTCACCTGTTGTATTTGGTAATTGACGACCATTCAAAGTAATTAAATTATTGGCCGCACCGAAACCACGTACCGTTACACGACTGCCTTCACCACCAGAACGGTCAATGGAAACACCGGTAATACGTTGTAGTGATTCTGCAAGGTTAGTGTCAGGAAATTTACCGATATCTTCTGCTGAAATAGCATCAACAATACCGTCTGACTCACGCTTAAGATCCATCGCACGTTCTAAGCCACCACGAATACCGGTTACGCTAATCACTTCTACATCAGTGGTGTCAACGTCTGCTGCATAGCTCGATGTTGCTGCCATAGCACCAAGTGCGGCTAAAATCGAGGTTGTTATTATTTTCTTGTTGAACATCTTTCTTCCCCTATCCTTTATTATTGCCATATGGCAATGACTCTTTACTCGTTAAGCATTACCCCAGTAATGACATTAACGAGATTCCTTTCCCCAAAAGAGTACCAACAAAGACTGCAATCGATTTCCCCCCGGTCATTTCAACATAGTTAAATGTTAAACTTAATCGATTCTTTACTCTTCCTTAACAAAACTGGGTGTTATATCTATTCGACGTTAACAAAATTCATGTTGTTGTCAAAAAGACTAATACTTTTTGCGGTAAATTTTTTTAACTCTTACTCGCTGTTTATTTTATTCGTAAGCGGTAATTGTTGAAATTTTTCCATTTTCGTCGTGCACTAGCTCTGTTTTTTTCACACATCGTAAATGAGTTTGTCCTCCTGATAATGTTGAGTCATGGTAAAATAAACACCATTTACCTTGATGAAACACAATTGAGTGATGACTCGTCCATCCTAATACAGGATTCAAAATGACGCCTTGATAAGTAAAAGGCCCATATGGACTATCACCTATTGCATAAGCAATATTGTGGGTGTCACCAGTTGAATATGAAAAATAGTAACGGCCGTTATATTTATGCACCCAGGATGCTTCAAAGAAACGACGATCATTATCAGCAACCGTAATGGGCTTACCAGAACCATCTAAAATAACGATGTCACGTACTTCTTCTACAAATGACAACATATCGTCTGATAATTTGGCCATTTTTGCCGGTAAAGCTGGCTGATTATCGTCAGGGTAATGATCATTTAGACTAAATTGTCCTTGATGCCAATTTTGTAACTGGCCACCCCATAAACCGCCAAAGTATAAATAATAACTGCCGTCATCGTCCTCAAACACCGCGGGATCAATACTGAACGAATTAGCGATGTAATTTTCTTCGGCAACAAATGGGCCTACGGGTGAATCACTACTGGCAACACCTATTCTAAAAATGCCTTCTAGATCACGTGCTGGAAAGTAAAAATAATACTTACCTGCTTTGTGCGCAGCATCGGGAGCCCAAAGTTGTTTACTCGCCCACTTAATATCTTCAAGAGCTAACGCAACACCATGATCTGTGACTTCGTCGGTGTCATTGTCGATAGACAATACATGGTAATCGCACATTGCAAAGTGATCGCCCTGATCATTCATGCTGCTGTTATCGGTTTCTATGTCATGTGATGGATAAACATAAATCTTACCTTCAAACACATGCGCAGAAGGATCTGCAGTATATATGTTGGTTACAAGTGGCTTATTTTTTGCTACGTATGAATGCGCTTTTTTGAGATCATCTAATTGTTTACGCTCGGCATCACTTAATTCATCGACACTTTTTAGATGGTCCTTCATGGCTTGAGCCATACATTCTCCTATTGTTACAGTCAGTGGTAATGTCACTTTTATTATTTATTTGTCTGCTAGCACCTGATTAAGCGAGCTCAGCCTGGATTTGTTTTACTTTTAGTTCAGTCAATTTATAGCGAGACACCACAACGAGACTTAATAAGGTACACACCACAGGAATACCGGCGAACGCGAGTAAAATACCTGACAATGCATGCTCAGTTTGTTGCTCATTAGGGACGTAATCAAAGCCTGATAATATCCAACCTGCTAATGCGCCACCAATGGCAAACCCAAATTTAATCGCCAATAAATGGCCTGAAAAAGTAATCGCGGTTAGTCGCTTACCGATTTTTTTAACCCCATAGTCAACCGTGTCAGCCACCATTGAAAACATAATCGGCGTAATAATCATGTGGGCAAAGTTGGCAATAAAATAGACGGTAAAAATCAAACCAATTTGATCCACATCAATGACATAAAACAAGCTGTGCGAAATCACGACAACGACTAATGCGATGATAAAGAGATTTTTCTTTTCAAAGTATTTAGACAAAAAGTTAGTGGATATAGCACCTAATACTGAACCAATTGCCGCAAGGGTTAAAAAGTTAGACAATAATGACTCATCACCGACATAGTATTTAATGTAATGCGGCGCTACCGATGCCCTAATACCAATTAAAATTAAGGTCACTAAGCTAATAATGGCAATGACAAGCCATTGATCATTTTTAAATAAGCTAAAAAAATCGGTGAACAAACTGCGATAACTTTGCTTAGCTGGCATTGTTTGGGTTTCTTTGGTCATCTTAAAACACAACAAAAAACATGCTGCCGCTAAAGAACCCATAAATACCATTGCTAACGGATAACCGACTTGATCATTACCTTGACCAAAATAAGTCACCAATTTAGGTATTGCCCACACAATGATAACAAGAGCGCCCATGGCCATGGCAAAACGATAAGATTGTAGTGATGTACGCTCTTTTGGGTCGTTAACCATCACGGCACCTAACGCACCATAAGGAATATTAATGGCGGTGTAACAGGTCATTAAAACACCGTAAGTCACATAGGCATAAATAAGTTTCCCCGTGCTACCAAAATCAGGGGTGATAAACGCGATGCAGGCAAAAAATCCATAAGGTATTGCCAAAAATAGGATGTATGGACGGTAAGACCCCCAGCGAGTACGAGTTCTGTCAGCAATGCCGCCCATGACAGGATCAGTAAAACCGTCAAATAATCGTACCGCTAATAGCAAAGTCCCCGCTGCTGCTGCAGATAAACCATATACATCGGTATAAAAAATAAGCATGAAGTTGGCGACCATTTGAAAGACGATATTGCTGGCTGTGTCCCCAAGACCGTAGCCAAGCTTTTCTTTAATGGTCAGTTTATTATTAGTATTTTCCATTATCATTCCAATGAATTGTTATAGTCATAAACACTATATCAATTTAATATTTATGTAAATAGATTTGATGTAATTTTAATGGAATGTAAAAAAAGACAGCGAATGCTGTCTTTTAGTGGTGTGAATATGGGCATTATATTGTGAATTTAGGGGTATTAATATTCGAACGTAAAACCAAATTGAGTTAGTTTTTCATAAACATGCACATCAAATCGATACAATGATGCAGCTCTGTGAGCAACATTACGTTGCTTCTCATTACAGTCGATTAATAAATTCATCTTTAATATTTTTCGACGGAAATTGGGTTTGTCTAATGTCACACCAAGAATCGACTCATATAAATCTTGTAGTTGTAATAAGGTAAACTTTTCAGGCAACAAACTAAAGCCAATCGGTTCATGTCTGACTTTGTATTTTAAATGATTAAGGCAACTCGCCAAAATATTACCGTGGTCAAACATCAGTTTAGGCACTTGTGTTACATCAAACCATTCACACTCTATGGCATTGGGACCGTGCGATAAATTGGTTTCGTCAAAACGGACCAGGGAATAAAATGCGATAGTAATAATTCGTCTGGCTGGATAACGGTCAACGTCACCGAAGGCACCAAGTTGATCTAAATATAAGTTTTCAACCCCAGCAGTGTTTTTTACGACTCGAGATGCGGCAGTCTCAAGATTTTCGTCACTGCGAACCCAGTGACCGACTAAACCCCATTTATTGGTGGCTAAGCCTTTATTGTATTTCACCAGTAAGACTTTAAGTTTGTCTTCATGAAGGGTAAAAATAAGATTATCAACGGTTAAGTTACTAATACAATCAGCTGGGATGGTTTCTTCATCAATAACTTCGTTTATAAAATTCACAGGTAAGATCCACTTTAAGATAACGAGCTTGGTTGTACATAGTCACTTTGATGACTGCCGTTGAATAACGGTACGGCAATGAAAAAGTCATATTCAACAAATGTTGATAATCACTTTACTCACCAAAAACATAATTGTAAATGCATGAAACAAAATCAATTTATACAGTACATCACTAATGGATAATATAACAACAATGCTTATCATCGTTGCTACGCAGATGCGTTTTATCAAGCGGCACCACAAACGGATGTTTTAAGCGATTCATTGTGTGAATATTATCAATCAACAAACACTTCATCGTGGGAAGAAAAGTTTATTGTTAGATAATTGATTTACTTGACTCTCTTTGAATAATTTTAAATTCGAGAATATGACGCAACTGACTGTTTTTTAACCCTGAAAAGTATTTGTCTCTATTTGAAGTAAATAAGCTAACAGCTAGCGTTGCCATTTCATCAATAGGCTGTCTTACCGTGGTGATATTTGGCCACACGACCGTTGCAAGGGTTGTATCATCAAAGCCTACAACCGATAAATCATTGGGCACATTAATACCCTGGCTTTGTGCAATTGACATAACCGCGGCCGCCATATCGTCGTTAGCGGCAAAAATAGCACTGGGTTTATCGACTAGGGATAGCATTTTCTGCGCGGCGACCATACCTGACTGATAGGTAAAACATCCCTGCTCTATGTATTCTGGTGGAGTATTTATTTTGTTAGAACGCAGTGCATCCAAATAACCTTGGTAACGTAAACGACTCACACCTTGATTTGGATCGCCAATAATGTGGCCTATTTTGCTGTGGCCTTGTTTGATTAACGTTTCAGTTAAATCAAAGGCGGCTTGATAATCGTCCATACATATATAAGGCGAAATAGTTAACTGGCTGTCAGGTGCGACTCTGACAAAAGGGACATTAGCCGCAAGTAAACAATCAATAATTTCTTTTTGATCACATACCGGTGGCAATAGAATCATGCCATCCACTTTTGTTTCGTTAATTAACTCATTAACTGATTGAAGTGTTTTATCAATATTTTTATCTGCTTCATCTACCACTAAATGAAAGCCATTTGAACGGCAGCTTTTTAAGGCGCTTAATAAAAATTGGCTGACATAAGCATCACTAGGGTTGTCATACAACAAGCCTAAAAAGTATGATTTATTACTGGCCAATCTACGAGCCGACTCGTTAGGTTTATATTGTAATTGCGCGACAATGGCTAACACTTTACTGCGTGTTTTATCGCTTACTTTAGGGTCTTGGTTTAATACTCGCGATACGGTCATCATTGAGACACCCGCTTGTTGAGCAACATCCTGTATTCGGGCTTTTTTAACTTCGACCATTATTTACCTACTCATAAAAACAACAAAGCGATATAAAATTAAGCATTTACAACTGTCTGTTAAAGACTGCACTTCAAATAATATCATTATTTGAAGTGGCAAATACAAATGAATCACTGTGAAATTATCGTTATATACACATAACTGAACAATGAAGTTATTGTGCCGACCACAAACAGCACGTTTTAGTCGGCAGGTTCAGTTTATTTCTGTTTAATTCAAGCGCACGATCAAAATACGCTAAGCATTAAGACTGGGTTAAATAAAGGCTTTCACCCTGGCTAATTGGGATTGAAACAACACACTGTGCTTATGGCTCACTACCCGACTCTCTATTTCATCTTGCTGGATCAGGCGACAAGCTTCATCAGCTTCAAAGTGATAACCCATAGATTGTCTGTTATCAGTAAAGCTATCGACCAGCTCATCAAGCTGATACATATGGCATTCAGAGGCTCTAAATGCATCAGGAATAACGATGTAACCTTTATCACCAATTAAATAGGCATTGTTACTTAATCGACATTGAAACGATGTGGCTAAACTGACCATCACATCATCACTTTTACAAATAATAATGACATCATCTTCAACGCCGGTTTCACACACATGCGCTTGTACGTATAGATTATTGATGTCTGACTTTAAAAAGTAATCCGCTATGGCCAAGGGATAAATACCCATGTCTAATAAACAGCCTCCAGCAAGTTGCGGATTGTACTCTCTTCCATTTGCCACAAAGGGAACAGGATAGCCAAAATCGACTTTGACATGTTTAAGCTGTCCTATTCGTCCATCGTCTAACCATATTTTTGCCTGCTGCATTGCCGGTAAAAAATAAGTCCACATTGCCTCCATTAATAACAGACCTTTGCTTTTGGCTAGTGTGGTTAATATATGGCATTCGTCAACGGTTACCGTCATTGGTTTTTCACACAATACGTGTTTACCCGCCATTAGCGCATCATGGACTTGTTGAAAATGAAAGTTATGTGGCGTAGCAATGTACACAATATCAACATCAGGGTCGTCAAATAGCGTTTGGTATCCCTGATAAGCTTTGTCTACATTGTATTGTTCAGCAAACTTGTCTGCATCTGCTTGCTTTCTTGCTGCAACAGCATACAAGTTGCTGTTCGCTGAAAAGACTAAGTCCTGACAAAATAGCGCGGCTATTCTCCCTGCGCTAACAATCCCCCAATTTAACTTGGTCATTTTCACATCCTTTTTTAGATTATTTAAGTTGGTTTTAGCAAAACCAACATGACAATGCACACAATAACAGGCTAACAACTTGTTAATAAAGCTACCTTCGGCTAACAAAAAACTAAAACTTATGACATAAAATACACTTGATAGATTTTAAATCCAGTGCTAATGTTAGCGCTAACAAAAATAACACGATTTAACATTGGATTGAATTATGTATCTTGGCATCGACTTAGGAACCTCTTGTGTAAAGGTCATTATTTTAGATAATAATGATCAATTACTCGCACAAGCCAGCTCAGCACTGACTGTATCGCGTCTGCACCCTCAATGGTCTGAGCAAGACCCTAAAGATTGGTGGCAAGCAACCTGTTTAGCAATGGCCGAACTTAAAACAACTAATCCAGACTTACTGAAAAAAGTTAAGTCTATTGGTTTATCAGGCCAAATGCATGGTGCAACCTTACTTGACAGTAATAACCTCGTTATTCGCCCTGCCATTTTATGGAACGACGGCCGCAGTGAGCCGCAGTGCAAAGTATTGGAAGCAAAAGAGCCTAATTCACGACACATTACCGGCAATGTTGCGATGCCAGGTTTTACCGCACCTAAAGTGTTGTGGGTAAAAGAGCATGAGCCTGAAAATTTTGCAAAAATAGCTAAGGTTTTATTACCAAAAGATTATTTACGCTTACAAATGACCGGTGATTTTGCCTCAGACATGTCAGATTCTGCTGGCACGCTTTGGTTAGATGTTGAAAAGCGTTGCTGGTCTGAGGCAATGCTTAAGGCAACCTCATTAACTATTGACCATATGCCTACCTTATATGAAGGCACTGATATCACCGGAACCTTAAGCGCCGACATAGCCGATTTGTGGGGCATGGATAAAGTCCCTGTGGTTGCAGGCGCTGGAGACAACGCTGCTGGAGCCATTGGTATTGGTGTAATAAAGCCTAATCAAGCCTTCTTATCTCTGGGCACCTCTGGCGTGTATTTTGTCGCGAATGAGCAATATTTACCGAATCCAGATAATGCAGTACATACCTTTTGTCATTGTTTAAGCAATACCTGGCACCAAATGTCTGTCGTGCTCAGTGCTGCAAGTTGCTTAACCTGGGTGACCAAGCTGACCGGCTATGACAATGAAGCAGCATTACTGGATCAAGTCGCAAAATGTGATTTTAGCCAACCCTGCTCAGTGTTGTTTTTACCTTACCTTTCTGGTGAACGTACGCCACATAATAACCCTAATGCAAAAGGTGTGTTCTTTGGATTAGATCACAATACCACAGCAGCCACGCTGGGCCGCGCTGTGTTAGAAGGTGTCGCTTTTGCCTTTGCCGATGGTCAACAAGTGTTACTTGATGCTGGCGCGCAAATAGATGAAATCACCGTGATTGGTGGTGGATCAAGAAGCCGATTATGGGGCGATATCTTAGCCAGTGTATTAAACCGCCCACTTTCTTATCGTGAAGGCGGTGAAGTCGGCCCTGCATTTGGTGCTGCTAGATTAGCCAGAATAGCGATAGAACAAGCACCAGCAGAATCAATTTGTACTAATGGCAAACTGAAGCATGTGGTATTGCCCAATCCAGAGATGCAAACCTACTACACCAAACAATACCAACAATTTAAAAGCTTGTACCAAGCAACTAAACATTTGTTTTTATAAAGAACCCCCCAAAAAAAAGTAATAGAGTCTTAATTTACATAAAAAATACGGAGTCATCATGAGCGAACAATTTTTCCCAAATATAGAAAAAATTAAATACGAAGGCGAAAACAGTAAAAATCCTTTCGCATTTCGTTACTACGACGAAAACCGCGTCGTAATGGGTAAAACCATGAAAGAACATTTACGTTTTGCCGCGTGTTACTGGCATAACTTTTGTTCAACAGGTTTTGATATATTTGGTGAAGGCACATTCGACCGCCCTTGGTTACAGCCAGTTGGTGATCAACTGGCTTTAGCTGAACAAAAAGCCAAGGTTGCATTCGAGTTTTTTGAAAAACTGGGTGTACCTTACTTTTGTTTTCACGATACCGATATCGCGCCAGAAGGCAAAACACTTAAAGAAAGCCATGCAAATGTTAATCACATTGCAGACATTCTTGAAAAAGAAATGCAACGCACTGGCGTTAAATTGTTATGGGGCACGGCTAACTTGTTCTCTAACAAGCGTTTTTGTGCCGGTGGTGCCACTAACCCAAATCCTGAAGTATTTGCTTACGGTGCAGCGCAAGTAAAGCATGCAATGGAAGTGACTAATCGTTTAGGCGGTCAAAATTACGTGTTATGGGGTGGCCGTGAAGGTTATGATTCACTGCTTAATACCGATTTAAAACAAGAAAGTGAGCAATATGCCCGCTTCTTAAAAATGGTTGTTGAACATAAGCATAAAATTGGTTTTAAAGGCACATTATTAATCGAGCCAAAACCACAAGAGCCGACAAAACATCAGTACGACTATGACACAGCAACTGTGGCAGGTTTCTTACACAAGCACGGCTTAGAGAACGAAATCAAAGTAAACATTGAAGCGAACCATGCCACTTTAGCCGGTCATAGTTTTCATCATGAAGTCGCCGTTGCCTGTGCTGAAGGCATTATGGGCAGCATTGATGCCAACCGTGGCGACATGCAAAATGGTTGGGACACAGACCAATATCCAAACGATGTCGCTGAATGTACTTTAGTGATGTACGAAATTTTAAAAGCAGGTGGTTTTACCACTGGCGGTTTAAACTTCGACACTAAGCTTCGTCGTCAGTCATGCGAACGTGAGGATCTGTTCCACGGTCATATTGGTGGTATGGACACTATGGCTAAATCATTATTGAACGCGGCTCAACTTATTGAAGAAGCGCCATTATCTTCATTTGTTGAACAACGTTATGCTGGTTGGAAGCAAGGTTTAGGTAAAGACATTTTTGATGGCCAACACAGTTTAGAAAGTTTATCTAAACTGGTGCTCGAGAAAAATATTAATCCGACGTCAGTATCAGGTCGTCAGGAACTACTCGAAAATGTGGTTAACCGCTATATTTAAGGACTTATCCCCCATCTAATAAATGGGGGATTTTTTTAACATGAATATGTTGGAACAATTAAAACGCATCACAACCGTTGTTGCTGATAGCGGAGACATTGAAGCGATTAAACTTCATAAACCCATAGATGCTACCACCAATCCGTCGTTAATTTTACAAGCAGCAAAATTACCGCAATACCAATACCTTATAGCTAAATCTATTTCACAAGGTAACGATGATATTGATGATATTTGCGATCATCTAACGGTAAATTTTGGTTGTGAAATCCTCAAATGTATCCCAGGGCGTATATCAAGTGAAATTGATGCTCGTTTATCGTTTGATACTCAGGCCAGTATCGAAAAAGCGCAAAAGATCATCGCACTTTATGCCGCCAATGACATTGATAAAAGTCGCGTATTAGTCAAGCTTGCGGCAACCTGGCAAGGGATAAAAGCGGCTGAAGAGCTTGAGAAACAAGGTATTCATTGTAACCTCACGTTACTCTTTTCAATGGCGCAGGCTGTTGCATGTGCAGAAGCAAACGTCACGTTAATATCCCCCTTTGTCGGCAGAATTTTAGATTGGCACGTCAACAAAACGGGACAACAATATCAAGCTTGTGATGACCCTGGGGTTGTCTCTGTTAAAGCCATTTATCACTATTACAAACAGTATGATTATAAAACAGAAATTATGGCGGCTAGTTTCAGAAACATAGGCGAAATCATTGAATTAGCAGGATGTGATTTATTGACCATATCCCCTAGTTTACTGACTCAACTGCAAGAGACTCAAGGTCAACTTGAGCACAAGTTAAATGCAGCTGTTGTTAACAAACGTGATGTCAAAACAGTCATACCACTCACATTTGAACGCTATTTATGGCTATTAAATGAAGATGCGATGGCTAGCGACAAGTTATCTGAAGGCATTCGTAACTTTGCCAAAGATCAGACTATTCTAGTCGAGATGATAGAACAAATGTGCAAAGGCTAAGTAATACCAATCCGCATTAATAAGTGAACACTCAGAATGCGTCCAGTGGTTTTTGATTAAAGCGTCGCTATGTAGTAATGGTTGTTCCCTTTCAACTAGCGAGAACGCAGAGCAACAGCGGCTGGGGCATTCCTTTCAGGCGAGTTTAAAAGGGCTTACACTGCGTTACATGACCTCGAAAGAGAACAACTATTCATTCAGTCATGTGCCTTATTTAAGCCCTTTTAAACTCTCGCTGAGTCATCACTTATTAACACGGAATGGTATTTCGCTGCACAGAATATAACAACCGTATAATCAAAGAATCTCCCAAGTAATAAGGCCATCAAAAATTGATGGCCTTATTTTTAGTTCACATAATGATATGACGAATACCATTGCACGTTAATAAGTGATTAATGTCTTTCTTTATAACTAAAATAGCTAAACTCGGCAGGATTGTTAGCACCGGTTAAATCTTGGCAACACATGCCAACAAATGCACCCGTAAAGTTAGCCCCTTCGCCCTTACCTGCTTCGTCAGAGATGATGCTGTAATCCAATTCACACAGCACGAGCCATTCAGCACCATCAATTGAATAACTAAATATAAGTCGCTCAAACTCAACATCGGCTTTAAGACTTATCGTGTTACTTTGAAGCGCTACACGCTGGTCGTATATCGGAAAGCTTGCGGTTAACGTTTGGTCACCTAGACAGCTCATAACGTCAAGGTGCATTCCTTTTTCGTCATCAAAAGACACATATAAATAATGAAACTTATGGGCGTTGTAGTAACAAATTAACCCCGCTTGTTGCTGAAAACTGCTGGGGTTAAACGTGAGCTCTGTTTGCGCTACAAATGATAAATGCTGTTGCCTTCTAGCAATAAGCGCTTGCTCAAACGTACTACCAACCGATTGCTTACCGTACAAAGTCAAGACACCGGGCTTATCAGTCAAACTATACAACCCATTAGGATTAGGGATCCGCAACCATTGATAGTGGTCAGGTAATCGTGGCGATGAAAAGTCATCATAATGAGAATAATCTCGAACTGGTATAGCTGTTAAGCCTATAGGATTGACTTCACCGTATACTTGACCTGAAGCCAGTTTAAACCAGCCATCATCTGCTAACGTTAATGCTTGAATACCTGTTTCGCGTCCTAATGGGCTGCGTTTACGGCCATCTTCAAATCTAATCGGTCTGGACATTAAATGCGTTAAATACCATCTACCCTCAGGGGTTTGCACTAAGCCACCGTGACCAGTGCGCTGTAACGGTTGGTCTAAATGATCTTTGGATGTCAGTACATGCACATTAGGGTCGAGCTCGTAAGGGCCTGTGATATTTTTTGAACGGGCAAAGGTACAAGCATGCTCGTAACTGGTGCCACCTTCTGCGGTTAATAGATAATAGTATTGATTAATTTTATATAAATGCGGGCCTTCAGTAAGACCATGTTGACTGCCTTCGAAGATATTAACCGCAGTACCAATCAGCTTTTGCTGTTTATCACAATATTGCTGCAATAAAATACCCGCAAAAGGATGCTTATTAGGTCTGTGGTCCCACACCATATTCACTATCCATTTACTGCCGTCATCATCATGAAATAACGATGGATCAAACCCGCTGCTATTTAAATAAACAGGGGCACTCCATTCACCCTCAATAGTTGCGCAAGTCGTTAGGTAATTAGGGCAATCTTTAAAGTTACCGTCAAAGCGTTTTACATCGGTATAAATCAAATAAAACAAACCATCATCGTAACTTAAACATGGCGCCCAAACTCCACACGAGTCAGGACATCCGGTCATATCCAGTAATGCAGCGCGGTTTAAGGGACGACTAACTAACGTCCAATTAACTAAATCAAGAGAATGGTAAATTTGAACGCCGGGATACCACTCAAATGTCGAGACTGCGATGTAATAGTCATTACCCACTCGCACAATACTGGGATCGGGATGAAACCCCGGTAAAATTGGATTAATCTGCTGACTCATCTTCGACCTGCTATTCAAAACGTAAAGAGATAACACTTTTATAGCACACACGAATTGTTAGCGCTAACAATTGTTACAAGATAGTTAACATTAATAAAATAGACGGCCTCATCATTACTGATGAGGCCGTCTGGATTAACTATTACGTAAAAACGAGTTGCTTAAATGATCTTAAATGCTACATGCTTTCGAGTTGTTTACCTTTGGTTTCAACTACAAACCATAAAACGAAGATGATTGAGATAAAGGCAAAAAAGGCGTAGATAGAATACGTTATTGCTAATCCAATACTGGTTAGTAATAGAGGGAACGTCATCGTGATAACAAAGTTAGCTATCCATTGAGATAGTCCGGCAATGGCTAAACCCGACCCCCTAATTTGATTAGGGAACATTTCACCTAACATGACCCACATTACCGGGCCCCATGATAAGTTAAAAAAGAACACGTATAAATTAGCATTAACTAATGCTGCAAATCCCCATTCTGCAAGTTGCAATTGTCCTTGCGCATCAACAGTTCCGTTTGCAAAAGACACCGCCAACCCAATCAATGAAAAACTCATGCCTAAAGACCCAACTAACAGGAAAGGTTTACGGCCAACTTTATCGATTAAAAACAGGGTAATGACGCATGCAAGTATACTCACACCACCACTGATGATATTAATGAAAAGTGAGTCTGTTTCAGAAAACCCCACCGCTTGCCACAATACCGCGCCGTAGTAAAAGACCACGTTAATACCAACCAGTTGCTGTAAAACAGCCAGTCCGATGCCTACCCATATAATCGGTTTCAATTTTTTAGTATTGGGCTGTAATACATCAGATAATTTAGGTTGATGTGCCGTGTCTAAAGATAATCTAATGTCTTGCCAAAGTGACTGAGCCTTATGCGCTCCAATCAATCTTGTTAATACCGCGATGCCCTCTTTTTCGTTATTTTTAATAGCCAAATAGCGCGGACTTTCAGGAATGAAAAATAAGGTCACTAAGAATAATATTGCCGGTATCAGTTCAACCCAAAACATCCAACGCCATGTTTCAACATTCAACCATAATTCTGCTGATGATGAACCAGAGAATTTAACTAATACATAGTTACTTAGAAATGAGAGAAATAAACCAGAAATAATCGCAACTTGTTGAATAGACGATAACATTCCTCGTAAACGAGCCGGGGCAATTTCACTGATATAAGCAGGTGTGAGTACCGATGCGGCGCCAACCGCTAAACCACCGATTAATCGGTAAACAACAAACTCCCATGAAGATGTGGCTATTCCGGAACCCAAAGAACTAATGATAAATAACACAGCAGTGACAATTAAAATGCTTTTTCTGCCATAGATATCGGCACTTCGGCCGGCAATAAATGCCCCCAAAGCACAACCTAACAGCATACTAGCAACATTAAACCCTGTTGCCACACTGTCAGAGTTAAAGGCCATTTTAAGGCCATCAACCGTGCCATTGATTACCCCACTGTCAAACCCAAATAGAAATCCCCCAATAGTGGCTACTCCAGCGATTAAGAATATTTGAAGTAGGTTTTCTTGATTAGAATGAGCATCTTCGGCAGATAAATCATGCGTTGATGTTAAATTTTTTGTTATTGTCATCATTTTATTCCCTGAAATTGATTATTAAGGCAATAGTATTTCTGATTTTTGGCCGTCATATTGTTTGACAAACGTGTTGTCTGGCGGCTACTACATATAAATCGCCATTTTGAGTAAAAGCCAAATCTTGACAGAACAAAGCTGCTATTCTGCCTGCACTGTCAATCCCCTGATTTGATTTACTCAATTACACTTTCCTTTTATTGATTCTAAGTGGCTTCAACGCATCACAAAACAGTCAATTTAACATCGATATTTTTGTGCACATTGCACATTTAGGGTAATTGTTGATCACAACACCTTCAAAGCGATGACATAAAATACACTTGGTCGTTTTAAAATCCAATGATAATGTTAGCGCTAACAAAACGCAACGAAATTTAACATTGAATTAAATTGTTTAACTTGGCATCGACTTAGCCACGTGTTGTATAAAGGTAATTTTTTTAGATGGCAATGACACACTGCTATCACAAACAAGTTCGGTACTGACTAATCTCGACCACAACCACAGTGGCCTGAACAAGACACAAGCGCACACTAAAGCATTAATCAACTGCGGTAATATCGCGTTGGAAATAAATAACTCATCATTTATGACCTAACGAAAAGGTAGCCTATGTAAATGTACTGACATCAACAATACAGTTAAAGACGCCGGTGGTTCACTCGTTATGGGCTCAGATTCGCATGTTGCTTTTAGCTTAGGTGAATTTTAAAAGTCTATTGAGGTAATTGATGCGGTGCTATTTTCAATCGAACGGTTATTAAATCGAAGTCCTGAAGCGTTACGGTCATTTCTTGCTGCTAGAGGTCATAACACGTTAAATTAATACACTGTGTTAATCGACACAAAATAAAATACATAATAGATCCATTTGTTACCCTTTGTCGTAAATAAGAGTGTATTGAATATGCCTGTTTGTTTGAATGTATTTCAATTGCTGGCAATTAACGTGTCTAGGGCCTGTTGATCTTTGCTGGTTGAATTTTGTTCGAGTTAAAAACGTTTTAATCGAGGCGAATGGATTGATGCCTAGTCATCTAAGCAAAATGCATTCAACAAAGAGTAAAACGTTTTTAGCCGAACCCTTCGGGCAGCGTTTGTTGGCCATTTTTACTGTGTTATCGACTTTTTATGTAGAATAACTACACCTCAAAGTCTCTGCCTTGTACAAATGGCCAACAATTCGCTGCAAAAATAACCTTGAAAGATCAACAGGCCCTAGCATAAAACCATTTATTAAATGACAGTAACCACGGTTTTATAACGCAATCGCGCAAAGGATTTTTAATGCAATTTACTAAAGAGCGTATCGACGCACTTGAAAAACATACTCGAACGCATTTTATCAATTCTCTTTCAGGTTTTAAAAGTGCTAACTTAATAGGTACACAAGACTCACAAGGCAATACTAACTTGTCTATTGTTAGCTCGGTTATACATTTAGGTGCTAATCCGCCGCTGGTCGGTATGATAATCCGCCCTCATAGTGTGCCTCGCCATACTTTTGAAAATATTTTACAAACTGGCTGCTACACCATTAATCAGGTCAATCAAGCAATTTATGAACAGGCTCATCAAACCTCTGCCCGTTACGATAAAGATCAGTCTGAATTTGAGGCAACAGGACTAACACCAGAGTACTTAAATAATTTTACTGCACCTTTTGTAAAGGAAAGTCGTCTTAAATATTCAGTCAAACTGGTTGAACATCAACATTTAGCCATTAATGGTACTGAGTTCGTTATAGGTGAAATAATGGATGTGTATGTAGATGATAACGCCGTTGAAGCAGATGGATTTATTGATTTACACGCCATCGATACCGTTGCAATCACTGGGCTTGATAGTTATCACGCAACGACTAAGCTGGCTCGTTTACCTTACGCTAAAAAATAGTGCCTAGGTTTGACAAAGAAAAATCCGATTCAAATCACATTTGAATCGGATTGTTAATCTCTTTTTATGACAATAAAAAAACAGTTATGAGATCTGTTTTACTTGTTACTTGGCACTTGCCACTTTTTATTTCGTAGTTACCGCTGGTAATGGCGTTAAAAAGTGTTGTTTCACTGCTTCTGCCATAAGCTTTGGTGGAATTAACCCTTGCTCTAATACAAAGTTATTAAACGCTAAACGGTCGAACTTATCACCTAGGGCTAATTCTACATCGGCTCTGATTTCAAGTAATCGCGATAAACCATAGAAGTAACTGCCCGCCTGTCCCGGCATACGCATGGTATAACGATCGACTTCTTGTTTTACTGCCGCTTTTGAAAAAACCACATCATTACTGAGCAGATTATAAGCTTGCTCTTTAGTGGTTAAGCCTAAGTTGAGCATCGGGTCTAACATGGCTCGGGCATTACGTAATAGGCGATGTTGCAATGCTATCAATTGGCCTTCAATCGGTAGGTATGGCAGCATTTCTGCTTCTGCATAGAGTGCCCAACCTTCAACGTTAACGCTATTAAACGCATAATACACTCGGGCTAATGACACACCCTGCTCTAGCATTACCGCAAATTGTAGCTCATGGCCTGGCCTGCCTTCGTGCGCACTTAATGTATAAGCTACTGCGTCAAAGTTAAAGTCGTCATAGGCTGAATCGCCGCTTAACGCGGGGTTGCCCGTGGTCAGTACAAATTGACCTTGTTCGCCAGTGTTACCAATAAACGGGGGTGGCAACATATGAGGCGCCGGACTGCCCGCAGCTTCTGCATCGCTTGCAAGACGCATTATCATATTGCGTTTAGGTAAGTCGACAACGGCCTTTTCGGTAATAATAGCTTCCAATTTTGTGTTAATTTCGCGGTAGTGATTCTCAATTTTATCATTAGACAACGATTGCTTTTTAAGCGCTCTTATCACATCACGATAGTCACTGGATGGCATGTCAAACTTTGCGGCCACTAACGGCGCTAATGCTTGCATGTTGGCTTTGGTGATCATGTAGCTTGCTTTCGCTCGCTCTATTAATAACTCGGGTGCGATATCTATGCCGACTGTTTTAAGATTTAAAGCATAAATTTCAGCGGGTAATCTAAAGTCATCACGAGTATTAGGGATAACCGTTTTTTCAGCCCATTGACGATAATCTTCAATTTGTTGTGTTAACAACAACATATTGTCATTGGCTTTAGTGAATTTATTACTGTCAAATAACTGCTGTAAACCCTGGAGCAAGGTGTCTGTTCTGGCTAATGCTTGCTCAACTTCTTCTTTAGTTGGGCCGAGCAATGATTTATTGCTTAACGCCGTTTCAAACAACGTTTTAGCTTGTTCTGTTAATGCTACCTGGCCTTCGTTACCGACATAACAGGCCAAACGTGTCATTGCAGCTTGTTTGCGCGAATCAGGCATTTGCTCGTCGAGTAATGCCGACACCCCACTAAAAATGATTAACGGGACATCAACCCAAGGCAGCATATATTTATCGTCTAACTTACCAGAGGCAATGCTCTGATCAATATTATCGATAATTATATTAAGATCTTGGCGCACTGGCAAAAGAGTTTCTGTTTCAAGCGCTTTTAATAAGGTTTTTTTACTGTTATTAAGCGTTTGAATATACTTATCTTGTTGTGCTTTTGTAATACTGCTACACAGGTTATCAGCTTCTATTATGCCAATAGAGCTAGCCATTTCTGGTTGAAACTGACTTGTTATCTGAATTTGTTTATTGGTGTATTGATTACTAATATCAACCCATGAACTGGCCGAAGCCGTGATTGGCATCAACATCAACAGAGGGAGTATTACGGAGATTTTTTTACCCGGCATCGACTAAGTCCTTTTGATTTGGCACATTATCTGGTTTATTCATTTAGCCTAATACTATAACTGAAATTTATCGTGAATAGAGAAACAGCCAGTTAACTAATCTGTAACGAATAATTATCAACACATCTGCTTGATAATAAGATCTTTATTGAAAAATTCGATTGTAAATCTGATTACAGAATTGAGCTTATTGATGCTACAATTTGCCGAACGCATTAGCGTAAAACAAACACATCATTAATACACGTTAAATAACATAAATAGAGTCAGGTTGAATACACTCATAACGATATATAAAGCAATCAACAAGTCTCAATTGCTCTGTGCAATTTTGGGCCTGTTTTTCTTTATTCAAATCGTTTCAGTGCCCTTTTCTGTTTGTGACGATCGTGATAGTGATCATTATCATGAGTCTTACACAACAGCGAGCGAACCTTATCAACTCACTGACTCTGATACAAAAATTGAGGGATGTTACAGCCTCAACCTTATCGAATCTGAACACGACACGTGTATCGAGCTGTGTGAACATTGCAGTTGTTGCCAATATTTTCCGCCTTGGCTTGATGTTCAGTCCCACGCTGCTCAGCTCAGTTTGATTGTGGGTCATGGCATTAATCTCAGCGATTCTAAAATCATTATTGTTGCCAATAATATCTACCGCCCGCCAATTGCTTAACCTTTAACTCACTATCGACCGTAAAAAACGGCCACACCTATTTAGTTGATTAAAGGGTTTAACTACTCATGTTTATTCATTACTCCTTGCTACGTAAAATATTTTTACGCAGTTGCGCAGTGTCGTTATCATTTTTGCTGATAACTAACGCAAACGCACAAACAGACACGCAATTTTTGTCCTTAGACACCGCCGCGAAAATGACCTTACAGCGTCATCCACAGTTACACGTGTTTAAATGGCGCGAACAGGCATTAGACGGCCAACGTTTAAGCGCCGATCAAGCCGCTGCTTATGAACTAGCCATTGAGGCAGAAAACATCCTGGGCACCGGTGATTATTCAGGGTTAAGTGCCATAGAAATGACATTAGCACTGTCGTCTTTAATTGAGCTTGGTGATAAACGAGCGGCGCGCACCAATATTGTTGATACCAGTTACGCCTATGTAGAAGCACAAAGAAAAGCGGTGTCATTGGATTTATTAGGTGAAATGACTCAGGTTTTCATTACCACGTTGGCGCTACAACAAAAACATCAACTGGCACAAGATGCAGCCGATTTAGCCAACACCACTTATCAGCAAATCCAAAACCGGGTGAATAAAGGCGCTACGGCAAAGGTTGATGCATTACGGGCCAAGGCGAGTATGTTGAATGCCCAACTTGTTACTGCCGAGTTATCTGCACGACTTGATAGCCAAAAAATGTTGTTAGCAAGCTATATGGGCCAGCAACAGCCAACTTTTGAACACGTCAGTGGAAATTTGTTTGCATTTAACTCCGTTGAATCTTTTGACTCATTGTATCAACGAGTTGAAGCATCACCGGCCATTGAGATGTATGCCAGCCAAGAGCGTATTCGTGAAGCTGAATGGCAATTCGCCAAAAGCCAGTCCACTGCCGATATTCGTTGGCAAGTTGGGATAAAGCATACGCAACCTAACGGTGACAATGCCTTAATGGTGGGGTTTTCAATGCCATTATTTGCAGGTCAGCGAAACCGTGGCAACCTGCAATCGGCAAACGCGGCGATAAATGAAGTGAGTGTCGAAAAAGCCGCATTGCTTGTCGCGTTGCGCACGCGATTATTTCAGTCTTATCGCAGTCGTGAGCAGCAAGTCAACGCCGTAAAAAGCCTTCAACAAAACATTATTCCGTTGCTCACTGAATCATTAACCTACACCCAGCAAAGCTATCAAAAAGGCCGTTATCGCTATGCAGACTTAGTCTTGGCACAACAAGAACTACTTGATGCGCGTTTATCACTAATTGATGCGGCAACCTCAGTGCTCTTAAACCAGGCCATGATTGAGCAATTAACTGCGCAATCATTAGCAACCCATTAATCCGTTTGATGCTTACGTTTTTAAGATAATGGAACAAATTAGATTATGAAAAATATCACATTACTACTTTGCCTGATATTGGCATTTCCTTACGCAGCTTGGGGTTCAGACGAACATGGGCATGATGAACATGATGTTCATGAAAAACAGCAAAACAAAGATGAGCATGGTCATGACGAAGAAGGTGTTAGACATGCCGAAATTGATGCGGATATTGCCCAACGTATTGGTATTAACACCGCAGAGGTGACATCTGGGACGATTGAAAAAACCATTCGCGCGTTTGCTAAGGTCAGCGTTGCACCAAATAACACTGCCAACATCAGTGCACGATTCCCTGGCGTCGTCACAGAGCTGTATGTCACCCTTGGCGATACTGTTGCTAAAGGCGCAAATGTTGCCAAAGTGGAGTCGAATGACAGCCTACAACCTTATACTATCAAAGCGCCAATCGTTGGAGTGATACAAGCGCAATACGTCAATATCGGTCAAACTACGGACGATAAATCGTTAATGTTAATCGTTAATCACGATGTGCTTTGGGCTGAGATAAACATCTTCCCAATGGATCGCAGCAAAGTACACGTCGGTCAATCGGCTACTTTGCATGGCAATCATCAAACCTTTAAAGGCAAAATCAGTCATTTATTACCCTCAACGGATGCACACGCAGTCACTCACGCAAGAGTAAAAATTGACAATCAACAGGGTCAGTTTGTGCCGGGTGACATGCTGTCGGTCAATATCGCCGTAGATGAAATACCTGTGCCACTGTTGGTGGTAAACGAGGCAATTCAGCAAATCGACAATCAACAAGTGGTGTTTATTAAGCAAGGTGAACGCTACGAGTTAAGACCTATCACATTGGGACACAGTGACGACAGATACACTCAAGTGATCTCTGGATTGGCATTAGGTGAGCAATATGTCGCTGAAAACAGCTACCTTATTAAAGCCGATATCGAAAAGTCAGCAGCTGCCCATCATCATTAAGGAGAAACACCATGTTTGAAAAAATTGTTCGTTTCTCTGTAGAACGACGCCTGCTAATGCTCGCAATGATCTTAGTGTTAATCGGTGTGGGTTTTTGGAGTTATCAGCGTTTACCCATTGATGCTGTGCCCGACATCACCAATGTTCAAGTACAAATCAATACTGAAGCGCCGGGCTTTTCGCCATTAGAAATTGAGCAGCGGATCACCTTCCCGGTTGAGTCTGCGCTCTATGGCGTACCGCACTTAAGTTATAGCCGTTCAATTTCTCGTTACGGATTATCTCAAGTCACCGTGGTGTTTGAAGATGGTACTGACATTTATTTCGCGCGTAATTTGATTAATGAACGCTTGAGCTCTGTTAAAGGTCAGCTGCCTGTGGGGATAGAACCCATTATGGGGCCTATCGCGACAGGGTTAAGCGAAATTTTTATGTACACGATTGATGCTTTACCGGGAGCCACTCAACAAGATGGTTCTGCTTGGGATGCCATTGCCCTTCGTGAAGTACAAGAATGGATTATTAAACCACAATTAGCTCAAGTTCAGGGCATTGTGGAAGTGAATACCTTTGGCGGTTTCAATAAGCAATATCATGTATTACCCGATCCAAGACTGTTATTGCAACATGACGTGTCTATGGAAGGTGTGGCTGAAGCATTACGCGCTAACAATAGTAATCGCGGAGCTGGATACATCGAAAAAAATGGACAACAACTGTTAGTTCGCTCGCCTGGGCAACTGAGTTCAATTGAAGAAATAGAACAAATTGTCGTGGGCTTGCAAGGAACAGAGCCGGTATTAATTAGTGATGTTGCCGAAGTGGCGATAGGTAAAGAGCTGCGTACCGGTGCTGCTACTCGAAATGGTCAAGAAACCGTGCTCGGCATGGCGATGATGCTCATTGGTGAAAACTCGCGGACAGTGTCACAAGCTGCTGCGGCAAAACTAGAGGCGATTAAGCCATCACTACCCGAGGGTGTAACGGTCGATGTGGTTTACAACCGAACCACACTCGTCGACAAAACCATTGATACGGTAAAAACCAACCTGTTAGAAGGTGCACTGTTAGTCATTATTGTGCTGTTTCTATTAGTCGGTAATATTCGCGCCGCGTTGATTACCGCGGCTGTTATCCCGTTATCGATGCTTGCTACCATAGCTGGCATGGTGCAAACCGGTGTTTCGGCTAATTTAATGAGCCTAGGCGCACTGGACTTTGGCCTCATTGTCGATGGCGCGGTGATTATTGTCGACAACTGTGTGCGACGTTTATCGCTGGCTCAACAACAAAATGGTGCACTTTTAGTCTTAAAAGAACGATTAAGATTAGTGGTCGATGCCACGATTGAAGTCATTCGCCCAAGTTTGTTTGGTGTGGCTATTATCACTGTGGTGTACATCCCTATTTTCAGCCTGTCGGGTGTTGAGGGTAAAATGTTCCACCCAATGGCCATCACAGTCATTATGGCGTTATTAGCCGCGATGGTGATTTCAATTACTATCGTACCTGCCGCGGTTGCGTTGTTTTTACACGGAAAAATCAGTGAAAAAGAAAGTCCGCTGATTAACGGCGCCAAAGCGATTTATCGGCCATTATTGGAGTGGGTGCTCAATTGGCGCTGGCTTGTTGTGTCATGCACCACGGTATTATTTGCCCTTTCATTTTGGTTACTCACTCAAATGGGATCGGAGTTTGTACCAGAGCTTGATGAAGGTGACATTACCTTGCATGCTATGCGCATTCCTGGCACAGGGCTTGAACAAGCGATAATCATGCAAGCGCAAATTGAACAACGCTTACAGCAATTTCCGGAAGTCGCTAAAACCTTTGCCAAGATTGGCACGCCAGATGTTGCCACCGATCCTATGCCGCCCAACATAGCCGACAGTTTTGTTATTTTAGCGCCGCGTGAGCAATGGCCCGATCCCACCAAGCCTAAAAACGACTTAATTGAAGAGTTAGAAGCGGCATTACGTGAATTACCAGGTAATAACTACGAGTTTGCCCAACCAATTCAAATGCGATTTAACGAATTAATTTCAGGCGTTAGAGCTGATTTAGGTATCAAAGTCTTTGGTGATGACCTTGACCAGTTATTGCAAACTGCCAATGACATTAATCAAGTGGTGTCGAGTATTGAAGGCGCTACCGATATTAGTATTGAGCAGGTAACGGGTTTACCGATGTTATCGATTGTGCCAAAGCGGCTGGCATTATCGCGCTACGGCCTTAACATCACGGCTTTGCAAGATTTAGTCGCGACCAGTATTGGCGGTGAAACGGTAGGACAAATCTACCAGGGCGATCGACATTTTGAGCTGGTTGTTCGTTTACCTGAAGCCATTCGTGTTGATATCGACAACCTGCAATATCTGCCAGTGCCATTACCCAATGGCGGTTATGTGCCGTTAAATGAAGTGGCAACAATAGAAACCAAGCCTTCGCCAGCTCAAATTAGTCGAGAAAATGGTAAACGCAGTATTGTGGTGACCGTGAATGTGCGAGATCGCGACCTTGGCAGTTTTGTCGCTGAAGTTAAACAACGTATAAGCTCTGATGTTAATGTACCGAGTGGATATTGGCTTGATTTTGGTGGCACCTTTGAACAGCTAGAATCTGCCAGTAACACATTGACCGTCGTGATCCCGGTGACCTTATTGATTATTTTTGGCTTACTGATGATGGCGCTAAATTCGTTTAAAGATTCGCTCATCATCTTTACCGGCGTGCCACTGGCGCTTACTGGCGGTGTGTTGTCACTTTGGTTACGAGATATGCCACTGTCTTTATCCGCAGGGGTTGGTTTTATTGCGCTTTCTGGTGTTGCGGTGTTGAACGGCTTAGTGCTGGTGACGTTTATTCGTCAACTCTGGAGTGAAACCGGTGATTTACGCAGTGCTATTATCGATGGGGCTAATATTAGATTACGCCCTGTATTAATGACTGCATTAGTCGCCAGTTTAGGTTTTGTGCCTATGGCGCTTAATATCGGCACAGGAGCAGAGGTTCAACGACCTTTAGCAACCGTGGTAATTGGTGGAATAATTTCGTCCACGTTATTAACTTTATTGGTGTTGCCGGTGTTGTATATGTGGATCCATCGACGAGATCCTAAGCCGAGTCACGATTAAACAATTAACTAACGACTCTCTATTAAATACTTACGGTTAATGAGAGGTAGATTTAGACTAATAAGCTGAAATATATAGTAAAAAAAAATAAAAACCGCAACGATAACGTTGCGGTTTTTTGTTATGTAAATTTAACGGCCTATCGAAGCATCATTAACTTTATTCAGCTTAAAAAGCAAAGTCTTCACTGTCTAGTGCCATCATCGAATCAACACCATTAGCAATACACGCTGCATGACCTTTTGCTCTAGGTAACATGCGTTGAATATAAAATTGTGCGGTTTTGATTTTCGCTTCATAGAATGCTGTCTCTGTGGTGCCCGCCGCCAGTTTATCTTGCGCAACTTTAACCATTTTAGCCCAGAAGAATGCAAGCGTGACATAACCTGCAAACATCAAGTAATCAACAGAAGCACCGCCGATTTCATCAGGGTTCTTCATCGCTTTACCACCAATTAATACGGTCAGCTCATGCCACTCTTTTGCATACGCCATGATGGGTTTAATAAACTCAGCCATGGCTGGGTTATCCATGTTTTGTTGGCAGAATACAGTCACATCTTTAGAGAAAGGCTTTAACACTTCGCCTTGAGTACCAATAATTTTACGGGCTAACAAATCAAGTGCTTGAATACCAGTAGTGCCTTCGTATAAACAACTGATTTTTGTATCACGCATCAGCTGTTCCATGCCCCATTCTTTAATAAAGCCATGACCACCGAGGATCTGCACTCCATGACTGGTACATTCAAAACCAAGCTCAGATAAAAAGGCTTTAGCAATCGGTGTTAGTAAGGCTAACTTAGTTTCAGCATCAGCTTTAATGGCTTCGTCTTTTTCTGCATGGCCAATATCCACTAGCTGGGCAAGATACGAAATTAACGCACGGCCGCCTTCTGCAATCGACTTTTGGGTTAATAGCATTCTACGCACATCTGGATGAACAATGATTGGATCGGCTGGGCCATTAGGGTTTTTAACACCGCTAATTGAGCGCATTTGTAGGCGATCTTTAGCATACGCTAACGCGCCCTGGAATGACGCTTCAGCGGCTGCCACACCTTCACTTGCTACGCCAATACGGGCAGCATTCATAAAGGTGAACATACATTTTAGGCCGCGATTAGGTTCGCCAATAAGGTGACCTGTTGCGCCATCAAAGTTGATCACACACGTTGCGTTACCATTAATACCCATTTTATGTTCAATAGAGCCACAGCTTACGCCGTTTCTGTCTGAAATTGTGCCATCGTCATTAACGTTAAATTTCGGTACGATAAACAGCGAAATACCTTTATTACCTTCTGGCGCACCAGGAATACGCGCAATAACGATGTGGACAATGTTATCTGACAAATCGTGCTCA
Organism: Shewanella livingstonensis; assembly: GCF_003855395.1. Classification (NCBI taxonomy): domain Bacteria; kingdom Pseudomonadati; phylum Pseudomonadota; class Gammaproteobacteria; order Alteromonadales; family Shewanellaceae; genus Shewanella; species Shewanella livingstonensis. The sequence goes on along the minus strand of NZ_CP034015.1, from coordinate 2,559,040 downwards.
CCAGCTGAGATAAAGATTTTAGTGCCACTTAATGAATAAGTGCCGTCAGCTAGTAATTCAGCCTTGGTGCGCAACATGCCCAAATCTGTACCACAATGTGGCTCTGTTAAACACATTGTGCCAGTCCACTTTCCTTCGACAAGCTTAGGCATAAATTGTTGTTTTTGGGCATCTGTACCGTGGGCTTCAATTGTGGCTAATGCGCCATGACTTAAGCCTGGGTACATAGCAAAGCTGTGATTAGCACTAGAGAACATCTCAGCAATACTGATATTTAATGAATGAGGTAAACCTTGGCCACCAAAATCTTCAGACTGAGATAACGTTGGCCAGCCGCCTTCTACATATTGTGCGTACGCCTCTTTAAATCCATCTGGTGTGGTTACAACGCCGTCTTTCCATGTGCAACCTTGTTGATCGCCAATTTGATTTAATGGGGCAACAACCTGTTCAGTTAACTTTGCCGCTTCAGCAATAATGGCATCAACCATGTCGATAGTGGCATCTTGGTAACCCAAACGCTGATAGTGCCCTTCACAATCTAACAGCTCTTGCATAACAAATTTTACGTCACGAATGGGGGCTTTATATTCAGGCATTGTTACTCTCCATGTCATTATCAATCGATATCTAGTTAGTGATTATTTGGATGAAACCTTTCATACCAATAATGTTTGTACTACTGATGCTAAGTTAACTGTAAGTATTATCCAAATGCATATTAATAATATGTATACATTCGTTTGAATAATAGTTAGTAATACTTATTAAGCTAATGCCAATATGCCATTGAATATCCTAAACAGCAGATTTACCGCTAAACCATCCTACTAATGATTATTTTTGGCCAAACTGAGTCAACATCACTGCATTATTCTTTATATGAATAGTTGCTTATTAAAACAATTGATTGGTTTAATCTTAAAACACCCCCTAGCATGATTTGGCGGTTAATTGTTCACTATAAGTGGTAATTACTTATTTTTAGGATTAATTTTCAAATTATAAAAATTGATCTTAATGATTTCCCCTTGCTGTTATTGAATAACGCTGATTTTACAAAGTTGTCAATTGATAACTTACAAATAAGAAGACTTGAATGTCATGAATATCTTATTTAAATCAATGTATTGGAAAGTTTATTTGATAGCGAAAAAGTTATTATCTGGGGAAATAAATGAATAACAATAACTCAAAAATGTTTACACATTCTTTACTTGCATTTGCCGTTATGGGAGTGCTCGGTTCAACGGCATACGCTGAAGAGCAACCTACAAAACAAAAAAATGCTGACGATATAGAAAGAATCGTCGTAACTGCGTCTAAACGTGAAAAAGGCTTACAAGAGTCTCCTGTTGCTATTACTGTCGTCAGCAGTAAAGCAATAGAACAAGCCAAAGTAATGGATATTACTGATTTACAAACGCTAGTACCCACTTTACGTGTGACACCGCTACAGCGCTCTACTAACACCAATTTTTCGATTCGTGGCTTTGGTAATGGTACTAATAATACGGGTATTGAACCTTCTGTTGGAGTGTTTATCGACGGTGTGTATCGTTCACGCGCAGCATCACAAATAGGTGATTTACCAAGGCTGCAACAAATTGAAGTCTTAAGTGGTCCACAAAGTACCTTATTCGGTAAAAACGCTTCAGCTGGGGTCATTAGCGTTACCACTCGAGAACCTGCTTATTATCAACAAGGCAAGATTGAAGTTGGCGTAGGCAATTTCAACCAAAAAGAAATTAAGGGTTATTACACCAATGGCATAACCGATAATTTAGCATTCAGTGTTTCTGGTGGTGTAAACACCCGTGATGGTTTTACTGAAAGTGTGGTGGGGTTAGACGATATTAACGACCGTGACCGTTGGAATATTCGAGGTCAGGCACTGTACGAACCCACTGAAGACGTAAAACTTCGCTTAATTGCAGACTATAGCAAAATTGAAGAAGCCTGTTGTTCTGTCGAAAACTCAATTAATGGCCCTACTACCGCTGCAGTTCGTGCGCTAGGTGGCATGGACCTTGATGAAACCGGATCATTTGCTTATCAATCTACCCTTAACTCAGATCCAGACAATAACGTAAAAGACAGTGGTGTATCACTGCAACTTGATGTCGATTTTGATGGTTATTCATTTACATCCATCAGTGCACTGCGTACCAATGATTCTGATTTTATGAATGATGTTGATTACACCTCTCTCGATATTTTAAATGAAGGTGGTTACACAGATATTGAAACCATGACCCAAGAATTCCGCTTAACGTCTACTGGCGATCGCGTTGTAGAGTGGATGTTTGGTGCATTCATTTTCCATGAAGAAGTGACCACAGGTGACACTTTATTTTATGGTAACGACATTAGAAATTACTTTGATGTATTGATGGCTGCAGGTGGCGCCCCCGGTTTATTAGGTGGCGTAGAAGGTGCCTATGGTCTTGACCCCGGTACATTCTTTTCAAATGATACCGCGGTAAGTTCAGAGTTTGACCAACAAAACGATGCATACTCGTTATTTGCGAGCTTTGATTATCATATCTCGGATGAGTTTACTGCTATTTTCGGCGTCAGCTATACCAACGATCAAAAAGAAATCACTATTTCTCAAAATCATAACGATGTGCTTTCGGCACTTGATTTAGACACGGTACCAACATTATACGGTGTGCCTATTGGCAGTATTCCACAACTGGCCCCCGCGGTGCCTGTTATAGAAAGCTTACAATTTTTACCGCCAATGCTGGGGTTGCCTAATGCTGTAGAAAACAATAAGTCTGATGACAGTAAAACCACTTGGTCACTGCGCTTATCGTACGAAATCACTGACAATGTCAATATTTTCGCCACAGCAGCTACAGGTTTTAAAGCCACGTCTTGGAATTTATCTCGTTATTCAAGTCCTTTCGCATCAGATCAATCAGCATTAGAAACAGCAGGCATATCGCTTCCCAATCAGGTTTATGGTGGCCGATATGCCTCACCCGAAGAAGCGATGGTGTATGAGTTGGGTATTAAAACTCAATTCGAACATGGATCATTTAGCGCAACGATATTTGATCAAACCATTGAAGGGTTTCAATCATCTATTTTCATTGGCACAGGTTATGTACTGGCCAATGCGGGTAAACAAAGTACCCAAGGGCTTGAGTTCGACTCTAACTATAACCTCACTGAAGATTGGTCATTGACCTTAGCGGGTACCTTCCTTGACCCTGTTTACGACTCATTTGTTGGCGCATCGGGTTTAGACGGTCCTGTTGATTTATCTGGTGAAAAACCTGCTGGTATTCATGAGGTCAGTATCACCGCCGGTATTGTGTACAACTTTGAAGTGTTTAACGGCGCGGATGGCTATGTTCGCACCGATTATATATTCGAAAGCGATGTCAAATTAGCAGAAAACACGCCTGAATCATTAACCCGTGAAGTGAATAGCTTCAATGCCAGCACAGGATTAGCATTTGATAATGGTGTGAGTCTGCAACTTTGGGTGCGTAACTTAACCAATGATGAATACCTATTGTCGGCTTTTCCACCGCCAATTCAGGCCGGCAGTTTTAACGGTTATCCCAACCAACCACGTACCTTTGGTGCTAATATTTCGTACCAGTTTTAATTAAGTATCAGGTCTGTAACAACAGCAATAATTCATTGTTGTTACTGACTTTGTTTTTACACAAATTACTGTTAATTGATTTATCACTAAGTAAAAAAATTATCCACTACTATAAATAACAATAAGAGTCGTAAATATGTCTATAGAAACAATATTAAAAAATCGATATTCGGTGCGTGCATTTCAGGATAAGCCTATCCCTGAAGCCTTGTTACAACACATTTTCGCCATTGCACAACTTTCTCCTTCCAATTGTAATGTGCAGCCATGGCAAACTTGCGTGGTATCTGGGGCAACTAAAGACACATTAAAGCAAAAATTTATGCAAACTCTCATGAGCGGTGCGGCGCCAAATCCAGATTTCAATTGGTTGCCTCAATACCAGGGGATTCATCGTGATCGCCAATTTGGTTCTGCTAATGCCTTATACAGTGCCATTGGCGTAGCGCGAGAAGATAAAAAAGCCCGCCAAATGGCCATGGTACGCAACTGGCAGTTTTTTGATGCGCCGCATGCGGTGTTTTTTACTATGGATAAATATTTAGACATTATGGGCGCGGTTGATTTAGGCATATATGCCCAAACACTGTCACTGATCATGGCGCAGCATGGTATCTCTAATTGTATGCAAGGTGCTTTAGGCCAATTCCCTGATCCCATTCGAGAATTACTTAAGCTACCTGACGATCGCGGCATTTTATTTGGTATGTCTTTTGGTTATGCCGATGACAACGAAGCGGTCAATAACACCAGAACCGATCGTGAAGTTGTCGAAAACGCAGTAGCATTTTTTGACTAGGGTTTTGTTAGCCCAGCTAAGTCGCTACGTGCTGAATCAACATGATTAAACAACAGTGAGATTGGATATGAAACTGACGCATCAAAATATCGTAGTGGATAACGTCAATATTCATTATGTTGAATCAGCTAAAAAAACAACACAAAAACCCATGCAGACGCTGATTTTTCTGCATGGTTTTCCTGAGTATTGGGGCTCTTGGAAACAACAGTTAAACTATTTTTCAGATAGTTATCGTGTTATTGCACCTGATCTACCTGGATATAACCAAAGTGATAAACCCAGTGAAGCTGGTTTTTATGCCGTGCCCAATTTAATCGCGTTTATGGCTAAATTTATTGCTGCTATCAGTCCTACGCAGCCTGTTATTCTAGTTGCTCATGATTGGGGCGGCGCCATTGCTTGGCCATTAGCCGCTTTTCATCCTCAGTTAATCAGCAAGCTGATTATTCTTAATGCTGCGCACCCAAGTACGTTTACTCGAGAGATGATTAACAATCCTATTCAACGCCAGAAAAGTGCTTATATTCATCAATTAATCAGCCCTTGCGGCGAGTCTCTGGTTGAAAAAGATGACTTTAATTACTTGACTGAGCACATCATGGTGAGCACTAAAGAAGGCGTGTTTACAGATGAAGTACGCGCACAGTATCGTCAAGTGTGGCGCCAAGACGGTGCCATAAACGGCATGTTGCAATATTACCGCGCTATGCCGCAATTAGCGGCACATGAGCCAGATGATGAAAGCGAAAATCTGTCTAATAAACAGCCTGTCCACAGCGCACAAATAAAAAATACCGCCGAAATAAAAATCCCTAATATCCGTATTAATATTCCCACCTTAGTGTTGTGGGGCGAACAAGATCTCGCATTTGTTAACGACAACCTTAATGACCTTAATCGCTATGTCGCCAATTGCACGCTTATCCGTTTTCCCAATACCAGCCATTGGCTGCACCATGAAAGACCCGATGAAGTGAATCGTGCGATAGCTGAATTCATCAATTAGCCTAAAAACGAGTACCGCTAACACAACAACCAGACATTCACTAAAGCCCTCTTAGAACAATAATTAACACAACAGCTAAAAAGGATTTTATGACACTACCTCAGACATCAACAAACCAGGCACGTGTATTTGAAGTAACCAAAAATGCACTACACAACACACGCGTGACTAGACTCGACATCACGCAGCCATTAGCTGAAGACGAAGTGTTACTTCGAATCGATAAGTTTGCCCTAACCGCTAATAATATCAGCTATGGCATCACCGGTGATTCACTTGGGTACTGGCGATTCTTCCCGTCTGACACTGATCAACATCAATGGGGACGCTTACCCGTGATGGGCTATGCCGATGTTGTATCGTCAAATAACCAACAGATTAAAGTCGGCGAAAGAGTGTGGGGTTTTATGCCAATGGCAAGCCACCTGAAAATTCTTGCAGGGAACATTAATAAAGCTGGATTTTCAGATGTAAGTTCATGTCGTGAAGGTTTAGCGCCGGTTTATAGTAAATTTGATCGTGTCAGCCAAAACCCATTTTACCAACAACAAAATGAAGACTACGACATATTATTACGGGGCTTATTCACTACATCTTGGTTAGTAGATGATTTCATGTTTGATAATGACTATTTTGACGCGCAGCAATATGTGATTACCAGCGCCTCAAGTAAAACCAGCATCGCCCTCGCCTTTACCATAAAGCAACGTGGTGAACGTCCTGCCATAGGTATTACCTCTGCCGCAAACCGAGAGTTTGTCGAATCCTTGGGCTGTTATGACAAGGTGGTTAGTTATCAAGAAATATCCACACTCGATCCCAGTATCAATTCGATTTTAGTTGATATGGCTGGCGGGAAAACCACGTTGTCGAGCATCCATCATCATTTTGCTAACCAACTAAAATACTCCTGCAGAATTGGCGCGACTCAGCATGGCGACATCGATATGAGTGACACTGTGAGTGCTAATCACTTACCTGGCGCGACCCCGACCTTCTTTTTTGCCCCGACTCAATTAAAAAAACGCAGCCTAGATTGGGGGGCTGGCGAAATAATGAAGCAACTGAGTCTGTCGTTACTCGACTATATCGAATTTTGCCGGGCAAGCATCACCATTGTCCACACCAATGATATTGACCAACTTGATGTTGTTTATCAAAAAGTGTTGGCCGGTACTGCAGATGCTTCTGTGGGTCAAATCATCTGCTTGAAAACGAACTAAAACACATTACACGGACGTTCTTGACCGATAAAAGGTCTTCTCTGCTAGAGGTTATTATGGATAATATTGAACTGGTCACATTTGTAAATTCACAAGTCATCCCAGTGTGCATCTTCTTAATAATGATGGGTATGGGGTTATCGCTGGTGGTCGATGATTTTAAGCGCGTGGTAAAATATCCTAAAGCCGTTGCCATAGGCTTAACCAATCAATTACTGCTGTTACCCATTATCGGTTTTGGCTTAGCCAGTATTATGCCGTTAGAGCCTGAATACGCTGTCGGGGTCATGCTATTGGTACTCTGCCCTGGTGGAACCACTTCGAACATGTTTTCTCATTTAGCCAAAGCTGATGTGGCACTTTCAGTGACCATGACCGCTGTGGCAAGTTTAATTACCGTATTTACCATCCCTGTAGTACTTAATTTCTCCTTGGTTCACTTTATGGGCGAAGGCAATGAATTCCAACTGCCGATTATTGCCACCATGATAAGCCTAATGAAGCTCACTATTGTGCCTATTGCAGTGGGGATGTTGATCAGACGGTTTGCACCAAATCTAGCCAAAAGCACTCAAGTGCATGTGTCTAGATTTGGGATATTATTTCTCACCCTACTGATTATATTTTTAACTTATATTCAGCAAGACATTGTTATCCCTGCGCTTATTGCAGCGGGCCCGGTTTCTATTATTTTAAATATTTCAACTATGCTACTGGGCTACTATTCAAGCAAATGGTTTGGTTTAAACTTTGCGCAGCGCACCTCAATTACTATTGAAGTTGGGCTGCAAAATAGTACCTTGTCGATGTTTATGGCGTTAACACTACTGGCAAATTACAAAATGTCTTTCACACCTGCGATCTACACCTTGACCATGTTATTTACCGCGGGATTTTTAGTTGCTATGTTGAACAGCAAATATTGGAAAGCAAGACAATTAAAAGCTAATAATAACAACCAAACAGTGACAAGCCTTTAGATAAAATCAAACAATAACAAATTATTAGGTATAAAAAATGCACTTGATTAACGTAACAATTGAACATAACGTCCACATTATCAGCTTAAATAATGGCAAGGTAAATGCGATATCGCCGGAGGTGATAGCACAAATCAATTCCGCTTTAGATGATGCCGAGCAGCAAGGCGCGGTGGTGATGCTAACGGGCCAAGCAGGCATATTCTCAGGCGGTTATGACTTAAAAACCATGAAGCAAAGCTCAGAGGCGGCAATCGCCCTTGTTACCGCAGGTTCGACGTTAGCGCGCAGAATGTTAGCGTTCCCAACACCCATTATTGGTGTGTGTACCGGCCATGCTATCGCCAAAGGCGCGTTTTTATTACTAAGTTGTGATTATCGTATTGGCTGTGCAGGTGAGTTTAAAATTGGCTTAAACGAAGTCGCTATTGGCATGACAATGCATCAGGCTGGAATTGAAATTGCCCGTAATCGTATTCCGCGAAACTACCTAAGCCGTGCAGTGATCAATGCCGAATTATTCGCCCCCGAATCAGCGGTGCTAGCAGGGTTACTAGATCAAGTCGTGCCTTCAGAACAGCTAATGAGCACAGCGCACAATATTGCTAAACAGATGCAAACGCTTAATATGAAAGCCCATCACGGTACCAAATTAAAAGAGCGCCATGAAATACTCGCATCACTTGATGCCGCCATAACGTTAGATAAGAAAATTACATTGAATCTATAAGGATATCGTCATGACTTCACCGGTAAATTATAAAACGCTGACCGTCGATATTAGCAATAAAGTAGCCCATATCGTCCTTAACCGCCCTAACGAATTGAATGCTATGAATGTCGATTTCTGGCATGAATTCCCAAGTGTTATCCACGATATAAATAATAAATCAGCCGCCCGTGCGATTGTGATCTCATCAACCGGTAAACACTTTTGTGCAGGTATGGACTTAGCCGTATTTAGCGCCAATGGCGCTGATGATAATATCGAATTGGGTCGTAAACACGACCAATTACGCCGCTTAGTGCTAAAGCTGCAAGACTGTTTTACCGTATTAGAAACTGCGCGGATGCCAGTATTAATGGCGATACAAGGCGGCTGTATTGGCGGCGCTGTGGATATGGTCACCGCAGCCGATTGTCGTTATTGCACTAGCGATGCTTTTTTTAGTATTGAAGAAACCAAGCTCGGTATGACTGCCGATGTGGGTACGCTGCAGCGTTTACCTAAGTTAATTTCAATCGGATTAGTCAAAGAGCTGGCTTATACTGGCCGCAGAATGCCTGCAGAAGAAGCCAAACAAGCCGGTTTAGTCAATCAAGTGTATGACACCCAAGAGTCGATGATCACCGCAGTATTGGCCATAGCCGCAGAAATTGCCGCTCGCTCACCTTTAGCCGTTACGGGTTGTAAAGAGATGATCAACTATGCCCGCGACCACAGCGTTCAAGACAGTTTAAATTATATGTCGGTATGGCAAAGTGGTATGTTCCAGCCACAAAACGATATGATGGAAATTTTCAAAGCCAAAGCACAAAATCGTCCGCCCGAGTTTGCTGAGTTAACTCAGATTGATCCTACAAAAATATTCTAAGCATTCGGAAATAACAGTGCTAGTTGTGTTTAATTTAAATACTGAGTGAATTTATTTCAATTAAATTACTCACAAATAGCGCTAAAACCCTTTAGAGACTCTATGACAAACCCATTGATTAACTTGGTTCATGCTAATGGCTTTCCTGCCGGAAGCTACATCACATTTTTAGCTGAATTTGATAGCCATTATCGCACCGTAGCCCACGACCAATTTGGCCATAATGTGATGTATCCGATACACAGTAACTGGCAACACCTTGTCACAGAACTTATTGAATTTATTAAAAAGCAAGATGAGAAAGTGATTTGTGTCGGTCATTCTTTTGGCGGCGTTATTTCATTTATTGCAGCTTGCCAACACCCTGAATTATTTCGCGGCTTGGTGATGTTAGACCCACCCGTTGTAACGGGCGCATTCTCACATCTGCTGAGTTTTATTAAGCGCACGCCCTATATTGATAAACTATCACCAGCAGGTAAAGCGAAAACCCGTCAAAATCAGTGGCCAGAAAACACAAATTTAGTTGAGTATTTTTCACAGAAGACTTTATTTAAAAACTTCGATCCCCGTTGCTTACAAGACTATGTGCATTCTGGCGCGACTATGCGTAACAAACATTTAGAACTGACCTTCTCGCCAGCCGTTGAAGCGGATATTTTTAGGCATTTACCCACTAACTTAGCTCAATATAAAAACAAACTAAAAGTGCCTGCCAAGCTGATATATGGCGAAAAAACGAATATATTTCCGATTAAGCATTTTGTGCGGTTTGCCAAACTAAATGACATAGAGTTAATGACGTTACCCAACGGCGGCCACATGTTCCCATTAGAACAACCTGAAAATACCGCCAATATGGTGAAACAGATCATTAAAGACTGGTGATCATTACCCCAACTCTCGGCAACGACTCAAATAACTCATACCGATAAACAATCTACTTTAAGAGGCCCAATATGATTAAACCAATCAGTTTGCTATCTACCCTCGCACTTTTGGGCGTCTCTTATTCAGCCTATGCACTGCCGTTAAATAACATCCAATTACCAGCAGGGTTTACCATTGATGTGTATGCCGAGAATGTTGAAAATGCGCGCCAGATGGCGCTTGGTGAAAACGGAACTGTTTTTGTAGGCAGTCGCAAAGCAGGCAATGTTTATGCGCTTATAGACAGTGATAATAATTTTAAAGTCGATAAGAAAATCGTTATTGCAACGGATTTATTTATGCCATCCGGCCTTGCTTACCTTAATGGCAGTTTGTATGTCGCCGAAGTCGATAAAATCTGGCGTTATCCTGATATTGAGCAATCATTACCCTCGATTCCTAAACCAGAATTGGTGTACGACAAGTTACCTAACAAGTCCCATCACGGCTGGAAATTTATCACCTTTGGTCCAGACGGAAAGCTGTATATCCCCGTCGGCGCACCGTGTAATGTGTGTAAAAGCGAATTGCCATTTGCTTCTATTTTACAATTGGATCTTGAAACTAAACAAACCATCACAATAGCCCAAGGTGTCCGTAACAGTGTCGGCTTTGATTTCCACCCACAAACCGGAGAATTATGGTTTACCGATAATGGCCGCGATATGATGGGCGATGACCTACCCGATGATGAGCTAAATCGTGTCAGCCAAACCGGCCAACACTTTGGTTTTCCTTATATTCACAATAACAATATCGCAGATCCCGAATTTACCAATCCAGAGATTGCCAAACTGAATACACCGCCAGCATTAACCCTAGGCGCTCATGTCGCTGCGTTAGGCATGGAATTTTACCAGGGCAAGCAATTTCCTGCTGAATATAAAAACACCATCTTAATCGCGCAGCACGGGTCGTGGAATCGCACTAACAAAGTGGGTTATCGCATTATGCAGGTGGCACTTGAGGGGAATAAGGTGATTGACTATAAGCCGTTTGCTACGGGTTGGCTTGAAGGTGAACAAAGCTGGGGCCGCCCTGTAGATGTGATGACCCTGACAGATGGCTCGATCTTGGTATCAGATGACTTTGCCAATGCCGTGTACCGGATTAGTTATACCAAGCAGTAAAAGCACGATCAGGCTTTTAGATGATAGTAAAGTTATTAACCCCCTTCTTGTCGTCCCGGCAGTGCTATTGAGCCGGGATCCAGGTGTTTGTTTTGCTTATGGCCTGCGGCCACTAACGTCGTGGCGCTTCGCCCACACCAGAGCAAAGGGGTAAAGCGCTTGTACCCCTTTGCAAACCCTCAGCGTTCCGGCAATATTTTCTGATGAGCGAAAAAATTGCGACGGAAATGTAATCCATCTTCAGACCGCGTTTGTAGTCTGCTTCGGCCTTATTCGAAAATGCTAACGCTTCAGATGGGGCGTCCCTTCCCCTCCAAAGCTAGCCAGACATCCATGTCTGGGCTCACGCTATTTTCTTCAACGGCCTCAAGTTCAGAGTTGAATTTAGACATTTTCAAGCAGTAACTAGCTCGTTTTTGGACATTTGAACGCTAAGGCTAGCTTGTTATTGGACAAAAGTGTGTTAGAAAAGCCAGTGTTTCAATTTACTTTTTATAAAAGTTTACCCTGACCCTGAGGGATCCCCACGAATTTAATAACATGCTTGTGGCTCCTTGATTAACGATTGTAGCATCTTAATTCCTGCTAACCAGTGAGACTTCAGTAGCCTCAAAGACTTATCTTTATAGGCCCTTAATCCTATAAATTGATTTGATAAAACATTACGGTGCTTGATTGAATTCGCTTGGTATTGTCTATGTTTATCAGCCGCTTTAACTGCCAACCCTAACAGGTATAACATAAATTGAGATAAGCAGGCGATGAGTAACAATACGCTGAGCTTATGCGTAATCCTTGAGCCACTATCATTCATTTTCAAACCCGTTTTGACATCCCTAAAGCTCTCTTCTATTTGCATCCTCGTCGCATAAATTTTAACGACTCTTTTAGCAGCATTTCTGCTACTGCATAGCGATGTTGCCAGTAACCACGGCTCTTTTTCTCGCTCGGCACTTGTTCGTGACTGTTTACTCTGTCTAGCTTTATCACCTGTTGCCACTTTGTCTTTTCGCCCTTTAGCGTTACGTTTAAAAATCACTAAGCGAGATTTAAAAGCAGTTTGCTCACCTAAGTAATATATGCCGAGATTTTTGGCACTTGAGTTTGCTTGAACATACAAATTTTTAACTGGAAACCAATCATCCTCAACATGCTTTTTACAGTGAGTTCTGTTTCTGAATCGTCCGACATAATCCCAATCAAGTGACAGTATTTGTTTAAACCATGGAATTCGAAATCCAGCATCAGTCACGATGACAGGCTTGCTGTCGTTAGGTAGCATCGCCTTAAGTTTGGTCAGAAAGAGTAGATGAGTTTTAGGTTTCTCTTTTTTGTTTAGGGGGTGTATTTCTTCATAAAGTGTCAATGAGCGTCCTTGAGCCGCCAAAGATGCTCGAATGAGAAAATGCTGCTTTCTGTCATCAAGATCTGACCAATCGATATGAATAATGGGTTGCTTCATCTTTCCGACTAGCAAGCAGGCCATACGGGTGTATACAAGCTCGATTTCACGATGAACATTGGTATTATTACAAAGCCTATCTACACGCTTAATCTTATGTTTTTCTTTAGCTTTATTAGTAATGTTGCGACCAAGTCCGGTGATAGAAAGCGAGCCACCATTCATTGAGCTTTCAATGGCAGTAAACAAGCTAAAGCGGAGTGTTTTGTGCATTAATGGGGTGACAAGTGAGAGGCATTTTGATAAAACTTGTTTTGCATTCATGGCATTTACTCGTGGTAATTTTTGTTTGGCGATAAATTTGATCACCAAATACCATGAATGTTCCTCAGTTTTTAACCTATCTCATTATTTTTATTCATTCTTTTGTGGGGATTCGTCAGACACTGACCCCACTAAATTTTATCGATCGCATACCATGTCGGATCTGTCCCCGCCAGCGGGTTATTCATGATATACGAGTAAGGATTCACCGATTGGGTCGATGTTGGGCTCTGAATAAGCGGATCCACACTCAAAAAGCGGCCAAGGTTGTAATCGTACACCCGACCGTTCATGTGAATGAGCGAACCTGACGTGCGTCCAAGCGTTGGAGGCGTTTTCGCCTAGAGAGCTGCGGTGTTAAAGAGCATCAAATTAAGCTCAGTATACCTAGTTGAAAAAAATTTCATAGAGACGCTTTTTTAGTTAATTGGCTGATTTAAATAGGCTATCAGACAGTCTGTGGCCGGAAGCCGCCATAAAGACAACGGCCAGACGCCGGACACTGAAACGCGGCTGAAAACCTTGGCCCGCTGCATGAGCATCAATAAACACAAGGCCATGGCCAGTGAGTACCTCGCAGAGCAACAGGCCGAACAAGCAACCGAAAGCAGATCAAAAAGACAAACGAAAACACGCTGGCAGCCTAGGTCAGAGACAACAAAGTCCGCAATGCGGACTTTGTAATCACTCTAACTGACGGACTTAATATTTTTAACCATATACGTCACGTTAAATGCTAAATATCGTTTGCTACCTCAGAAAGTACCAAACGCAAAAATTTACAGCAATCAGGGTGTAAACAATTACGCTATGAATACGAATTTCTTTTGATAGTGTTGTTAACACTTCCTCACCCTTATATTCATCTAAAAACTTTTCTACCTTGTACGTTCCCAAAGTACTGGCTATCAAAAACATCAATATTAGCTCAAGTGCATAATTATCAATATAAAATGACAGGTCTTGAAATAAATAAAGCCCTATGCCGCTCAAAATTAATGTGGGCAAGCCAATAACAGGTAGCATTAACATGGTAACAGCCTTACCATGCTCAAAGTTTTTATTTCTGTAATATGCATAGCCACCAATAATAAAGCTACGAAGATAATGCATCTTTAATTACCTCTAGGATTTATATCTGGGACACCAATAATCTGCTGAATGAAGCCAGTTGGGTTGTTATTATACTCTCGTCTAATACCTTTAATATCACTACCTAATTTTTGTATAGAAGAATGGCTATTTTCTAAGCTTTGCTCTCCCGTCCTTTTAATCATAATCCAGCCATTTACATCAATGTCGGCTGGGCCAATTCTTTTATAGAAAATAAAGAGGGAACAGACGTTAGTGGCCGCAGGCCATAGCCTAAACACACTTTGGGGCTTAAACGAGCTGGAGTAGTGATTTCGAAGACTTTTATTTTACTATTTATTTCAAAGAACTATTTATGCTATTTGTAATAAAGAGTGGTACCCGAGGCTTGACTGCTCTTTATCGCAAGCACAATTCAAAAGAATGCCACCCATAATTTGTACATCTACTAATTTAGCTCGGCGCACTAGGTGACTTATTTATTTTCAGCTAATGGATTAATCCTTAATCTTGACAATTTACTTATATCACCGAAAACACCACTCTTTGAAGGCTTTTTTAGACTATAAGTGCCTATTACTTGAACAGCTTTTTTATTAAGACTTTCTTTAGCAAAGTCGAATGCTTCCTTATCTACAACAACCATTATTCTATCAAAAGAATTCTTATTCCCTCGGCTAATATCAACTGGATACAAATAGACAGAGTATTTACCACCATCAAAGTCACCCCAAACTTCTAACCATCCTTGAATCAGTATTTTTTTACCATCCAAAACGGTCTCATTAGCAGCCAAAGTGTAGAAATTTACGTCTTTATAATCAATTTCTTTTGTAGCTAACGTGTTGTTTGAAAAAATAAGAAAATATATACATATTGAAAAAGACAACAATTTCATTGTTAGCATTTTGTTCCACATATATTGACCTCTGCACCCTTAGAATATTTTTAAAAAAAATTTACTAAAAAATTCCCTCCATAATTTATATAAGTAACATAACCCGTTTTCATGGCTTTGGCGAGGGTTTGGCTAGATGTACTCAACTCACCAACTTTAATAAACATGTTTAAAATTAAAGTTAAATTAGCGACTTACCTGTCATATCCAGAATTCTTCATAGCAGAAAAACTTGATAGCAATCAAGTAGAAATACTTGGGATGGGTGGCCATGTTCTGGCTTATGTTCTGTTGCTTGCAACAGTCTAAATTCAACTCTGAACTTGAGGACGTTGAAGAAAATGACGTGAGTCCTGACATGGATGTCAGGCTAGCTTTCGAGGTACAGGATGTACCATCGGAAGCGTTAGCATTTTCGAATAAGGCCGAAGCTGGCTACAAACGAGGACAAAAGCTGGATTTAACCACGTCGCGAAATTATCGTTTTTCAGATAATTTTGATGTGGCGGCTGGGAGTTCCAAGAGGGAATAGACGTTAATTACCTCTTGGTCTGGTGTGGGCGAAGCGCCACGACGTTTGTGGCCGTAGGTCATAAGCACATAAGTACAAAAACTAACACCTGGATCCCGGCTCAAAAGCATTACCGGGAAGACGATTAAATTAACCCGCGTAAGTTGAAAAATGACGACCATAGTCTGGGTGGGTGAAGCGCCACGACGTTAGTGGCCGCAGGCCATAGCCTAAACAAGCTTTGGGGCAGAAGTATGTTAGCCCTAACCGTTGCTATGATAAATTCCACACATTACGTATGGCATGATACATACAGCTATTTTATTCAATCGCTGCAGATTTAATACCACCAACTATTTGCTCAACAACCAAATTAGCCCACGCTGAATAAATCGGGGCACCTGGGTGAAACCCATCGGTAGCCATCACTTGGCGCATAAACTCGAGCATAGTGATGTCAGGTTGTGGGTTGTCTAATGGTAATTTAATTAATCTGAAATCTGTCGGTTGGTTGACTTGTTGATTTAACTTAATCAGTAATTGCTGTAACTGGCGATTAAATTGATTTGCTCGCTGGCCTAAGCTCCACCGAAGTGGATTAGGCAAAACAGGAAATAACCCCAGTGGCGGTAACGCAGTCACTAATATCAGTTTGGGTTTATAGCGCTGAGTAATGAGTTCTAACAACTGTTTTTGTTGCTGCAACCACTTATCGCAACTGATTGATGAAGTAATGTCGTTGACACCCAGTGATGTAACAATAACATCATAGTGCTTTTGGCTGAGGATTGGATGGGCTGTATCAATGCGTTCATGTAAGGCTTGTAACGTGGTGGCTGTGGTCGATCCAGTTTTAGCAAACAATGCATAACTAAATTCGAGTTGAGGGCTTAATTGCTCAATAATCTGTCCCAATAGAGCGTGTTGTTGATTGGTCACTCCAACGCCTGCAGCAGCTGAGTCGCCTAAAATAAGCAAGTTTAACGCAGGATTAGATCCAGTTTGCCCAACTCGTTTACCCTCGGGTTCAGGCAACCTTGGCGTAGTACGGCGAACCTTAAGTCCCTGAAACACTAATACTGGGGCCAGCATGATAGAAATTCCTTGATGTAACATTACTTCTCCCTTTTACTCAACCAACTACAAATACCTCAGTAAACTAAACCATTCATTTTACTAATGGAATACCGTAACTGGTGTGATTAAATTTTCAATAGCTGACCAACACCGAAAGATTGAATGACAACATGGTAAAAATCATCAAATGGTTTATAGATTAACACTAAATGAACCGTCTAGACGGAACACTACAAAGGCAAACAAATTCAGCTAATGCCATAATTTAATCTATATCATTAATAGAACCTGCCAGTATGGCATATGTCATATGTCATCAATAGATAATTTCATTTTAAGGTTAAATCACGTAAACTATGCGCTGTTTTTTAAGTCTCTTTCTTAGGTAAATCATGATCCGTTTAAACCAAGTACAATTGTCTCTAGACCATAATGAAGATGCACTGCAACAAGTCGTGTTGCAAAGGCTCTCTATTTCAGCGGATCAGCTGGTTGACATACATGTGTTTAAACGTGGCTACGATGCGCGCAAAAAGAACTTAATTTTCTTAATTTATACCTTGGATGTAACCTTAACCAATGTCGACGAAGCCGCGTTATTGGCATCACTTGCAGATGACCATAATATTCGCGTGTCGCCCGATACTGATTATAAATATGTCGCGTGTGCACCAGAAGGGTTAACCGAACGTCCAATCGTGATTGGTATGGGCCCTTGTGGTTTGTTTGTTGGGTTGATGTTGGCGCAAATGGGCTTTAAGCCGATTATTTTAGAACGCGGTAAATCAGTACACGAACGTGCTAAAGATACCTTTCGCTTTTGGCGTACCAGTGAGCTAAATACCGAATCAAATGTACAATTTGGTGAAGGTGGCGCAGGCACGTTTTCCGATGGTAAGTTATACAGCCAGGTTAAAGACCCAGGTTTTAAAGGCTTAAAAGTAAAACAAGAATTTGTTGCTGCTGGCGCACCTGCAGAAATTATTTATGTAAGCAAACCGCACATTGGTACCTTTAAATTGGTCACCATGGTGGAAAAAATGCGCCGAGAGATCATTCGCTTAGGCGGAGACATTCGTTTTGAAACCCGCGTAGATGAAATCAACATAATCGATCGGGAAGTGACGGGTGTCACCCTCAGAAATGGTGAAGTACTGCATTCTAAGCATGTGATTGCAGCCATTGGCCACAGTGCCCGCGATACATTCCAAATGTTGCATGATAAAGGCGTGTATATGCAGGCACAGTCATTTTCAATTGGTTTTCGTATTGAACACAAACAAGAGATGATTGATAAAGATCGCTTTGGCATTAACGCTGGTCACCCAATGTTAGGCGCAGCTGATTATAAGCTCGTGCATCATTGTAAGAGTGGTCGCAGTGTTTACAGCTTTTGTATGTGTCCTGGTGGTGTGGTTGTGGCGGCAACGTCTGAAGAACATGCGGTAGTGACTAATGGCATGAGCCAATATTCGCGCAGTGAACGTAATGCCAACAGTGCCATTGTGGTGGGCATAGATCCAAGTGATTTTGATAACGATCCATTGCAAGGTATTGCACTGCAACGAAAACTGGAACGCCATGCTTATGTTATGGGGGGGAGTAATTACGATGCGCCTGCACAAATGGTCGGTGACTTTTTAGCGGCAGGATCGGGTAAACCGTTTGAAAACGTTGAACCATCTTACAAACCCAATGTAAAAATGACTGATTTAAGCGATGCGTTACCACAATTCGCCATCGATGCTATCCGTGAAGCAATACCGGCGTTTGGTAAGAAAATTAGGGGGTTTGACAGTCAAGATGCCATGTTAACCGGCGTTGAAACTCGCACCTCTTCACCGGTGCAAATTAAACGTGGCGCCGATTACCAAAGTATTAATACTAAAGGCTTATACCCTGCAGGTGAAGGTGCTGGTTATGCCGGCGGGATATTATCAGCGGGTATCGACGGTATTAGTATTGCCGAAGCCGTTGCATTAGACATGATAAAAGCAATGTCGAATAGTTAATAGGCTATTGGGTTGATCATTAATTAGGGTCAATAAACGTAGTTCTACAAAATGAATTATATAAAAAGAGCAGCCATATTTGGCTGCTCTTTTTATTAGGAGTCTTTTATTACTATTTTTTATTAACTGTCATTTTATTAACGCTAACTATTATCGGCAATAAATTGAACTACGACGTCAGCTAACACTTCACCTTTGTCTTCTTGTAAAAAGTGGCCTGCACTGATAATAGTCGTATGCTGTTGCCCTTTTGTACCCGGTATCAGTTTTTGCATCAGCTTGTCGCCGCCAGCAGTGATTGGATCTGAATCACTAAACGCCGTTAAAAATGGCTTTTGCCATTGCGATAATACTTTCCATGCGGCGCGGTTTTTATCGGCAGCAGGATCATCAGGGGTAATCGGCACTAATAACGGAAACTGGCGAGCGCCCTCTTTGTAACTTTCACCTGGAAACGGAGCATCATAAGCGGCAATCACATCTGCAGCTAAGGTGGCAACACATGCACGGTTTATCATGCTACCTGTAGGGAAAACATCTACCTCTTGTGAGAACTGACGCCATTTTTTAAACGCTTCACCAGGCTCATGATCACCTGTTGGCAACATGGTATTGGCAGCCACAATACGGGCAAAACGATCGGGCTCTTCTGCGGCTAATCGTAAACCAATTAACCCGCCCCAATCTTGACACACCAAAGTGATATTGGTTAATTCGAGTTGTGATACTAAAGATGTGATCCAATCAACATGGCGCTGATAAGTATAATCAGTGCGTTTGGTTGGTTTATCTGAGCGGCCAAAACCAACTAAATCAGGCGCAATCACCCGATGGCCTGCTTTTACCAAAATAGGGATCATCTTGCGATACAAAAAGCTCCATGTTGGTTCACCGTGCAGCAATAATATCGGCGCAGCATCTTTAGGGCCTTCATCAAGATAATGAACTCGAAGCTCGCCACCTTCACTGTCGTCAACCATCAAATATTTAGCGGTAAAGTGGTAATCGGGTAAATGAGCAAAACAACTATCATCGGTGCGTAAAAATTCCATATTTCTTGCCTTCTTGTTATTGTTTTTCGATTCGATTAACCCGAGTTGACATTAACTCAAGTCTTTAATCGCCCGGCCAATACCATCAACGGTAAGGGGGTACATTTTATTGCTCACCAACTGTTGAATAATCGAAATTGAATGATGAATTTGCCAGTGATTTTCAGGCTGTGGATTTAACCACGCAACCTTATTGAAGTGACTGAGCAGTCGATTCATATATTCGATACCGGGTTTTTCATTCCAGTGTTCGACACTGCCACCTTTAGCGATAATTTCATAAGGCCCCATAGTGGCATCGCCAACAAAAATGACTTTGTAATCAGATGAGAATGTTCTGATAATTTCTTCAAGATCAATCATTCTATCAAATCTTCGGCTATTATCCTGCCACACCCTTTCATACAAACAATTGTGAAAATAAAAGAACTTAAGATGCTTAAATTCACTGTGGGCTGCAGAAAATAGCTCTTCGCAAGTATGAATATAATCATCCATCGAACCACCAATATCGAAAAACATCAGCACTTTAACGGCGTTATGACGCTCAGGTTCCATATGCACATCTAACATGCCACCGTTTTTAGCCGTTGAGCTAATCGTGGTATTAATGTCGAGCTTTTCACTGGCGCCAGTTCGGGCAAATTTTCTCAGTTTTTTAAGGGCTAATTTGATATTACGGGTGCCCAATTCGCGGTCTTGGTCAAAATTTTTAAATTCGCGTTTGTCCCACACTTTAACGGCACTGTTGTTACGGTTTTTGTCTTGGCCTACTCTAATCCCTTCGGGGTTATAACCATAAGCTCCAAACGGTGATGTGCCGCCGGTGCCAACCCATTTATTACCGCCAGCATGACGTTTTTTTTGTTGTTCAAGACGTTCTTTTAACGTCTTCATTAATTCTTCAAGGCCGCCCATTGATTTGAGTTGGTCTTTTTCTTCTTGAGTCAGATGTTTTTCGAACTCTTTACGCAGCCAATCTTCCGGCAAAATTTTATCGAAAATATCAATATTTTCTATGCCGTTAAAGTACTCAGCAAAGGCGTTATCGTATTTATCATAATGAATTTCATCTTTAACCATGACGATTTTAGCGAGGTTATAAAAATCGTCTACATTGGCAAAAATCACTCCTTTCTTTAGCAAGGCGATAAGGTCTAATAGCTCACGTAAGCTACAAGGCACTTTGTGCTTTTTTAGGGTAAGGAAAAAATCAATAAACACTGTTAGATCACCTGTTTCTGCGGCTCATAAAGGCCAGTTTTTCAATCAATGAAACATCTTGCTCATTTTTTAACAGTGCGCCAAACAAAGGAATAATGTCTGATTTGTTATCCAATAATGTCTGTTGTGAAATATCGTCTGATATCAATAGCTTTAACCAATCAATTAACTCTGATGTAGACGGTTTTTTCTTGATGCCATTGATCTCGCGTAAATCAAAAAATACCTCTAGTGCTTGTGTTAACAACGCTTGTTTTACATCAGGATGATGCACATCGATGATTTTTTCCATTTCAGCTTTAGTGGGAAACTTAATGTAATGGAAAAAACAGCGTCTTAAAAAGGCATCAGGTAACTCTTTTTCATTGTTAGAGGTGATGATAATTATCGGTCGTTGTTTTGCTTTAATCACTTGTTGGGTTTCATAAACATAAAACTCCATTTTATCGAGTTCTTGAAGCAAATCGTTAGGAAACTCAATATCGGCTTTATCAATTTCGTCAATCAGCAATATGGGTCTTTGTTCTTCTTCAAACGCCTGCCATAACTTACCTTTAACGATGTAATTGCCAATATCATGAACCTTGGCATCACCTAACTGGCTGTCACGCAAACGCGACACCGCATCGTACTCATAAAGCCCTTGCTGTGCTTTTGTGGTCGATTTAATGTGCCATTGATACAATTTACAATTAAGTGATTTAGCTAATTCTTCGGCTAACTGGGTTTTACCGGTACCGGGTTCACCTTTAATTAATAACGGTTTTTCTAATGCTATCGCCGCATTTACCGCCATGGTGAGATCGTTTGATGCTATATAATTTTCAGTACTTTTAAACATGGTTAACCTTTTTATTGATGTCGTTTTTTAAGCAAATATTCTAATTGACGTTAAGCAACCTTAATCGCAACGGGTGTGCCATTGAATGCCGCATTTCCGGTAAGCATATCAACTCGATTAGCATCTGTTAAATCATTAATGCTCACCCCAGGCTGAGTTGCCGCCACCGACATGTTAGTGCCTTGCTGATTGTGGCCCCAGCCTTGTGGCATTGTCACTACGCCTTGTTGAATATCGTCGGTAATGACCACTTCAATTTCAATTTGCCCCACAGCGGAATTGACGGTAACACGTTGTCCTTGTGTGATCCCAAGTGCATGTGCATCTTGTGAATGCACTTCTAAGGTACACGGATTTTTGCCTTTAATTAACCTGGCCGAGTTTTGGGTCCAGGTGTTATGGCTTTTCACTAATCGACGGCCAATTAACTCAAATGGATAGGCTATGTCCCGCGCAGGTTGTGCCATCACCTTTTGCAAACGCGGTAAGTCGTCACGATACACCTGCGGAAATAAATCAATTTTGCCATTGGCAGTTTTAATTCGCTCAGCTAAACACGGCATTAATGGGCCAATATCGATACCATGAGGATGGTAGATTAACTTTTGCAAACTCATGCCTTGCTCGCCGTAAGGCCCTTTTTTTAGCTCCATGTCTAAAATGATTTCTGGGGTGATGTTTTGCATTGGATCGTCTGTGGCAATATTGAGCATCCGCATCGAAATTTCTTTGAGTATTTGCCAGTCAGCACGTTGCTCAGCCTGTTTTTCAAATAATGGCGCTGAGTATTTAACCGTGTTTCTCACCGAAAATGAATTAAAGAAAACATCAAAGTGTGAATTTTCAAGACCTGTGGTACCCGGCAGAATAATGTCGGCATATTTCGTGGTTTCGTTAAGATAAATATCAATCGAAACCATATAGTCTAACCCAGCAAAAGCTTGGGCTAATTGATGGCCACTGGGCGACGACAATACCGGATTACCCGCAACGGTAATTAAGCTTTTAATCTGCCCTTGTCCCGGTGTTTGTATTTCTTCAGCTAATGTCGCCACCGGAAATTCACCATTAAAAAATGGCAATTTACGTACCCGAGTGTGATGCTGACCAAACGAGCTTTTATGGCCAGGTTTGTGATTGCGCAATAAATCAAAAGCAGGTTGTGGAAACATCGCTCCGCCAGCGCGGTCAAAGTTGCCGGTAATAATATTGAGCACATTGGTAAGCCATAAACATAAGCCGCCAAAAGTTTGCGTTGATGCCCCCATACGGCTGTAACATACTGCAGAGTCTGCAGCCAACATGTCATCGGCTAATGCTTCAATAGTACTGGCATCGATACCGACAACCTCGGCAACGGCTTCTGGTGAATAGGTTTTGGCTATTCTTGCAACATCATCAAGCCCATCTACTTGCTGTTCTAAATGACGTAAATTAACTTTGTTGCGCGAAAATACACAATGAATCAATGCGAGCAGTAATAAAGCATCTTTTTCTGGACGAATAAACAAATGTTGATCGGCAATTTTAGCGGTGCGGGTTCTACGAGGGTCAACAACAACTATTTTGCCACCACGTTTTTGAATCGCTTTCATGCGGCCAATAACATTGGGCGCTGTCATCATACTGCCGTTAGAAACAACAGGATTTGCGCCGATAATTAACATAAAGTCAGTTCTATCAATATCTGGCACCGGAATTAACATGCCGGCGCCAAACATATAATTAGCCGCAACGTGGTGCGGTAATTGGTCGGCAGAGGCTGAACTAAAACGGTTTATGGTGCCAAGCGATTTTAAAAAGGGCTTAAGAAATAGTGCATTACCTAGACTATGAGCATTTGGGTTGCCTAAGTACACGGCTAAGGCATTTTTACCGTGTTGCTGTTGAATGCTTTTAAATTTTTCAACTATTTCGCTAAAGGCGTCATCCCAGCTAATGGCTTGCCAGCCAGAATTGGTGCGTTTAATTGGCGTTTTTAAGCGGTCTTTATCGTTATAAAAATCTTCTAAGGCTAATGCTTTAGGGCAGTTATAACCTTGACTAAAGGGATCGTGTTGATCGCCTTTGATCGCTATTATTTTTTTATCTTGGTAGGTAATTTCCAAGCCACACATGGCTTCACAAATATTGCAATTTCGATAATGGGTATTAGTTTCGCTCATATTGGTCGCCTAGCTTGGAATAAAAATATCAGATCAATACAGTCAAGCTCACAAATCTCTTTAACAGCTTTAACGGTATTGATTTAACAATAAATCGTTATAATTTAACGATTAATTTGCCTTTGTTATCACCAGTGAAAAACAAGTTTAAGCCAGTAATGGCTGACTCAAGGCCATTTAACACATGAGCGCGATGTTTTATTTGCCCTTTCATAACATAAGGGGTTAATTTTTCAAGTAAGGCCGGCACATCACCGAAATGATCTGGCATGGTGAAGCCTTGGATTATTAGGCGTTTCTTAATAATTTGGATCCAACTGGGACCTAGGTCAGGTACTGCTTTTGGGTAATCGGCAATCATGCCGCACACCACAATTCGACCATGTGCATTCATTTTGGCAAATACATGATGCTGAATTGGGCCACCGGTGTTTTCAAAATACACATCAACACCGTCTGGGGTTAATTCGGCCAGTTTTGCTGCTAAATCATCAGTCTTATAATTAATCGCGCCATCAAAACCTAGCTCATTAACAATCCAGTCGGCCTTTTCGTCACTGCCAACAATGCCGATAACTCTTAGGCCATCTGCTTTAGCAAGCTGACCAACAATAGAGCCCACCGAACCCGCTGCGCCAGAAACGACAATGGTTTCGCCTTTTTGCGGTTTGCCTACGTTGAAAAGCCCTTGCGTTGCCGTTAACCCCGGTAGCGCAAATACCGATAATACAGCTTCATCGGGTAGTGGTGCAGTCACTTTATTTAACCCAGCACCATTACTTAAAAAATATTCTTGCCAACCCATCATGCCCATCACTCGGTCGCCAACCTTAAAGCCAGGATGGTTACTTTCTACAATTTCACCTATACCAGAACTGCGCATAACCTCACCTAACGTAACGGGAGGAATGTAGCTTTGTGTATCAGCGCTCATCCAACCAAACATGGCCGGATCAAGTGACATATGATTTTGTTTAACCAAAAATTGTCCATCTGCCACTTTAGGCATTGGCTTTTCTACAATTTCAAATAGTTCAGGGCCAATTGGGCCACCTTGAGGACGGGCGACTAAGTTAATGGCTGTAAATGTGCTCATATTTGATTCCCTTTGTATGTAAATGAATAATCGTTATTCGTCATGCTGATAGATGAATGTTATTACGTGATGAGTTGCTTGATGCTTTTTATACTGCTGATATTTTGTGTTTGATAAAAGTGTTTAAAGTGCTGGGCAAGTTTTTCACTTTCAACAAAAACCTGTTGCCAATATTGGATCCGTTGTGCTGGTTTCATTTCGATAAAATCAGTACGGTCGGGAATTTTATGGTAGGGCAATGAATCAATAAACTCTGCAGAAGGACACAATAATACGGTTTTATCGTAGTGCTCTAGTCGGACTTTTCGCGATAAATTTTTATCAAACCAGCCCGCTTTTAAAGTTGAACTAAAATGAGGATAAAGGATTAACCCTTCATTTTGAATTTTAAAGTCAAAATGATAATCAATAATCCCGCCATCGCGATACATGCCCGGAGGACAATCAGTAATGTCTTTTATACCTTGCATCACTACAGGAATAGAACCCGATGCCAATAATGCATCTTTGATATTTTGTGGGCTAAAAGCCACTGCTGTAGTTGGAATATTATCGGGATCAACAATAACCAAATCACTGTGCTTATGCTGAAAAATATACCGTTCATACTGACGATTGAGTAATGGTCGACTGATAGCGTTGCGGATAAAACTGTGAGTTAACCCAAGCGTTTGTTTAAACTTATTTTCTGAAGCGACTAATCCATTGCACTTAGCAACGATAAAATGAGCTTTGAATACCGGATTATTGATAATTTCATCGGCACCGGTATCGCCAAAAAGGACTTCGAGTAATTCAAAAGCTTTGGTGGTGATTTCTTCAGCCTGAGGTTTCTTATCATCTGAATACACGGTTTCACTGTAATTTTTAGCTAAACGTTCAATTGCTGCAACGGGATCATGTTGGGCAAAGCATGCCGCACGAAAAGCACCAGCACTTGAACCAATAACATTTAATGGCTGCTGCCTGCCATTAAAAAATTCACCAAAGATATATTTATCTAATCCCAATAAGGTAAACCATTTAGGTCCACCACTTGCACCAAGAAAAGCGCTAAATATCGCTGGAGAAAATCCATCCTGATGGATCTTTCTTAACGCCATTTCACCGGCATAGATTTCTAACATAGGATTCTTATTATTGAACTGTCGACAATACATGCCGACAGTGTTGCCGAGATTTAAGCTTATGCCTTATTACGAAGATCTTTTCGTAGAACCTTACCGACATTACTTTTAGGTAATTCATTCATAAACTCAACCACCTTAGGACGCTTATAGTTAGTGAGCATTTTATTACAATGGTCAAACACATCTTGTTCTGTAAGGGTTGGATCTTTTCTAACAATATACACTTTAACTCGTTCACCAGTAATATCACACGAGGTCCCTACAGCCGCAGCTTCAAGTATACCTTCATGCATCACCAGCACTTCTTCAATCTCGTTTGGAAACACGTTAAAGCCAGAAACGTTAATCATGTCTTTTTTACGGTCAACAATTTTGAAAAAACCAGTTTCATCCATGGTGGCAATATCACCAGTGGCTAGCCAACCATCAATCAGTACTTCATCAGTGGCTTTTTGACGATTGTAGTAACCTTTCATCACCTGTGGGCCTTTAACCCACATTTCACCTGGCTCGCCTAACGCCACGTCTTCACCATCGGCCCCCACAAGACGAATATCGGTTGAAGGTGCAGGCAAGCCAATTGAGCCATTGTAACTTTTTTGATTATAAGGACTCATGGTCACTAAAGGTGCGCACTCAGTTAAACCATATCCTTCTAAGAGGCGGCTTTTAGTGACTTTTTCCCAAAGTTCTGCAACGGGTCGCTGCACCGACATACCGCCACCAAAACCCATTTTTAAGGCACTAAAATCAAGTTGGTCAAACCCTGGGGTATGCAACAAGCCGTTAAATAATGTGTTTACGCCAGTAATCACCGTAAAGCGATATTTAGCTAACTCTTTAACAAAACCCGCCATGTCACGTGGATTAGTGATTAATAGATTGATGCCACCAAAGGGTAAAAAGGCTAAGCAATTAGAGGTTAAGGCGTAAATATGATAAAGCGGCAATGCGGTGACAATGATTTCTTTACCTACTTCGTAGACATTTTTGGTCATTGCATTTGACTGTTCAAGGTTAGCAACCATATTACGATGAGTCAGCATAGCGCCTTTTGATGGACCTGTAGTGCCACCGGTATATTGTAAAAAGGCCAAATCAGACCCAATAACCTCAACAGGTATAAATGTTTGTTTACTGCCCCTGGACATAGCATCATTAAATTTAATCGCAGTAGGTAAATCAAATGCAGGCACCAATTTTTTAACATGCTTAATAGCACCATTAATAAGTGCACCTTTAATCAGCCCTAAACGGTCACCTACGCCAGTGGTAATAACATGCTTAACATCGGTTTTATCCATAACGGCTTGCAATACATGAGCAAAGTTTTCGAGGATTAGGATCCCTTTAGCACCCGAGTCTTTTAATTGATGTTCAAGCTCGCGAGCAGTATACAAAGGGTTAACGTTAACAACCGTGAGGCCAGCAATAAGCGCGCCAAATAACGCGATAGGATATTGCAGCGTATTAGGGATCATAATGGCAAATTTATCGCCTTTTACTAAGCCCAAATCTTGCTGTAAGTAAGCGGCAAAATCAGTCGCCTGTTGTGCAAGCTGCTGATAAGTGATACTCACATCCATATTGATAAATGCTGTATTCGCGGCATATAACTTGGTGTATTTTAAAAACAAATCTGCCAAAGAATTATATTTATCAGGATTGATTTCAAACTCAACCCCAGGCGGATAACTCTTTTCAAGCCAAATCTTTTCCATAATATTGTCCCCAAATGTAATGTTATTAGCAGCTGTGAAGTTCATCTCAAATACGCAACAGAACCCAATACCCTAGCCGCTATCAATGTTTATTATTATTGTAAATGTGCAAACTCACGCTTTTCATTTTATTTATTTTGTACTTATTTTGTACTTTCTCTTAATCTACACACAAATCTTAAATTAAAACTTAACGTACGACTTTGCTAGCAGTTAGCATCAGCATTAACCTTATAGCACTTCAAATAAGCCTGCTGCGCCTTGACCACCGCCAATACACATACTAACAACCACGTATTTAACCCCACGGCGTTTACCTTCAATCAATGCGTGCATCACCATACGTGTGCCGCTCATGCCGTATGGATGACCAATTGAGATGGCGCCGCCATCAACGTTTAAGCGATCAGCAGGAATACCCAGCTTTTCAGCACAGTAAATGACCTGAACCGCAAACGCCTCATTGATTTCCCATAAACCAATATCGTCGATGTTTAGGCCGTGGCGCTCAAGTAATTTAGGAATAGCATAAATAGGACCTATGCCCATCTCATCAGGCTCACACCCAGTAACCACCATGCCACGGTACACGCCTAATGGCGTTAAGCCTCGTTGCTCGGCGAGTTGACGTTCCATTACCACCACGGCTGCTGCGCCATCAGAAAGTTGTGATGCATTACCGCCGGTAATCGATCCGTTTTCTTTAACCGCTTTTAAGCCCGCTAAACCGTCTAAATTAGTTGATGGGCGATTACCTTCATCTTTAGTTAAGGTTACTGCCTGTTTACTGATTTCACCGCTGGCTTTGTCCATCACTAGCATAGTGCAACTGACGGGCACTATTTCAGCATCAAATCGGCCTTCAACTTGGGCTGCTGCGGTGCGTTGTTGGGATAATAATGCGTAGGCATCTTGTGCCTCACGTGAAATACCATATCGCTTAGCCACCACTTCAGCGGTATCGAGCATCGGCATATAAATCGCTGGACGATAGGCTTTTACGCTAGGGTCTACCACGCGATGCATGTTCATCTTATCGTTTTGTACCAAGCTGATAGAGTCACAACCACCGGCAACCACAACTTGGGCACCATCACACACAATATGGTTGGCGGCAATGGCAATAGACATTAATCCAGATGAACATTGACGGTCGACTGTCATGCCGGGTACAGAAACCGGTAATTGCGCCGCCATGGCCACTTGACGACCAAAGTTCATGCCTTGGTTGCCTTGGGTTAAGGCTGCGCCAAAAATACAGTCTTCAATTTCATTAGGATCTATTCCCGCTCTTTCTACTGCTGCATTTACCGCTACAGCGGCTAATGTGGGTGCAGACAAATCATTAAAGGCGCCGCGATAAGCTTTACCAATCGGGGTTCTGGCGGCGGATACAATGACGGCTTCTCTCATGATAAATCCTTTTATAATTAACGGTAATACGCGGTAAATTAATTAATACTCGTTTAGCGTTGTTGAGATTTCATGAACGCCATGGCCTTCATAACAAATTTTTCGCCTTGTTGCGCACCAGAGAGTAAAGCTTTTTGATGGTGTTGATCGGTGAGCTGATCCCAGTTTTCACGCACGGTTTCTGGGCTTTGTTTCGCAGTAGGAATAAAGCAGCCTTCGGTTTCAAAAATACTCGCGCTTGAATATCCGCCAGCTCCGGCACATAAAATAAATCGATTTGGCGCATCTTCATCACACAAGGTCAGCATTCCTGCGGTTACCGCTTCTGGAGCAAAGGCTTTAACGATTTCTTCAGGCATTAAATCTTCGGTCATACGTGTGCCAGCCGTTGGCGCAAGCGCATTGATATTGATATTATTTTTAGCACCTTCGAGCACTAAGGTATTCATTAGGCCGATTAGCGCCATTTTAGCAGCACCATAATTGGCCTGACCAAAGTTGCCGTACATGCCACTTGATGAGGTTGTCATTACGATTCGGCCGTAGTTTTGTTGCTTCATGATTTCCCACACCGCTTTAGTGCAGTTAACCGACCCCATAACATGTACGTCCATGACCAGCTTAAAGTCATCTAAGGTCATTTTAGAAAACGACTTATCGCGTAAAATACCGGCGTTATTAATCAAAATATCGACACGGCCCCATTTATCCATGGTTTGTTGCACCATGTCTTGCACTTCGTCAAAATGGGCAACATTAGCGCCATGACTCATAGCCTCGCCGCCCATCGCTTTAATTAACTCTACAACCTCTTGAGACGCGGCAGAAGATGCGCCACTACCATCACGCAATCCACCTAAATCATTAACAACCACTTTGGCGCCGCGTCGGGCTAATTCCAGTGCATGTGAACGGCCTAAACCATTACCCGCACCCGTTACAATAGCCACTTTCCCTGCAAAACTGATTGTCATGTTATTACCTTAATTTTGTTTTTATTTATTATTTTTCTTTTTAATCAATATCTATATTTAACGATCATGCCTTAATCGACATTACTTAACCATTTGCACTGAAATCCACTCGGCAACCAGTGCTGGTGTATCTACACCTTCAATTTCAATGGTTACTTCGGTTGATATGCGAAATTGGCCGGGTTTTTTCTCTTCAATAGAAAGGGTTTTCGCATGGGCTCTAATGCGGCTATTAACTGTGACAGGCTGCAAAAATCTGACTTTATCGAAACCAGCATTGAGGCCCATATAAAAGCCATCAATAATGACGCTAAATTCTTCAGCAAAATGAGACAACATTGATAATGATAAAAAGCCGTGAGCAATGGTCGAGCCAAAAGGTGTTGCTTTAGCTTTTTCAACATCGACGTGAATAAATTGATGATCCAGAGTGCAATCTGCAAATTGATTAATTTGATTTTGGCTGATTTGATACCACTGGGTTGGCGTTGCTTGGTGACCAATATAGTTGGCAATATCGTTACGATTAATGACTGTCGGCATGATTCCCTTTCCTTATGTACTTTCGCGGTACTATCCATGAATGAAATTTAAGCGATATCTCATGCTAAGTGCGGTAGGTAAATTAAACAAATGAATAGTTTTGATACTAAGCTATTCACAAGATGAATAGCCTAGGGCCTGTTGATCTTTGCTGGTTGAATTTTGTTCGAGTTAAAAACGTTTTAATCGAGGCGAATGGATTGATGCCTAGTCATCTAAGCAAAATGCATTCAACAAAGAGTAAAACGTTTTTAGCCGAACCCTTCGGGCAGCGTTTGTTGGCCATTTTTACTGTGTTATCGACTTTTTATGTAGAATAACTACACCTCAAAGTCTCTGCCGCGCAGTTGTAAATGTGAGTAATGGCCAACAATTCGCTGCAAAAATAACCTTGAAAGATCAACAGGCCCTAGATTGAGAGGGTGCTGAAGTGTCAATATAGTGCGGGCTTTAAAAACAAAAACATTACCGCTAATAGCAGTAATGTGATTATTAAATTCGCTTATATAACTTTACTAATTGTTAACTAACGCTATTAAGCCAAACGGAACTCCAATGCAGCTTAAGCAGCATTGGATAAACAGTAGATTAGTGACTAAATTAAAACCAATCTGGCTGCATATCAAAGCTGGTGCTATCAGTATTAATCAATAAGTTTGACCACAGGCTTATTTCAGGTAATTCAAAGCGATAAAAATACTGACTGGCTTGTAATTTACCTTGGTAAAAATGCACGTCAGATTGATGTGGTTGCTGGGCTAATGCTTTTGTGGCGACAATGCTTTGCTTGAGCCATAACCACCCAATAATCACATGACCAAATAACTCTAAGTATTTCACTGAATTGGCCAGCGCCAAATCAATATTAGTATTCGACATCGCGCTTAACACCGCTTTGGTGGTGATAGTTAATGTTGCAACCGCTTGGCTTAGCTGATTAGAAAATTCATTTAAACTGGGGTATTGCTTAGCCTCATCAATGGTTTTTACTATTTCAGCTAATGTTGCCTTATAACCCTCCATGTTATTCATCGGCACTTTGCGAGTCATTAAATCTAAAGACTGAATACCGGTAGTACCTTCGTGAATGGGGTTTAAGCGATTATCACGGTAGAACATTTCAACTGGATGTTCATTAATATAGCCATGACCACCCATTACTTGAATCGCCAATGAGTTGGCCTTAGGGCCATATTCCGACGGCCATGTTTTAATGATTGGGGTTAAAAAATCTAACAAGGTATGCGCATGTTGACGTTGCTCAGGTGTGTCTGCGGTATGAGAATCATCACTTAGTTGAGTGCCGTACAACACTAAGGCCATAGCCCCTTCTGCATAGGCTTTTTGAGCTAATAGCATTCGCTTTACATCTGCATGCTCAATAATATTGACCATTGGAGAGTGTGGATCTTTACATGATGGTAATCGACCTTGCGGGCGGTTTTTGGCGTAATCGACAGAATATTGATAACCAGCAACTGCCAGCACAGCACCGCTAGTGCCGACCATAATCCGGGCTTCGTTCATCATGTGGAACATGTATTTTAAGCCGCAATGTTCTTCACCGACTAAATAGCCAATCGATCCATTTTTTTCACCGAAACTGAGTGCGGTAGAGGTTTGAGCTCGGCCGCCCATTTTATGAAATAACCCTGCAAGCGCGACTTCATTGTCTGCACCAATTGAACCATCATCATTAAGTAAAAATTTAGGCACCACAAATAACGAAATCCCTTTGACGCCTTTGGGTGCACCTTGAATACGTGCCAACACTAAATGAACAATGTTGTCACTTAAATCATGGTCACCACCGGAGATATAGATTTTATTACCGCTAATACGATAAGTACCATCATCGGCTTTAACCGCTTTAGTGATTAAATCACCTAACGCAGAGCCGCTGCCTGGTTCGGTCATGGCCATAGTGCCCATAAATCGACCTTCTCGCATCGGTTTAACCCAGGTTTCAATTAGCTCAGGGCTACCATGGGCTTGGAGTAAATTAGCATTTGCGGTCGTCAACATGTTGTAACCCATGCCTACGCCGCCAGCAACACTAAGATACGCCCCCGCTGCACTGGCTATAATGGGCGGCAATTGCATACCACCTAAATCATAATCAGCAGTGGCAGCGCCAATACCTGACTCGTTTACTGCGTCAATGGCTATTTTAAGCTCAGGAATAATATGTACTTTTTTACCATCAAAGGTAGGTTGATGGGTATCAAGTTTTTGGCGAATAGGAAGAAAATACTTTTCAGCAATCGTTTTGGCGGTATTAACCACTTCATTAAAGGTTTGGCGATCATGATCTTGGTAACGCTCTCTGCTGGTTAATGCTTCACTATCAAACAGTTCATACAGCATAAATTCAAGGTCGCGTTGATTCATTAACGTTGCAGGCATAATACTCTCTTCTTATTTTGTGTTGTTCTATTACATTGAAAATGATTAAGCGAAGGGCTGAGAAAATGAGGTTCATGGACTCATACTCGCTGCAACAGTTAGAACGCTGATACACCGCCATCGACGGCAATACATTGGCCTGTCATATAAGTGTTGGCAGGTGACAACATCATCAGCATCACGGTAACAATTTCTTTTGGCTCACCTAAACGATTCATTGGTGCGCCGAGGGCCATTTTCTTTTGCTTTTCTTCGTCAGCAAAGTTAGTCACCATCGGCGTAAGGGTAAAGAACGGGCATATTGCATTAATGCGTATATTGTTACGCCCGTATTCAACCGCGCCAGTTTTGGTTAAGCCAATTACCGCATGTTTAGCCATTGAATATGCACTGCCTCTGGCTGCGCCGCCAAGACCCGCCATCGAGCTTACATTGAGAATGGCGCCCTCGCCTTGCCTTAGCATTTGCTGTATTTGATGGCGCATACCAAATTGCACACCTTTAACATTAACCGCAAATTGGCTGTCCATAATCGCTTCATCGATGAGATGAAGCGGCATAAACTCATGGGCAATGCCGGCATTATTGACCCCAATATCGACGCGACCAAAATGTTCAATCGCACTATCAACCATAGCTTTACATGACGCCTCTTTCGACACATCGCATTGCATTGCAATAACGTCGGCTCCCGTGGCAGCAATATCGGCCGCCACTTTTTTCACGCCCGCTTCATTAATGTCGCTAATGACTAATTTAGCGCCACGTTTGGCTAACTCTTGTGCCAGTAATTGACCAAAGCCTTGAGCTGCGCCAGTAATAACGGCTACCTTACCGGTAAAGTCTAATAATGGATCCATGCGAGTAACTCCTGTAATTGATGGTCTTGTTGATGCTATGTTCGATAGTCTTATTGATGTTATTTTTATATTTTGTTGTTTATGACTAATTATTTATTACTGCTTGTTTGTCGCTGAATATTTTTAGTTGATTGCTGAGTGTTAATGACTTAACGCTAAAGGTTTTTTGCTGAATTCTGGCAGCCGCTAGGCGATAACTAATGTCGATCACTTTGTTTCATTGGCTATCACCTCTAAGGCCATTTTGGCCAGTGGCTCAACAAATGCGCCCACTTTATTGGCATGTTCATTAGAGGCATTACCTTCGCTGGCACGTTTAGCCACACCTTGAGCAATTGCTGCTAAACGAAAAAAACTAAACGCCAGATAAAAACCCCAGTGCTCAATCTGCTCAATACCCATACGTTGGCAATATAGTGCGACATATTCCTCTTCAGACGGGATACCTAAACTGGCACGGTCGATATCTTTTAAACCGTCAATGGTGCCCATACCAGCAGGCATACGCAGTTGCATGCATTGATAAGCTAAATCAGCAAATGGATGACCTAGAGTTGATAACTCCCAATCGAGTAAGGCGATCACTTCAGGCTTATCTTTAGCAAACATCATATTGTCTAAACGAAAGTCACCATGGACTAAACAAACACGGCCATCATCATGGGGTAAATGTTGCTCAAGCCATTGACTTAACTCGTCCATGGCGACAATTTTTTTTAATTCTGTCGCGCGGTATTGTGAAGTCCAACGACCCAGTTGACGTTCAAAGTAATTACCCGCTTTACCGTAATCGGCTAAACCAACCGCATTAACATCAACACTATGCAGCGCAACTAAGACCTTATTCATCGCGTTATACATAGCTGAACGTCGATCGTTTGTATCAATTTCGGCTAATGATGCACTCCAATAAACCGTGCCATCGCAAAACTCCATTACATAAAACATTGAACCGATTACGCTGATGTCTTCACACAGGTGAAACACGCTAGCCACGGGCACATCGCTATCTTTAAGCGCATGTAATACCCGATACTCACGGTCTACTGCATGGGCCGACTTTAATAATTTACCCGGCGGTTGGCGACGTAACACATACACACCTGATGCTGAGGTCACTTTGTAAGTTGGGTTTGATTGACCACCAGAAAACTTTTCTAGGCTAATTGGCCCTTTAAAACCTTCAACATATTGCTCTAAATAAGCACTAAGCTGTTCATTATTGATAGGGAATACTTGTGACATTGAGTCATACTCTCGTGGTTTTATTGATGTGATTTAGCTAAGTAAAAGCGCGATAACGAGTTGCAACGCTTACTGCATTTCAACTCGAAAATACTCTTATACAACGATTTTTTTGACTAAATCTCGACCTAACTGCATCATATGCACTTGATCAGGACCATCGGCTAAACGTAACGTTCGCTGGCCAGCCCAAGCATGTGCTAAAAAGGTGTCTTGACTCACGCCCACAGCACCATGACATTGAATCGCCCGGTCTATTACATCAAGCGACATACTTGGGGCGACAATTTTAATCATCGCTATTAACTCTTTAGCGGCTTTATTGCCTTCAGTGTCCATTTTTTGCGCCGCTTTTAAAGTCATCAACCGCGCTTGTTCAATTTGGCAGGCTGATTTGGCAATATCTTCACGTACCGATTGTTGTTTTATCATCGGTTGACCAAATACAATGCGCTCGCCAACTCGTTTACACATCAAATCTAGCGCCCGCTGAGCAATACCGACTGAACGCATACAGTGATGAATACGACCAGGGCCAAGACGACCTTGAGCAATTTCAAAGCCTTTGCCTTCGCCGGCAATAATATTTTCAAGTGGGACACGCACATTGGTAAACGTTACCTCAGCATGTCCTTCTGGTGAATCGTCATATCCAAACACTTTCATCGGTCTCACCATAGTGACACCTGGAGTGTTCATCGGCACAAGCACTTGCGATTGCTGAATATAGCGGTTGCTGTTATCAGGGTCGGTTTTACCCATCACAATCATAATTTCGCATTGCTTACGGCATGCGCCGCTAATGTAAAACTTGCGGCCATTAATCACATATTCATCGCCATCACGCACTATGCTCAATTCAATATTAGTCGCATCGCTTGAAGCCACTTCTGGTTCTGTCATTGCAAAAGCAGAGCGTATTTTTCCGTCAAGTAACGGCTCTAACCATTGTTTCTTTTGTGCTTCACTACCGTATTTAGCCAGTACTTCCATGTTGCCAGTATCGGGCGCTGAGCAGTTAAACACTTCAGGTGCCCACATCACTTTGCCCATAATTTCAGCAAGCGGTGCATATTCTAAATTGGTGAGTCCGGCACTGTATTTGCCGTAGACAACCGGTAAAAATAAATTCCATAGCCCTTCTGCCTTGGCCTTGGCTTTAAGTTGTTCCATTAACGGTGGCGTTGACCAGGGATCAAGCTCAACTTGCTTATGCATTTCTTCCTCTACTGGAAACACATGCAAATCCATAAAGTCGTTGACTCGTTTGATTAATTCTTGAACTTTTTCGCTATATTCAAAATTCATTTCGTTATCCTTTTACCTGGTAATGACTGCGTTAATAGCGCTCACTATGAGTGTTAACCCACTGACTCAACTGATCAACTCAACGACATTAATGACTTTTTATTAAACGGCTTAATCTCATCAATGGCATTCTGCTTAATTTTGTTAACCCACTGCGGATCAACTAATAGCGCACGACCAATGGCGACTAAATCAAATTCATCATTGTTTAAGCGCACTAATAACTCATCGATACCCGTTGGATTAGAGGTCCCCGACAAATCCGCATTACCCTCACCAATAAAGTCCGCATCTAAACCAACATTACCCACAGTGATCACGGGCTTGTTGGTCAACTTTTTAGTCCAACCCGCAAGACCAAGATCAGAGCCTTCAAATTCTGCCACCCAAAAACGACGAGTACTCGCGTGAAATATATCGACACCAGCATCGCTTAATAAGCCTAAAAAGATGGCTAACTCTTCAGGTGTTTGACACAATTTAGCGTTGTAATCTTGTTGTTTCCACTGCGAAAAACGGAAAATAATCGTAAAGTCGTTACCCACTGCTGCGCGGATTGCTTTGACTATCTCGACACCAAAACGAGTACGATTTTCTAACGAGCCACCGTATTTATCGGTTCGTTGATTTGTTCCTTGCCAAAAAAACTGATCAACTAGATAACCATGGGCGCCGTGAACTTCAATAGCATCAAAGCCAATGTTTTTAGCATCAAGCGCCGCCTGGGCAAATGATGCGACCACGTCATCAATATCCTTTTGAGTCATGGCAACACCATTTTCAGCACCTGGCTTATACAAACCTGAAGGGCTATAAGCTGGCGCCTCTTTGTGTGGGCCAATTCCTAATTTTCTCACCGAGCCCACATGCCAAAGTTGTGGCGCTATTTTGCCGCCTACGGCATGCACTTCATCAACAACATGCTTCCAACCAGCTAAAGCTTGTTCACCATAAATCGCCGGTACATTCTCATATCCATTAGCACCTTCATGGGAGATAAAGGTCCCTTCAGTAATAATAAGACCCACATCACCTTCGGCACGTCGGCGGTAATAGGCAGCAACCTCATCATTAGGAATATAGTTAGGCGAAAATGCACGTGTCATCGGCGCCATAACGGTTTTGTTTTTTAAAGACAACGATTTGGTCGTAAACGGGTCAAACAACTTAGTTATGCTGGTGTTTTTAGTGCTATTCATCATGAATTCCTGAACTAATTTTTGTTATTGTTTGGGGACTAACCAATCAGATAGCCGCCGTCGACATTGATGGCTGTGCCGGTAGTGTAGCTTGATGCGTTAGAGGCTAAATATAAGACAGTGCCCGCCATTTCATCTGGTTGAGCAACGCGCTTCATCGGTACGTGGTGCATCATTTGTTTAAGAATCGCTGGATTATCAACAAGTGCGGAAGCAAATTTAGTGTCAGTGCCGCCGGGTAATAATGCGTTTACGCGAATATTAAACTGGGCACACTCTTTGGCAAAAGCTTGGGTCATGGAAATAACCGCCGCTTTAGTAATGGAGTAAATACCTTGAAAATCACCCGGAATAACGCCGTTAACTGAAGCAACATTGACAATCGATCCGCCGCCGCTGTCTTTCATTAATTGCGCCCCCTTGGTCGACATAAAGAAATAACCGCGAATATTCACATCTACCGTTTTTTGAAACGCAGTCAAATCGGTATCAATAATATGACCAAAATAAGGATTAGCGGCGGCGTTATTCACCAAAATATCCAGCTTGCCATGTTGCTGTTTAATAGCGGCAAAAATTGAATCAATTTGATCTAACTCGCCAATATGACAAGCGATGGCTTGTGCACTGCCACCTGCAGCAACAATTTGATCGACTACTGTTTGGCATGCTGCTAGTTTTCGACTGGATACAATCACATGAGCACCATATTGGGCTAATACTTTAGCAACACTTTCGCCAATACCACGGCTTGCCCCAGTCACTAATGCCACTTTCCCTGTTAAATCAAATAAATCGCCCTTATTCATGTCATTTCCTTATTATATTTAGGTGGTAACTGTCACTTTTAAAGCAAAATGTTACTTTTAAAGCAAGAGTTACAGAGAAGTGTGTATAAGTTCGTGTCAATTTCAATATACGTTTTGGTTCCAATATCTATGTCGTTATCTAAAGGTTATCCATTGATCACCGGCAACTTCTAAATGGCTGTAGTTATTGAAGTAATCTACGCTCAACATGCTTTCGGAAAAAAGCAGTTTGGTCACACTGGTATTTCTGGTCTGTTGATTAATCGCTAACGTTTGTTGATCGCTTAATTGCAATACATGTTGCACGATAGTCGAAATAGTACCGCCAGATGTAAACACTACAATGTCTGTAGACTTTGTGGTGTTGACATTATTACCCTGTCGCTTTTTTACTAATTCTTGTTCAATAATATTTTGCAACGCTCGAATACAGCGACTTTTAAACTGTGGCCAACTTTCTTTGTATTCCAAATCGTGATCACCACTCATCCAACGATTTAACGCTTGATAAAACTCTTTGTGGAGTATTTTATTAGGTTCTTCATATTGTTGTAACAGATCTGCCATCTGAGCAAAGTCATGCCATTGGCCGTTATATTTCTGCAAAATATCTACATGATCAAACTCATTAAAACCCGAGTGGATAACCATCGGCGTTGATTCACCTTGGTAGCCGTTAACAAAATGAGTCAACGTTTGGCCATGGCGCAACAAATCACCACAATAGAATTTGCTAGGGGCCGATCTGGAGCGCCAATATTCACCTAGTAATGTAGCTTGCTGGCTACCCTTGGTTGATAATTGATCGTAATCAGTGCTTCCAAAAGAGGCTTGTCCGTGTCGAATCAAATAAATTGCTGCCATTTAGTTTCTCTGACTTAGTAAAAGAATGATGACTCAATTGGTAAACAATCAATTATTTTGAATGTATTTTGTGCTATATCGAATCTACTTGACTATGCTAATGCCAACATCTAAATTGAACAAATGAATAGTTCTAATACCCTACTATTTGTATTTTAAATAGTAGGCACGTCTAAGGTGGTCTTAATGCACATCAGAAGATCACTGGAGTGAGTATGAAAATTGATTTGAATTTGTTTGTAGTGTTCGATGCAATATATTGTGAAGGCAATATTACTAAAGCGGCGTCGGTGTTGAATTTATCGCAGCCAGCGGTGAGCCACTCACTGGGTAAATTACGCACCCATTTCGATGATGCTTTGTTTATAAGGCAAGGTAACGAAATGCGCCCAACGCCTGTGGCAAAAAATGTGATTGATGATGTGCGAGAAGCCTTGCACCAATTACAAGTGTGCTTGGTGCAATCAAGGCAATTTGAGCCTTTAACCTCACGTAAAAGCTTTTCACTGTCATTACATGGTTCATTAGAACCCTATTACTTGCCTATATTGCAACAAAGCTTGTTGTTAGAATCGCCGGCCATCAATTTAAGCAGTAATAAACGAGTGAGACGTACTGAACTTGAAAACAAACTGGCCAGTGGCGATATTGATTTAGCTATAGACACCTTAATACCCGTTAGCAATAATATTATGCATACACAATTAGAGTTAGATCAACTGGTCGTTGTAGCGCGTAAAAACCACCCTGCCATTAAAGAAACACTCGATTTAGAAACTTACTTACGACTAGACCATGTGCTTGTATCATCTCGATCTACTGGACCTAGTTTGGAAGATTTTGAACTGTCGCGTATTGGTTTACATCGAAAAATATCGTTACGCTGCCAGCACGCATTATCAGCCTGTAGAGTCATTTTAAATAACGACATGCTGCTAACATTACCGAAAACAGCCGCTGCAATGTATAGCAAGATGCTTGATATCTCTATCTACCCTATGCCAGTAGAATTACCCGACATAGGGGTACATTTATATTGGCATGTTAATGTCGACAAAGAGCCTGCAAATAAATGGCTTAGAAATAAAATGATTATTGCAGCAACAAATACCAAAATACCTGTCCCATAATGGACAATAAAAACCCCGTATACTCGAGTTGAATCTGGTTAAATAAACCATTAGTTATCGAGGAGATAACTATCCTGACGCAGGGGGTTGACTGCTGACGACATTGAGATCACAAAGCAAGCTTATGGTCACTGTTTGTTGCGAAAGGTTATCTATTAATCTGTTTATTTTTTAACTGTAGCTAAACGATACTGATAACCGGGTGCCTAATTATGTTATCAATCATCGTTAGCTATATATCTGTTATATCAGCGTTTACATTATATTTTTTATAGCCATCTTCAGCACTGATGGGTTTTGAAAAATAATATCCCTGCGCCACATCACACCCGTGTTCAACGAGAAAATCTAATTGTACCTGAAGTTCAACGCCCTCGGCAGTAACCTGCTTACCAAGTGAATGAGCCATACTGATGACAGCTTTTACTACGGCTTGGTCTTCTACTGAGTTAATGAGATTATTAATAAATGACTGATCGATTTTTAACATTTTCGCCGGTAGTGATTTAAGATAAGCAAGTGACGAATAGCCAGTGCCAAAGTCGTCAATAACCACATGAATATCGGCCTGGATCAGTTTTTGCAAAATTTCAATTGATTGCTCAGGAATAGCCATCAACGCCGTTTCGGTAATTTCAAATTTAAACCATTGAGGTTGAGCCCCTGCATTTGAAATGATCGATAATAAATCATCCGCCAAGTTAATATTCATTAATTCTAAGGCTGATAAATTAACTGAGATACGCTGAAAGTTAAACCCTTGTTGATGCCAT
This sequence comes from Shewanella livingstonensis, assembly GCF_003855395.1. Lineage (NCBI taxonomy): Bacteria > Pseudomonadati > Pseudomonadota > Gammaproteobacteria > Alteromonadales > Shewanellaceae > Shewanella > Shewanella livingstonensis. The sequence goes on along the minus strand of NZ_CP034015.1, from coordinate 2,517,680 downwards.
TTTACAGTTTGTTGACACACTGAAGTTAGCATCCAACGGCTTAACTCAAAAATGAGTCCGGTATCTTCTGCAACAGGAATAAATTCAGCGGGAGATATAAGCCCAAACTCCGGATGATGCCAGCGCATTAACGCTTCAAATCCTGCTAAATGTTGGCTCGGCAAATAGATTAAAGGCTGATACACAGCAAATAATTGATAGTCGTTAACAAGAGGAGCAGCTAGAGCATTGCGTAATCCCTGCTCTATGGCAAGGCGACGTTTATTATGCAGTGATTGTTGTTTATTACAAAATGCGACTCCGAGCGGCCTTTTTTTCGCTTCATACAATGCAGAATCAGCCTGGCTCAACATGGATTCAGCATCTTGGCCATCTTCAGGAAAAAGACTAATACCAACACGACAACCTAAAATAATAGACTGCTCTAAAAACTCAAAGTGATGTTGAAACACATTAACTAACTCGATTGCAGTGGCATTGGCATTGTCAGCAGAGGCATTTGGTAACGCAATACAAAACTTATCGCCACCAAAACGCGACACGGTAAAAATCCCTTTTAGCGTGGTATTAATACGCGTAGCCGCTTGTTTTAAAATATGGTCGCCAGCACTGTGACCGAAGTTATCATTAATAATTTTCAATCGTGTTAAGTCTAAAAAAAGTAGTGCTAATGGTTGTTGGTTTTGCTGACATGCTTGAATATTTTCATCGAGTAGTATTTTAAAGTAATAGCGGTTAACTAAGCCCGTTAGGTCGTCATAATGCGATAATTGATACAACTCATCTTGTTGCTGTTTACGCGCAGTGACATCATGAGCAATACCTTCGCAGCCAATACAATCACCATCTGCATCGTACATTGGTCTTTCTAACACTTCAAAACTGTGAGGATGACCATTTACATCTGCCACTTCCATTTCAAAGGGTGGTAAATGCTCACCATTTAAGATCCGCTCTATGTAGCCTGAAATGAGTTGGTTTTTTGGATTTTCAGTTAAAAATTTATTATAGAAGTCACCGAAACCAGTAATCGTGTGGCCTAAAATATGAGTAACTGAAGGGCTAATATAATTAATAAACCCTTTAGTATCATGTTGATAGAAAATATACTCATCGTCTAACGACTCAACTAATCCACGATACCTATTTTCACTATTAGTTAATTGTAATGTTCTTTCAAGGACAATAGTTTGCAGATTATCTTTTAGATCATTCAACTCCATATAGGCATTTTCGGTATTCTTATTTGCCAATACCAATGCTTTATTATGCCGTTTAGCTTGTAATATCCACAAACAAAGCAACAGGATAAGTAAACCTGCGCCAGCAGCCAATTTAACTAAATCTTGATAATCTTTGGGTAGAGTAATATTGGCACCCCAAGTTTGATTAATGGTTTGTTTTTCACTTGGGGTTAATGAATCTAAACCTTTTTGCATTATGCTGGCCAATAAGGATGCATCAGATCTTATGGCTATTGCCTCATTAGCATTATTTTTTTCATAAAAAGCCACAAATTTTAAATCTGAAATAGCATACTTTATTTGATAGTAATTTGCCGCAGCAAAAAAGGTGATTGCCGCATCAGCTTGATTAGCCTGAACCGCTTCCATTGCCTCACGCATGTTATCGACATAAAACGGGATCACACTGGGGAATTCTTTAATCACCTTATCGCTATATTGATAACCCTTCACCAGTGCGATGGTCTTATTAGCGATATCGCTGCGATTGTTAATTTGATACTTATTTTTTTTAGCAATTACGACCAACGATTTATACACAATAGGACTCGTGAATAGAAACTTATTGTCGCGCTCTGGAGTGTTGACCATGGTTAAAACGATATCAATATCTTTACGATATAAATTTTGGATAATATTTGGCCAGCGATGCTCATCGCTGAACACAAACTCAATGTCTATTTTCTTTCCAATCAATAATAAGGTATCAACAGCCATGCCAACGGGTTGGTTATGCTGATTGATATAACTATAAGGAGGAAAGTAACCATCAATACCAACACGAATAGGTTGGTGTTCGCTTAACCAACGTTGTTCTTGTTTTGTAATGAATACTGGCTCAACGATTTCTGCATGTGTAACGTTGACCAACGACAACAGTAACAACAAACAAAAAAGAACATGTGCAAATGATTTGGGTTTATTTGCCATTATTACGTTATTCCTAGAGCATTATATATAGCCGAATGCTACAAATTCATACTTGTAAAATGTGAGCAAATCGTTAAATGCCTAATGAACCCTACCACATTTAAAAAAATCGTTTCTGCCTCATACTATAATCAACTCATGTAGAGTGATTTATTTATCGATTAAAGTATAACAACTTACAAAAGGCATAGGAGATGATATATTCCTAAATCATTGTTAAGTCTCATTGTTGTGATCAAGATATCAATAATAAATCTTTCGACACATTAGGGGTTTACGGGAATTATGGCTACTTTAGACAAGTGACATGCTTAATAACATTATCATTTGAAGCGCGTGGTTATTGGTGTGCTTGTTGCTGTGTCGAACGACAATATTTACCGATATGCAGCTTAAGTTACTTCAACATGATGTGGGTACTATGACATGATCAGTTAAGTGCGAAGTTCCACTTTTACTGTATTGTTTTATCCTAAGGTTAGGGCCTGTTGATCTTTGCTGGTTGAATTTTGTTCGAGTTAAAAACGTTTTAATCGAGGCGAATGGATTGATGCCTAGTCATCTAAGCAAAATGCATTCAACAAAGAGTAAAACGTTTTTAGCCGAACCCTTCGGGCAGCGTTTGTTGGCCATTTTTACTGTGTTATCGACTTTTTATGTAGAATAACTACACCTCAAAGTCTCTACCGCGCAGTTGTAAATGTGAGTAATGGCCAACAATTCGCTGCAAAAATAACCTTGAAAGATCAACCGGCCCTAATATGAACCTATCAATAATGGGGTAAACCAAGCTGAATCATTAACTAAACCTTATAAATTATCCAACTAAGGGATAATTGTGACCTTATCAATGCCTCGCTAAGTGTCATTCTATTAAACACTATTTTGCAATATCTTCCTCCGTTAAACCGCTTATTGTCAGCAGAGGCTATGATCATCTGAGTGTAGAAGGCTATGGAAGACAATATTAGCAGATTATAAATCGACAAATTAACCCTAACCTGTATAATCCGCGGCCTATTTACTTACATATACTCACGTAAGTCTTATTTTCACACGGCTGTTTACTTGCCCTTTGTTGATAAAGATTCAGTTAGTACACAGTTGGAACATTGCTTTGATTTCTACCGCTAATATCACCATGCAGTTTGGCCCTGAGCCATTATTTGAAAACATCTCGGCTCAATTTGGTCACGGTAACCGTTACGGTTTAATCGGCGCAAATGGCTGTGGTAAGTCTACGTTCATGAAAATTTTGAGTGGCGCTCTTGCCCCAACATCAGGCAACGTATCGATTACACCAGGCTTTAAAGTCGGTACGCTTAGTCAAGATCAGTTTGCGTTTGAACAATATAGCGTTGTTGATGCCGTGATCATGGGTGATGTTGGACTGTGGAAAGTCAAACAAGAACGTGACAGCATTTATGCCAAAGCAGAAATGACCGATGAAGACGGTATGCGAGTAGGCGACTTAGAAAGTCAGTTCGCTGAAATGGACGGCTACACAGCTGAAAGTCGCGCGGGTGAAATTCTGTTAGAAGCCGGTATTGAAGAGTCATTTCACTTTGGTTTAATGCAACAGGTTGCTCCGGGTTGGAAGTTGCGCGTGCTATTAGCACAAGCTTTATTCGCTAATCCAGACATATTGTTACTGGATGAGCCAACCAACAACTTGGATATTCATACCATCAGTTGGTTAGCCACCGAGCTAAACAAACGTAAATGCACCATGATCATCATTTCGCACGACAGACATTTCTTAAACTCTGTCTGTACTCATATGGCTGATATCGATTATGGCGAATTACGCGTTTATCCAGGTAACTACGAATACTTCCTTGCTCAATCAGGCTTAATACGTGAACAACTATTAGCCGGTAACGCCAAGAAAAGTGCTGAAATTGATGAGTTACAAGACTTCGTTAACCGCTTTGGTGCCAACGCATCTAAAGCAAAACAAGCTAGCTCACGCGCTAAAAAGATGGACAAAATTAAGTTAGATGATGTTAAGTCATCTAGCCGTATTACCCCGTCAATTCGTTTTGCAGAAAGCAAAAAGCTGCATCGCCAAGCACTGGTACTTGAAGAGTTGTCACACGGATTCGATGAAGTGTTATTCGAACACGGCGACCTTATTCTTGAAGCAGGTTCAAAACTAGCGATTATTGGCGAGAACGGCGTAGGTAAAACAACCCTATTACGCTGCTTAGTGAATGAGTTAGAACACAATCATGGCCGTATTAAATGGTCTGAAAATGCTGCGATTGGTTATTGCCCGCAAGACAGCACCTCTGACTTTGATAATGACATGACTTTATTTGATTGGATGTCATTATGGCGCACACCAAAACACAATGATTTAATGGTTCGTGGCATGTTAGGCCGTTTATTATTCTCCGATGACGATGCCAACAAAAAAGTCCGTAATTGTTCTGGTGGTGAAAAAAACCGTTTATTATTTGGTAAGTTAATGATGATGGATATTAACGTACTGGTAATGGACGAACCAACCAACCACATGGATATGGAAGCGATTGAAGCGCTAAACCAAGCCTTGAAATTATTTGAAGGCACATTGATATTTGTTAGCCATGACCGTGAATTCGTGTCATCTTTGGCTACACGTATTATTGATGTAAAAGACAAAAAATTGATTAACTTCCAAGGTACGTTTGACGAATATCTTGCAAGCCAAGCAGAAGCGGCTGCCAACGTAGCGCGTAATAGCCAGTAATCAATAGCAACAAATATTAAGCCTTTATTTGTTTATCAAATAAAGGCTTTTTTGTTTTTAATCACGTTCACTCAATTATATTACAGCAGCAACGAGCGCAAACTTAACACTAAGCTAAAGTTGTCTTGGTTAATGATGGTACTACCTATTTACCTCAGTACACTCATTTACCTCAGTACACTCAGCATTACGCTTACATCCAGAAAACTGCTTTTTAGTTGTTTGGCTCATCCTTCGTATTTTATTTACATTACCCCGCCCCTCAGCTTTGATTAACAAACCTAAAAACGAGTTATTAACTCATGGACGATACAAGTTACTCAACTGATTACTGCATCGGATTACTAAGTTAATTACTAAGATAATTACTGCACTTACATGTAATACGCCAACGGTAAACACCTCTTTTTTGTGAGCATCCACTTGTGAATTTATAATCAAATAAGCCAAATAAGCCAAATAAGCCTATATTGGCAAACTTATTGTCATTGTTTACCCCAGTTGAGGTTTGTGCAGACAATGATAATTTCATCGCCAGGATAACTTAATATAAATCCAGACATAGTCCGAATATTACGTTATAGATTCAGGTAAGTCATAAGAGAAAAGTATAATAAAAAATCATTAGCTCACACATCTTGGTATGACAATATATTTATTTTGGTAATGATCGTTTGCTATTATTGGTAACATGTTATATAAATGTTTCTGTTGATTAAAACAACAACAATTGGTCATACCAAAAGGTAATACCAAATAAAGGATTCTTTGGGGGGAATTATGAAGCTAAATAAGATAAGTGCGATGTTTAGTGGCGCTAAAAGTAAAGCCAACAATATCACCATTTTTGGTGCAACGTTAACGGCCATGTTAAGTATGCCAGCATTGGCAGCAGATACAGCAGAACAAATAAAAGCTGAAGAAGTTGAAAAAAGTGAGATTGAAGTTATTGCCGTTCGAGGTATTTTTGGCAGCTTAAAAGCAGCTAACTTACTTAAACGAACGGATAACCGCATCGTCGATGTTATTGTCGCCGAAGACATTGGTAAACTACCCGACAACAACATTGCAGAAGCCTTGCAACGTATCACAGGTGTGTCAATTGAATCTGATTTTGGTGTCGGTGAATCGGTTACTATTCGTGGTGTATCTGAAAACCTTATTTTACTCAATGGTCGCTCTACTGCTGGCCCTGGACGTGGCGGCATTAGTTTAGATGATTTTCCTTCAACCTTTTTAAAAACCGTTGAAGTCATTAAATCACCAACACCTGAAATGATTGAAGGTGCTTTAGGTGGCACCGTAAATATGCAAACGGTACGTCCATTAGAGCTAACCGATCCACTTTTTGCCATTACACTTGACGGTGAATACGCCGATAAAACAGAAAATATTGCGCCAAACTTTACCGCCGCAATGGGTAATAATTGGGATTTAGGTGAGTACGGTACTTTCGGTGCTTCTGCTAACGTATCCTACCAAGACCGTGAATTACGTCGCGATGAGTACTTTAACAAGGTTGATTTACAAGACAATATAGATCTTAACGGTGATGGCATTGTTGATGTATCTAATGGCCCTAACGGTAAGTATCTTCGCAGAACTGAAAGCACAGTAGAGCAAAAAACAGAAGAGCGTGAACGTACTGCTTTTGGTTTATCTTTACAATGGGCACCTACAAACGAAGATCTCAATATCTACGTTGATATGAACGCAACCAAACTTGATGGCGGCCAAGCGGCTTATTCTATTCTTGATGTTGGTGGCAGCGTAACACCAAGGAGCGACTCTTATTATGATAACAATGGAGAGCTTCAAAATTACGATTTAACCGGTGTACTGACTATTCCTAAAACATGGAGTGATTTCACTACATCTGAAACCTCTTCTCATGCCATTGGTACAGAATGGAATATTACCGATGACATTGAATTTTCAGCAGAATATTCAATATCTAAATCGGAAGAGCATCAAACGGCCTCTGAATTTAATTTACGTCCAATTGAACGCACAGACCCAACGCTTAACCTAACCACACATACCAGCACAGGCAGCTTAACAACTGGCAGTGGCATACCGTCTTATATGTTTGCCGACACTGGCATGTTGACTAACCCAGACAACTTAGTTTTCCGTGAGTTTTTTCATAAAACCTTGGATACCGATAACGAAGAGCAAGCATTACGATTTGATTTTAAAATCCACGATGTTGGCGTAGACTTTATCTCTGCAATAAAAACGGGTGTCCGTTTTACCGATAGAGATTACAGTTCTAATCGATTCGATCTTAAGCCTAATGGCAACACGCTTAAAGATTCATATAAGAAAGCTAAAAACGCAGATGGTTTGTACAGTCCAACCTGGATTGATAACCCAATTATTAGCGACAGCTTTAAAACAATCAACATGAGCAACTCATTCGACCAAACAGGCATTGCCGGTCAAAATGATTTACTCACTTACAATGTTTATGACGCTAATCGCTTACAAAATACCGAAGCAACTTACGCATTAGTTCAACAAATGTTAGCTGGCACCTCTTATGCTATGACCGGTAACCTAGCAGATAATATGCTCGAAGATACTGGTGCGTATAAGTTTATCAATGAAAAAACCAGTGCGATATACGCTCAGTTCCATTTAGATTTTGATGACATTACCGCAGTAGTGGGTGGACGTTATATTCAAACTGAATTGGAATCTAGCATTGTTGATTCCGTCGACAGTAATGGTAAAAAAATACTCAATACCGGTACAAATGATTATTCAGACTTTTTACCTAGCTTAAATGTTACCTATAATCTATCAGAAGAAACCCTAGTGCGTTTTGCAGCAGCTAAAGTTATGCGTCGTGCTGATTTTGATGAATTAAGTCCTGCATTATCAATCGATAACTCGTTAGTAACCGGTACTCAAGGCTCTTATCAATTAGAACCATATCGCGTGACTCAATATGATATTTCAGTTGAGCATTACTTTAGTGAAGGTGGCATCGTTTCTGCGGCGCTTTTCTATAAAGATGTTAAATCGTTTACCCAAACCGACAGCAGCTGTCTGGCCGACTCAAGTACCGTTAGCGGACAAAATACCACCCAATGGAATAATATTTGTTTACTTGATACCGCAGGTCAAAGCCAAGGTGAGATTATTAATGCCACACAAGACCAAGGTCTGGCTTATGTTGATGCTCAAAAAGCAGCGGGTCGTACCGGTATTGTCATTGACACTGATGTCAATGGTGGCAGTGGTGAAGTGAGAGGTTTGGAATTAGGTTACCAGCAACAATTTAACTTTTTACCTGGTATCTGGTCTGGTTTAGGCGTTAATGCTAACTATACCTTTGCAGATAGTGAACAACCAGACGGTAACCCATTACTGAATATCTCCAAACATACTGCTAACACTCAATTTTATTGGGAAGGTGAAGATGTTCAGTTACGTTTAGCTTACAACTGGCGTGATCGTTATTTAGATGATCAAAGCACCAAGCGTGTGCAAACAGTCGGAGCTTTAGGTTATAACGTTTTCAACCAAAACGATCCTTCAGCCGATAACTACGACCCAACTGTAGGTAATAGTTATCGTGAAGCCAGAGGCCAATTTGATTTCTCGGTAAGTTGGGATATTAACGACAACTTCACCGTTGTAGCCAATGCGGTCAACTTAACCGGTGAACCGATCGTTTACACCACTGAACTTGATTCTATCTGGGCTTATAGCGAAGCAGATCGTCGCTATACTCTTGGTGTTCGAGCTAAGTTTTAATCTGTAAAGCTCTTAATGTAAAGCCTATCACATTGATAGGCTTTTTAATAAACAACCAAATCCACATTAATACTAACCATGTTTATACAATGTCAGTTCAGAGCGGCCATAAGCTAATGGTAAATCAGTACACGCTATATTGATATGAATCCATCTCTGACCATGATCTTTACCAGTCACAGTTTTGGTATGTCAAAACACTATCAATTGGTTGACAAAATGGTCAGTATTAATTACTATTTTGTAATACATTCTGGTAAGTAAGTTAAGTTGACTCTTGCCACTAAATTGACTCATATAAATTGAGTAAAACACCATAATGATAAAAAGACATCTGCCCCGATTGTAGCTGGCTTTTAAATAAATAATCTAGCGCACCTATTTATACGGTGAGCAATTTTGAACACTCAGATACGCATTAACCAATATATTTAGGAGTTAGATATGACAAAACCAGTCATCGGTTTCATCGGTCTTGGCCTTATGGGCGGCAACATGGTTGAGAACCTACAAAAAAGAGGTTACCAGCTAAATGTAATGGACCTTAGTAAAGAAGCAGTTGCTACTTGTGTTGCTCGTGGCGCTAACGCAGTGAGTTCAGCAAAAGAACTTGCTGCAGCCAGCGATATTGTTATGCTTTGTTTAACGACATCTGCCGTGGTAGAAAAGCTTGTTTACGCTGACGATGGTATTTTAGCGGGTATAAAAGAAGGTTCAGTGCTTATTGATTTCGGTACTTCTATTCCATCTTCAACACGTAAAATTGGTGCTGATTTAGCCGCTAAAGGTGCCGGAATGATCGACGCCCCACTCGGCCGAACGCCTGCACATGCTAAAGATGGTTTATTAAACATCATGGCAGCTGGTGATCTTGACACATTTAATAAAGTTAAACCCGTACTAGACGAACAAGGTGAAAATGTCTTCCATCTTGGTGCTTTGGGTGCCGGTCACACCACTAAACTCATTAACAACTTTATGGGCATGACAACAGTTTGTGCCATGTCACAAGCATTTGCGGTAGCAGATCTTGCTGGTGTTGACCGCCAACAACTATTCGACATTATGTCGGCAGGCCCCTCTAACTCACCTTTCATGAAGTTCTGTAAGAATTATGCCGTGGATGGTGTCAGCGACTTAGGTTTCTCTATCGCTAATGCCAACAAGGACCTTGGTTACTTCTTAAAAATGGTAGAAGATTTAGGTACCGAGTCGAAAATTGCTGAAGGTTCATCAGCTAACCTACAAGCTGCGTTTGACTCAGGTTTAGGTAACGGCAATGTACCAGAAATTTTTGACTACTTTGTAAAATTAGCAAAGTAATTCAACGCTAACCCATTTATTTGTTAGCATTTACTGGCAAATCGAATAGGAAAGGTCTTCTTAAAGAAGACCTTTTTGTTTTGTCATCTTTTTCTCATTAAATGAGCAAAAGTAATTCTTAAGCCATATCATATTTTTATCATTGTCTGCTTATACTGGCTTGGCAACCAACACTACCTGCTTTTCTATCGGTTATCGCTGTAACAAGTGTTAGGTCAGTCTTAATCTGCCCTTTGACACATTTCCAGTAGGCTTAAAAAAGGACTAAACAAGCTGCTAAAATGCCGTGTATTAAACGATTAAGCTGTCTTACACTTATTGCTATGTTCTCTATTCTTATTAGCCTGTCGCGGTCAATCTGCATGTTTTCCCCGCTGAGCAAAAACCATCATATCGACAACTTAACCTGGTCATTAACCGCTTTACCATTACGCAACGGGTTACCAATACAATTAGCGACGTGTAAACAAGCGGAACAAAGGGCTGATTACCAAGCGTTTATTAACTTGAGCTGATATAAAATAGTAATCAGCATCAGATACACGTAAACTCGCGTCCTAAAATTAGTATTTACCGAATAAAAATAGCGAAAATATCATGAATAGAAAAATCGAATTATTGGCACCAGGCGGAGATGTCGATGCTATCAAAGCTGCGATTATAGCCGGTGCTAACGCCGTTTATTGTGGCTTAGATACCTTTAACGCACGTAACCGAGCTGCAAACTTATCATTCGATGACTTAATTGGTGTTATCGCGCTTGCTCATCAGTATCAGTGCGAAGTGTTTCTTACCATGAATATCGTTATTCTTGAAAACGAAGTTCCAACACTGGTGAAATTGCTCAATCAACTGGTCAATACCGGTGTCGACGGCATTATCGTACAAGACCTAGGTCTGTTTAATTTAGTCAGCAAGCATTTCCCGAGCTTGGCTATTCACGCCTCTACACAACTAACAACCCATAACGAAGGCCAAATTGGCTTTTTAGCTAAAATTGGCGCGACCCGAGTCAACTTGTCGCGCGAGCTAAACCTAGGGGAAATTAAAAGTCTCACTACCCTCGCCCATGACCATGATGTACTTACTGAAGTATTTGTTCACGGCGCGTTATGCATCGCCTTCTCAGGCCAATGTTATTCAAGTTCAGTCAGTGTCGGCAATTCAGGCAACCGTGGCCGTTGTAGCCAGGCATGTCGCGATGAATATGAAGTCACTGCAACCGGTAACAAGTTCCCACTGAACTTAAAAGACAACTCAGCCTATTTTGACTTACCAGAGTTGGTTGACGCCGGCGTTGACTCGCTTAAAATTGAAGGCCGCATCAAAGGTGCACAATATGTGCACACCGTGGTAGATAGCTGGCGTAAACAGATCGACAAATTTATCGACACCGGCAAACTATTATCTGACGACTCAAACTTACACAAAGTGTTTAACCGTGATTTTACCAATTCATTTTTAAAAGGTAATCTCACTAAAGACATGTTTATCGATAATCCACGCGATAACAGCTTTAAACATGCTAACGATCAGAGTAACGCCATCTCTGTGGTGCAAATTCAAGAAGCACAACAAACGCTGTCTTCAGAAAAAGACGCCATTGTGCAATTAGTTGCAGAAAAGATTAATCACTTAAGTATTGCTAAACCAACACTATCACTGGCATTTGCCGGAAAAGTGGATCAGCCATTATCGTTAACGGTTAGCACCCCTGCGCAAAACTTTGTTATTAACTCAACACTTATGTTGACTAAAGCTACCGAGTCTCGCGTTGATGAAGCCGCTATTGAAAAACGCTTTAAGAGCCTAAAAAACAGTGGCTATCTATTACAAGCGTTTAACTTTGATGGTTTAGAGGCCGATTTAAGCCTGCCGTTTAGCCAATTAACTCAGCTTAAAAACGAGTTGTTATTACAGCTAACCCAACGAGAATATATTGGTGCGGTGACACTGCCTAAGTTACCTAAACATCCAAAAGTAACCGACACCCCAACGTTATCGTTACTTATCAGTGACGAAAAAGACGTCAACTTGTGCGATGTGACTGACGCTGATATTTACTTTAAGTTGCCAGAAAGTTTTAAGAAAAACGACAACAAGTACATCGACATTTTCTTGCGCAATCCAAGGTTAATTCCGTGGTTCCCTGCGGTGCTTATTGGCAAAGATTACATCGAAGCGGTAAGAGTATTAGACGTGGTTAAGCCTAAGCGTATTGTAACTAACAACACAGGTGTGGCGTTTAAAGCCTATGAAATGGGCATTGAGTGGATTGCTGGTCCATTTTTAAACACTACCAACTCTTATGCATTGCTTACGCTACAAGAACAGCTTAATTGTGCTGGCGCGTTTATTTCTAACGAGATTAACCGCAACCAAATTAAAAATATCGCCAGACCAGAAAACTTTAAATTGCTTTACAGTATTTATCATCCGATTTTGATGATGACCAGCAGGCAATGTTTCTTCCAACAAACCGTTGGTTGTAATAAGCCCAGTATTGAAGACGGCTGCATGCTGAAATGTGAAAAAGCCACCACTATCACAAACGTCAAAGGCATTTCGTTTGCAGTAGACAAGCAAAAAGGCGGTTACCCAAGCATTTACAATCACGAGCAGTTTTTAAATATTGAAGCGGTTGAAGATTTATCACACTTATTTGATGAATTCTTTATCGACCTCACCAACATTGGTTCTGGCTCAAAAGCTGAAATCGATAAAACTCAACTCGTTAGTCACTTTGAAAACGTACTTAAGGGTGTGGTTACTGCTAAAGTTGAACTTAATCAACTGGTCACTATCTCGACCAACGCCCAGTATCAACAAGGTTTATAACCGATTACGCGCGTTTAACCCTAGCTTGAAACAAAAAGGGTCACATTACCTACATACCGTAATGTGACCCTTTTGTCTTTTGTAATAACATTGCTTGAGGTAATAACCCGCCGCTTCGATTGAGCAACCTTTGTTATTAATTGACCTAAGCGTTATGTCTGTTATATCAACGTTAATATGATGCAGAGCAAGTTTGCCGCCAGATGCATCGGCTTACACCTCGTGTAAGTGAATTTGCCCGCCTATTTTAACTTTCTGTTGAAATGGGTAACCTAATATAAAATCGCGCACCACAATCTGGTTCAGAGCGATAACCAATACTGCCATTCATTGCTTCAATAAGCTCCTTACAAAGTGCCAAACCTAAACCAGTACCCCCTTTAGCTTTAGAGCTACTAGCATCTGCTTGTGAAAAACGCTCAAAAATTTTGCCCTGAAAGTCAGCAGGGATCCCGCTACCTTGGTCTTGCACAGCTATCTCAATTTCATCACCCATAAGCGTTGCAGACAAAGTAACCCTGGCCGATGGAGGAGAAAACTTAACCGCATTGGATAGAAAATTAGTCAAAATTTGTAACAGACGATGCTCATCAACAAAAAGTAAAATCTCATCTATTGGCTTATCTAATTGTAGCGCTAAGGTAATTTGATGAAGATCTGCATAGGGTTGATGATCGTTAATTGCTCTTTGCAAAAGCGGAACCACATTGGATAGTTTCATTTCAAACAACATTTTACCCGCAGCGAGTTTTTCAATGTCTAATAAATCATTGATCAAACGGCTAAGCTGCTTACAATTACTGCTGGCAATTTCAATCAGCTTTTCAGCTTTCGTAGGCAGTGTGACCAACTTACCCGACTGCAATAAGGTTAATGCACCGTAAATCGATGTTAGCGGAGTACGTAACTCATGACTTACCGTTGAAATGAAATCATCTTTAATTTGTTGTAATTGCATCCGCTCAGTCACGTCTTGTACCGATCCTATCATCACCTGATCCGAATCTTTATCCTCAGCGACTTGCCCTAACTCATGTACCCAGCGAACCTCGCCATTAGGTCGAATAATTCGATGAACGACGTTATGAATACCTGTCACCCGAGCTTGTTGTTCACTTTTTTCTACTTTATCGATATCGTCTGGATGCACAGCACTTTTAAACAAGGTCACACTTGGAACGATATCTTGTGAATCAAAACCAAAAATTTGATAAATAATCGGTGACCACCACAAGGTTCCTTGTTTCAATGAAGCTTGCCAATAACCAATTTGAGCTTGCTCACTGCCTAAATCAAGGCTTTTCTGAGCTATATTAAGTTGTTGATTAAGCTTTTCTAGTTTGAGGTAATGTTCTTTGGTTTGAGTAATATCTTGAATATAGCCATGCCATAAAGTACTGCCGTCGGGCATCTTTTCGGGTGTCGCACTGCCCGACATCCACGTGAGTGTATTGTCCTTATTGGCTACACGATATTCCTGTTTCCAAAGCGTCTGATGTTTGGCCGATTCTTCGATACTCAGCGCTACAGCGGCTATATCCTCAGGGTATATTCTTGCAAACGCATTAGTCGCATCGGTAAGAACCTCTTGCGGTTTTACACCATAAATGTCTTCTATGGCATCACTCGCATAAGGAAATGCGCTACGTCCGTCTGGCCATGATTGATACTGATAAACCACACCTGGGAGCTGCTGCGTCAATTTGTACAGTTGGTCTTGCAGTTTTTTCTCTTTACTAACATCCATAATAAAACCGTCAAGATACTGAACGGCACCAGTACGGTCATATTCAGCAGCGCCGCGCTCTTCTACCCAGACAACAGAACCATTTTTATGCAAAATACGGAAATTTAACAGCCAACTAGAGTGGCTCTTCACCCCTTTGTCGATGATTTCAAATAGCGCTTTCCTGTCGTCAGGATGAACGATACTAACGTAACTGCGCAGAGAGTTATTAATAAAATCACTGGCTGGATAACCTGAAAGTGCATAAATATGTTCACTCATATACAGCATGGTCCAATGTTCATCATGATGACATCGGTAAGTCATGCCCGGTATATTGGCAACCAAAGTTTTAAATTGATCTCGACTTTGCAATAACGCTAACTCACTATTCTTTTGTTCTGTTATATCAGCATGAGTGCCATACATCATCAGTGGTTGGCCATCGGCTGAATATGAAACTATTTTGCCTCTATCATGCACCCACACAAAATGACCATCTTTATGCTTCATACGACTTTCAACATCATAAAATAGCGTTGAGCCATTAAGATGATTATCCAATGCGGTATCAGAATAAGCTAAATCATCGGGATGTATCATGGCTAACCAGGTTTCGATAGCAATGGGTTCAAGCTCTGCAAGCGTATAACCCATAATTTCAGCCCAACGCTCGTTAAGCACCGTTTCACCGGTTTGAATATTCCATTGCCAAGTGCCTATCCGTGTACCTTCAAGCACCGAACGATACATTTGCTCACTTGCCACTAATTGCTCGTGCGCATGCTCTTGTAATCGGTCTTCAATCTCTTGCTCAACACTCTTAGCAAACTCAGTAACGATCTGCCGTTCTTTGTCGCTAAAATGACGAGGTTTACTATCGATAAAGCAAAGTGTTCCAATCCTTTGGCCATGACTCACTAAAGGAACGCCAGCATAAAATCGAATATGGGGCGCATCGACAACTAACGGATTGTCAGCAAATCGACTATCTAAAAGAGCATCAGGAACTTCAAAAATATCATCGGCTAAAATAGTATGGCCACAAAATGAGATATCTCGGCTGGTTTCACACGCATCTAAACCCTGCTTAGATTTGAACCATTGACGGTTAGCATCAACCAATGAAATAAGCACAATTTCGGTGCCTATACACAGTTGAGCTAAATGAGTTAAGCGATCAAAACGTTGCTCTGCGTCGGTGTCTAACAATCTGGTATTCTGCAGTGCGACAATTCTTGCTTGCTCGGAAATAGCTAATACAGGCGTTTGCATCTGTTACTCCGGATGGGTAATGTCTGGTGACGTTAGGTCAGCGTGATAAATAGACTCAAGTCTATCGCCAAGACTCATCGCATCAAATGGTTTTTCAATAACAGCCACTGCGCCAGCATCTAAATATTCTTGTTTTTCAGATTGCTGAATTCGGGCGGTCATAAATACCACCGGAATATTGAGGCAATGCGCTTGTTTACGAATTTCAATCAGCGTTTGCAGACCATCCATACCCGGCATCATGGCATCTAACAATATTAAGTCAGGTGTAAAATGCGCAAGTTGGCTAATCGATTCATGTCCACCCTCGCAAGAAACCAAGTGATATCCTGATATATCAACCAGAGCCATTTCAACAATAACCCGAATTGACTCATCATCCTCTACGTGTAAAATTTTCTCTAAAGGCATTCTGGCTCCAGTTTGATTGCTGTAAACATCAAATTTGGCTAATTTGATTTACTAATATTGTATTATAATTATTGTTGTTGCAAACTAAGTCATTGAATAACCCCATTGATCCACAATAAATTTCCATTATCGATGGGTATAGAACATCCAATAACGCCATATTTATTTAACGGTTATTCACTTTTTGGTAGTGAACTAACAACGTGATCATGATCCGAGAGCCATAGATATGAAAGCCAATAAAAATCTTGTAAATCAGCAGCCAATCGATGAAATTGATAACAATATTGTTACTAACTGTAGTTCAGAATCGGACAATAAGGCGCTAGATAATTTATTGAAACCTTTTGGTGGCAATGAAATATTTTATCGACGCTTAATTAACATTTTCGAAACCAACCTAAAGCAACAATTTCAAAATTTAGATCTGATGATCGAGCAAAAAAATGCTCAGGAAATACTGGCAATTGTTCATACCCTTAAAGGCAGTTCTGGTTCAACAGGCTTGTCATCATTGCATCAAGCATTGTGTGACTCCGAGGCTAATCTTAAGCAAGCTCATGGCACAAATACTTATCGCTTTGAGATGCTTTGTGTAGACCTCGTTCAGCAATTACGCTTTGTCGCGCAAGCTGAACTATCAAATATCCATTCGCTGTTACTAAAAGAATCACCCAAAACAACTGCCGCACTACCTGCAACCAATGTTTCAAGCGCTGAGCTAACCTTAATGCTAGCAAAACTTAAACAACACCTAAAAGATGGCAACCTCCAAGCTCTGGACATCACTGCGCAGCTACAAAACAAGCTATCGGATAATCTAACACTTGAAAATGAACTAACCACCCTATCTGATGCGGTCGAAATGTTAGATTTTGACCAAGCACTTGACGCATTATGTTCATTATCACAAAAGTTGAAATAGAGATTGTATACACATTAATGTAATACAAAAAACGATGACGATGCACGATTCAATTAGCCACCTTGCATTACCATAGTCTTCAAAATCTTCCTCCGCCTTATTAAATATTAAACTCCACATCATTAAACCCGTCTGGTATAAATCGGTCTCATGTAAATCCAGCTTAGATAAACATCAATGGGTTAACTTAAAAGCAACTCAGAATGTAATAAAGCCTTGTACCATAGCGAAAATCAATTAAGCGTATTGGTTATATTTTTTACATTTTAGCTCAAGCAAGCGCATCTTTATCACGATGTAAATCAGTGTATTGATGGCTACATGGGTGAATCGTCTCAATTTCAACCATTTATCTTCACTATTAGCAGTTCAATCTGGTCAGCATAATCAATACACGGTATTGTTACCCCAAACCAGAATACAGATAACGGATATTGATTGTTTACCTATAATATCAATGGCAAAGCCAGCCGCTTTTTTACCTACGCAGACCTAATAAACTGTGGGGCTACGGCTGTCGAACATCAAATAGAAAATTTGCCACTGCAACCCGACACCTGGCGCGCGCTCAGTTTGTTAGCCACTCAAATACTTGATCCAATAGTCGATCAATTTGGGCCAATAGCGCTGACTTATGGTTTTTGTTCACCCGAACTGGTTAGAAAAATTGCCAAAAATCGTAATCCGCATATCGCGCCAAAGCTTGATCAACATTGCTCGCACGAACTCAATCAAAATCAAAAAATCATCTGCGACCGCCTAGGCGCCGCCTGCGACTTTACCGTACTCAATAACAATGATGATCAACCGATTGATATGCAGCAAGTTGCACTATGGATGTGTGAAAACCTTAAATTCGATCGTCTGTACTATTACGGTAAAAATCGACCGATACACATCAGTATTGGCCCACAAATGAATCAATTTTTACAAACCATGAAAACCAATGCCGACACTGGCCACCGAGTACCGTCTAAAAAAGGCCGTGACGAGGTAGCCATAACGGTTATTCAGCAAGTTGATTATTGATGGAAATAGGTTGTTGATGGAAATAGATCATAAGATTACATTTAAGTATGCAGACTTAAGCTCTCAGATTTAATCATTAATATTTAAACGAGTTAAATTATAAGGTTAACCATGTCTACCATTGCGTTTTACGATCAACATTCGCAAGAGTTTTTCGAGTCGACTGTGAATGCAGATGTCAGCGAATTGTATCAAGCCTTTGTCGCACAACTCCCAGCTAACGCACACGTATTAGATGCGGGTTGTGGTTCTGGTCGAGACAGTAAAGCCTTTATTCAATTGGGTTTTAATGTGACCGCCATTGATGCCAGTGCCGATTTAGCCAAAGCGGCATCACATTATATTGGCCAACACGTCACGGTTTGTACCTTTGAGGAAATAGACACTTCGCTTGTATTTGACGGCATTTGGGCTTGTGCATCTCTGCTTCATGTTGAAGCAAGCGCCCTACCCAACACCTTTGCTCTTTTGGCCAATACACTGGTTGATGGTGGCGTATTCTATTGCTCGTTTAAATATGGCAATCAGGAGAGAACTCATAACGGCCGTTTTTTTGCCGATGCTGATGAGTCTCGGTTACAACAGTGGATACAACAGACTGATTTAGTGATTAAGCACACTTGGGTGACGACAGATGTACGCCCAAATCGCGGCAACGAAAAATGGCTCAATGCCATACTCATCAAGACGTTAAAATAGAGATACAACATGAAGTTAGCAGAAGGACCTGTATTAACCAGTGGTGGCTTGGATGATCCATTCTTACCTAAGTTGCAGCAAGCAATTAACCGTGCGACGAATATTGAAATATCAGTTTCTTTCATTCAGCAATCTGGGCTCAATTTAATTTTTGATGCGCTGTCCGATGCATTAGCACGTGATGCCAGTATCTCAATCGTTACTTCTGACTACCTGTTAATTACCGACCCAGTGGCATTGCGCCACTTAATGATTTTGCAATCACGCGGCGCTAAAACCAAGATATTTACCTGTAAAAATAATCAAAGCTTTCACATGAAAACCTATATTTTCGTCCAGCAACAAAACGGACTAGCAGATATAGGTTGTGCTTATATTGGCTCAAATAATATCAGTAAAGCGGCATTCACCCACGCATTTGAATGGTGCTTACGCCATGACTTATTGCCGAACCAAGATCCTAAAGAGTTTAGTTATATCCGCCAGCAGTTCTTGCAGATTTTCAATCATTCGCAGGCAATCGATCTTAGTGATGCATTCATCAACGACTATGCCCAAAAGCGTAAATTATTTAAACCGCCTTTAGTGATTGTTAATGAAGTAGAACCAGCAGAACCTGTACCAAATTCGGCGCAACAACAAGCATTAATTGCCTTAGCTGAAACTCGTTTGGCGCTGCAATCTAAAGGGTTGGTAGTGTTAGCCACAGGCATGGGTAAAACGTGGCTAGCGGCCTTTGATGTACAACAATTTAATGCGAAAAAGGTCTTGTTTGTTGCTCATCGCGAAGAAATATTACTCCAAGCTGAGCGTACATTTAACACCTTGCTGCCAAGTTTGGTGACCGGTCATTTTAATGCCCAAACCAAAGTGCTCGATACCGACATTGTATTTGCGTCTATTCAGACATTAGGCAAGCAACAATACCTCAGTAAGATTAATCAACATCACTTTGACTACATTATTGTTGATGAGTTTCACCATGCCGGCGCCGCGAGTTATCAATCATTATTATCCCATTTTACCCCACAATTTTTACTCGGTTTAACCGCCACACCAGAACGAACCGACCAAGCAGATATTTTGTCTTTATGTGACAACAATTTAGTGTTCGAACGAAACATCATCGACGGAATTGAATCAGGTATTCTGGTGCCATTTCACTATCAAGGTATTAACGATACAACCGTTGATTATCAAGAGTTACCTTGGCGCAATGGTAAGTTTGACCCCAAGGCACTAGAAAACCAATTTGCCACTGAAAAACGCGCCAAACACGTTTTTAGTCATTGGCAAACGCACAAACAACAACGCACCTTGGCCTTTTGCGTGTCCAAAGCCCATGCCGACTTTATGGCTAGATGGTTCTCTGCACGAGGCATAAAAGCAGTATCAGTTCACAGTGACTCAGAAGTCAGGCGTGGTGAAGCGTTAAGCTGGTTAGCTTTGGGAAAAATTGAAGTGATTTTCTCGGTCGACTTATTTAATGAAGGCACTGATTTACCGTCAATCGACACTATTTTAATTTTGCGTCCGACTGAATCTAAAATATTATTCTTACAACAATTAGGCCGGGGTTTACGCACCTCACCAGAGACCAATAAAACGTTTGTATCAGTTATCGATTTTATCGGTAATCACATTAGCTTTTTGAATCGTCCCATGGCTTTGCTGCAAATTAATAATGCCGAAGAGACTTTAACGCAATTAAAGGCGCCTAAGATACATCCTGATTGTGTCATCAACATTGATCCTGAACTCATTAATTTTTGGCAGCAATTAAAGCTTGATTACACTAAGGCTTATCAGCAGTACCAATTACTCAACGATGACTTGGGCCATCGCCCTACGGCAACTGAGTTTTATCACAGTGGTTTTAACTGGAGCAAACTAACCAAGCAACATGATAGTTGGTTCGACTTAGTTATAAGCCAACAAGATGATAATCCACAACTGCAAGCCTTAACGCCCTATTTAGCATTTTTAAGTCGAGGCGTTGAAAAAGCCACTATGAGCAAATGCTTCAAAGCCATTTTACTAGAAGCATTTATTGAGCTGAATGGATTAAACCATCCCCCCACAATTGAAGCGGTATGTAGCAAGAGTTGGCAGGTATTTAAACGTTACCCTAAATTGTGGACTCAAGACGTTAAGGCCCATTTACAGCTAATCGATGCCGATTCACCAAAATGGCGCAAGTACTGGTTAGACAACCCGATTACGTTTTTATGCAAACAGGATAAATCAGACTCACAATCCTGGTTTGTGGTTAAAAATGATCGTTTACACGCCAATATAGATATTGCTAGCGATGATATTGAATCTGTCACAATTGGCATGAGTGAGTTAAGCCAATTACTGCTTGCACGTTATAGCCAGCGCTTAAGCAAAGCTAAAATAAATGCGCCTGTATCAACTCACAACAATCACGATAACGTTGTTGCGATTTCCAAAGAGAGTAAAGATAAAGAGCTGCCATCACTGAGCTTTTATCCTGATTTAAAAATCGCCTGTGGCCACTTTAAAACCGGATCAGATGATAACGTTGACACTCGACAATTGAACGAGAGCTTTAGCAAATTAGACCCATCAATCTTCTTTATTGCCCCAGCCAGTGGCGATTCGATGAATGGCGGCAAAAATCCAATCAACAATGGTGATTTATTGTTATTAGAACGTATTACCTCCATCAATGCAGGTTCGATTACCGGAAAAATTATGGCGATTGAAATCCAAGATGCTGCAGGTGATAACCAATACTTACTGCGTAAAGTGAGTAAGCTTAATACTGGTCAATATCAACTTAATGCCCACAACCTCGATTATGCGCCCATGCTTGCTAATGAAACCATGAACACTTTTGCACGCTTAAAGCAGGTGTTGGATGAGTCTGACTTTGTGTGAATGCTTAATGCTTATTAGTAAGCTAGCCTCTAAAAAGCCACTCACGCGTGGCTTTTGTTTTGGTTTTTAATGACTACTTGACTCATTACGCTATAGACGCCAAACGCCTCTCTCGTTTTATCCGCTAATACAAATTGATACACAATATGAGTACGGTTAAATTTAACAAGTTGTTAATATAATTTATCCGTTTTAGTCTTTACCGCTAACGAGCTTTATCTGCTAAATGCTTTACGCGATTAAATAGACAAGTACCTGCACAATAAACAATGTCCGCAACTAACAATAACAACGAAGGATTTTTACCCATGGCGATGCCTTTAAAAAAATATAAGATTAACGCGATTCAACTTGCCATTAGTCTAAGCTTAGGCGCCACGTTTATAGCGCCTGTATTTGCTCAGGACACGCTGATTTTAGCCGATGCCTATATCGATGTGGCTAAAGGTAAAAGCGTTAACGATGCGGCAATTATCATCGCTGACCATAAAATCATTAAGGTAACCACTGCAGCAAGCATTACCAATAAAGCCGATTACAGCTTGATTGATCTTAAGGGTAAAACACTGGTACCTGGTGTGATGGATATGCACGTGCATTTATCCTTTGATGCCGAAGATAACTTTTTAGAGTCGATGAATTATTCGGTGCCAAGACAAACGGTTAAAGCTGTTAAAAATGCTCAGAAAACCTTATTAGCAGGCTTTACCACAGTGCGAGACTTAGGCGCATCGGGTTATTCAGTGATTGCGACCCGCGATGGAATCGATGCTGGTGATATTCCTGGGCCACGTATTTGGGCTGTAGGACATGCCATTGGCATTACCGGCGGACATTGCGATGATAACTTCCCCGCACCAGAAGCCCATGCTAAAGCTCAAGGTGTAGCCGACGGCCCCTGGGAAGTGCGCACTAAAGTACGTGAAAACATAAAATACGGCGCCAATGCGATTAAAGTCTGTGCCACTGGCGGAGTATTTTCTAAAGGTACCCAGGTTGGTGCGCAGCAAATGACTTACGAAGAGCTCAAATCGGCTGCAGATGAAGCGCATATGCGCGGCCTGGTTATTGCTGCACATGCACATGGCACTAGCGGCATTAAAGATGCAATACGCGCAGGCGTTGATAGCATTGAACATTGCAGTTTTATGGATGATGAAGCGATTAAGATGGCAATAAAAGCAGGTACGTATTTGTCTTGCGATATTTACAACACTGAATATACCCTCGCCTTTGGCGCAGCTAACGGCGTACCAGAAGCCAATATCAACAAAGAAAAGCAAGTGTCGCAAGCCCAGCGTGACAGCTTTAGAAAAGCCGTTAAAGCTGGCGCTAAGATGGTGTTTGGATCTGACGCGGCTATTTATCCTCATGGCGATAACGGTAAGCAGTTCTCGCGCATGGTGACCTTTGGCATGACGCCAATGCAAGCGCTGCAGGCCGCTACCATTAACAGTGCTGCCTTGATAAAACAAGATAACCTAGGCCAGATTAAAGCAGGATTTATGGCCGATATTATCGCTGTTGATGGCAATCCGCTGGATAACATAAGTTTGATGGAAAACGTCACCTTTGTGATGAAAGACGGCGTGGTATACAAACAGCAATAAGCATTCGCTAACCGCTATTGATATTACGACGATGAGTCGCTAGCGACTGTTGGTATTTAATCGCGGTTATCAGTCATCCACCTTAATAGCTTTTATAATCAAACATGCCTATGCACTTGGCTCAGTAAGAATGTATTGGCGTGTGAATCATTGCCAAATTTAACAATCTGTTAGGTATTTCTCTTTCCATTTGTCTACGATTGAACCGATAACAGAACTCGCTCAGGTATTCTTGCAGGTACTTTCCTGAAACACCATGAAATGTCCCAAGTAAAAATGCCTTTAAGTTACCAATGGCAATATGAACCCAAGGCAGCCATTCATCAACAAGCTCACTGGGGGTAACCCTCGCTTCATGTTGTTGAGTCTTATCTATAATATTCAACGCAGGTAAGCCGTCTGTATGCACTTCTTGCTGTTTCGTTAAGTGTTTGGCAACGAACTTTTCAACACTATCATGGCAAACGCTATTCACAGCCTGCATAGCAATAAATCCAGCTCTTTTTCCTTTGCTTTCAACGGCAACTAAAACAGGTGTTTTACCTTCTGCTCCACGTCCACGCTTGCCCTTCCTTCTGCCACCCACTAACGCATCATCAATTTCAATGACGCCTGACAGTCTATATAAGCTGTCTCTATGGCCCATAGCCGTTCTCAGCTTACTTAATATCAAACGTGCCGTTCGCCAATTAACTTCAATGTGCTTGCTCAATCTTAATGCTGAAATACTGCCTTTATCTGAGCCTAAAAAGTAGATTGCCCAAAACCACTTAGTGATAGGAATACGGCTACCGTGGAATAATGTGTCAGCTGTGACCGATGTTTGTTTATGACATTGACTGCATTCATATAAATTGCGGGTTGTAAGCTCATAGGCATGCTCACAAGAGCATCTAGGGCAAACAAAACCATTAGGCCATCTCATTTTCTTAATGTGATTTAAGCAATCAGTTTCAGAGCTGAATTGACGTTGCCATTCAAAAAAACTCGTTTCAGGCATTTTCATAGCAAATCTCACTTCTAGTCTTGATTTATACTATAAGAATAGGCCAAAACTGACTCAGATGCATAGGCATGTAATCAAAACACCAAGGCTTAGCTTAATCGCTAGGCCTTTTTATTAGGGCCTGTTGATCTTTCAAGGTTATTTTTGCAGCGAATTGTTGGCCATTTGTACAAGGCAGAGACTTTGAGGTGTAGTTATTCTACATAAAAAGTCGATAACACAGTAAAAATGGCCAACAAACGCTGCCCGAAGGGTTCGGCTAAAAACGTTTTACTCTTTGTTGAATGCATTTTGCTTAGATGACTAGGCATCAATCCATTCGCCTCGATTAAAACGTTTTTAACTCGAACAAAATTCAACCAGCAAAGATCAACAGGCCCTAATGTATGGTTTTATTATTCTGCGTTTTGGTTAACTAAGCGGATTGTTACTTGTGAGATTGTATAAAAGTGATAGTTCAGTTAACGGGCTTAATCTGGCTTAAGGCGCTTTGCTGAGTTTAAGACTAGTTGTATCGATCAAGGTTAATTGCCTCACTCAAAGCTAATGTCCCGCTCAAGGCTAATGTTCTCGCTCAAGGCTGTATATTTGGCTCAAAGCAATCCTACTTTAGCTCGAAGCTGTCCATTTCGCTTAAGGTTATCAATCAAATTGCGGCTTACTTTGGGGCATTCTGTTTATCGAACGCAATGCCTAACGGCTCAAAATAAGCCAGTAGCGTTTGATATATTTCACGGCAATGTTCAGCGTCAGGATAAGCACCATGCTTGGCAAGTGGCGAGTTAATGGTGCTATTGACCAGGTACGGATTCGATATTTCGGCGTAGTCTTGTGAATACCTTTCAATGCAAGATTCAAACGCGCGGGCCATCATTTCGGTCGGTTTAGCAAAGTAATGACAACCTTGCAGCTTATCTAATGCGATTGATCGCCTCACATAGTCATGGGGTTCCTGGCCATTGGCATTTAAAAAGGTGACTTTGAATAACTGAGACAGTTGCTGATTAAGTGGATGGGCGACTATCGACTTATCGGCAAGCCAATGATGGGTAGCGCAAGCATATCGGCTTGTGGGACTCATATAGGCATCTGGGCTAATGTATTCATCAAGGCTTAGCAGGCTGTCATCAATAAACATTTTGTCGGCGATGTAATGGTCGAACGCATGCCAAAACTCATGGGCTAACGACCCTGCGCCGGCATTTTTGGCTAAGGCAAGTTCGCGATACGCTGGTGAGTAATGTGCCTGAACTCCCTTTTGCCCGCCATGACCAAAGGCAAAGCGTAAGCTGCCACGCAGACCTATTAACTCTGGCGGTACACCTAGAATATTGGCGAGATCGGCTAATGAATCAAATATCAAGTTAGCCGCTAATGCCGACTCTTCACGGTTGACCCATTTGCCTACGCGGATGTGCTTTAAACCAAAGGTGTGTTTGATGTCTAAAAAGCTCACCGAATCGCCATTGCGATAGTCGGGACCTATACGTTCAAAATGACGTTGATGATTTAATAATGAATGATGTGAAGCCAAACAAAACCTCTATTATCACGAAAGTATTATCACGAAAGCGATTACTAAAAACGTTTACACAAAACGAATGCTGAAAGTAGTGACTAATTATGCCATGTTTAACGCCATAAACAGCCCTATAAAAATAAAGTGATAGTAAAAAACACCGCTAACGCAGACTAATGCCACCAGCGTGCCATAAGAATAACTATTCATGATTATGCAAAAATAAAAGTATTACCCTCGGTAAATTTTTAACTTCTATTCACTAAACTGCTTATTTACTCAAAATAAGGTTGAGCAGGTTAATTAATAAACGATTTGTAAACATCGAGTTTACTTACTTTCATATTGAGTGGTTTATTAAGTCAGCTATTACGTCCACCAGCAGTTAATGGATCGTATACGCATCGTATACATTACCATTCTGTATTAAGACTCTACATTACGGCTATTGATGACGGCTCTTTATTGCGAGATGCGCCTAAAGCGTAAACAAGCATATTAGGGGTTCATTTAAGTCTCACTAATTGAATTCCTATTTACACCTGTTCACAGTACGATGGTTTATGATTAATTTTTCATGGAGGATGTATGATTTACACCACAACAGAAACCATTCCCGGTCGGGACATTATTGAAATTGTCGGTGTTGTAACAGGTAATGTGGTTCAATCTAAACATATTGGCCGAGATATCATGGCTGGCTTAAAGAGTATTGTCGGTGGCGAGATCCGCGGTTACACCGAAATGTTAAGTGACGCCAGAGATGTCGCCATTAAGCGTTTAGTTGCCAGTGCGGCCCAAAAAGGGGCTGATGCGATTGTGGGGATCCGCTTTACAACAAGTGCAATAATGGATGGGTCGTCTGAAATAATGGCTTTTGGCACGGCGGTAAAATTAGCCCCACAGTAATAAAGAGGCCTGAAACGACTAGACTGCTGTTAGTCGCGCTAGCCTAGACAATGCTTTGCAAATCGTTAACCGCCGTTAACTCAAGACTTAAAAAGCTGGGTTAAGGCATTTAACGTTACAAATACTCACTCTTTAAAAGCACTTGGGGAACACACTTGAATAAGCACTTGGAAAAGCACTTACAAAAGCACTTACAAAAGCACTTACACATATTAAACAACAATTTACTAAAACTGCTATACGTCTTTACTGAGTATAAAACTGAAGTTTTTATATTTATTACACAGAACAAATAGGTAACCATAATGATTAACAATATCTCCTTAGCGTTTGTCGTCTTAATCGCCTCTACCCAAGCTTATGCCGTAGAAAGCCTTATCTCGCTTGAAAGCCATTACTCGGCCAAAGAAACCGCTGACAGATTTGAGTCGATTATAAAAGACAAAGGATTTACGGTTTTTGCTAGGATTGATCATCAAAAAAATGCCGCGGGTGTTGATTTAACGCTGAGGCCAACTGAAGTGATCATTTTTGGTAATCCTAAAATTGGTACCCAATTAATGTTGTGTAATCAAATGGCTGCAATTGACTTACCGCAGAAGGTATTAATTAGTGAGGATGCAGATAACAAGGTTTGGCTGTCTTACAATAATCCGCAGTACATTAAACAGCGTCATAGTATTACCGGTTGCGATAAGGTGATTGATAAAATTTCTGGTGTGCTCAATACGTTAAGTGTTGCCGCAACGGCTCAGTAATTGTTAATACCCACTCGTTGATACTTCAAACGAATGCATTCAAAAGGGCATATTAATAATGGATATATTGATAGCCATTACGCTGAAAACAAACACGTCATTACCATGACGGTTTTAGGTACACAAAGGCGCTCCTGCTGGGTGCAGCGGTAGGATGATATTAATCAATAACGTATACATAACACGGTTCAATAGTGCTAGATAAAACAATAGATTTTGAGGTTTTGAATGAATGATGAAGTGGTATTAATCACTGGTGCTAATCGAGGCATTGGTTTGGCGCTAACTAAGCAATACCTTATTAACGGCTGCAACGTTATTGCGACCTGTAGAGATGATGCAACAACGACGGAGCTTATATCGTTAAAGGCTCAATTTTCTGACAAATTATTGATTGAATTAATGGATATCACCTGCCCTGAAACCATCCATCGCTTGGCGAATAATCTTAGCCAGCGAAATATTAGCCTCGATTTAATCATTAATAATGCTGGCTATTTGGATAGCAATAATCAGAGTATTCATGCGATTAATTATGCAGATGCTGAGCTGAGCTTTAAAGTAAATGCGCTCGGGCCATTATTTTTAACGCATTGTTTATTATCTCTATTGAATAAGTCACGCCTATGTAAGATAGCCATTATATCGTCTTCAAAGGGCTCGTTATCAAAACCACAAAGTGTCGATTGGTATGGTTATAGAATGTCTAAGGCCGCCGCCAATATGCTAACAGTAAATTTATCGACAGAACTGGCTGATGATAATGTCGCGGTAGTATCGGTTCATCCTGGTTGGGTTCAAACCGATATGGGCGGAAGCGCGGCGCAAGAAAATGTTAACGATTCAGCACTTGGGATTATGCAAGTTATTGCGAATTTATCGATTGATAATACCGGTAAGTTTTATGATTTTAACGGTGAGCAATTGCCATTCTAATAAGTGCCTTATTGCTTACAATACTGCTAACCGTTGGGTTGCTAAACAATTAACTTACTCATTGCCTATACCTGGGCGCTCGTTATTAAATACATTGGCTTTGGGCCAGCAATATTTTGGAATATGCATGAAACATGAAGAGTTACCAGATGATCATTCAGATCAATTATTAAAAGTACTCCATCGGGCAATTCGATTTGCCATAAGAATATTGGCCGTTTTAATGGTGGTGGTTATTTTTTGGAGTGTTGCAGATGTTGTCTATGTGATTTACAGCAAAGTGATTATCCCACCGTATTTTCTGCTTGATGCAGAAGATATTCTTGAGACTTTCGGTGCTTTTATGCTGGTATTGATAGCAGTTGAAATCTTTATCAATATTCGTCTTTACCTTGGGTCGAATGTTATTCCAGTAGAATTAGTGATTGCGACCGCCCTTATGGCTGTCGCGCGTAAAATTATTGTGTTAGATCTGAAAATCGTTTCAGCAGAACAGATCATCGGCCTTGCTTTAGTGACACTTGCATTGGGCATTTCATACTGGCTCGTTAAACAAAGACACCTCTCTAAAAACTAGCTAAGCACTAGCCAGTGCCATAATTTGAGCACAGCTAGCGCGGTATAATCTGCTTCACCAATGCTAGCCGTATCAAAAAGACGGTAACGTTAACAAGGCTAACCTATATTTGGGTTAGCCTTTTTTATGAACGGTAGTATGCCATCGCATAATACAATTCTCTGTTATACCGTAAAAGTAGCTCGACAACGGCCCATCCACACATGAATAAGTATTGATGATGGAATACCCGCTTGCCTTGTAAGGCTAAGTTGGTAAGATGTTGTTTTGATGTATTTATGATTGATTTTTTACTCATTTTATGGTGATAATCGTTATAGCTTATCGATACTTATTGAGCTGTCTCTATCCAGTATTGAGTCTTAGGCAATTAGTACGATTTTTATCTTCTCTGCCGCATAGCGGCTTAATTAAACAAATACTTAACGTTGATTTGTAACGCGCTACATTGGTACTCGTCATGCTTTTAGTGATAACGAGGCAAGCCAGAATCCTAGGTTGCGTTGCTGCATAGCTTAAGCGGACGTTATATTGATTTGAGGTTGTAACAATGGAAACAAAGCCAATAGTTTATGACAGATTTTCTTGTAATAAATGTTTTGATAAAAGCAGCCTTGATTTTGATTTCACAATGGCGTTTCAACCAATTATTAACTGTAAAACTAATAGCATATTTGGTTACGAGGCATTAGTTCGTGGGTTAAATAATGAATCCGCCTTTTCAGTTATTGCCCAAGTAAATGATGATAATCGTTATCTGTTTGATCAGCTTTGCCGCGTTAAAGCCATCGCGCTGGCCGCTAAACTAAAGCTAGACTCAATGCTTAGTATTAACTTTCTCCCCAATGCGATTTATAAACCTGAGCGCTGTATTCGAACCACCTTAGAAGCCGCCAAAGAGTATGGCTTTCCGACCAACAGAATCATGTTTGAATTTACCGAAAGTGAGAACATTAGCGATACTGAATTTGTTAAGGGTATTGTTGAGTATTACAAAAAGTCAGGATTTATTACCGCGCTGGATGATTTTGGTTCTGGCTATGCTGGTTTGGGGCTGTTGGCAGATTTTCAAACTAACATCATCAAATTTGATATGAAACTGATCCGTAACATCGACAAAGATAAAACCCGACAATATATCATTAAAAATTGTTTGAACTTGTTTGCTGAACTCAAGATTACTTCGTTAGCCGAAGGTGTAGAGACAATAGAAGAAATGCAATGGCTGCGTGATGCTGGCATTGAGCTGATGCAGGGTTATTTGTTCGCAAAACCTGGCTTTGAATGTCTGCCACAAGTTGATTTTGCTGAGATATACCACAGTGAAAGTCATGTTAACAATCAACATACTCTGAGACTAGATGCCGGTGCTGGTATTTAAGCCGTAAAGTGTACTTTAAGTTTCATTAAGGTCTACGTTAGGTGGGATTAACACTCGCATTACAATATTTTTGCTTAATGCCACTTTAGCTCATGACAGAGTCGTAAACTAACAAAGAGACTGTCGCGTTTTGTCTATTACTGCGTTGTACGATTAAACTGTTACTTTTGAACGGTAATACTTAATGTGTGGATACCTACATTGCGCTAGGTATTTTACCTTTACACACCATCAAGCCATTATCTTCGCACATTGCCTTAACTACTTTGCCTTAACTACCTCACCCCACCTTTCCGACAGAAAATTTATTATAAACAATGAGTTGTAGTGATAGCGTGCTTAAGTATGCTGGAGCATGACAACAGACACCGGTTAACTCAGTTATAACCTTTTTGATATTTCTCCTGTTAGAACGATTATAAAAAATACAAAGTTAATAATTCAAAATCAATAACATTAGGTTATTAAAATGATAAGTTTTAATCATTTAATATCTTCATCTATCCGCTGTATATTATCACTATCGAACATAGCTCATCATCCATTTGCACAACTTATTCGGTAAATTATACGTTCGCTGATGCAATTCAACGATATTGCCTAAAGAGAAATATATGAAATTTTTACACACCATGTTGAGAGTCGTTGATCTGGAAAAATCAATCGCGTTTTACACTAATGTTCTGGGCATGAAAGTGCTAGAAACCACTGAAAACAAAGAGTATCGCTACACCTTAGTCTTTGTCGGATATGGCACTCAAGCAGACAGTACCACGATTGAATTAACCTACAACTGGGATACCAATGAGTATGACCGAGGCAATGCTTTTGGCCATATTGCGCTGGGTGTAGCGGATATTTATAGTGCCTGTAATGACATTACAGCCCGCGGTGGCAAAGTGACTCGTGAACCAGGACCGGTAAAAGGTGGCACAACCCACATCGCCTTTATCGTCGACCCTGATGGATACCAAATTGAACTCATCCAAATTAGTCAGTAAAGAGGAATACACAATGAAAGAGTCACTATTTCAACCGATACAACTCGGTAAACTTTCTTTAAAAAATCGTATTGTTATGCCTCCAATGACGCGATCGCGCGCTACTCAGCCTGGTAATGTTGCCAACGATATGATGGCCAAATATTATGCTCAACGCGCATCTGCAGGCCTTATTGTGAGTGAAGGTACCCAGATTTCAGCCATGGGCCAAGGTTACGCCTGGACCCCAGGCATTTATTCTGTTGAACAAATCGCCGGATGGCAAAAGGTCACCAAAGCAGTGCATGCAAAAGGCGGCACTATATTCGCCCAACTTTGGCATGTTGGTCGTGTAACACACCCCGACAATATCAACGGCAAGCAACCTATTTCGTCATCTGCGCTAAAAGCACAAAATGTAAAAGTGTTTGTGGATAACGGTACAGACGAACCCGGTTTTGTTGACGTAGTTGTAGCGCGTGAAATGACTAAAGCTGACATAGAACATGTTGTTGGTGAGTATCGCCAAGCGGCGTTAAATGCCATAGAAGCGGGTTTTGATGGTATAGAATTACATGCTGCAAATGGTTATTTAATTAACCAGTTTATTGATTCTGAAGCGAATAATCGTATCGACGAATATGGTGGCAGTATCGAAAACCGCCTGCGTTTTCTGGGCGAAGTGGTTAGTGCAATGACAGAGGCCATTGGTGCAGATCGTGTTGGGGTTCGCCTTGCGCCTTTTACATCACTAAATGGAACGGTTGATGCTACCCCTATTGAAACCTATACCGCGGCAACAGTATTGCTTAACAGCTTAAATGTGGTTTACATTCATTTTGCTGAAGTCGATTGGGATGATGCACCTGAAACACCTGCAGGATTTAAAGATGCCGTTCGAGCGGCTTATAAAGGTGTACTGATTTATGCTGGTCGCTACAACGGCGAAAAAGGCACACAGGCGATTAACGATGGTCTAGCGGATATGATTGGTTTTGGTCGACCATTTGTGTCTAACCCTGATTTGCCCAACCGTATTAAGCAAGGTTACCCATTAGCGGCGCACACCCCAGAAACATTATTTGGAGGTGCTGAAAAAGGCTTAACAGATTATCCAGAGTACAGCCCGAGTTAATCGTCACCATACTCTTGAGTAAATATGAGCGATTCTGACATAACGTTAGGATCGCTTTGTGCGTATAGACCGCTTATCAATTTGCATCAGTGTTGGTGTTATGCTGTATCATGCAGCGATACCAAAGTCTTGGTATCTTTTGCCTTCCCTAAGCTGGAAAACGTTTAATGAAAACCGATGAGCTACGCGGCAAACTATTCTTATTATTGGCCACTATGCTTGCCGCTGTGGGATGGATAGCTTCTAAACTTGTTATTTTAGACATGCCTGGAGAAGTGTTTATTGCTGCGCGCTTCTTAATCGCGAGTTTGATTTTATTGCCATTTTGCTACCGACAAATTTTTGCACTACGGTTTAAACAAATTGCAGCACTGTGTGGCGTTGGCATTGTATTAGCTGCATCGATAGAAGTATGGGTCCACGCCATTACCATCTCGAGTACTCTGTCGGAGGGGGCTTTTATCATGAGCCTGGCGATGATTATTGCACCGTTTATTTCTTGGCTATTATTTAAAGTAAGACCCAACCGCATGTTTTGGATAACGCTGCCTATAGCTTGCATAGGGATTATGTTATTGACCATTACTACGGGCTGGGAGGTGGATAACAGCCAATGGTTTTTCTTATTTTCATCGGCACTGCTGTCATTGCATTTTGTACTGAATAAGCGAGTTCTGACCAATATAAAACCGTTAACATCCATCTGTGTGCAATTATTCATGGTGGGTATGGTGGGCTGTATGATTATGGCTGTTGTTGCACCGGCACAGTTTGAGTTAAATGGTCATTTATTATTCTGGTTTGCAGTATCGACGGTTATCGCAACCAGTGTGCGTTACTTACTCCAAACGGTCGGCCAGTTTAGCGTTAAAATTGAAACCGCTTCGCTGATCATGATTTTAGAACCTATTTGGACATTAATATTGTCGATGAGTTTTCTTAATGAAGTGGTTGAGATGCAAAAGCTCATCGGGGGCGGGGTTATTTTGTTGTCACTATTTATCTACATTAAATATTCTAACAAGTAGCCTATAGGGAAGATGCCACAGATCCTATAAGTGATTGCATGGCACGATAAGCCTATAGTCCTTGTGGCTTGGAATATTGATGATTGAATATTGGTAGTTCATGGTTGATAGTGGGTGTGACCCTGAATAATTATAGCGTATTAAGGCCTAGAGTAATCTAGGCCTATTGATTGGTGTTGTGGGGCTAGAATCTTTTATCTAACAGCGGTTATGTCGAACGACAAGATTCTTAGGCTGATGCAACTAAAGCGTTAATGGATTACATTTTAACGATGGTTTTTGTCACTTTAAATGTCCGCGCTTCGTTTGGTTCTAAGTAAATAACCGTGCCCTTTTCTGTTGCTGCAATAAACCCCTCTGGTCGACACGTTGCTGGTAAAACATTGGCACTGACAGACTGGTCACCATTAAATAAAATCCAGCGGGTTGCACTGTTAAACTCTGCCGTATTAAATTCAGTTGTCAGTTTAAATTGATCAGCTGTAATCATTTCAAACTTTGCTATATCGACATGTGTAGATAAGTCGTCCATACAGTAAACAATTTCTGGATCATACATTTCCTTGTTGTCTAGAACACTGATGGGTGGCGAGTTTTTCAAGCTGTTGTTATAAGCAGACCACTGCGGGGTTGGATGAACATGTGCAGGAACACTTTCACGAAGTTTAATGGCTGAATCTGCAATGTTCTGCGTCATCACCGCCCCCTCGAAGAAAGCGGCGTTAGTATGGCACATGTATTGTAGCGGCATTTTTGTGGTGGCAAGATTTTGGACCGTCATCGTAATATCAAAAATGCCGGCGTCTTTTTGGAGTACCACTGTTGGTGTTGCGATGTAGTGGTCACCAAAGCCCATGATGTATTCATAGGATCCCGCTAATGTCATGCTATTTTCATCAACTATTAACCAGGCATAGTCCATTGATGCACAAGGAAACTCACCGTGAAGAACATGATCATCTTGAGGTGTTGGGCAACCCATTCGAAGTAAACCCGCATGAAATGAGTAGCAACCGTAAGTATTAACAATCTGATCGGCAACCTTGGGTTCGTTAAAGGCATTTTTCATGCATAAATCAACCCCCAGAAACTCGGCGTCCCAAATCATTTGCCCCATAAAAGGTAAAATAACCAAATGGCCTTTATTGTTTTTCATCTCAACAGCGTGAACGCCTGAATTATAAATAAAAGTGTTTATTTCAAAATCGTCTGATTTGAGAATGTTGGTTTTTTCTTTTTTGAAATGGTCTTTGTGTAGAGGAATAGTAAACATGATATTTTCCTTTAAAGAAGATGACCACCCTACTACGGATGGTCATTGTTGACTTTTTACGCGCTTTGTCTAGCCAGTGTTAACGTAGCTTTGTGTTTCTTTTCAGTGGCAAAGTAAGAGAAAATTACCCCAAAACAAATGACGTTAACGATAAAGGATTGCTGCATCCCTATATGGTCGGCAAGTAAGCCTTGGATAGCAGGCATTACCGCACCACCAATAATGGACATCACAACAATCGCACCTGCTGTTTCGGTATATTTTGTTTCTACCGATTGCAGTGTGGATGCGAATATCGTTGCCCAACCCGGACCAAATAAAGCCGATACAAAAACGGCAACCCATACCGCACTAAAGTCTGGTGCAAAGGACACATACAGCAGACACGCTATGCCGATAACGGAATAACCTAATAGCACGTTTTCTTGTGATATTCTGGTCATCAGGTAGTTGGCAATACATTTACCAATGAAATAAGCCACAAATGCGTATGCCAGGTAGTTTGCTGCATCACGCTCTGTCATATTGCCCATTTCGAGTGCCAAACGGATGGTAAAACTCCACACAGCAACTTGCATGCCTACGTAAGCAAACTGAGCCACAATCCCGTTTTTAAAGCGCTTGTTGGTTGACAAATATTTAATTGTTTCACCAAATGAGGGTTGTTTAGCTTTACCTTCAGCTTTGGGTTTACAATTAGGAAACTCAGTGATGGCGATTAAAATAGAGATAATAACCAATACACCCACCAGCCATTTATAAGGCGTTAATGTGTGTTGTAGCACTTGCTGTTTAAACAGTTCTAACTCTGCTCCTGATAGGGTTTGCATCATTTCACCGATGTTGACCCCTTCTTGAAAAACCAAGTATTTCCCCATGAGTATGCCCACAATATAACCAAGTGCATTAAACGTTTGAGAGATATTTAAACGCAATGTGGCACGTTGTGGTTCACCAATCATTGAAGAGTAGGTATTACAAGATGTTTCCAGAAACGATAAACCAATCGCAATACAGAAAATTGCAGCCAAAAACATAGTATAAGTGGCAGCCGTTGATGCAGGATAGAACATCATGCAACCGCCAATATAAAGCACCAAACCGATTAGGATGGCTAATTTATAAGACGATTTCTTAATAACCATCGATGCCGGAATCGCAATCAAAAAGTAACCACCATAGAATGCTGATTGAACTAATGCAGAGGCGAAGTTTGACAATTCAAAAATAGATTTAAATTGAGTGATCAATATGTCGTTAAGTGCGGCAGCAGCAGCCCATAATGGGAATACCATTGATAATAGTAGAAATTGAAAAATAGGCGTTTTATCCAAATAACCATCTTTATGTTGTTTGGTATTATTTTTAATAAACATATCATTCCTTTGTTGTTTAGTGATGAAACTCAATCCTTATCAGGATTTGGGGATTGATTAACCATGCTTTGCAATAAACTCATCGAATTGTTCAATGCTGGGATATGAAGACTGGGTGCCTTTTTCTGTAACACTCAACCCGGCAAACACTGATGCTTTTTTCATTGAAGCTTCCACATCACCGGTATTACAGTAGAAATGCGAGAAACAACCAATAAATGCATCCCCTGCGCCACTACTATCTACCGCGTCAACCTTAATAGGCTCAATCATCTTTTCGATACCGTCTTTGGAGAACCATAAAGAACCTTGTGAACCTAAGGTCACAATAAGGTTATTTAGCCCTTTATCTAACAGCACTTTCGAAGCTTGTTTAATCTCGTCAATGGTAGAGACAGGTTTACCGGTTAAAATCTCTAGCTCTGTTTCGTTTGGAATGAAAAAGTCACATTTACAGGCGTAATCTATTGAAAGCGATGGCACCGCAGGGGCTGGATTTAACAGGACCTTGATACCGTGTTTGTTAGCAAAATCGATGGCGTAATACACAGTTTCTAGCGGAACTTCTAATTGAAGTACAATCAAGTCGACATCTTTAAGGGTCTTTTCAGCTCTGTCGATATCTTCAGGTTTAAGGAAGTTATTTGCCCCCTTAACAATCAGAATCGAGTTTTGTGACGTCGTAGTATTAACAAATATGGGCGCCACACCCGTGCTGCTATGGGGCACTTTAATCACATACTTAGTATCGATACCGTATGATTGATAGTTCTGAATGCAAGTGTCAGCGAAGGTATCGTCACCCACTTTCGATAGCATTACTACATTTGATCCCAGCTTAGCAATCGCTACCGCTTGGTTTGCGCCCTTACCGCCACGGCCAATACGAAACGCAGGTGCTTCTAGTGTTTCACCCTCTTTAGGTAATCTGTCTACATAGGTAATTAAATCTACGTTGGTTGAACCTATAACTGCAATTTTCTTCATGTCTCGCCCCATGTTATTATTCAAACATATATTGTTATTATCGTCATTCGCACTGTTATTATACGAACACTAACTGCCATTATGTTCGCATAATTGTGTTTGTTGCAACAGATAATACACACAAAAGCGGGATATAGAGTGATTACAGTCACTCATTAATGTTATAATTATAACAATTTGTTATTTTCATGCGTTCAGTCACAAAACCATAGATCACATTTGTTAATACATTTAACATGTCAGTATTGTATGCATGAGAATTGCAGATTTATTTAAAGGCTGAAAAATGATTTCCAAGCGGTTAGAGCGATTAAGAAGAATGATGTCTTGTTTAGATCATCAAGACAAAATTCATATTAGAGAATTGGTTAGGATCTTAGAAGTATCTGAGATGACTGTTCGACGTGATCTTAACTCTGACTATGCTGCAAGTTTTGGTATTGAGTCTTACGGCGGCTATGTAAGGAAAGAAACCAATAACAATATATTAAACGTAGATGCTTCTAGTAGCATGGAAGAAAGCACTAAGTTAATTTCTGAGTTAATTTTTTCTGATGATGTGGTTTTTTTTGACAACGGAAAATATCATGGTCAACTAATAGACATGATTAACGAAGATGTTTCATTTACAGGCGTAACCACGTCGCTAAGCACATTCATGTTTTTGAAATCCAAGCCACACTGTAAGCCGGTTCTTTTGGGCGGAAACTATGATCCACTCAATGACGTTTTTATCTCACATAATAACGACATTTTAACGTCAATGGTATATAGCAAATCGTTCTTCACCCCAAATGGATTACATGACGAATTTGGAGCAACGGTAGCAACAGAGTATGGCGCCAGCGTCGCCAAAAGTGTGTTGAGCAGAACGATTGAAAAGTACGTCGTCTGCTCAAACGAATCAATTGATACCGTATCAACATATAGTGTTTGCGAGGTAGGTGTATTCGACTACTTTATATCATTTGAACATCCGTTAACCCCAATGGTGAGCAAAGTCGTGTGATCGTTAATGCGATGCCTCTTTATCCAGTTGATAGACTAAATTTCACCGCTAAAAATTCATTAAATGACACCTGCTAGTCGATAGCACAAGTGTCGGAACCAGTCAGTCTACCTTCTAAACGCTATGGTATTAGGGCTGCCCAGTGATGAATGGCTTTACAACTATTGCCTCTAGGTCAATTTAAACACCTTGTCAGCTTTTAGTTGATTAGCTATGGGGCTATAATAATCTCAAACTGCACAAAATTGAGTTATTAATGAACAGTAACATAGAGATAGTCGACCTACTCCGCGAGCGTATTCCATCATTTGAATGTGTGCAGGGTTGTCATGATTGTTGCGGACCGGTAACGACCTCTTCAGAAGAAATGTCGCGCTTGCCAGTAAAAACTGTCGCCGAACATGAAGCCGCACTAAACGAGTGGAACTGCGTGTATCTGGGTCCTAAAGGTTGCGAGGTATATGAAGAGCGGCCATTGATTTGTAGAGTATTTGGCACTACACCGCGGATGCCTTGTCCTGAAGGCCGTCGACCAGAAAAGATGATTGATTCTAAAACAGAAACTCAAATCCACCACTATATTGCCAATACCCGCCAGGTGTTAGTGTAAGCGCATGGCCACTTCAGACTAATAATTGTCTGTAACAGTGGACGAATAACCTGGATTGACGCGTAATATTAATAAGCTCGTAAATAGCGCAGTTTATCCAAGAGTTAGCCGCATAGAAGCTATGAAGTAACATGGCGAGTCTCAATATGATACAGAGACTCGCCATGTTCTGCGGTGTGTATCATTACCGCCAGAGCATTGACTGAATTAACCAAAGAACTCAATTAACCAAAGTGTTCTTGAAAGGCAACCATAAAGTCTTCTCTTATGAGCTGCTCTAAATGTATGGCGCGTTCTGTGGGACAAAAAATCATAATATGCACATTTTGCTCGCCATTAATGCCGCTGGTTATATGGATATGTGGTTCACTACCGGGTAAATCAACACCGGCATGCTTTTCTATTACGCCGTTATAACGCTTAGCCACTTCAATAAAGTCTTCACAATGTTGTTCTATTTGGCGGGTTAGTGCCGGAAACAGCGGATAGAGATTAACAAACTGAACCAGAGTAATAGTAATATTATGGTAAACATAACGTTTCATAAAATTAAGGTTTTTAACCGCGTAGGTAAAAAACATACTATTTGGCAGTGTGGCGGTTTTACCTGTGTAATGGTATTGACCTTGATCGAGGTCTATCTCTTGGATCACGGTGGCCATTAAGTTATGTTCAATCACTTCGCCGTATATTTTACCCACTTCAATCCAATCACCAATCACAAATGAACGTGAACTGGCGCGTTGTATTGAGCCGGTAAAACACAGAATAATTTCTTTTGATGCTATGACTAAAGCAATGGCAATAGCGGTAACTGACAGGGCAAATTTGCTAACTTCGGATTGCCAAAGTATGAACAAAATCACCAATATTAAAATGAAGGTGCCATTTTTAGTACGTGACATCCATTTACGTTGCACATCAGAAAGAAAAGCGACGTCGCCACGAATGCTTGAAATGATAAAACGTTTTATCACTGAGATAAGTATTATTATTAACACCGTTAATAATAATTTGTGTTCAAGAAAGAAATCGACGATCAAAGTTATATTATCTATCAAACCTGTTACCTACTTTGTTTGTGTTTTCACACTGATGGTGCTGAATTACGGACATTATCGGCCGCCACTCTATTGGCAATAGCAGTAGAAAACAAGGTAAATAGCCAATAACGGTATGAGGTCTAACCTGGTGTCGCATTTAACACTTAGTCAACTTCGGTAAACTTGCCCCTTAATAAACACGATAAAACCATTAATGTGGCTGACATTAATGGTTTAAGCGTATCGACATGCGCAATAAAGAAATGAATATTTTAGCTGGTGAGTATTTTAGTTAGTTTGGTAGTAAATAACCGTTGGTGTTATTGCTATAACATCATCATATGGATACCCCAAAGCATTTGGCTGCCCTTTTACTGGCTTAACATCTGAGTTGTCACTTAGCTTAACTCCCCAATGATTATTACTAATACCTTCGAAAATAATATTAATTACCCCGTCACTTTGTTTAACCATCGCGGCAACGTGGTGCTTGGCCATAATGTCTCTTACCGTAGCTGAGCGTGTTGAGCACAAATCACACGCTTCTATATTGGTGACATTGTTAAAAAAAGTGGCATCGCCTGAAGGAACAAACCCTGCTACCGCTGACGGTTGATATTGAATAATACCTGCGGGGGTGAAAAATGCATTATTGACTCTAAATACATTATCATCTGACTGCTGCACGATAGTGATATCGACATTGTCCTTAAAAAAAACACGGATTACGTCTTGTTGTATCAGCAATTTGTTGATGGCCTTAAGCCTTTGGTTTCGGCATGATGTTTCATTGCACAGTACTCGATTGGGCAAACTGGTGGCAAAGTTGGGGTCGGCTTTAAATATAGCGTGACTCATTACACCCAAGTTAAAGTTAGCAAAATCATTTTTATCCTCTGCTGAGGAGAATTTTGTAGGATGCACATCAAGCAAACCATACGGTGAAGCTAACCCTGGCAATACTTCTTCAATGCCATTTTTGGGCAATAAACCCCGTAAATGATTTATTGTTGCACGGTACTCTTTATCAGAATCTGCGGTGAGGAAATTTGGTAAGTTGTTAGCGCAGACAACTATAGGCACTAGCAATGAGCATAACAAAAATAGATAAATGGCTCTCATGGGTGAGTAACATCCTTTTTATGTCATCGTTAACGTCATTGTTGCTTAAGCAAAACACAATTTTGTTGTCATGATGCTATAAAAACAAGCAAGGTGAAAGCTGTACGTTGTCATTATTAGTACTATTTAGTCAAAGATGTCGACTCAGTTAGAGTGTAGAGATCACAATAAACCGAGCACTTTGCACATGTATATTACCTAGCGCTAAATACGTGAACAATTAATGATGACAAGTTCACTCAGAATAAGCAGAGCTACTATCGTTCTGCCTCATTTGGCGTTAACTAGGTAACACGATAACGCCGAGTTGCTCTAATAATTGCTCTTGTTGCCAGTCGCAGATTTTGACCCCCGTTAAGTTAACTCGACGAGGATCCAAACCGGTTAATTCACAATGTGATAAATCACAATATTGCAGATCAAATTGTTGCCAGCTATTGGATGAAAATTCACCGCGGCTTAAATCTGACCCCTTAAAAGAGGCATTTTGTAAATTGGCGCCCGTCCAGCGGTTTTCGAACAAGTCACACTTTTCAATGCATTGTTTTTCAAAGTCGGTATAAGACAAATTACAGCCGGTAATATACACCAAGCAAAAATAAATCTTGTGTGATATCTGATTTGCAAAGCTGGTTTTTAAAAAACTGGCGCCTTGTAAATCACATTCTCTAAACTCGGCCCCAAAACCATTAGCACCTTGAAAGTTGGCCATGCCTAGCTTGCAATGTTTGAAACTGGCATCACGCAAGTCTGCATAATTAAATTGGCAACCAATACTGTCTCCTACTTCAATAAACTTACAATTGATGAATGTTGCATCCCTTAAGTCTGCATGGCTGAAGTCGCAATGATAAAAATGACAATTTTCAAATATAGTTTCATGTAAAAGTTGTTGTGAAAAATCGTGTTCACGAAAAGTTTGGTTGTTACTCATCAGGGCCTCCAAATTGACTATTGGCCAACGTTAACATTGTAAAACAGCAAAAAAAAATTTACTAACTCCATAAAAATCAATACCTTAACACCACATCGAATATCGATTGTAAAGGGCCCCAAGAAGCTTTTTGGCAACTTTATATAGCATCACCCTAGAAGCGCCTCTCGAAAAAATGTTTCACCACTCCACCAGCGACGGAATTAAATTCGCTTTTGGCTGGATATTACTCAGTTTGATAACATATTACGTATGTTTTCAGCATAAAAGCATCAATTCATTTAAATCAAAATGTTGATGTTAGCTTCAGTATTGCGGTTAATTTAACAACGAAAAAGCCATTTACGGTTAATGGTTGATTGCGGGCGAGCAAGCCTTCTCTCATAAAAACAAATATAGGTAGCGCATAGTCTCAATACTGCTTATCTATTTCTCTGTCCACGCAGATAAGTTGTTTAGCATTTATGTTGCCGATATTGGTAATGGCATTAGCAATGACTGCTAATAACTTCAGCATCATGTTGCTACAAAATCCCCAAGTGAAGTGTTTGATCACCTTCTCTATAAAATAGTGATCTGCGACATTTTGTCCGATTTCATTTTTGTTAACTTGATCAACATCAAAAATTCGACGATATAGCCTTACATATGTTAAGGGAATATCTCACAAGTTGATTTATATCAAAGACGATTTTTAACCAAGTTCTAAAATTGATACCGATAAATTGCAACTCATTATTAGCACTGAGCTAACTTTAGCAGAAGGTATCAACATGGACACACATGCAGCCCTTTATAAACAGGGTCAAGATCGCCTTAATTATTTACGCCAATTTGCCCAACGTCAGCCGGTCTCATTACAACAAAAAATGGTTAGCCTTGGCATATCTCGTCGCGACTTCATTAAATGGACCGCCTCGGTCACCGCAATGTTTGCCTTGCCCCTACCCTTTAGTAATTTGGTTGCTGAGGCCGCTGAATTAGCCGACCGAGTCCCACTCATTTGGTTGCACCTAGCCGAGTGTACGGGGTGCTCTGAATCATTAATTCGCACCGACTCCCCGAACCTAGACACATTAATTTTCGATCATATCTCACTTGAATATCATGAAACGCTAATGGCAGCCTCTGGTTGGCAAGCAGAAGAAAACTTAGAGAATGCCCTTGAAACTTACAAAGGCCGCTATTTACTGGCGGTTGAAGGTGCTGTGCCTACTGCCAATAACGGCACTTTTTTAACCGTCGGCTGTAAAGGTCACACCGGTTTACACATTGTTAAGGAAGCGGCTGAAAATGCTGCCGCGATTATCTCCGTCGGTACTTGCGCAGCCTTTGGTGGTGTACAAGCCGCGGCGCCTAACCCGACTGGCGCAAAAGGTGTTTACGAAGTGGTTGATAAGCCGGTGATTAATTTAGGCGGTTGTCCTCCAAGTGAAAAGAACATTGTTGGCACGCTAATGTATTTCATTATGTTCGGTAAGTTACCTGCACTGGATATGTTTAATCGTCCTAAATGGGCTTACGGCGCGCGGGTACATGATAACTGTGAACGTCGTGGCCGCTTTGATGCTGGTGAGTTTGTTGAAGAATTTGGCGATGAAGGTGCTAAAGAAGGTTATTGCCTTTATAAAGTCGGTTGTAAAGGACCTTATACCTACAATAACTGCCCAACGGAGCGCTTTAACCACCATACAAGTTGGCCTGTGTTAGCGGGCCATGGCTGTATGGGTTGCTCTGAACCGAATTTTTGGGATGACATGGCGGACTTTGAAAAACCGCTAGGACGCCAACTTTTACATGGCATTGATGCCACCGCTGACACCATTGGTGCGGTCATTTTAGGCGCCACCGTTGTTGGTATTGGCGCCCATGCAGTTGCTAGCGTATTTGCTAAGCCTTTGGAGGAATAATCATGAGTAAACGTGTCGTTATCGACCCTATCACCCGTATCGAAGGCCATTTACGTGTCGAAGTTGAAGTGGATGACAATAATGTCATT
This sequence comes from Shewanella livingstonensis, assembly GCF_003855395.1. Lineage (NCBI taxonomy): Bacteria > Pseudomonadati > Pseudomonadota > Gammaproteobacteria > Alteromonadales > Shewanellaceae > Shewanella > Shewanella livingstonensis. The sequence goes on along the minus strand of NZ_CP034015.1, from coordinate 2,473,685 downwards.
ACCAAGGCCTGGTCATCATCGACCTTATGGCGCGGTATTGAAGTGATATTAAAAGGTCGCACACCTATGGATGTGGGCTTAATTGTGCAGCGTATTTGTGGCGTGTGTACTTATTCGCATTATCGTTGTGGTACTGAGGCGGTTGAAGATGCCCTGGGAGTTAAGATCCCTTTGAATGCCAAATACCTGCGCAGCATAATGCAGTCGTCGTTATATATGCATGATCATATTGTGCATTTTTATCATTTACACGGTTTAGATTGGGTAGATGTAGTATCGGCATTAAGCGCCGACCCTGCACTTGCCGCGCAAGTGGCGATGAAATACTCTGATGCACCGATTGCTGCTGGCGAAGGTGAATTAAAAGCAGTACAAGCACGGGTAAAAGGCTTGGTCGAAACCGGAAAACTGGGGCCATTTGCCAATGCTTATTGGGGTAATAGTACTTATCGCTTTAGCCCTGAGCAAAACCTGATTGCGTTATCGCATTATTTAAAAGCCCTTGAAGTACAACGTGTGGCGGCTGAAATGCTGGCTATTTTTGGTGGAAAATCGCCACATCCACAGTCTATTGTGGTCGGCGGTGTTACCTCAGTGCGCGACATGTTAAGCCCCGCCCGTTTACAAGAATGGAAACAAAAGCACGCCATCGTGCAAGACTTTATTGAGCGAGCCTACCAGGCAGATATTGTGATGGCAGCTGAAGCGTTTGGCACTGAAGCCAGTGTACTTGGCGGGGTAAATGTTAACAGTTTCTTGTGCGGTGAAGATTTTATTACCGCCGATGGCGAGTATTTATTTCAACAAGGGGTGATTTTACACGGTGATTTAGCCAATGTGCAAGATATCGACCCGAGCTTAATTAAAGAAGACGTGACCCACGCTTGGTATAAAGCCGATGGCCCACAGCATCCTTATGAAGGGACCACTATTCCTGATTACACCGGGTTTATTGAGCGCGATACTGTGTACGGCAAATTGCCAACCATTGACGGCGATGGTAAATATTCGTGGGTTAAGTCGCCGCGTTATCAAGATGAACCTTTAGAAGTTGGCCCGTTAGCGTGTTTATTAGTTAACTATGCCCGTGGTAACCAAGTGGTTGTCAATGCGGTTGATGGTTTGTTAGCGCGCACTGGTTTACCTCTTGAAGCGTTGTTTACCACCTTAGGGAGAACCGCTGCGCGTATGTTGCAAACCGTGTTAGTGGGACAAGCGAGTTTACAAACCTTTGATGCTTTACTGGTGAATATACAATCGGATGAGTCAACTTACGTTAAACCTGAGATAGACCCAGATCGCGTTTACGAAGGTTATTCAATGATTGAAGCGCCTCGCGGCATGTTAAGTCATTGGATCCGAATTAAAGATGCCAAAGTCGAAAACTACCAAGCCGTGGTGCCTACAACCTGGAACGCAGGCCCTGTAGATGCTAATGGAAAAATGGGCCCTTATGAAGCGTCGTTAATTGGTTTGAAACTTGAAGACCCCACTAAACCGCTAGAAGTCATTCGTATTATTCATTCCTTTGATCCTTGTATGGCGTGTTCCGTTCACGTGATGGATTACAACAAACACACCCTAGGTCAATTTAAAATTGATCCAAATGGGTTTTAATCAGAGGTAATGGAGTAGGAGGGATAAAAGTATGCAACATATTGCAACCCACGATAGGCAGTTGATATTTACTCCAGCGATTAGAATCTTTCACTGGTTACGGGCCTTGTCGATTTTGGTATTGGTGATCACCGGATTTTATATCGCGTGGCCATTTTTAGTGGCACCCGCCAGCACTGACGTATTAGTGCAAGGTTGGATCCGCTTTGCCCATATCATCTTCGGATTTTTATTAACCAGTATTACCTTAGTGCGTTTTTACTTGTTTTTCTTTAGTCGTATTAACCATGAAAGACGATCATTTAAAGATGTGCTATCGCATCGAAGCTGGATAACCCAAATAAAGTCCTATTTTTGGATGGGCAGTTTAGACAAAGCCGGCGTTTACGGACCATTACAGTTTATGACCTACGTGGCTATTTCGTTTGTCGCTTTGATTATGTGTATCACCGGCTTAGTGCTGTACGCCAATGTGTACCATTTAGGTATTGGCGGAATGCTCGGTGATGTATCGGCATGGATAACCGGCCTGTGTGGTGGTTTAGCGCCACTGCGGATTTATCATCATTACTTAACATGGGCCTTTATTATTTTTGTAATGATCCATATGTATATGGCGGTGTGGTCTGGTATTCGCTTTAAACATAATTCAGTCGATTCGATTGTGTCTGGCTATGACTATCACAAAGTACGTAAATAGGATGAATTAATAATTGTGAAAAAAATATTGCTGTTAGGTATAGGCAATGTATTGTACGCCGATGAAGGAGTCGGCGTGCATTTTGTCAATTATATCAAAGACAAATACCAATTTAGCCACCGTAGCGACAGGATAGATATTGTCGACGGAGGCACCCTAGCCCAAGGCCTAATTCCGATGATAAGCCGTTATGACCAGTTAATTGTGGTTGATACGGTCAATAGCGTTGGAGTAAAGCCTGGCGAAGTGTATTTTTTCGACTTTGACCATGCCCCTGCTGAAATTGATTGGCAAGGTAGTGCCCACGAAGTCGAAATGCTGCAAACACTCAACATGATGGACATTGTTGGCGACAGGCCGCACACCTTTGTATTAGGTGTTACCCCAACCGTTATTGAACCAATGACATTAGGACTGACAGCCGATTTACATGCTGCCATTCCGGTGATGGAACACACACTATTAACCCATTTGGCTGCGTTAGGGTTTAACCAGCAAATTGTGGATAATATAACCATTGATCAGGTCATTCCTGACGCTTATAAGCGAGGTTACTATGTCGATGCATAACATTCGATTTGATTTTGTATGCCAACGGCACGTGCCCTTATATGAGCAGTTGTGTCATCAATATCTGAACCGTACTGAACTCAATATTAGTATTGGTGCTGAGTCCGACCCTCAAACGAGCCAGATACGTTATTTTATCGAAGCCTTTGCCACACAAGCCCAACTTGAAGCGTTAGCAGATAACATTGCCAGTGATTTTTTATTGTCTGTTTGGCTACTTCACACCCATATTGAACGTATTGAGCAACACAGTGGTCAGCGAAAACTATTTAAGATTAAACCACTACACCCTGGTTTGCCGCTGTATTTTTGCCAGCATTGCCAACCCCTTTTTGGTGATAATCAGCAGCCCTCTTTTGGTAATATTAATCTGCAATGTCATCATTGCATGGGCCATGAAAAACTTAGCCGTGATGAAAAGTCGTTAACTCAAGCCGACATAGTATTAATGGCAAACCGCTTAATCAATAATAAATCTCTGCCCTTGCCTATTCTTGGGCTAACGTTGTGGTTAACACCGCCCGCTGTCATCGCCGATAAGCAAGTCATCGAAGCATCGCAAGCGTCTACAGAAATGCCATATCAACGACCACGAATATTAATCTGTAATCCTAATTCGCTCAATAGTCATTTTATCGTTGATGACAGCCAGGTATTGGCTTTGTCGAGTATTGAAAAACCATTAATTCGCGTGCGACCCAGTAGCGATCATCCCAGCTTATTAGCGCCGCTGTATGATATTCAATTTGCTGAAAATCGTTTATTAGTGATACTCACTGAAGTACTGCGCCAAAAAGGCATTAATTGGTTGCATGTCACTAGCGATATTGAACCACATACTAGTCAAGAAGCCTTGCTCAATAAGCCGTTGCGTTTAGCCAGTATTAATCAACATTGGTTACCGATCACAACCCTAAGCGATGGCAGCATACCGTTACCGACTAATGTGACCTGTTTGCATGATGAGCATCATTACCAAGATGGCCTGATGGCGTTTACCGCTAATACCACTAAAACAGCCATTACCTGGCAAGTCAGTTCGGCTGAGTCCGCAGCCAAACGAGCAACCTCAGTCATTTCAGCGTTAGAGAGTACAATAATCGATGAGTCCAGTAATGCTGGCACATCGATATCAACTAGCTTGTGTGCCTTAAATGCGGCGCTATTGCGCTGCGATGCCACTAAAAACAGTCATAAACCACAATTTGTAAAAAACGCCGCGATATTGTATTTCAGCCAACACAACGGGTGCCAAATTGTCACCCTAGACGACCAAAGCCAGCCTGAGTTATTTTTTGAAATGCCTAATCTGCCTTTGTCTGGCTACGAGATCTGTCATCGATTATCTGAGTCGCCGCAAAAAAGTCTATTAGATAAATTTAAACAATTGTTTTCAGCCGAATATAACCAATTATTAGACTTGCACATTCAAGCAGACGATGGGGCATTGTCGCAATTAATGGCCGTTGCCACCCTGATTATTGGTGGCTATCCCGTTGAGACAGCTCAGCGAGTGACCGTCGCCGAACTTGCCGATAAATTTGTCGCTTTGGCAATGGCTCATCATGGCAATAATGCGCCCCGCATTGACTTCCCTCTCACTAAAGGAGCTGCACATCGTGGCCTCAATTGGTGTAAAACATTAGGCACATTAATGAGCTTTAAGCTAGCAGGCGAAACTAACTTAGCCAAACTGGCGTTTGCGTTTCATGACTCGTTTGCAGACTATTTAAGCCATTGGATAGAACATTTAGATCAAAATATTGGCGTAAAACAATTAGTGATTGCCGGCAGTGAATTTGCTAACCCGCTGTTAGCTGAGCGAGTGCAATTACGCATAGGTAAAAATTATCCGCTGGTGGTCAATCCATTACTGGATTTAGATGGGGTTAATATCGCAATTGGTGGGCTATATCTCAAACAACGACGTGGATAAAAGGTATCTTAAGGTATATCAGTTATTGCTTATTCTTGTATGAGATTGAATCCTTATGAAACCATTACAGCAAGTTACCATTATTGTTAAAGGTATTGTACAAGGGGTTGGTTTTCGCCCCTTTGTGTTTCGTTTGGCACATCAGTTAACTTTAGTCGGTAGTGTGCTAAATAATCACCTTGGGGTGACGATTATTTTGCAAGGCCGTAATGAACTAATTGAGCAGTTTATTGCAGCCTTAAAACAATCCCCTCCGCCATTAGCTCGAATAGATGCTATTGAAGTAACGGAGCAAACACCATTACATTTATTTGATCACTTTAGTATTATCGACAGCCAGATTTTAACGGGCGAACAGGCCAAAGTGGCTATTTCAGCCGACATGAGTATTTGCCAAGATTGCCTTGATGACATTAATGATCCTCATAATCGTCATTATCAATATCCGTTTACCAATTGCACTAATTGCGGTCCACGCTATAGCATTATTACCTCATTCCCCTATGACCGATGCAACACCGCCATGGCCGATTTTATGATGTGCGAACGTTGCTATGCCGCATACAGTGACCCTCTCAACCGACGCTATCATGCACAGCCAATTAGTTGCCCTCATTGCGGGCCACAATTAACCTTTAGTACGCTTAACGCACGTGCTGAATTTTTGTATGACTCATCCATGTTAATCGCATTAGAGCAAGCCGTTGAAATGATAAACCGTGGTGGCATTGTGGCCATTAAAGGTTTAGGTGGCTTCCATTTAGTCTGCGATGCCAGCAATGATGATGCGGTTGCCATGCTGCGCCAACGTAAACAGCGCCCCGCCAAACCATTAGCGATTATGGTAGCTAATTTAGCCCAGGCAAAGTTGTGTGTTAGTGGTAATGAGGCTGAATGGCGAGTGTTAACCAGCCCAGAGAAGCCGATTACCTTGATGACCAAACGCGTTGCTAATGATAATAGTAATGAGAATAACGGAAGTAATGGGCCTATAGAACTGAGTTTATTACTAGCACCTGGCATTGATCGCCTTGGAGTATTTTTACCCTACACACCATTACACCATTTATTAATGCAGCGCTTAAACAAACCGATTGTAGCCACCAGTGCAAATCGTAGCGGCGAACCCATTATTACTAATAAGGCTGATATAGAGCAGCATTTAGCTCATGTTATCGATGGGATCCTTGACCATAATAGGCCAATTATTAATGCCTGTGATGACAGCGTAGTGCAAGTGATCGACAAGCAGGTGCAAGTGATTCGATTAGCCCGCGGCTTCGCGCCGCTGACCATCAACCTCCACTCTCCCATGCTATCGAACCGCCAAAACAACGTATTGGCGGTTGGCGCACAACAAAAAAACACTGTCGCTTTTGGTTTTAACAATAATCTGATTGTGTCGCCGCACATTGGTGATTTATTTAGCCTTGAAGCAGAGCAATATTTTAGCCGAAGCTTGGCAACGTTTAAGCGCCTGTATGACTTCAGTCCAAGTCATATTGTGCATGATAATCACCTGCAATATGCGCCGACCCAATGGGCGGTAAACTACCAATCTGAGCATCACCTTTTGCCATCTCATTGCATTGGTATACAACACCATTTCGCCCACGTTTTGTCGGTTATGGCGATGCACCAACGCACTGAGCAAGTATTAGGCTTTAGTTTTGATGGCACAGGCCTAGGTGATGACGGCACATTATGGGGCAGTGAAGTGATGTTGGCGGATATCGATGGTTTTACGACCTTAGCGCACTTTAGCCCATTTAAGCTTATTGGTGGTGAACAAGCGATTAAGCAGCCGGTGAGAATTTTACTGGCATTATTGTTTGAACACATGTCACTGCAACACGTACTGACACTGCCCATTGTTGCAATACAAGATTTAGGTCGCCACACAGTGACTAATTTACATCAGTTATGGCGTAATAATAGTCACTGCATTGAATGTCGCTCTGTTGGGCGCTTATTTGATGCACTTGCAGTGGCATTAGGGTTTATTGGCAGCGCGCCATACGAAGGCCAGGCCGGGATGATGATTGAAGCGGCAGCTAACGATTATGCCAAAAAACCAGGTGATGCTTTTAAGCCTATTAAACTCAACATTGTAAGCAATAATGACCCTGAGCCTATTCAATGGCACAGCAGTGACTTTATGACTCAGTTGGTAAACCTTACGGTGAGCGACGCGGATAACCCATTAATTAAGCAGCAACTATGCTGGCAGTTTATTAATGCCATTGGCCAGCAAGTTAATCATATAGGTCAACAATATCCGCAGTTACCGCAGGTATTTTGTGGCGGCGTGTTTCAAAATAAAACCTTACTCAGCCAATGTGTTGACGATTGTGTAATGGGTGAAAGAACGTATTTAACCAGTGGTCATATTCCTATTAATGATGGTGGCATTGCCCTAGGCCAATTGTGGTACGCCATTCATCACATGGCTTAAGGTACATGCTAAGTGCGTTTTACCTTGCTCTCTATAAGGCTGCAAGCGATTTTATAGAAAGGAACGTTGTCTTACCCAATAGAAGTATGCAGCGCTGACAATTGTGGTCTCGGTCACAAAATTTACTCAATGGCACTATTGTTCACAGTGTTTATTGCAAAAGCTGATGTGTATCAAAGAATCCTTAATCCACTTAACCGACACTGGTTAATAAGCATAATAATAAGGTTAAGGAACATCAAATGTGTAAAGACTGCGGCTGCTCAATGACTCATAGTCATGAGCACACTCTTCATAGTAATCCTCAGCTTAACGATAAAAAGACCTTAGCCGTTATCCATAAAATATTGGATAAAAATGATCTAGAAGCGCAACATAATCGCAATCATTTTGCCGCGCATCAGGTCAGTGCTTTTAATCTAATGAGTAGCCCTGGTAGCGGTAAAACCAGTCTTTTAGAATGTTTACATGAATACCTTGATGCTCGCTATGCCGTGATTGAAGGTGATCTTGAAACCTCTCGCGACGCCGACCGCTTAATTGCCAAGGGCATCAACGCCTATCAAATTCAAACGGGTTCAGCCTGTCATCTCGATGCTTTTATGGTTCACGGCGCCCTGCATCATCTTAATTTAGATGATGTGGATATTTGCTTCGTTGAAAACGTCGGTAATCTAGTCTGTCCAGCCAGTTATGATGTTGGCACCCACAAAAATATAGTGTTGTTATCGGTACCTGAAGGTGACGACAAAATTGAGAAGTATCCAGTGATGTTTCGCCGTGCTGATTTAGTGGTTATTACCAAATCTGACTTGTTACCTCACTTTGATTTTAGTATTGATGAAGCCAAAGCGCAGTTAAGTAAATTAAATCCTCATGTTGAACTATTAGTTGTATCAGTGAAAAATCCTCAATCAATGAAAACCTTGGCCAGCTGGTTTGAACAACACAAGGAATATTGATTATGTGTTTGTCAGTACCATCAAAAGTGGTTGAAATTCATGATGATGCAACAGTAACTGTTGATACGCTTGGTGTAAAACGGCGCGTAAGCTGCCATTTAATCAGTGATCCGCTAGCCATTGGTGATTTTGTATTGATTCACATTGGTTTTGTGATGAATAAAATTGACCACAATGATGCCCAGGAAAGCCTCGATTTATATCGCCAAATAGTCACTGCAATGCAATTGGAGTCTGAGCAATGATGACCCTAAATGACTTTTATCAAGGGTTTCGAGATCCACAGACCATTGGTCATTTGGCAACATTAATTGCGCAACAAGCGGCTAAAACCAATCAACAAATAAACATTATGGAAGTGTGCGGCGGGCATACCCACACTATTATGAAATACGGTTTATTGCAGTTATTACCCACTAATATTCGTTTTATTCATGGTCCAGGTTGTCCTGTGTGCGTTATGCCAAAGGAGCGAATTGACCATGCTGCCACCCTTGCCTCACAAGCCGATACCATTTTAGTCACTTTAGGCGACATGATCAGAGTTCCTGGTTCTATGGGCAGCCTAGCGCAGTTTCGCTCTAGGGGGTGTGATATTCGGCCAATATACGACCCATTAGATACCTTGGTGATTGCCCAAGATAATCCGCACAAAACAGTGATTTTTTTCGCCATTGGTTTTGAAACATCCGCGCCTATGACAGCAGCATTATTAGCCCAAGCAGAAGCGCTGCATATCGATAATTTATTATTTCATATTAACCACGTACTCGTACCTCCGGCCATTGATGCTGTGATGTCTGATAGCCGCGCACAAGTAAACGCGTTTATTGGCCCCGCGCATGTGAGTGTGATTAGCGGCTCAAAAATTTACCAATCTACCGTGGATAAATACCAAACACCGGTTGTGGTATCAGGGTTTGAGCCAGTGGATGTTATGGAGTCTATTTTACGAATTGTGACCCAAAAAGTGGCCGGTAAAGCGGAGCTTGATAATCAATATAGTCGCTCCGTGAGTTATGAGGGCAACCTAGCCGCTCAACAACTCGTCGACAAATATTTTATGGTTCGTGACAGCTTTCGTTGGCGCGGACTGGGCCCAATTGCCAAGTCTGCATTAACATTACGGCCTGAATATCATCATCGTGATGCTGAGCGTATTTATGCCAAGATATTACCAACAGCCGAAATTGACGACCATAAAGCCTGTATGTGCGGCGATATTTTGCGTGGTTTGGCCAATCCCAAAGAATGTAAAGTATTTGGCCGAGGCTGTTCACCGCAAACCCCGCTTGGCAGCTGTATGGTGAGCTCAGAAGGTGCTTGTAATGCTTATTACCGCTATGGAGAAGTGATTAATGCCAACTAAGAAAACCATTCAACTTAGCCACGGTGGTGGCGGTAAAGAAATGGATCAATTGATCCACGATGTATTCTTTAAAGCCTTTGATAATCCGATTTTGACTGCACAAGAAGATGCGGCCAAATTGAACATGTGCGGACACATTGCTTTTACTACCGATTCCTTCACAGTTTCACCGTTGTTTTTTGCTGGTGGCGATATCGGAAAATTAGCGATTGCCGGCACAGTGAACGATTTAGCTATGATGGCGGCCCAACCTGAGTATTTAAGCTGTAGCTTTATTATTGAAGAAGGGTTTCCTCTGGCTGACTTAACCACCATTGTTAACAGCATGGCGACTGAATTACGTAAATCTGGAGCACGTATCGTTTGCGGTGACACCAAAGTGGTGCCTAAAGGCTGTGCCGATGGCTTGTTTATTAATACCTCTGGTGTGGGACGTATTTTAATTCCTGATATTTCAGCACGCAACTTACAAGTGAGTGATGCGATTATTGTTTCTCGGGATATTGGTCGCCACGGAGCTGCCATTTTAATGGCCCGCGATGGCTTAAGCCTTGAATCTGAGTTGTACAGTGATTGCGATACCTTATGGCCCATTATCGAGCAACTACTGGCTGCCAATATTAAAATGCATGCCATGCGCGACGCTACACGTGGTGGCTTATCTGCTGTATTAAATGAGTGGGCCAAAGCCTCACAGGTTGGTATTAATGTTGAAGAAGCCAGTATTCCAATTTGCGATGAAGTTAAAGGTTTATGTGAGTTATTCGGTTTTGAGCCTTTTGATTTAGCTAATGAAGGCACCTTTGTAATGGCGCTGCCAATGGATATCGCCCAAGCCGCAATTGAAGTAATGCAGCGTTATGGCCATTGTGAACACGCGGCGATTATTGGCCAAGTAACCGCCAGCCATCCTGGCAAAGTAGTACTACAAACTCCTTGGGGCAGCAGTCGCTATTTAGATTTACCACAAGGTGAATTGCTTCCAAGGATTTGTTAATGCACGAATACTCGATTGTGATGTCGTTAATGGAGCAGTGTGAAGCCTTGGCTTTAGAGCACCAAGCGAAAGGCATAGAACAAGTGGAGCTTAAGATTGGTATATTAAGTGGCGTAGAACCTGCTTTGTTATCGCAAGCTTTTGAAACCTTTAAGCTTGAGAGTATATGCCATAACGCTAAATTGATTATTAATGTTCAACCGTTAGTGCTGCAATGCCGCGACTGTAAAACGCAATCACAAGTGGATGAACGTACCGTGATTTGTCCTGCTTGCTTTGGCAATAACACCATGGTCATCGATGGCGAAGACATGATGTTGATGCAATTAGTGCTCGACACATAAGTTAGCAGCACGAGCTAAAACCATAACATTGACACCGCAAAGACAATTAACAAAATATTGAACCACACGATAACGTAATCAAAACAATGACAACAAAAAAGTGAACCCAACAAAAGGACTCCAGCATGAAATACTTATCACTTGCCTTTATTCTTGCCACTATTCCATCTCTTGCTATGGCACATGAGGGACATGGTGGTGTGGGACTTTTTCACCATTTAGCGCAATTAACTCCAGCCATAGCACTCGTGGCTATTGTGGCCTTTATTTATTGGAAACGTAGTAAGTAGTTAACGATAAATAGTCAACGATGAGCCATTAACCATTAAAGAGTGATGCGTCAAATCGTGAGGTGATAACGCCAGTTTAGGCTATCTATGTCTAAGCAATGACAAGTTCACCACCGCGATTTGTACGTGAACGGTAGCAATAAAAAAGCCTTCTAATGGAAGGCTTATTATGTGGCTGTGTTTAATCAGCAACGCTAGATTCAGGTTAACCTGTTAATAGGTTTAAAACATGTCTGCGGGCATTGCCATAATCGATTTATCACCTTGATTAACCTGTGATAAATGATACTGAGATTTTGATAATAGTTTATCCATATAGAAATTAGCCACAAACTGCTTTTGCGCTGCAAAGCTTTGATCTTCATGACTTGAGGCTTTATCAGCCATCAGTAACCAGAAGTAACCGTACACTGCATAACCAAAGGCGTCTAAGAAATCCACCGCACATGAGTTGACTAATGCTGGTTGAGTTTTCTTGTTGTCATTGACGTAGTTAGCTGTCGTGAGCAACTCAGCAAACACTTGGCTTACCATCGCTTTATGCTCAGCATTAGCCTGCGTTAATTCAGTCATGCTAGCATTCACTTCTGCAACAAATTCAGTCAATGTTGCAACGTTATCACCAGTGATTTTACGACCTAAGAAGTCGATAGCCTGAATACCGTTAGTGCCTTCGTAAATTTGTGCAATACGGGTATCACGTACAAACTGCTCGATACCTGTTTCGCGAATATAACCATGACCACCAAACACTTGCTGACCCGTAATGGTGGCATCTAAACCACGGTCGGTTAAAAATGCTTTTGATACTGGGGTTAACAAACCTACGTATCGAGCCGCTTTAGCTTGTACATCACCACTGGCGTATTTGGCTAAATCCAGCTGCTTTCCGGTATAAACCGATAATGCTCTACCCGCTTCTGTCATTGCGCGAATGGTTAATAACATACGGCGCACGTCGCCATGAACAATAATAGGATCAGATGTGGCACCAGTAGCTGAACCTGCCGCTGCGATACCTTGTAGGCGATCTTTGGCATATTCGCTGGCCATTTGATAAGCCGCTTGCGCGTTACCTAAACCTTGTAAACCAATAGCTAAACGCTCGTAGTTCATCATGGTAAACATACATACTAAACCGCGATCCGGCTCGCCCACTAAAAAGCCCTTAGCGTTGTCGTAATTCATCACACAGGTTGCCGATGCTTTAAGGCCCATCTTATGTTCAATCGAGCCAACTGTTACACCATTGTGCTCACCTAAACTACCGTCGGCATTAACAGTGATTTTAGGCACTAAAAATAATGAAATACCTTTCGATCCAGGTAGTTTAGCGAGTACTAGATGGATCACGTTTTCAGTTAAGTCTTGATCGCCGCCAGTAATAAAAATTTTGTTACCGGTAATGGAGTAACTGCCGTCATCAAGCGGTTCAGCTTTAGTGCGGATACCACGCAAATCTGAACCTGCATGAGGCTCGGTCATGTCCATTGCACCAGCCCATTGGCCAGTATATAAATTAGGTAAATAGGTTTGCTTTAACTCGTCATTGGCATGAGCATTAATACATAACGCAGCACCTGCAGTCAGTGAGCTGTAAAGTGTAAATGAGTTACATGCGCTGTAACCCATTTCGTCTACCAGTACGCCTAACATTTTAGGCATCCCCATGCCGCCAAACTCAGGTTCACCGCATAATCCAACCCAACCGCCGTCAGAAAACTGCTGATACACTTCTTTAAAGCCATCAGGGGTAATAATGTCGTTGCCTTTATGAACCACACCTTGCTCATCACCGCTGCGATTTAAAGGGTGAAGCAGATCACGGCTGATCTTATTTGCTTCCTCTAGAATGGCGAATGCAGTATCCATGTCAACAACATCTGCCATAGCAGGAAGTTGCTCCCACGTTGCTTGTGCATCAAATACCTGTTCCAACAAGAATTGCATGTCCTTTAACGGGGCTTGGTATGGGTTCATAAGAGTCTCTTAAACAAATAATTAAAACAGTTGTTTTAATTTATACTAAAGCGTCACAAAAAGAAAAGCTTTTTAGCAATTATCTAACCATATGTTGACGAATGTCCGCGAGTCTCTCACCTTTGTGGTGATTGTTTATGTTTCTCAACCCATTAGAGTTTCAATGAGTTACAATTAGCTGCACGCTGATTGAGTGAATAACTCATTGGCTTAAAAACGATAGTGGATATAAAACACATTGTTCACCAAGATGAATAGACCTTAGTATTAGACAATATCAAGTGACACTTTTATGCATACACGTAATGACCCGCACGGCCAATCATCCATTTTATCTGAGCACTTTCAGCAAGTAACCGTCATTGGTAATGCAAATGGTGATTGGCACCCGGCCCCAATGGGACATACTTTCATTTTTAATGGCACTCAGCACGAGGCCGATAAGGTGATTAATATATGCAATGGGCCATATGCTGGGTCACATTATGCTTTTGTGGTCAATAATAGCCCCGATAACCCACAATTAGTCTCGCTGCTTACCGAAGTAGGTGAAACGCTCGACGTGCAGCTTAAGTGTTGGCCTTCGTCGGGATTAGTCACTATTTTATTAATGACCTTAATGGCTAAACAGGTCAATGTACAACGGATGTCTTTATTGCCTTCTTTAGCAAGACCTGTTGATATGCCCCCTACTGAGTATTTACCTTGCATGGTACATAATTGGTTAGGTGAGCGACGCATCGCTTTGGGATTACAACTCACCAGTGATAATATTCAATGGCCAGAGTTATTTATCGATGATGCATCACGTTTATTAGCACAAGATAATGATCCCGTTGATATTAATCCGTTTGAGGTGTTATTGAGTGATGCGGTTCGTCGACGCCAAAATGATATATTGACCCCAGATAACACTGATCCGCAATTTAAGATGGCGCAACGCTTAGCGCTGCAAGTCAGCTCAGATAATCCAGACAATCTTGACGTACAATATGCTTTATTAGCTGCGTTAAGTAACTTGCCTAGCGTGCAATGGTTAACCTACGCCAATCAAAGTGATTTAATTTTGGCTGAGTCGCTATTTTACAATCAACACCCAGAAACCCAGGCCAGTCATTGGTTCCTTATTGATCATCAAGCATCACAATACCTAGACACTATTCGCCATCACCTTGCTTATTGTCAGCAAGTCATCGCGTTAATAGCCAAACAGGCTAATGGGATTGATGGTGAAGTTGATGAATAATTAATCTAACAATTTATTCAATAAAAAACGCCTCTAATTAGAGGCGTTTTTTATCAAAAATGGCAATTACCACATTAAATCATCTGGGATTGCATAGTCTGCATATGGGTCATCAGCCCCGCTCACTTGCGCAATCGAATCTTTAGCCGCTTTATCCCACAAGTAACCACACCACTGCGGAACGAGTAACTTAACTCGCTCTGCTAGCTTATGTGGCACTATGTAGCTTTTATCTTCATAGCGGACGATGCCTAAAGTACCGTTTAATAAATCTGCTTGAATTTTTTCGGTAATATAAACCGATAAAACCTTATTTTCTAAAGTGTAGTTAAACTTAAGTTCGGCATCTCTGGAAACCGTAATAGCAAATTTAGCAAACTCGCTAATTAAACCGCGTACTTGGCCTTTCTCTGATGCCTCAGCAAAGCGTTGTTCGTTTAACACTTTGTCTTTCTTGGCTTGAACTAATTTCTGTTCTGCGATCTGTTGTTTTAGCTCCGAACTGCCGTCATCAACTTTGGCTTTTTTATCTCGACGTTTTTGGGTTTTAACGTCACGAACTTTCTGTTTACTAGCAAGACCTGCTTTAAGTAATTGATCTTGTAATGCATTAGCCATGTTAATTACCTTTAATTTTGTCGATTTTTATAAACCATGTTTGGCGGCTATGTCGCCTAATTCGGTCATCGCAATACTGGCGCCACCTAATGACCAACCACCATCAACAGGCAATACTACCCCGGTAATGTATGATGCCATGTCTGATCCGAGGAATAAGGCAGCATTAGCGATATCTTGACCTTGACCATTGCGTTTTAACGGCACACTGTTTGCCACCCGTTGTTGTAGTTCATCACTGGGCGCTAAACGGTTAAAGCCTTCAGTACCTTCAATGGGGCCTGGTACAATAGAGTTAATTCTTATGCCTTCAACACCCCACTCTAACGCTAATGTGCGGGTTAACATGTCAACTCCGGCTTTAGCGGCGCAAACATGTACTTGTAATGGCATCGCGATATACGCTTGTGGCGCTGAAATTTGAATAATGCTGCCGTTAGGACGTGCTAATAAGGGATAAGCTTGTTTTAATACTTGGAAACTACCAATTAAATCAATATCAATAACCGATTTAAAACCATTGTTAGAAAGTTTTGCCGCACTGGCCGGAAAGTTACCCGCAGCGCCACTGATTAGCACATCAATATGCCCATATGTAGCCGCAATTTTATCAAAACCAACGGTTAGTGCATCATTGTCGCGCACATCAAAACTCACGCCTAAATGGATTGCCTTTGGATTCGCTTGATTGAGTAACTCAACCGCGGCATTAACTTTATCAATACTGCGGCTGGCAACGGCAACATTGGCACCGGCTTTAGCAAACTGAATAGCCACCTGCAGATTAATACCAGACGTACCGCCTACGACAACAATATTTTTACCAGTGTAATTAAACCCAGTACTATCAGACCTTGTATTATCAGACCTTCTGTTATCAGACATAGTCATCCCTTATTTCTGTGTGATTGCTTGATGCAGATAAGTGTACTTTGCTGGCATCATTGGTAAAGAAATTGCTCATCCAATGATGTTTTTATAGCAAGCCTCATCATACATGCAGTGATTGATAAATAGTCTTAAGCGCTGCTAAAGGATCTGCAGCTTGAGTAATTGGTCGGCCAATGACTAAATAGTCCGAGCCTGCGGCTACCGCCTGTGGTGGTGTCATTACACGATGTTGGTCGCCAGCATCTGTGCCTGCTGGACGAATACCCGGCGTCACTAAAATAAAGTCTTGTCCAAAGGATGATTTAAGTAATTTAGCTTCTTGCGCTGAACAAACAACCCCATCAAGACCTGCTTGGTGGGTTAATTTAGCAAGGCGCAATACATGCTCAAATGCGGGGACATTGATCCCCAGTAAGACTAAATCTTCATCTGACATTGAGGTCAATACCGTAACCGCTATGAGTAAAGGCGCATCTTGGCCAAAAGGTACCAAAGCATTTTTAGCAGCTTGCATCATAGCAAGCCCTCCACTTGCGTGAACGTTGGTCATCCACACACCTAAATCAGCTGCAGCAGCTACGGCTTTTGCTACCGTGTTGGGAATATCATGAAACTTCAAATCAAGAAACAAATCAAAGTTACGGCTGTGGATATCGTTAACCAGATCAGGCCCAAATAAAGTAAACATCTCTTTACCAATTTTTAAACGACACATATCTGGGTCAAGTTTATCAATAAAGGTCAATGCGTCATTTTTATTGTCATAGTCGAGCGCGACTACAATTGATTTCTTAGTCATTGGAACTCCAGCGGCATAGCTTGTGTTAATGCATTGATTATAGGATGTCTATATTGCGACGGTGACATTATTCACCATCGAGCCCTTTGATTCGCTTAATACTGCCCCATTGTTTACATGATGGACAATGCCAATATAAACCATGAGAGGGAAAACCACAGGCAGTACAGCGATAACTTGGGCGAAATTTAATTTGTTGTTCAACGAGTTGTTCTAGCATTGATAAACTTTGTTTTGCTTGCCCTTCTTCAGCTTGCTTAATGTGTAGTTTCATTAAGTGCTGAAAACCTTTCATGGTCGGATGATTATATAGGTTATCCAGCATCATAGTTTCAGCACTTTGATTTTGGCCAAGACTTATTTGATGTTCGGCTAACGCTACAACGACACTTGCACCCGCGCCATCAGCAATAGCCTTGGCAAGCAGTTCATGAAAACCGTTAGGATCTTGAGTGTCACGATAAACTTGTTTTGCTATTGATACTGCATCGGAAAATAAGTTGATATCGGCTACTTTTAGCTCTTGTATCGCCTGCTTGCATAGCTCAAATTGGCCGGAATCAAGATAAATTTTTGCTAAGGTTAACCAGGCTCGACCACATTGTGAATCTTGCTTAATGGCTTGTTGCAGCTTTTTAATTTTATCGAGCTCGTCATTGGCTTCATCTGCTAACTGACAATAAAAATGTGCCGTGGTGCACTTAAGCACTTGCTGGCGTTTACGCGGTAGACGTTTAGTGATATCAATGGCATTTTGCCATTCTTTAGTCACTTGATAAATGAGCAGAAGTTGTGTTTCAGCATCTTCACTGTGGTCATCTTGACTGACTAGGTTAATAAAGATTTCTTCTGCGCGGTCATAAAACCCAGCGGCCATATAATCTTTACCTAACTCCATCATGGCAATGTCACGCTGCTCATTAGTTAAGCTAGGTCGCGCAATCAAGTTTTGATGAATACGTATTGAACGATCCACTTCACCACGCTTACGAAATAACGACCCCAACGATAAATGAGTGTCGATGGTTTCATCATCGACATCCAACATGCTGATGAATAAATCAACCGCTTTGTCAGACTCGTTTGACAGTAAAAAGTTAAGCCCAGTAAAGTAATCTCGACTTAGTTTTTTACTATGTTGACTATCGCTATGACGAATACTGCGTCGTCCCATGTACCATCCATAACCGGCAGCGATAGGCAATAACAAGAACAAGATTTCTAGCATACTAGACGGCTTGATCCTTAGGCGTTACAACAACACTGATTGCATCTGCAGCAGTGAATTTTTTAAGCGCTTTGTTACTTTTACGTAACGCCAGCTTTAATTTGACGATGTGGTAACTTGCAAATATCCAGCTGATAACAAATCCGCTGAAAAAAACCACCGCGAGTACCATAGGTAATCGGTATTGCCCTTCTGCAATAAAGTAACTTAAGGTAACAACTTGCTCATTTTTAGCACCAAACAGTAACGCTAAAACAAACAACAATCCAACCAGTACTACAACAATAAATGATCTCACGCTATTCTCCATGAAGGTGCATCAATATAATGATTATCCAAGAAATTTACTGGGCTGACCAGCATTGACTGCCATTAGATACAAAAAAGCCTCCAATTGGAGGCTTTTTATTCAAGCGTTAATCAAGGATTAACAGCATCGACACGTTCACGCAGTTCTTTTCCCGGCTTAAAGTGCGGTACATATTTGCCTTCCAAGTCAACAGAGGTTCCTGTTTTTGGATTACGACCCATACGTGGTGCACGATAGTGAAGTGAAAAACTACCAAATCCACGGATTTCTATACGATCACCGCTTTCTAATGTTGTTGCCATTTGCTCCAACATTTCTTTGATTGCACTTTCCACTTCTTTCGCCGACAGCTGCGACTGCCTAGTGGCAAGTTTTTCGATAAGTTCAGATTTTGTCATCTTAGCTATCCCATATTATCAAGCCAAACACAGTCGCCTAATGGGGAGAAGCTCCCCATACAACAGACGATTTTCGATTACTTACGAGCCGCTTTGAAAGCTTCAGCCATTGCGCTGCTCATTACAACTTCGTCTTGCTTGTTCAAAGTAGCAATCGCTTCTTTCTGTTCAGCTTCATCTTTCGCTTTGATAGATAAGCTGATAGAACGGTTCTTACGATCTACACCCATGAACTTCGCTTCGATTGCATCACCTACTGAGTATACAGTAGATGCGTCTTCGATGCGGTCAGCAGAGATGTCAGCTACACGAATGTAACCTTCAACAGTTTCTGCTAATTCAACTGTAACACCTTTTGCGTCAACAGCAGAAACAGTACCGTGAACTACGGTGCCTTTCTTCTTGTCAGCTAAGTATGCGTTGAATGGATCGTCTTCAGTTTGCTTAACGCCTAAACTGATGCGCTCACGCTCTGGGTCTACTGAAAGCACTACAGCGTGGATCTCATCGCCTTTCTTGTATTCAGAAACTGCATCTTCGCCAGTACCGTTCCAAGAAATGTCAGATAAGTGAACAAGACCATCGATTCCACCGTCAAGACCGATAAAGATACCGAAGTCAGTGATTGACTTGATCTTACCAGACACTTTGTCGCCTTTGTTGTAACGAGTTGCGAAGTCATCCCATGGGTTAACTTTACACTGCTTAAGGCCTAGAGAAATACGACGACGCTCTTCATCGATGTCTAGTACTAACACTTCAACTTCATCACCTAAGTTAACAACTTTAGATGGGTGAATGTTTTTGTTAGTCCAATCCATTTCAGAAACGTGTACTAAACCTTCAACGCCTTCTTCGATTTCGACGAAGCAACCGTAGTCAGTTAAGTTTGTTACGCGACCAGTAAGACGTGTGCTTTCTGGGTAGCGCTTGCTGATTTCTAACCATGGATCTTCGCCAAGTTGCTTAAGACCTAATGATACGCGAGTACGCTCACGGTCATACTTAAGAACTTTAACGTTGATTTCGTCACCAACATTAACGATTTCAGATGGGTGCTTAACACGTTTCCAAGCCATATCAGTGATATGTAAAAGACCGTCAACACCACCTAAGTCTACGAATGCACCGTAGTCAGTAAGGTTCTTAACGATACCTTTAACAGCTTGACCTTCTTGTAGATTCTCAAGAAGAGTATCACGTTCAGCACTGCTTTCAGATTCGATAACTGCACGACGAGAAACAACAACGTTGTTGCGCTTCTGGTCAAGCTTGATAACTTTGAATTCTAATTCTTTGTACTCTAAGTGAGCTGTGTCGCGAACTGGGCGCACATCAACTAGAGAACCTGGCAAGAAGGCACGGATACCGTTTAATTCAACAGTGAAACCGCCTTTAACTTTACCATTAATGATACCGATTACAGTTTCAGCATCTTCGTACGCTTTTTCTAGAACAATCCAAGCTTCATGACGCTTAGCTTTTTCGCGAGACAATTGAGTCTCACCAAAGCCATCTTCAACAGAGTCGAGGGCTACGTCAACTTCATCACCAACTTGAATTTCTAAAACACCTTGTGCGTTTTTGAATTCGTCAGCATTGATTGGGCTTTCAGACTTAAGACCCGCGTCTACAAGTACCATACCGTTTTCGATGGCAACAACTGTACCACGGACGATAGAACCTGGACGGAACTCTAAAGTTTCAAGGGATTGTTCAAATAGATCAGCAAAAGATTCAGTCATGTTTTAGGTTACTTCATATTTAAAACCACCATCCATCCTAGATGTGGAGTCTAGTAATATTATTCGTGTCATCCTTAACACAAATACCTACTGCACAATAAACGACAATTCGTTTACGCAACAGTAATTTTTTGTTTAACGTATTCAAGCACCTGCTTCAATACATCGTCTATACCTATACCACTTGTATCAATAACAAGTGCATCATCAGCTGGGACTAGCGGCGAAGCGGCGCGATTGATGTCGCGGTCGTCTCGTTCAATAATTTCAGCTAAAAGGCGATCGACTTTAACATCGAAGCCCTTGTCCTGCAACTGATTATAGCGTCTTTGTGCTCGTTCTTCAGCAGACGCGGTTAAAAATATTTTTACTGGTGCGTGAGCAAAAACCACCGTCCCCATGTCTCGGCCATCTGCAACGAGCCCTGGATCAGCACAAAAAGCACGTTGGCGACGTAATAATGCCTCACGTACACGCGGCAAAGCAGCCACTTTGGAAGCCGCATTTGAGCATTCTTGTGAACGAATGGCCGTTGTAACGTCTTCGCCTTCGAGAATCACTTTTATTGCCTCAGTCTCAGTGCCCGTTAAAAATTGGACATCTAAGTGTGCGGCCAATAACGTCAGTGCTTCTTCGTTTTCTAGCTCAACATCATGATGAATAGCGGCTAAGGCTAAAACACGATAAATCGCACCACTGTCTAATAAATGCCATCCTAAATGCTGTGCCAACAATTGACATATTGTCCCTTTCCCTGCACCGCTAGGGCCATCTACTGTGATCACTGGAGATCGTTCTGACATAATTTCCTCCGAAAATAATCTATCGTCCCTGAAAAGATAAAGGGTTCATCAAAATAAGCGCGCGCATTGTATAACAAATAAATGTTAATTACTGATGAATTTTTAGTTATTAATACCAAGATCGCCCTTTTACATTACAAGGTAAAGTAAAAGGGCGATCTTGGATCTGGTGATGATACTTATTTTGCTAAACGAGCAAAGTGCGCAAAATAGTCTGGAAATGTTTTCGATGTACAGTCAGGATCGTTAATAGTGATACCACTATCGGCAAAAGCTAACAGTGAAAAACACATCGCCATACGATGGTCGTTATAGGTATCAATAGCAGCGGTATTTAATACCTCAGGCGGCGTGATAGTAATGTAATCATGCCCTTCATCAACAATTGCACCTACTTTTCGTAACTCAGTAGCCATGGCGGCTAAGCGGTCAGTTTCTTTAATACGCCAGTTATATATATTGCGAATAGAGGTGACACCTTTAGCAAATAAAGCGGCTGTTGCAATAGTCATTGCGGCATCTGGAATGTGGTTCATGTCCATGTCTATCCCGGTTAAGGTAGACTTTTTGGCGATAATGTAATCATCGCCCCACTCTATGTCTGCGCCCATTTGGGCTAATGCATCAGCAAATTTTACATCGCCTTGAATACTTAAACGGCCAACGCCAGTGACCTTAACTTCGCCACCTTGAATCGCACCAGCCGCTAAAAAGTATGACGCTGATGAAGCATCGCCTTCAACTAATACTTTACCTGGTGACACGTATTGCTGGCCTGATGGAATTTCAAACCGCGCATAATCATGGTTAATCACCTTAACGCCAAACTGTGACATCAACGCGATGGTGATATCGATATACGGTTTAGATACAAGTTCGCCTTTAATGGTAATGTTGACGCTGTCTTTTGTCAGCGGTGCCACCATGAGTAATGCCGTTAAAAACTGGCTGGATAAGTCACCTGCAATTTCAACATCACCACCATTTAGACCCGTTGCCTTGATGGTCAATGGTGGAAAGCCTTCGTTTTTAAGGTAAGTGACATCCGCACCTAATTGGCGTAGTGCGTCGACCAAATCACCTATAGGACGTTCTTCCATACGAGGTTCACCCGTTAAGGTAAATTCACCATGACCTAAAGTTAATGCCGCGCATAACGGACGCATTGCGGTGCCGGCATTGCCTAAAAATAAACATTGCGCTGAAGCGGCAGAAATAGCGCCGCCTAAACCCGTTAGCTCACAAACAGTATTATTATTTGATAGTTTATATTGCACACCAAGTTGCTTTAATGATGCCAGCATATAGCGAATGTCATCAGAGTCGAGCAAGTTAGTTAGGGTGGTTTCCCCCTGCGCTAAAGTGGCTAATAACAGCGCGCGGTTAGAAATGCTCTTAGAGCCTGGAATGTTAATTTCGCCATTCATGCGAGTAATGTGGTCTAGACGCAGTTGTTTCATTGATACTCTTCTTAGTGTTGCACTCATTGAACGTCTATAGACTGACAGATGAGTAAAAGGCTTCGCCGGAGAAATAGGTCTTACATCCCCTTAGTGAACTTAGGTTGATCCTAGTGGCAATTTTTCTATACAGTTTACAGGCTAATCGACTAAATAATTTTTCATAGCCCTTACGTTACTGATTGTCGCCAAGGATTCAACCGTTATTTACTGTTTTAGGTGACTTTTATGTCCAAGTTGAATTTTTTTTAACTTTAGTGAGACTTTTATCTGCATATCGGACCAGATCAGCCTATAAATAACTGTCGAACTTAGTTGCCAAAATAGATGGATGATGAGCTGCATAAGACCTAATAAGGCTGATTTATCGGTTCTTTATTGATGTAAATCACGTTATGCTAAAGACCATAATATGTATCTTGTTTGCTTATTTCGCCCTAATGCCTATAAATTTAAATAAGAAGGTCAATTCATGTTCAATTCATTAACCGCGATGCCTGCCGATCCAATTCTAGGCTTATTAACGCAATACCGCGAAGACAATCATCCTAATAAAGTCGATTTAGGCGTGGGTGTTTATAAAGATCCTGTTGGACATACGCCCATTTTGGATTGTGTTAAAGCGGCTGAAAAGATTCGTTTAGATACCGAAACGACTAAAGTGTATATTGGCCCAACAGGTTCTGCGCCATTTAATCAATTAATAGCTGAATTAGCCTTTGGTGCTAGCCACAGTGCATTACTGGCTAATCGAGTACGTACAGTATCAACACCTGGTGGCACTGGTGCCCTTCGCGTTGCAGCAGACTTCATTAAGCGTTGTAACCCTAATGCTGTTTTATGGGTAAGCGATCCTACATGGGCCAACCACACAGGTTTATTTGAAGCGGCTGGCATTACGGTTAAAACCTATCCGTATTATGACTACGACAACAAAACCCTCAAATTTGATCAAATGCTGGCAACCTTAAATACCATTGGTAAAGATGATGTCGTGCTATTGCATGCGTGTTGTCATAACCCAAGTGGCATGGATTTAAATACCGAACAGTGGGATGAAGTGGTTAAGGTGACGGCTAAGCAAGGTTTTACACCATTAATTGATATGGCTTACCAAGGTTTTGGTGACGGCGTAGATGAAGATGCTTATGGCGTTCGTCAGATGGCTGCAGCAGTTGAAAGCATGATTCTATGCAGCTCTTGCTCGAAAAACTTTGGTTTATACCGCGAACGTATTGGCGCTTGCTCAATTGTTGCTAAAGATAGTGCAACTGTAGATGTTGCCCAATCGGTATTGTTATATGTAGTGCGCTGCATTTATTCTATGCCGCCAGCACACGGTGCTGCGATTGTTGAGACTATTTTAGGCACCCCAGCCCTCAAGCAACAATGGTTAGACGAGCTTAAAGTGATGCGTGACCGAATTAATGGTAACCGGGCAATGTTGGTCAATCAATTAACAGCCAATGGTGTTGACCGTGACTTTAGTTTTATCGCCCGTCAAAAAGGGATGTTCTCATTTTTAGGTGTTAACCCAGAACAAGTGGCAATCCTTAAACAGCAATACAGTGTGTACATGG
Organism: Shewanella livingstonensis; assembly: GCF_003855395.1. Taxonomy (NCBI): domain Bacteria; kingdom Pseudomonadati; phylum Pseudomonadota; class Gammaproteobacteria; order Alteromonadales; family Shewanellaceae; genus Shewanella; species Shewanella livingstonensis. The sequence goes on along the minus strand of NZ_CP034015.1, from coordinate 2,449,387 downwards.
TCGGCTCAAGCCGTATCAGTATTGCTGGCATTAGCAAAACCAATGTTGATTATTTAGCGAAATCAATTGCAGCAGTGTTATAACCGATACAATTTGGATAATGGTTAGCAAGTCATATTCCGCTATAAACAAGGTCGCTTAATGCGGCCTTGTTTATGTTAAGTCTACCCATTGTCTGCTTAAATACACCCTCAAAATGACATAATAATCAGTTATCCGATATAGCCGTTTGTTATTCCATCTTATCGCCAAATACCACAATTTGGGTTAGGTAGACCTACCTGTCTTTACAAATAACAGCGTTAAGTGCAGTCAAATCTAAGCAATGTAATTTACCGAATTGAGTCAATATGACTAGGGCCTGTTGATCTTTGCTGGTTGAATTTTGTTCGAGTTAAAAACGTTTTAATCGAGGCGAATGGATTGATGCCTAGTCATCTAAGCAAAATGCATTCAACAAAGAGTAAAACGTTTTTAGCCGAACCCTTCGGGCAGCGTTTGTTGGCCATTTTTACTGTGTTATCGACTTTTTATGTAGAATAACTACACCTCAAAGTCTCTGCCTTGTACAAATGGCCAACAATTCGCTGCAAAAATAACCTTGAAAGATCAACAGGCCCTAATATCTAATTACTATTAATTCTCGGGTATCGATAAAAGTAATCGCACTGTTAAATCTATAGGCCATGGTTGTATATGAATTGAAGCCGCTTGTCGTTTTTAATTTATGTTCATCGAGATACAGCTCCCATTGCATGATCATTATTAACATAATGGCTCTATAGCTGTTTAATTTTTCATAAAAAGAGATAGCCTGACGCTGAAATGAATATATCAACAAAGTGAATCAGCCATGCAAAATGAAGCCATAAGTGTACAAGAGGTTCCCAAGTCAATCGTTGTTTCAGCTACACGCTGGACACGTCAGGATACCACCTGGATGTTGAGCTTGTTTGGCACCGCAGTTGGCGCCGGAATTTTATTTTTACCGATTAATGCCGGAATGGGAGGTTTTTGGCCATTAGTGTTAATGGCACTCATGATAGGCCCAATGACCTACTTTGCACACCGTGGTCTGTCCCGATTTCTGTGTTCATCCGCCATCCCTGGTAGTGATATCACCCAAGTAGTTGAAGAGCATTTTGGTGTTGGTGCAGGTAAAGCGATTACTTGGCTGTATTTTTTAGCCATTTATCCTATCGTGTTAATTTATGGCGTTGGGATAACCAATACTGTCGACAGTTTCATTATTAATCAATTAGGCATGTTTACCGAAGTACCGAGAATGTTGCTCGACGGTACACCTGCACTTACCGAGGCAGGGGTGCAAATTGTTGATAAAATGAGTGGAATTCCTCGCTGGATACTTTCAGGATCGCTTATATTGTGCATGATGTCGGTAATGGTAGCGGGTGAAAAATTCATGCTATCGGTGACACAACTGTTAGTCTATCCGCTGGTTGCAATCCTTGCTTTTATGTCCTTGTACCTTATACCAGACTGGAAGTTTGATGCGCTAATGGTTGTGCCTTCAACAACTAATTTTCTCGGCACCGTTTGGTTAACCATTCCGGTATTAGTGTTTGCCTTTAACCACTCGCCTGCTATTTCTCAGTTTTCTGTTTCACTCAAAAAAGAACACGGCGCTAATGCCTCTAAAAAAGCTGATGCTATCTTACGTAACACCGCCATAATGCTGGTTGGATTTGTAATGTTGTTCGTGTTCTCTTGCGTATTATCGTTAACACCAGCGCAATTAATGGAAGCTAAAGCCGATAACCTACCTATTTTGTCTTATCTGGCCAACGTCCATGAGAGTGGCTTTATCAGCTATTTTGCTCCTGTAATTGCTTTCATCGCTATTATTTCCTCTTTCTTCGGTCACTACATGGGTGCCACGGAAGGGTTAAAAGGTATTATTACTAAGCAACTGCCTAATAGCAGCAAGTCAGCAAACAGCAAAAATCTGAATAAATTTATTTTAGGATTTATGTTTTTTACTATTTGGGCCGTTGCGATTATAAATCCAAGTATTCTTGGTATGATTGAAGCGCTGGGTGGTCCCGTTATTGCGGCTATTTTATATCTCATGCCAATGTATGCGATACACAAGGTACCGGCACTAAAAGCTTACCGTGGCCGTATAAGCAATATTTTCGTTGTTATTACTGGTTTACTGTCAATGACCGCTATTTTGTTCGGTTTACTGAGCTAAATAAGTCAGTTAATAAGGTAGAATGACACTGATGGAATGACTCCATCCGATCTGTCTCATTCTATCTTATCAACAAGATAATATTATTGTGTCAATACATCCAAACGCTATCCTGTGTTACAACATCCATTCCGAACACGCTCAAGCTTTCAATATAGGGCGGGTCTATTTTTCAAACTTTAACATCAAAAAAAACCACAACAGCCGTGTCGATAAGTGAATATGATATGAGCGTTACTCTCGGCCTCCATAAGGTATATTATTGTGGTAAGCGGCAGTAAAACCAGAAGTAGATCAAAACCTTGTTTAAGTGGCTTTGCTACTATAGGAGCCATATCACTATCTCCTTTGAGTTAATATCCGTAATGTCTTTTTATCAATCTCCTAAAAAAATGTCTGCATTTGAGGCTAAGTTTGAAGCACAAAAAATAGCCTTCGCACCGGTAAGCTTTCAAGTCGCTCGTTGCTTAAGTCAATTTGGCATACTCACAAAGGTTGATGACACCGGAGACGAAGGTATTAGCTTAATTCAACTGATTCAACATGTTGAATTGTCTGAATATGCCATCCACGTATTGCTCGATATGGGATTAAGTATGGGCATTTTTTGGTGTAAGGATGATCGTTATCGACTCGATAAAACGGGTTATTTCTTACTCCATGATGATATGGCCTCAAAAAATCTAAACTTCATCCATGATGTTTGCTATCAAGGCTTGTTTGACCTTGATGATTCACTTAAGCAAGGCAAAGCAATAGGACTTAAACACTTTGGCGATTGGGACACAATTTACCCAGGGCTGAGTCAGCTACCGGAACAAACTAAAAAAAGCTGGTTTGAGTTTGATCATTACTATTCAGATCATGCCTTTGACAGTTTATTACCTTTGATTTTCAAGTCACAGCCAGCTCATATTATTGATGTAGGCGGTAATACCGGTAAATGGGCATTTGCCTGCACCCGCTATAATAAAAACGTCAACGTCACCATTATGGATTTACCAGGTCAACTTGCTGTGGCAATGAAAAATGCCCAAGCATGTTTGGTTGCAGACCGAGTTCATCCGTTTGAAACAGACTTACTTGATAGCAACAAACCTTTTTACCAAGGAGGTGATGTGTATTGGATGAGTCAATTTTTAGATTGTTTTTCTAAACAACAAATTGTCACTATTCTGAAGCGCACGGTGGCTGCAATGAAACCTGACAGTGAACTGTGTATTTTAGAGACCTATTGGGACCGACAACCTCACGAAGCTGGTGCCTACTGCGTTAACGCAACCTCTTTGTATTTTACCGCGATTGCCAATGGTAATAGCCGGATGTATCACAGTAAAGATATGCTTAACATGATCATTGATGCTGGGTTATATGTCGATGAAGACATCGACAACATTGGCCTAGGTCATACTTTACTGCGCTGTAAATTAAAGCCGATGAATTAACAAAACGCCAATTCAACAATGACCAGTAGCATGATTGGTTCGATCAATGATATAGCGATAAAAGACACATTTATTGATGACATAAAAAAAGCGAATGCTGCTGGGCATTCGCTTTGTTTTTATTAAGTCGATCTTACGTTAAAAAACTTTTTAAATTAGCTGTGCTTTACGGCAAAGCTATTCATAAAGTCTACTAACGCTTGTACACCCGCTAGCGGCATGGCGTTATAAATACTCGCGCGCATACCACCAACAATGCGGTGGCCTTTTAACGCGACTAAACCGGCCTGCTCTGCTTGAGCTAAAAATTCGCTGTCCAGTGCATCATTCACGAGTTGAAACGTAACGTTCATGCGTGAGCGATTTTGTGGTGCAACGCCATTTTTATAAAATGGATTACTGTCGATACATTCATACAGTAACTTGGCTTTTTGTTGGTTAACGTCAGCCATCGCACTGACACCGCCATTGGCTTCCAACCAAGCAAACACTTCAGAGGCTAAGTACCACGCAAATGTAGGTGGCGTATTAAACATAGAGCCATGCTCAACGGCAACACGATAGTCCATAATTGATGACTGTGGCAGACTGGGTAGTTTAAGCATATCGTCACGCACAATCACAATCGACAAACCTGATGGACCAATGTTCTTTTGTGCGCCGGCATAAATAAGACCGTATTTGCTGACATCAATTTCGTGCGACATTATGGTCGATGATAAATCAGCAACGATTGGCCACGGACTGGTAAACTCTTCAAAAATCTCGATGCCATCTACGGTTTCATTGGAGCAGTAATGCACATAACGATAATCTTTATCGATTGCACTTAAGTCTGGTAATGTCACTTGATTGAGGCCATTGATCTGCTCGACAATATTAATACTGTCGATACTGTCCTCACCTACAAGTTTTTGCGCTTCTGTTACCGCTGAAGATGACCATTGACCACTAATCAAATAAAGCGCTCGGCCATTATCACCTAAGAAGTTATTCACCACGTTAGAAAACTGCGCTCGACCACCACCATGCATAAATAACACATGATAATTTTTAGGAATGTTCATTAACTTGCGCAGGGTAACTTCTGCTTGCTCGGTCAGGGCAATAAACTCTTTACTGCGATGACTGATTTCCATCACGGAGACGCCAAGGCCATTCCAATCAATTAATTCCTGTTGTGCTTTTTGCATCACAGCTTGAGGTAACATGGCAGGACCAGCACAGAAATTATAAATCGCGCTCACAGACAACTCCTTGACTCAATTTTTAATACACACATAAGGCTATTAATACTAAGGACTTTAACGCCGATTGAATAGACTTTTATCTGCCTATTTTGATGAATTATTTTCCGTAAAATAAAACGAGCGCCATAAGGCGCTCGTTATTGATGCTACAAAGTAAACGCTCAGATTAGTCCTGCTCGTCGCTCTCTACATCACTTTCAATATCACTTTCAATATCACTTTCTACGTCAGTATCTGTCGACTCAGCAGTCTCAACGTCGGTAACTTCACCGTCGATAATGTCTGCAGGCGGAATAACATTGCCTTCTTCGTCTAACAATACTTCAGTCTGAATTTCTTCAATACGCTGCAAACCAACAACTTTCTCGTCTTCTGCGGTACGGATGATAGTCACACCTTGAGTGTTACGACCAATAATGGATACGCCTTCAGCAGGAGTACGCACTAAGGTGCCTTTATTACTGATCAACATGATTTCGTCAAATGTGCCTACTTGAACAGCACCAACAACTTCACCATTACGTTCACTGACTTTAATTGATACTACACCTTTAGTGCCGCGGCTCTTCGCTGGGTATTCACTCAGCTCAGTACGCTTACCGTAACCGTTTTCAGTTACAGTTAAAATAGCACCGTCTCCTTTAGGGACAATTAACGACACCACTTTTTGGCCCGCATCAAGCTTAATACCACGAACACCAGTTGCAGTACGACCCATTGGGCGTAGTGCAATGATTTCTTCGCCAGTTTCAGCATCTATCTTCACTTCACCAGTTTCAGAATCTCGTGCTTTTTCATTAAAGCGAACCACTTTACCTTCGTTAGAGAACAACATAATGTCGTCACTACCTTCAGTAATATCAACGCCAATTAATTGGTCACCGTCTTTTAGGTTCACCGCAATAATGCCGTTTGCACGAGGATTGCTGTAAGCTGTTAATGCTGTTTTCTTAACGGTTCCGTGCGCGGTTGCCATGATAATATATTTATCATCTGCATACTCACGTACCGGTAGAATAGCAGTAATGTGTTCACCGTCAGAAAGTGGTAATAAGTTAACAATTGGACGACCACGGGCAGTACGACTTGCCAATGGTAATTGATACACTTTTAGCCAGTACATCTTACCAAAGTCAGAGAAACACAAGATGGTGTCATGGGTGTTTGCCACCAATAGCTTTTCAACAAAATCTTCATCTTTTACTTTAGTTGCCGCTTTGCCTTTACCACCACGACGCTGCGCTTGGTAATCAGACAGTACTTGGTATTTTGCGTAACCCAAGTGAGATAAAGTCACTACAACGTCTTCTTCATTGATTAAGTCTTCAAGACTCATGTCAATTTCGTTAGCGTTGATGATCGTGCGACGTTCATCACCGTATTGCTCAAGTATTTCTTCTAATTCTTCTTTAATCACTTCCATCAAACGCGATGGAGTACGAAGAATGAATAACAAACCTGCGATAAGTACTAATAGCTCTTCATATTCAGCTAAAATCTTGTCATGTTCTAGACCGGTTAAACGGTGCAGACGTAATTCCAAAATCGCTTGTGCTTGTTGCTCAGTTAAATAGTACTGACCGTCACGGATACCAAATTCTGGCTCTAACCATTCAGGGCGTGCAGCGTCATCGCCAGCTTTTTCAAGCATGCCTTGTACATGACCTAATTCCCAACCTTGTGCAACCAATTTTGCTTTGGCTTCTGCAGGTGTAGGTGAGGCTTTAATAAGCGCAATAATAGGGTCGATGTTAGCCAATGCAATGGCAAGTGCTTCAAGAACATGAGCTCGTTCGCGGGCTTTACGCAGTTCAAATACAGTACGGCGTGTTACTACTTCACGGCGATGAAGAATAAAACACTCCAGCATTTCTTTAAGGTTAAACAATTTAGGCTGACCGTTAGTCAATGCCACCATGTTGATACCAAAAGAACACTGCATTTGGGTTTGAGAATATAAGTTGTTTAATACAACCTCACCCACTTCACCGCGTTTGATTTCAATAACAATACGCATACCGTCTTTATCAGACTCGTCGCGTAGGCCACTGATACCTTCTAATTTTTTATCTTTAACAAGCTCGGCAATTTTTTCAATCAAACGGGCTTTGTTAACTTGATATGGAATTTCATGAACGATAATTCGCTCACGACCATTCTCGTCAGTTTCAACATCCGCTTTAGAGCGCATAATCGCGCGGCCACGGCCAGTGTGATAAGCATCGATAATGCCTTTACGACCGTTGATTGATGCTGCTGTTGGAAAATCTGGACCTGGAATGTATTCCATTAACTGTTCAATCGATAAGCTTGGCTCTTCGATTAACGCTAAACAGCCCTTCACGACTTCAGTTAAGTTGTGTGGTGGAATATTGGTGGCCATACCAACCGCAATACCTGATGAACCATTAATTAATAGGTTCGGTACGCGTGTAGGTAATACCGCAGGGATCATCTCGGTGCCATCGTAGTTAGGCACAAAATCCACAGTTTCTTTTTCAAGGTCGGCTAATAATGAATGCGCCAACTTTTGCATGCGGATTTCGGTATAACGCATCGCAGCAGCAGAGTCACCGTCGACCGAACCAAAGTTTCCTTGTCCGTCAATCAATGTATAGCGTAGCGAGAACGGTTGCGCCATACGGACGATTGTATCGTATACAGCAGTATCACCATGAGGATGATACTTACCAATTACGTCACCAACGACACGAGCGGATTTTTTATATGGTTTGTTCCAATCGTTTTTTAATTCGCTCATTGCGAACAATACTCGACGGTGAACAGGTTTTAAACCGTCACGAACGTCAGGTAATGCACGACCTACAATTACGCTCATAGCGTAATCAAGGTAAGAATTCTTAAGTTCGTCTTCGATGTTAATTGGCGAAATAGATGATGCCAGATCAGTCATAAACTGCGCGTTCCCCTAAAGTGAGCTGACAATAAAACTTCCATATTATTATCTAGCTTAAAAACGTGATTTGGCATTCTAACACAGATATTTAATGTCGCCAGAGCAAAGACCTACCAAATGTTCTATCACTCCTAATAATTATAAAAAAGCTAACATTTTCAGCCGATTTAGTTTATTCGTTAGCTAATATATGGCTAAATTTTAACAAAAATAAATCCCTACTTACCGATGCTTTATCGCCTTAAGCGACAGAAATGATCATTTTCCTCACTTAAATGGATGTTTTATGAACAAGTGTGAATGCGCAAAGCCATTGTTGACTACTATTTGCAAAGGTTATCGCTATAATAGCCAGCATACTTTATTAAACACTTAGGTTACGTTATGTCACACGCTGAACAGTCGACTCCCAATGTAGATCCGCTAGAGATCGCAAAATTTGAAGCCATGGCGCAAACTTGGTGGGATCTCAATGGCGAGTTCAAGCCATTACATTTACTTAATCCACTGCGTTTAAACTACATTGACCAAACTGCTGACGGTATTTTCGACAAAAAAGTATTAGATGTAGGCTGTGGTGGTGGCATTTTGTCAGAAAGTATGGCGCGCCTTGGTGCTCATGTTGATGGGATTGATATGGGAACAGAGCCGCTTGAAATAGCAAAACTGCACGCATTAGAGTCTGGCGTTTCCGTTAACTATCTTAAAACTACCGCTGAAGCGCATCGCGATAGTCACCACGAGCATTACGATGTGGTAACCTGCATGGAAATGCTTGAGCATGTACCCGATCCACAATCGGTTATTCAAGCGTGTTGTGACATGGTCAAACCTAATGGCTTTGTATTTATCTCGACCATTAATCGCAATATGATGTCATATCTGCAAACGATTATTGGTGCGGAGTATTTGTTAAAAATGCTCCCTATTGGTACCCACGACCACAGTAAATTTATTCGCCCATCGGAACTGATGGCTTTGGTCGATAACACCGACTTATTGTGTAAAGATGCGCTGGGAATTACCTACAACCCTTTGTCGGGAGTGTTTAAGTACACCAAAAGCGTTGATGTAAACTATATGATAGCCACTCAAAAAATTGATTGATCATCCAGGTGATTCTTTTCAACATTTCAACGTGAATGCAGCACAGTAGCGTTATGTTATTCAATAACGCTAAAAGGGTTGTGTGAATCGATTGTCATTATTCCCAGTTAGGAGCGAGCCCTTGCATAAGCACGATATAAAAGGAGTACTGTTTGATTTAGACGGTACCTTAGCCGATACCGCTCCTGATTTAGTCCAGGCATTAAATCTCAGTTTGGATGAAGCCGGTTTTAACGTCCAACCGCTGGAAATGATGCGCCACGCGGCATCACATGGCAGCTTATATTTAGTTAAAACAGCTATTCCTGACGCTGATGAATACGTTCAAGTTGAAATTCAGCAGGCGCTCTTGCGTCATTATGCCCGCATAAATGGCGACCATAGCCGTTTATTCGATGACCTACCCGAGCTCTTATCTTTATTAGATTCACAAGCTATCCCTTATGGCGTAGTGACCAATAAACCTGCTCGCTTTTCCCGGCCATTAGTGGAAAAACTGGGCTTAACCTATAAATTAAAAGCTATGATCAGTGGCGATAGCACCCGCCACTCTAAACCTCATACCGCTCCAATGCTGTTAGCAGCACAACAAATTGCCATTGCTCCTCAAAGTATCTTATATCTAGGCGATGCCGAACGCGATTTAGTTGCCGCGCGCAATGCGAGTATGATTGGGGGGGTTGCCTTATGGGGGTATTTATCTACTACAGACCAACCGGACACATGGCCAGCTAGCAAGCAATTTGAACATGGTGCGTCACTAAAGCAATTCTTCACTGAATAATGACCGTATTTGGGCATAACGTTAGCGGGTTATTTTTGATAAATGAACAAAGCATGAGTGAAGTTTAACGGGTCTTATTAGGCTGAAATGAACAGTTAACCAGCACCAATTTCCACCCGATCAAAACCAACAAAAGATCAACCAATAAACGGTCTATTTTTTTTGATCGCTGTTTATTTTAGCGATCAAATTTTTCTCATTTGATGGATTAAAAAATATCATTTATCAAAAACTCTTTATGAATTTGGGCTCTAGGGTTAGTTGTTACTAACCCTGCCGTTTATCCTCAAGTTATCCACAAGAAGTTAATGAAATTGTGGCTTGCAAAAAAGCTCAAACCTCACTATCTTGTATCTTAGATTTTAAATAACACCATATCTTGTGTGTGGCTAACAATCAAAACACTACTCTACGATATACCAAAGGATGTAGTTGCTAACTGAATGTACTGGTACTTAACTGCCATGTTGTGAGTACACCAGCTTGATTGTTTTAACATGGAATTGTTTTGTCACTGGTTCGGATCGAATCAAGCAGCACGGCATCCAACAACAGATCACATGATTAGATATAAAACCAAGGCCTCTCTTCAATGAATAGCAATATGACAGTCACTAAACGCAGTGGCGAACGTGAATCGATCGATTTAGATAAAATTCATCGCGTGATCACTTGGGCAGCCAAGGGATTAAAAAACGTCTCAGTATCTGAAGTAGAACTTCGATCTCATCTGCAGTTTTTTGACGGCATTCCAACAGAAGCCATTCATGAAACGATCATTAAAGCTGCGGCTGACTTGATCTCTCCAGAGGCGCCTGATTACCAATTTGTGGCTGCCCGCTTAGCAGTATTTCATTTACGTAAAAAAGCCTTTGGCCAGTTTGAGCCGCCAACATTATACGACCATGTCACCAAGTTAGTCGAAATTGGTAAATATGATAAGCATATTTTGGCCGATTACACGCGCGAAGAAATTGAAACATTAGACACCTATATCGATCACTGGCGCGATATGAACTTCTCTTATGCTGCGGTTAAGCAATTAGAAGGCAAATACCTAGTGCAAAACCGTGTGACTCATGAAGTATATGAAAGCGCGCAGTTTTTATACATATTAGTGGCGGCGTGTTTGTTTGCACGTTATCCAAAAGAAATCCGTTTGAAGTACATTAAAGACTTCTATGACGCGACATCTTTGTTTAAGATTTCACTTCCTACGCCAATCATGGCTGGTGTACGTACCCCTACTCGTCAGTTCAGCTCATGTGTGTTGATTGAGTGTGATGACAGCCTAGATTCAATCAATGCGACTGCATCGTCTATCGTTAAATACGTTAGCCAACGTGCTGGTATTGGTATTAACGCAGGTCGTATTCGCGCCCTTGGCAGCCCTATACGCGGCGGTGAAGCATTCCACACCGGTTGTTTACCATTTTATAAGTATTTCCAAACTGCGGTGAAGTCTTGTTCTCAAGGCGGCGTACGTGGCGGCGCAGCAACCCTTTTCTATCCTTTATGGCATCTAGAAGTTGAATCGCTACTGGTGCTGAAAAATAACCGTGGTGTTGAAGATAACCGTGTACGTCATCTTGACTATGGTGTGCAGCTAAACAAATTGATGTACCAACGTTTGATTAAAGGCGAATATATCAGTCTATTTAGCCCATCAGATGTGCCAGGTCTTTATGATGCCTTCTTTGAAGACCAGGTTGAATTTGAACGCTTATACCTACAGTACGAGCAAGACAGCAATGTGCGTAAAAAGCAGATTAAAGCGGTTGAACTGTTTTCACTGATGATGCAAGAGCGTGCTTCTACTGGGCGTATCTATATTCAGAACGTGGATCACTGTAATACTCACAGTCCGTTTGACTCTAAAGTAGCACCCATTAAGCAATCTAACTTATGTTTAGAAATTGCTTTGCCGACTAAGCCACTGACAAACATTGATGACCCAGACGGTGAAATCGCATTATGTACTCTGTCAGCACTTAACTTAGGTGCAATTACCGATTTATCTGAACTTGAGCCACTAGCTGATTTAGCCGTACGTGCCCTAGATAACTTACTTGATTATCAAGATTACCCAATTAAAGCGGCACAAACGAGTTCAATGAATCGCCGTACCTTAGGTATTGGTGTCATTAACTTTGCTAACTACTTAGCTAAAAACGGTAAAAAATACTCAGACGGTTCAGCAAATAACCTAACTCACAAAACCTTTGAGGCGATTCAGTTTTATTTACTCAAAGCATCAATGAACCTAGCTAAAGAGCAAGGGGCTTGTCCGTTATTCCACGAGACTACGTATTCGAAAGGTATTTTACCTATCGATACTTACAAGCGTGATTTAGACAAGATTTGTGACGAACCATTGCACATGGACTGGGAAAGCTTACGTAGCGACATTAAGCAGTATGGTTTACGTAACTCAACCTTGTCTGCACTAATGCCGTCAGAAACCTCATCGCAAATTTCAAATGCGACTAACGGTATTGAACCTCCACGTGGGTTAATCAGTGTTAAGGCCAGTAAAGATGGTCAGCTAAAGCAAGTAGTACCTGACTTCGAGCTACTTAAAGACAAGTACGAATTACTTTGGAACATGCCAAACAATGATGGTTACATCCAACTTGTTGGTTTAATGCAGAAATTTATTGACCAAGCTATTTCGGCCAACACCAACTATGACCCAAGCCGTTTTGAAGGCGGTCGTGTACCAATGCAAACCTTGCTAAAAGACTTGCTAAGCGTATACAAACTGGGCATTAAAACATTGTACTATCATAATACTCGCGACGGTGCTTCTGATCAGTTTGACGACATTATTGCTGTCGAAGAAGAAGACGATGACTGTGGCGGTGGTGCGTGTAAAATTTAATCATTACTTTATCTATATTTAGCGGGGGCCTTCCCCGCTTTTTGAAAAATGCGTTATCAGGACACCTAAATAATGGCTTACTCAACATTTTGTCAAACACCTAACGATTCAACCAAAGAACCTATGTTTTTCGGTCAAACCGTTAATGTGGCACGCTACGATCAACAGAAATATGAAGTCTTTGAAAAACTAATTGAAAAGCAATTATCGTTTTTCTGGCGTCCAGAAGAAGTTGATGTCAGCCGTGACAAAATTGATTTCGGTAATTTACCTGACCACGAACAGCATATTTTCTTATCCAATCTGAAATACCAAACCTTACTTGACTCAATTCAAGGTCGCTCACCGAATGTGGCATTTTTGCCTTTGGTATCGCTACCTGAATTAGAAACGTGGATTGAAACATGGTCGTTTTCTGAAACCATTCACTCACGTTCGTACACTCACATTATTCGTAATATTGTTAATAATCCATCGGTTGTATTTGACGATATTGTGCAAAATGACGAAATATTAAAGCGTGCCGGTGATATTGCCGCTTATTACGATGACTTGATTAACCTCACCCAGATTAATAACTTGCTAGGTGAAGGAACGCACGTCATTAACGCTAAAGAAATCACTGTTAATTCACGTATACTTAAAAAGTCATTGTATTTGTGCATGATGTCGGTCAACGCTTTAGAAGCGATTCGTTTCTATGTCAGTTTTGCCTGTTCTTTTGCTTTTGCTGAGCGTCGTGTCATGGAAGGTAACGCCAAAATTATTCGCTTAATTGCCCGCGATGAAGCGTTACACCTTAATAGCACACAACACATTTTAGCTTTAATGCAAGGTGGTAAAGACGACCCTGAAATGGGTGAAATAGCTGCTGAGTGTAAGCAAGAAGCGTATGACTTATTTGTTAAAGCAGCTGAACAAGAAAAAGCATGGGCTAAATACTTATTCAAAGATGGTTCAATGATTGGTCTTAATGAACAAATATTATGTCAATACGTTGAATTTATTACTAACCAACGAATGAAATCAGTGCATTTACCACAGCCATATGAAGAGCTATCAAACCCTCTTCCATGGATGAAGAATTGGTTGGAAAGTGACGCTGTACAAGTTGCCCCACAAGAAGTAGAAGTGTCTTCATACCTTGTTGGACAAATTGATTCTTCCGTTAATAGCGATGAGTTTTTAGATTTTGACCTATAACAAATTTTTCAAAAAAGCGCCTATCGTAAGCTTGAAAGGACAGCCGATTATTTTATTTGACGGCCAACATTCAAGCTTATTAGCCGCACTTGAGTCGAAAAAAGTACACGTATTTTCAGAGTGTCGTAACGGCTTTTGTGGTGCGTGTAAAACTACGGTGATATCAGGAGAAGTTAGCTATATCACTGAGCCGTTGGCAGAATTGAAATCCAACGAGTGCCTACCTTGTTGTTGTGTGCCAAATGGCGATTTAAACCTCAAACTCTCTACCGAGGGAGTTCAAGTGGTCGCTAAGCGACAATACGCTACGGCAAGTGATACCCATAAGCAGACAACAGCATTAACTCAACAGTTACAGAGTAACCCCAAACTGGTTCATGAAAGTTAATCGATTAACTTATCGGTACGGTATTATTGATTGCAGTTTGTTGATTGCTGTTGATTTATAGAAGTTCATTTATAGCCGTTAAGCGATTACAAGTCGGGCACTCAAGTTTGAGCCTGTTGATCAACAGGCCAGATTAAGTCCATCAGTTTATATATTCAATGCAAAACTTAATAATACTCGTTTGCCAGACTCAATCTTCGTCACGCTATGCTCATACTTATCAGGACGAAACAAGTATACCCGCCCCCATAAATTCACTATGTATTTTGCACAACTAAACACCCCACCCACTTTAGGTTGCACCAATACAAAATTCAATTTGTAGTAGCGCCCTTGTTGTACCGGATCGATATGTATCATCACTCGATGATTAGTATGGTAAGTCACTAAATTTATCGACAAAATGCGACTGCTAAAAATGGCTTTATTTACCACGTTGGCCATGACGGCTCCAATGGGAATATTAGCTGGACATTATATCAATGTAATGTAACAAAGGTGGTCATATTCACCAGCCAAAAGAGTCTAAGATAGACAAACTCAGGTAATCCCAATAGGAGATCGATAATGTTATCTAGCCTATGCTATTGGAAGGGTTGTTACCATTACATGGGATGGCGGGCATAAAAGGATTTGTTACAACGTGGTTTACATGGTTAATGAGCACATTCGAGCCTGCTAATCATGTTCAATTACCTATTACAACCAAGGCCCGTTGACTTAAGTTGTTTACCCGCCAAAGAAACTTACCCGTCACAGAAACCCAGGTTAATCGTTAATTCTTTGCTATTGGGTCGCAAGATGAAGCATAACTATCCAGTTCAATAATACCTTGTAAAATCATCCCATGATAATGCGCTTTTACCAGCTGATAATTCATACTTGGTGCAAAAAAGTATGTCACTTCTTCCGCCCCTGTCTGTTCAACCGGTATAAGTTGTATTTTGCCCCAAGGTTTTATGGC